>NZ_JALIDZ010000001.1 GCF_025397915.1 Microbaculum marinisediminis
ATTCGCCGGCCGGCCACACATCCGCCCAACCGCCCGTTAATCCTGTGGCGCTAAGGGTCGATTTCAGTCCGGCATTTCATGATATGGACCCGCCGACCGGGGGCTGGTCGATGGAGGTTTCTGCATGCGGATGACCCGCAGGCAATTGCTGATCGGCGCCGGAACCACCGCCGCCGCCGGCGTCGGACTGTCGAGCTACGCTTTCGCGATCGAGCCCGGCTTCCGGCTGGTCGTTGCAAAACACACCGTGCGCAGCCCTGCCTGGCCGGCGCGGCACCCGCCGATCCGCATCGCGATCCTCTCCGACCTGCACGCCTGCGAGCCGTGGATGTCGGTGAACCGCATCGAGCAGATCGTGGCGCGCACCATGAAACACGAACCCGATGCGATCGTCATACTCGGCGATTTCGCGGCGGGTCTGCGCAATTTTCGCACCCGTGCAATCGAGCCGGAGGAATGGGCGATCCCTCTGTCGCGCCTGCGCGCGCCGCTCGGCGTGCATGCGGTGCTCGGGAATCACGACTGGTGGACCGATGTCGATGCCGTGCGCTTCGGCCTGTCGCGCGCCGGCATTCCGCTGTTCGAAAACGACGCGATCCGTCTGAAGAACCGCCGGCGCGAATTCTGGTTCGCCGGAATCGGCGACCAGATCGCCCATCGCACCGACAGCGGATTCCGTGGCGTCGACGACCTGCCCGGCACGCTCGATCTGGTCCATGACGACGCGCCGGTGATCCTGCTTGCCCACGAGCCGGACATCTTCGTCAACGTTCCCGACCGGGTGGCGCTGACGCTTGCAGGGCACACCCACGGCGGCCAGATCCGCCTGCCGGGGATCGGCAGCCCCGTGGTGCCGTCGGCCTACGGCCAGCGCTTCGCCTACGGCCATATCGTCGAGGACGACCGGCACATGGTCGTCTCCGGCGGGCTGGGGTGCTCGATCCTGCCGGTGCGTTTCGGCGTGCCGCCGGAGATCACCCTGGTGACGCTGCGCTCGGCCGCCGAAGCCTGACATTACTTTTTCGGATGATCCCTGTCCGAATGGCGGAGACCGGCGCCGTTCGGAACCTGTGGCTTGCGCCTTAGCCTTCGGGCGGGGCTTTGTCCCGGACTGCGCGTCAATCCGTCGCGCCCGCAACGCCGCGATTTATCGGGCGTTAACCTTTTGAGCGCTGCAATTGACGAATGGATTGTGGTTTCGGCGTCATCTGCGTCGCGACTCCGTTGTCGAACTGTCGTGAACGCGCAACAGATGTCGCAAACTCGGCCTTTCAGTCCGAATATCGGATTGCGATCGCCGTAGATACGCCACAGTCTCTCACGATATGCCGCGCTCATGGAGACAGCGGTGCATAGAGAGTGATCATGATGCCCAGGAATTCGTCAGAAGACCCGGTCGAAGGACAATCGAAACCGCTCGCGGAAGCGAACTGGTGCGGTATCGGCATCAACGCGGTCGCTGCCGCGCAGATGTGCAAGCCCCACGATCACGACCGTCGCGAACGGGAAACGGAGCCTTGCTGCTTCCCGTTCGTGGAGACCGAGTTCGCGACCGACTGAGGTCGCCGTCGAGTAGGTTCGCGTATCGGGCGCCCCGGTGACGGGACGCCCGCGAAGGCGATGGCCGATCGCGCCGGCGATGATCAGTCCCGGCGATGGCCAGTCCCGGGATGGTCAATCGCGGAAGGCCGCGAACGAGACCGTGCCGCGTCGGCCGCCGGCCAGGCTGGCCGAGACGCGCTCCCCCGAAATCGACACCGTCCCGACGACCGGCGCCGGCATCGCGGCCCGGCCGATGATCCGCGCGCGACCGCCGGCAAGCGTGACGGCCACCAGCGCGGTGCGGCGCGCATCCGGCAGGACGAGATCGGCGACGCCGTCGCCATCGACGTCGCCGACCGCGGCAAGGCCCAGGGTCCGCGAGCCGATAACGTGGTTGGAAAAACCGTCCAGCGCGGCGAGACGGGACAGGCCGCCGGCCCGCAGCCGCCAGACCTCGAGCCGCCCGCCGATATGCGGCGTCCGGACGATGGCGACCTCGAGCCGGCCGTCGCCGGTGAGGTCGGCGATCGCCGCCGGATTGAGCCAGCGCCCCGGCCGGCCGATCGGCGCCGTCTCGGCGATGTGCACGAACGCATCCCCGCGCATCCCGTACACCGCCAGCGCCGAGCCGCGCGCGAGATAGCTGCGCACCGCGATCACTTCGGCACCGCCGTCGCCGTCGAGATCGGCGAGCCGGGGCGTGATGTCCTCGAAGACGGAGTCCCCGGACAGCATGAGGACATGCCGCCGGCCCGCCGCGTCGCGCACCGCAAGGCCGCCGGCCTCGATCGCGTCGCCGAGCACGCCGTGCGCGTAGCGAGCCGTCGGCGCGACATAGTGGGCCTCGACGACGCCCGAACCGCCGGCCCGCGCGGTGCCGCCGTCGGGCAGGCGCGCCTGGGCGTGGGCCGCCTGGGCATAGACTGTTGCGGCGCCCGCCAGGAGCGCCGCCAGAGCCGCGACGGGGGCCAGGCGGCGCGTCATACCGCCCTCCCCAGGATCAAAAGCGCGGCGCCGGCGAAGGCGCAGAGGCCGCCGAGCAGCCGGTCGGTCTGACAGGCCCACGCTCCACCGCGCAGGGAGGCCCACAGCGTGAGAAGCATCGGGGCGGCAAGCGCGAGGAGCAGAAGGAAAAAGGCCCCCGAGCGCCAATCGGACGCAAAGAGCGACGGCCCGAACGCCAGCCCGAGGATGAAGGCGCTCACGGCGATGACGAGCTGGCTCACCAGACCGCCGGGCCGCGCACCGGAATAAACGACCACGCCAACTCCAAGCGCAGCGGCCGGAGCCCCCCACCACGGCAAGGAGATCGCCCGGATCGAGGCCGCTATGGCGACAATGAGCGGCACCGGCAGGGCGAGCGCAAGCCACCGCGACGCCGGCGACTTGCCCGCCAGAGCGCCGAGCGCGACGGCCAGGGCGATGACATCGATCGGCAACAGCAACGGCAGCCCCCCTTTATCGGGCCGCTTCCACGGCTCAGGGTTTTCTGCCGGAAAACCAGCGCCGCACGCCAGTCAAAGCTTCGTGTGACGCGAACGACCGTGCGTCACACGTGCTGGCCGCCGTTGATGTGGATCTCGGCGCCATTCACGTAGGACGAGGTCTCGGTGCACAGGACATAGATGATCTTCGCGACCTCCTCGGGCGTGCCGAGACGGCGCATCGGGATCTGCTCGACGATCTTCTCGGTGCCGGGCGAAAGGATCGACGTATCGATCTCGCCGGGCGCGATCGCGTTGACGCGCACGCCGAGCGGGCCGAAATCGTTCGCCATCTCGCGGGTAAGCGCGGCGAGCGCCGCCTTCGACGTGGCATAGGCGGAGCCGGCGAAGGGGTGGACGCGGCTACCGGCGATGGAGGTCACGTTGAGGACCGCCCCCCGCGCCGCGGTGAGCTCGTCCAAAAGGCCGCGCGCCAGCATGATCGGCGCGAAGAAATTGACGTTGAACACCGTCTTCCAGTCGTCGGCGTCTGTGTCGAGCGTGCCCATGCGGCCGCCGCCGGCCTGCTTCGGCGATATGGCCGCGTTGTTGACGAGCGCATTCAGGCGCGAGCCGTCGGCCTTCAGACGCTCCTTCATCTCGGCGATCGCCGCGACGGTGTTGTGCTGGTCGGCGAGATCCACCTGGATGTGGTCCTCGGGGCCGGCCTCCCAGGGGCAATCCTCGGGGAAGGAATGGCGCGAACAGGTGATCACCCGCCAGCCGGCGGACGAGAAGCGCTTCACCGTTGCGTGGCCGATACCGCGGCTGGCGCCGGTCAGGATCAGTGTCTTGCGCGGTTCGTTGGATAGCGTCATGTCGGTTTCCTCTGGCGCCCTTGGCTACGGATAGAGCCGGTCAACGGACCACGGCCCCTCGGGCGCGGGGCGACGGTAGACGTGCCGATCGTGCAGGCGGAACGCGCCGTCGCGCCAGAATTCGATCTCGACGGGGCGAATGCGGAAGCCGGACCAATAGGCCGGACGCGGGATCTCGCTGACGCCGAACTTCGCGGTATAGCGCGCCACCGCCTTCTCCAGCGCCATCCGGCTTTCCAGCGGTCGCGACTGCTGCGACGCCCAGGCACCGATTCGGCTGCCGCGCGGACGCGAGGTGAAATACGCGTCGGCTTCCTCGTCCGAAACCGTCTCGACCGGGCCGCGAACGCGCACCTGGCGGCGCAGGCTCTTCCAGTGAAACCCCATCGCCGCCTTGCCGGCCGACAGGATCTCGCGCCCCTTGGCACTTTCGAAATTGGTGAAGAACACGAACCCGGCCTCGTCGTAACCGCGCATCAGCACCATGCGCACGTTGGGCAGGCCGTCTTCGTCGACGGTCGCCAGCGCCACGGCGGTCGGATCGTTGGGTTCGCTCTTTTCGGCCTCCGCCAGCCATTCGCCGAAGCGCTTGAACGGCTCGCCGACATCGGCAGCGTTACCGGAATTTAACCCTTCCACGGTCGAATCCATAACCAAGATCGCACTCCCGCCGGCTCTTGCCGGCTGCAAAATGGCGTTTCGGCATCAATGCCTGGTAAATCGATATATCGGACGAACCCCTGCTTGACGAGATCAAGCGGATCCCGCCGTCTCCGAAACGCGGCCTTCGCACGCATCGCAGCCATTGCGCTGGCCGCAAGCCTGTCCGCGGCGTGCTCGCTTCCCGTGGAGTTGCCCCTGGCATCACTCACTGAGAGCAACGAGCCGCTCGAAATCACCGGATCGGTCCCCACCGAGGTGGTCGACGACGGCGTGGAGGAGCGCGTGGGAACCAGGGCCTGGGCCGCGCTGAAGGCGGCGCTGGTCTCGGCAGCCGAAAACGGCGAGGATGGCGAAGCCTTCGCCTGGAAGAGCCCCGCAGCCGGCGAGGAACTGCAAATGGAGGGCACCGTGACCGCCGTCGATGCCTTCTTCGACGACGACGGCGCCGTCTGCCGCCGACTCGCCATCACCGCGATCGCCTATGCCCGGGAACAGGCCATCGCCGCCAAGGCGTGCCAGCGCGACGGCGGCGGTTGGAACGTGAAGCCGATCGGCGACGGGCGCTGACGGACTGGTCGTCTGGCCCCCGGGCCATTCGCAGGGCTTGCGTTTTCGCTATAAATCCCCACATGGCATGGGAATAAATTCTTCCAATGTCCGAATCCCCGGTAGCGATAGATGGCGCGTGATCCTTACGAGATTCTTGGCGTGTCCCGCTCGGCGAGCGCCGGCGAGATCAAGAAGGCGTATCGCAAGCTCGCCAAGCAATACCATCCCGACACCAATGCCGACGATCCGAAGGCCAAGGAACGCTTTTCCGAGGCAACGGCGGCCTATGACCTCCTGAACGACACGGACAAGCGGGCCCAGTTCGACCGCGGCGAAATCGACGCGGACGGCAATCCGCGCTTCGCCGGTTTCGAGGGTGTCCACCCCGGCGGCGGGGCGCGTCGCGGCCCGGGCGGCTTCAGCTGGAGCTATACGAGCGGCGGGCCCGGCGGTACGGGCGCGGGCGGCATCGATCCCGACGACCTGCTCAGCGAGATCTTCGGCATGGGCGGAGGCGGCCGCGGCGGTTTTGGCCCGGGAATGGGTGGTGCCGGAATGGGGGGCCCCGGAATGGGCGGCGCGGGAACGCGCCAGCGCGCGCGGCGCGGCACCAAGGGCGAGGACGTCACGCTGGCGGTTTCGATCGACCTAGCCGACGCGGCCACAGGCGCGACGCGCCGGGTGCGGCTGCCAAGCGGCAAGGACGTCGACGTCAAGATCCCCGCGGGTATCGAGGATGGCAAGCAGATCCGCCTGCGCGGCCAGGGCCATCCGGGCCAGTTCGGCGGAAAGGACGGAGACGCCCTCGTCACCGTCAAGATCAAGCCGCATCCCCTGTTCAAGGTCGACGGTCACGATCTCAGGCAAGAATTGCCCGTGTCGCTCTACGAGGCGGTGCTGGGCGGGATCGTGCGCGTGCCAACGCTCGGCGGAGCCGTGGAGCTGAAGATCCCGCCGAACTCGTCGGGCGGCCGGACGCTGCGGCTGAAGGGCAAGGGCCTGCCGAAGCCGGGCCATACCGATGGGCACGGCCACGGCGACCTTTACGTGACGTTGCGCATCGTGTTGCCGGAGACGCCCGACCCGGATCTCGAGGCGCTGATGACGGCGTGGCGCGAAGGCAAGCCCTACGACCCGCGCAAGTAGGCGGCGTTTACACGCCCCCGAAGATCCCTACTCCGGAAGTCCATTCCCAGAATGTCCATTCCAGGGATGTCGATCACCCTGCGTGATCGGTGTCGCGCGCGCCCTCGTAGGCGTCGTAGACCCGGTTGGCGATCGCCTGCAGGCGATCGCGATCGGCCGGTCCGTTGACGACCACCGCCACGCCCCTGTCGAGCCAGTAGCACGCGCCGATATCGCCGTTCAGGTCGAAACGGAACGCCGTTTCGTCCGCACGCGCCGCCCGGGTCACGTAGACGGTGTAGCGGTCGCCATTGCCGGCTTCGAACATGAACAGGGCCGCGGGGCCGCGACCGCCCGTCGTCAGCCGGCCTCCCACCAGCGTCAGGCCTTCCGCTTCGAGATCCGGCAAGGCGAGCCGGGTCTCGAGCCGGTTCGACAGCCACTTGACCAGATGCTCGCGTTCGTCCGGGCCGACCTCGACGGGATGGCGCTTCTCGACGGTGTAGACGCGGTAGGCCGTCTCGGCCTGGGCGGCGATCGTCGGCGCCTCGGGGCGTAGGCCAGGCGCGTATGTACCGATGCCGATGCCCGCGCCCAGGCCGATGGCGAAGGTCGCGATCGACGCGGCAATCGCCATGCGCCAACGCGGGCGGCCCGCGGCCGGAACCGGGCCGGTGTCGGCCGCATCCGGCGAAAGGGCGTCGACGTCCGCTTCCCTCTCCCGGGCGACGGCGTCGGGGGCGCGCGCCTCTCGAGCGCCCTCCTCCGGTCTGCCTTCTGCCGGGCTGCCCTTTTCCGGGGCGAATACCGCGCGGATCAGCGCATTCTGACGGAGCCAGGCGGCAACGGCAGCGGCCTCCTCGGGATGGCCCGCCAGCCAGGCCTCGACACGCGCGACGTCCTCGGGCGCCAAGGCGCCGTCGACATAGGCGTGCAGCATGTCCTCCGAGACGGTCTTCTCGTCCGTCACTTCACTCTCCTCAATTGCGGCCGGGGCCCGCCCTCGAGCGCCACCCTGAGCGCCGCGCGGGCGCGCGACAGCCGCGACATCACCGTACCGATCGGAACATCCTGCACCTGCGCCACCTCGCGGTAGCTCAGACCTTCGAGCGCAACGAGCAGCAGGACCTCGCGCTGCTCCGCCGGCAGCGCGGCGACACCGCGCTCGATGGCGCGCCGGGCCAGCGCATCGCCCGCCGGCGTGCCGAACCGGCGCTCGTCGAACTCGTCGGTCCCCGGCCTCGCCGCCAGCGCCCTGCGCCGGTTGCGGTCTAGGTTGGTCAGAATGGTGAACAACCAGGCCCGCAGGGAACCGCCGCGCCACAGGTGTTCGCGCGAAAACGCCCGCGCCAGCGTGTCCTGAACAAGATCATCGGCGAGGTCGCGGTCGCGGGTGAGCGCCAGCGCATAGCGCCTGAGCGACGGCGCCTGCGCCGCCACGTCCGCCTTGAATGCGTCGCTCGACACGCCCGCTCCCGCTCCTTTCGCCGGGATTCCCGGCCGTCAGCCAGACTTCACGCGAATGTGAACACCGACGACTTGGTGTTTATTCCGCAAAATATTTCACTGCGAACTCTTGAACCGTTTAACTAAGATAGCGCTGCGGGGATGCTTTCGCACGGTAAGCGCGGAGCGTCGCGATCATGGGGTGACCATCGTCTTCGGGGTACGGGACGGATGAACAGGTTGAGGAAACTACTCGCGGTTTCGGCACTGCTGGCCTCGTGGACCGGCTCGGCAGCGGCCTCCGACGTCGTCATCGGGGTGCCCGACTGGTCGTCGGCAACCGTCACCGCCCATATGCTGGGGGCGCTTCTCAAAGACGAGTTCGATCTCGACGTCGACCTCGCGGAGGGCACCAACGAAGCGATCTTCGCGGCCATGGATGCCGGAACCGAGGATGTTCATCCCGAAGTCTGGCTACCCAACCACACCGCCCTCAACGCCGAGTACGTTCTGCGACGCAAGTCCGTGGTCATGAGCCCGAAGGGCGTGCCCGCCCGGCAGGGCATCTGCGTGACGCAGGCGACCCGCGAACGCGGCATCCGGTCTGTCACCGACCTCGCCGACCCGGAGAAAGCAGCCCTGTTCGACACCGACGGCAACGGCAAGGGCGAGATCTGGATCGGGGCGCCGGACTGGTCGTCGACTCGGATCGAGAGAATTCGTGCGCGCAGCTACGGCTACGACCAGACCATGGACCTGCTCGAAGCCGATGAAGAGGTGGCGGTGACCGCGATCGACGCGGCGATGGCCTCCGACAAGCCGCTCGTGTTCTTCTGCTACGAGCCGCATCACACCTTCGAACTGCACGATATCGTGTTTCTGGACGAGCCGGCCTACGACCCGCGCAAGTGGACCGTCGTGACTCCGGAACAGGACCCGGACTGGCTGGAGAAGTCGAGCGCCGCCGTCGCCTGGCCGCCGTCCTTCTTCCACATCAACTATTCCGCCAAGCTGGCGCAGGAGCGGCCCGACGTCGCCGCGTTTCTCGACGCGATCCGGCTCGACGTCGATACGGTGTCGGAGATGACCTACGCCCTGATCGTGGAGCGGCGCGACCCGGACGATTTCGCGGCGGAATGGATCGCGCAGAACGAGGACCGGATTTCCGGCTGGCGTAACGCGGCCAAGCAGTAGGGAGTGGCATATGCAGGGGACGACCAAGGGGACGACCAAGCGGATGGGGCTTCTTTCGCGACTCCTCCGGACGCGCATCTTTGGGGCGCGGGCCGGCCGCTACGCCCTGGCCGGGCTGGTGTTCGCGGCGGGATCGGCGGCCGCGCTCAACGTCAATACGCAGATCTACAATCCCGATACCCGCAAATGGGAAGACTACGATCCGCGCCGGGCGATCCTGTATTTTCAGCGCCATGGCCAGACGCCGGCCGCCTTCCAGCGCAAGATCGTCACCTTCCGCACCGCCGAGAAGCCCGGCACCATCGTCATCGACGGCGACAAGCACTTCCTGTACCTGGTGCTGCCCGACTTCCAGGCCGTGCGCTACGGCATCGGCGTGGGCCGCGAGGGCTTCGGCTGGGCGGGCATCGTCAATGTCGGGCGCAAGGCGGAATGGCCGGTGTGGACGCCGCCGGCGGAGATGGTGGCGCGCGATCCCAAGGCCGCGCAGTACGCCAACGGCATGCCCGGCGGCCCCGACAATCCGTTGGGCCCCAGGGCGCTCTATCTCTACGAGGGGAACCGGGATTCAATCTATCGCATCCACGGCACCACGGAACCCTGGTCGATCGGCCTCAACGTGTCGTCCGGCTGCATCCGCCTCAACAACGACGACATCATCGACCTATACGGGCGCGTCGAGGTCGGCGCGAAGGTCATCGTCCTGATGCAGGGCGCGGCTCTCTACAAGGGCGTCTGAGGCGCCATAACCGGACAGCGCGGGGGGAGAAACCAGCATGAACGAAGCCTATCCCAGGGCCGGGGCGTGGATCGCGCTCGCCGGCGTCGCCTTGTTGAGCCTCGGTTGCTCGCAGGGACAGCAGGTCGCCGCACCGCAGGCGAACAGCGTGCGGGCCGCGGTGGAGACCGCGCCGGCCGACCTGCAGCTTCTGTGCGCGGCGGAAGCGGCGAACGTCTATTCGACGCCGGCGGAGAAGATACTCCCGGTGTCCTCCGCCCGGTCCGGCCAGAGCAGCTACGACGTCGAGCTCGACGTCGCCGGCAAGCGGGCCCGCTGCACCATCGACGAGAGCGGAACGCTGGTCACGGTGGTCGACGCCTGACGTTCCGGCGACCCGGATCGCGACCGTTCGCCACGGGCAAGCCCGGTTTCGGACGTTGCGGCCTTGGCACCCTATATAAAGCTGGTGTAACGCTTGGGGTCCTGGCGTAACCTCAACGGACCCCATTCAACACCGGACCCCTTCGCTGTCATGACGTCTCCGAACACGCCGTTGCTCGACACAGTCCACCTGCCGGAAGACCTGCGCAGGCTCGATGAGTCGCAGCTGACCCAGCTGGCCGACGAACTGCGCAAGGAGATGGTCGACGCGGTTTCGGTAACCGGCGGGCATCTGGGCGCGGGGCTCGGCGTCATCGAGCTGACGGTGGCGCTGCACTACGTGTTCAACACGCCCGACGACCGGCTGGTGTGGGACGTCGGCCACCAGGCCTATCCGCACAAGATCCTCACCGGGCGGCGCGACCGCATCCGCACGCTGCGGCAGGGCGGCGGCCTGTCCGGCTTCACCAAGCGGGCGGAAAGCGAATACGACCCGTTCGGCACCGCGCATTCGTCGACCTCGATCTCGGCGGGCCTGGGCATGGCGGTGGCGCGCGACCTCGGCGGGCGCGACAACAACGTCATCGCCGTGATCGGCGACGGGGCGATGTCGGCCGGCATGGCCTACGAGGCCATGAACAACGCCGGCGCCATGGACAAGCGCCTGATCGTCATCCTCAACGACAACGACATGTCGATCGCCCCGCCGGTGGGGGCGATGAGCGCCTATCTGGCCCGCTCGATCACCGGCCATACCTACATGACGATCCGGCGGCGCGGCAAAAAGCTGACCTCGCACCTGCCCAAGCAGGTCGACCGGTTCATCACCCGCTGGGTCGAGCACATGCGCGGCTTCGTGACCGGCGGAACCTTGTTCGAGGAACTTGGCTTCTACTATGTCGGTCCGATCGACGGGCACAATTTCGACCATCTGCTGCCGGTCCTGAAGAACGTGCGCGACGCCGAGGAGGGACCGATCCTCGTCCACGTCGTCACCAAGAAGGGCAAGGGCTACGAGCCGGCCGAGAAGTCCGACGACAAGTATCACGGCGTCTCCCGCTTCAACGTCGTCACCGGCGAGCAGGCCAAGGGCGCGGCCAAGGCGCCGAGCTACACCAAGGTCTTCGCCGAAAGCCTGGTCGAGGAGGCGCGCAAGGACGACAAGATATGTGCCATTACCGCGGCGATGCCGTCCGGCACCGGCCTGGACCTTTTCGGCAAGGCGTTCCCGGACCGCACCTTTGACGTCGGCATCGCCGAACAGCACGGCGTCACCTTCGCGGCGGGGCTATCGACGGAAGGCTACAAGCCGTTCGCGGCGATCTACTCGACGTTCCTGCAGCGCGGCTACGACCAGGTCGTCCACGATGTGGCGATCCAGTCGCTGCCGGTCCGCTTCGCCATCGATCGCGCAGGCCTGGTGGGTGCCGACGGGCCGACCCACGCCGGCGCCTTCGATGTCGCCTATCTCGGCTGCCTGCCCGGCTTCGTCATCATGGCGGCGGCCGACGAGGCGGAACTGAAGCACATGGTGGCGACCGCGGTCACAATCGACGACCGCCCCTCGGCCTTGCGTTACCCGCGGGGCGAAGGCGTCGGCGCGGAGATGCCCGCGGCCGGCGTGCCGCTCGAGATCGGCAAGGGCCGGATTTTGCGCGAAGGCGGCAAGGTGGCGATCCTGTCGCTGGGCACGCGCCTTGGCGAGGCGCTGAAGGCGGCAGACGAGCTTGGCTCCTACGGCCTGCCGGCGACCGTGGCCGACGCCCGTTTCGCCAAACCGCTGGATCACGCCCTGATCCGCCAGCTGGCCAACAACCACGAAGTGCTGATTACCGTGGAAGAAGGCTCGATCGGCGGATTCGGCAGTCATGTCCTGCAGTTCCTTGCAGAGGACGGACAGCTCGACCGGGGGCTGAAGGTACGGGCGATGGTGCTGCCCGATACCTTCATCGATCAGGACAGTCCGGCCGCGATGTACGCCAAGGCCGGACTCGATGCGCAGGGCATCGTCGCGAAGGCCCTTGAAGCGCTCGGCCGCGACGCAGCCAGCGAAACGACCCGGCTGGCCTGAGTTCCTCTCCTGTCCCGTTGACGATAGTCCGGCGTTTCGCGACGGCCGGAAAGGCAAGCATTGCGTGCTCAAACGACACTATCGGCACAGTGCGCGACGGGCCCGGTAGCGTAAAGCCCGATAGATCAATTTGAAATCAAATCGACAGGACCGATTAGTCCCCCGTTGAGACGACGTACCTATCTTGCTTCCAAATCTGGGAGCAGTGAGGCAACAACCGTGTTCACGTCGTTAAGCCGCAGATTTCTGCACGACCGTCGGGGCAATGTCGCGATCATCTTCGCGATGGTGCTTCTCCCCATCGTCGCAATGATAGGCGCCGCAATCGACTACAAGCGCACGACTTCGGCGCGCGCACAGCTGCTCTCGTCGCTCGACGCCGCGCTGTTGGCGCTAGGCAGTTCGCCGCCGCGCGGCGACGCCGCTGCCCAGCAGTTCCTGAAGTCGTTTATCGACGCGCAACTGGAGAAACTCGGCTTTCAGGGCACCTGGACCATCACCGGTTTCAAGCAGTCCGGCAGCCGTATCTCCGCCGATCTCGCCGGCAGCCTGCCGACGACCCTGATGGGTCTGCTCGGCATCGAGCTGGTCAGCTTCGACACGTCGAGCGCGGTGGTTCGGGAACAGAAAAAGGTCGAACTGGCCCTCGTCCTCGACAATACCGGCTCGATGGGCAGCAAGGGCAAGATGGAAGCGTTGCGCGCCGCCGCCTCGTCCCTGGTCGATATCATGTATGAAGGCGAGCGTGCCGCAGAGCGGGTCAAGATCGCTCTCGTTCCCTTCGTTACCGGGGTGAACATCAAGGCGCCGGGCAAGTTCTCCTCGACCTGGATGGATGAGAAGGGCCAGTCGCGTTATCACGGCATCAACTTCGACGAAACGCTCACCAGCAACGGCGACGGGAACGGCTACAGCGGCGGCAACGGCGGCTGGGGCAGCGGCGGATCCGGTGGCGGTGGATCCGGTGGTGGATCCGGCGGCGTCGGCTGGTGGGGCGGCGGCTGGGGCGGCGGCGGCGGATCCGGTGGCGGTGACGACGGCGGCGGCACCAGCGGCGGCTCAGGCCCCGAACCCCTCCCGGCCAATCATTTCAAACTGTTCGAAGGCATGCCGAACGTCGATTGGAAAGGCTGCGTGGAAGCGCGTCCCGAACCCTATGACACGAACGATACGCCTCCGAGCAGCGCCAACCCGGATACTCTCTGGGTGCCGTGGTTCTGGCCGGACGAACCCGATCTTTCGTCGAACTTCCACAACGACTATCTGGCCGACCAGATCGCCGGCAACGACGAGCGCCAGCTCTTCACCGGCAAGTACAACGGCTTCAATGCCGATATCGACGATACGCCACCGGAGACAACCGGCCCCAACAAGTCCTGCGGCCAGCCGATCCTTCCGCTGACCAACGACACGCAGGCGCTGCAAAGCGATATCGCCGACATGTCGCACTGGAGCGGATCGGGCACGAATATCGCGCAAGGCCTGGTCTGGGGCTGGCGGGTGCTTTCACCGTCCGTGCCCTTCACCGAGGGTGTCGGCTACGAAGAGAAGGACACGCTAAAGGCCATCGTGCTCCTGTCGGACGGCGAGAACATCGTCTCAAAACAGTCGAACAACCTGAACTATTCGGACTACAATCCGTACAACTATCTCTCTCGCAACCGGCTCGGCACGACGCATCACCTGCGCGCGGCCGACGAGGTCGACAACAAGGTCGCGGAAATCTGCCGGGCGGTGAAGGACAAGGAAATTCGGGTTTACACGATCCTGTTCGACCTGAAATCGCAGAGCCTGCAGACCCTGTTCCGCGATTGCGCGACAAGCCCGAACCTGTACTTCGACAACCCCTCGCCCAGCGAGCTGGAGACGGTATTCGCCGAGATCGCCTACGACCTCAGCAAACTTCGCCTCGAACGATAGACTATATCCGGTAGCCCCAGCACCCCGCGCCGTCGAAAGGCGGTGTGGGGCGCTGTCAAAACCGATCGAGGCAGGTCAACCTGCACTCCCGCGCCGGATCGGCCGTGACAGCCGCATCATCTCGGTGATGACCTTGTCGTGAAGGAAGCTGGCCTTGTCCAGGCTGACATGGCCGAGATCCCTTCGATCCTTCAGGTCCATATTGACGAGAGCGGATCGAAAGCCGGGGCCGGGCTTGATGGCAGCTCCGAAGCCGTTGTCCGATTGAAAGAAATTCACGCAACGCCGGATGTTGGCCGGTGCCGGCCGCGGATGGACCGGATCGAATGTCACGGCCAGTGCGACGGGAATTTCATGATCCTTCAGCCGCTCGGCGACAAGGATCACCGCGTCGGCGCCGAGCGAATGACCGATCAGGAACACCGGCTCGGGGTTGCGGACGTCCTTTCGACGCGCGGCGATCTCTGCGGCCACCGTGCTCCAGCTCGAGTGGTTCAGCACCCTGACCTGAAACCCCTGGTCTCGAAGACGCGCGCCGAGCCTGTCCATTCCCTGCGAAAACACGTTCAGGATTCCGCGGAACAGATAGACCTCCCCGGTGCGGTCGCTGGCCTTGGCCATCCGCGGTTGCGTCTGTGTCGCCCCGGCCGCCGCCGTATTCGGAAGCGGTGCGACCGCGCCAAATGCGAGACCGACGGCCAACACGGTTGCCGGCAACGGAGATTTCAGGATACCAAGCAACATGTTCAGTCGCTCCGACGTTGGACACCCGGTATAGTCAGTCTCCTACCCGACTCGGCGAGCAGTACCCGGTGCACATGGGGCCCGTCTATTTTTAACGTGACCGTCAGCGATTCGATCCCGCATGCCTTGGCCCCAGCACTTTCCTTTCGCGGTACGTGAACGATTGCGCCAGTCCGGTTCGGCATTTATCGATTGGGCCCGGTAACCCACGTTAGTTTGCGAAGCCATGGCAGCGACCTCCGACACCGTCAGCAAACGCTGCGTCATATTCCTTGGCGGATACGAGCACGTTTCGGCGAGTGGGCAGTATAACCGGTTCGCCCGGGAGATCGGACGATTCGATCGTACC
Organism: Microbaculum marinisediminis; assembly: GCF_025397915.1. NCBI lineage: Bacteria > Pseudomonadati > Pseudomonadota > Alphaproteobacteria > Hyphomicrobiales > Tepidamorphaceae > Microbaculum > Microbaculum marinisediminis. Next base: position 15,008 of record NZ_JALIDZ010000001.1, read on the forward strand.
TGGAATTTCGCGACGACCGTCGGAGAGCCGATTGTCCACTCCGATCCCGCTGTTCAGGTTTGGCCGGTGGTCGCACAGGGGCCGAACTGGCGCGTCGAGACCGAGCTTCGCTACTATTCCTGGAACGATCTGATCGAGGAGGACTTCGCCCGGCCCGACTGGCGCGCGATCCCCGCCGGCATCCTCGCCCTCGCCGACTTCATCGTGACCGGCACCGCCCTTCGCTACATCGTCGTCGCCTGGCGATACTGGCTGTTTTCCTTCTACCCGTTCGCGCTGTCGGTGCTGTTTGCCGCCATCGCCGCGTCGATCGTCTACGGTATCTCCAGGCTTGGCGTGCCGATGCCGTGGTTCGCGGGCATAGTGCTCGGCATCGCCATCTTCTGGGGGCTGGCGCGATGGCCCGGCGACAGGCTGCGCTATCGCTACATGCTGAACGACTGGAGCTTTGCCAGCGCCATCGCCTGGGGGCGGCGGCGCAGCTACCGCGCGCGGCTCCGGGTCTTCGCCGAGGACTTCGGCAGAACCGTCCGGGAGACCGATGCCGACGAGGTGCTCATCGTCGGGCACAGTCTCGGCGCGGTGCTGGCGGCGGAGACGCTGTCGGCGGCGCTGAAGCGCGATCCCGGTCTCGCCAGGGCGGGGCCGCCGATCACGCTGATGACCGTCGGCTCGTCTCTTCTGAAGGTCGCGCTGCACCCGGCCGCGCGCGGCCTGCGCCGGTCGATCGAGCGCGTACTGAACGCCGTCGACATCGCCTGGATCGACTACACCGCGCTGGTTGATCCGCTCAATTTCTACCGGACCGACCCGGGCAAGGTTCTCGGGCTGAAGGCGCCGCGCGCGCCCGTGATCCGCACAGCCAGGATCCGATCGATGCTGGGCGAGGCGTCCTACAAGCTCTTCAAGGGTAATTTCCTGCGGCTACACCGCCAGTTCGTCATGGGCAACGGGGCACGCTACCACTATGACTTCTTCATGGCCTGCTGCGGGCCGATGACCCAGGCTGCGCGCATCGACGACATGACCGCCTCGATCGACAACTTCGCCGAAGACGGCCGTTATCTTCCGAACGCGGAGGGCCCCGCGAGCGATTCCAGGACCGTGAGGCCGGCACCATGACCCCGGACATCGCCGAAATCATCTGGGTGGTCGGGGCCGTGGGCTGGTACGTGATCCGGTACCCGCACGAACGCCGCTCGCGACGGACCGCCGTCAGCCGCGACCGGGCCGACCGGGTCGAGCTTCTGTTGATGACGATCTCGGCGACCGGCCTCGGCGTCGTGCCCTTCGTCTACGTCCTGTTCGGCTTCGGCGGGGTCGCGGACTACGGCTTCAGCCCGGCGCAGGGTTGGATCGGGACCGCCCTTTTCGCCGGCTCGCTCTATCTGTTCTACCGCACGCATCGCGATCTCGGCCGCAACTGGTCGGTGACACTCAAGGTGCGCGAGGCACATCGGCTGATCACGCAGGGCGTCTACGCCTATGTGCGCCATCCGATGTACACCGCCTTCTTCCTGTGGGCCCTGGCGCAGGCGTTCCTGCTGCCCAACTGGATCGCGGGCCTGTCGGGGCTCGCCGGATTCGGTACGCTCTATCTGTTCCGCATCAAACGCGAGGAAGCGATGATGCTGGAAACCTTCGGCGACGACTATCGCCGCTACAGCGAGCGGACGAAGCGGCTCGTCCCGTGGATTTACTGATCAGCTGAAGGGATCACCGCCATGCCTCGCGTTCGGCTGGACGAGGTTCTGGTGCGGCGCGGGCTGGCGCCGAGCCGGGCGCGCGCGCGCGACGCGATCCTGCGCGGGCGGGTCAGCGTCGACGGCCGCCCGGCCGTCAAGCCCGGATCGGCGGTCCCCGACGACGCGGCCATCCACGTCGACGACCCCGCCCTCGAATGGGTCTCGCGCGCCGCGCTGAAGCTGGTTTCGGGTCTCGACGCCTTCGCCTTCGATGTCGCCGGCAAGACCTGCCTCGATATCGGCGCGTCGACCGGCGGCTTCACCCAGGTCCTGCTGGCGCGCGGGGCGGCGCGTATCCACGCCATCGACGTCGGCCACGGCCAGCTCGCCCCCGAGGTCGGCGAGGATCCGCGCGTGGTCAGCCACGAGGGCGTGAACGCGCGGGCGCTGACGGCCGCCGATATCGCCGATCCGATCGCCGTCGTCGTCTGCGACGTCAGTTTCATCTCGCTGCGGCTGGCCCTGCCCCCCGCGCTGGCGCTCGCCGAGCCCGGCGCGATGCTGGTGGCGCTTGTCAAGCCGCAGTTCGAGGTCGGCCGCGAGGCACTCGGCAAGGGCGGCATCGTCCGCGATCCGGCCGAGGGCAAGCGGGTCGCGCACGCGATCGCCGACTGGCTGGCCGCGCAGGGCTGGACCGTCCTCGGCCTGATCGCCTCGCCGATCGCGGGCGGAGACGGCAACCAGGAGTTCCTGCTCGGTGCGCGGAAGGGAGCAGGCCATGGCTAAATCGACTGTCGAAACGGTCACGATCACCCGGCTCGGCCATCTCGGCGACGGGATCGCCGAGACGGAGACGGGCACGGTCTTCGTGCCGTTCACGCTGCCCGGCGAGCGCGTCGAGATCGAGCGCACGGGCGACCGCGGCAGGCCGCTGAAGATCCTGGAGACAAGCCCGGCGCGCACCGCGCCGACCTGCAGGCATTTCGGCGCCTGCGGCGGCTGCGCCCTGCAGCACATGAAGCCGGAGGCCTATCTCGCCTGGAAGCGCGAGCAACTCCGCGTGCCGCTGGCCCAGCGCGGCGTCGAGGCCCCCGTCGCGCCGGTGGTGCCGGTGTCAACCGGGTCGCGGCGGCGCGCGGTCTTCGCGGCGCGCCGCGTCGGCAAGCAGGCGGTCTTCGGCTATCACGCGCGCCACAGCCATCGCATCGTCGCCATCGAGGAATGCCCGATCCTGCGGCCGGAGATCGCCAATGTGCTGCCGGGGCTCGCCAAGCTCGCCGGCCCGCTGACGCCGTTCAAGGGCGAGATCCGCATCGGTGTCACCGCGACCGATACCGGCCTGGACGTCGCCTTCGAAGGCCCGCGCCCACGCCCGCCCGCGCTGGCGCCGCTCGCCGCACCGTTGCTGCAGCAACTGGGGATCGCACGGCTCTCGATCGCGGGCGAGCCGGTCATGACCTTCGCCGAGCCGACGGTGACCGTCGACGGGATGCAGATCGCCCTGCCACCGCTCGCCTTCCTTCAGGCTGCCGCCAGCGCCGAGACGGTCATGGGCCGGCTGGTGGGCGACGCGGTCGCCGGCGCCGGCCGCATCGCCGATCTCTATGCCGGCATCGGCACCTTCGCGCTCAGGCTGGCGCGGCAGGTGCGCGTGCTGGCCGTCGAGGGCGACGGTCCGGCGCTGACGGCGCTCGCCGAGGCGGCCCGGCGCGCCAGGGGCGTGAAACCGATGGAAACGCTCAAGCGCGATCTTGCCCGCATGCCGATGAGCGCGGGGGAACTGTCGGCGTTCGACGCGGTGGTGTTCGACCCGCCGCGTGCCGGCGCCGACGCGCAGGCGCGCGAGATCGCCGCCGCGAACGTCGCGAAGGTCGTCGCCGTGTCCTGCAATCCCGCGACGCTGGCGCGCGACCTCAAGACCCTGGTCGACGGCGGCTATCGGGTCGACCGGATCACACCGGTGGATCAATTCCTGTACTCACCCCATATTGAGGCCGTAGCAGAACTGTCGCGCGATACCTGAACATCAGGAGCACAGGCATGGCGACCGCGATCGAACGGATTGGGCTGCGGGCCGGCTACGGCCTTCGTCAGGGCCCGCGCATCGCCTGGTATCTGGCCCACGGCTATGCCATGGGGCGGCTCAGGCGAATGGCCGAGGAGAAACACCCGGACGCCCGGCGACAGAGCAGCGCGACGAAGCCGACACCGAACCGCGACCGGCTGTGGCGCGACCTCGCGGCCCTGTTCGCCCGCGATCTCGCCAATGTCGAGGCCGGTATCTATCCGATGCCGAACGACCATGACGGCGCACTGCCGGAGCGGTTCGACCGCAGCCGCGCATTCTTCCTCGACCTGCCGGAGATTTTCACGCGCCGCCGCGAGGAGGCACACCAGGAGGTGTTCTCGGAGGAATTCCGCGGCCGCTTCCCGCGCTACTACCTGCAGAACTTCCATTACCAGTCGGGCGGCTACCTCTCGGAAGGGTCGGCGAAGATCTACGACCTGCAGGTCGAGGTGCTGTTCAACGGCACGGCCAACGCCATGCGCCGCCAGGCGCTGGTGCCGATCCACGCCGCGCTGAAGGGCCGCGACCAGCGCACCGTCGCCCTGACCGACGTGGCGTGCGGCACCGGGCGCTTCCTGCGCGCGCTGACCGACGCCTTTCCCGGCGTGCGGCCGACAGGCTTCGACCTGTCGGAGCCCTATGTCGAGGAGGCCCGCCGCCACTTCAGGCGCCGCGGACGCGCCCGCTTCGCCGTCGCCAACGCCGAGGCGCTGCCGCTGCCCGACGACAGCCAGGACGTGGTGACGACCATCTTCCTGTACCACGAACTGCCGCCGAAGGTCCGCCGCATCGTGGCGCGCGAGTTTGCCCGCGTGCTCAAGCCCGGTGGCACGCTGGTCTTCATGGATTCGCTGCAACTGGGCGACGTGGCCGACTACGACGGCCTGCTGGAGATGTTCCCGAGCGGCTTCCACGAGCCGTTCTACGAGAGCTATACGCGGGAAGACCTCACCGCCCTGTTCGGCGAGGCTGGCCTGGAGCCGGTCTCCGCGACCCCGGCCTTCGTGTCGAAGGTCATGGCGTTCAAGAAGCCGTAACAGAACGGCCGCACGGCCTTCACATTGCCGACGCATAGTCCGCAAATCGCCAACGAGATCTCCGATATGGCGAACGCGGTCACACGATGCTCTACGCGCTCGTCCTCAAGCCATTCGCCATCCTGGCGCTGATCGCCGGCGCCATCACCGTGCCGACCCCGCTGCCGACGGGCGCGCCGCTGATGGCGCTCGGGCTGGCCCTTCTCGTCGCGACCAGCTCGACGGCGCGTCGCTGGCTCAGATCCGTCCGACGACGATCAAACCACCTCGACAGGCTGATCCGTATCGCCGAACCGCGGTTCGGGCGGCGGCTCGGGGTCGCGCTCAGGCGGACACGGCCGATCGTTCCGGCGGCTGCGAGGCGGGACCGGTCCACGGCGCCGGAATAAATTCGCCCCGCCCGCCAAGGATTTGCCAAACGCCGTCGTCTAATACTGTCGAGATGGCCGAAACGAGCGACGCGACTCTGGTGGAACAGGCGGCGCAGGGCGACCGCGACGCGTTCGCGGCGCTGCTGGCGCGGCACTATCCGTTCATCTTCCGCGTCGCCTACAAATGGTGCCGAAACGTCGGCGAGGCCGAGGACCACGCCCAGGACGTCTGCGTCAAGCTCGGCAAGGCGATCCGCTCGTTCGACGGGCGCTCGGCGTTCACGAGCTGGCTCTACCGGGTGACGCTGAACACGGTGCGGGACGCCGCGAAGTCGCGCGCCCGGCGCGAGAAACGGGCAGCGGACTTCGCCATCATGGCCGAGACGCAGGCGCAAGCCGCCGATTGCGACGCGCCCGCCGATGCCCTCTGGGACGCCGTGGACCGGCTGCCGGACGCGGAGCGCGACGTGGTGCTGCTCGTCTATTCGGAGGGGCTGAGCCACGCGGAGGCCGCCGGCGTGCTCGGCTGCGCGGAAGGCACCATCGCCTGGCGCATCTCGAAAGCGAAGGGGCGCCTGAAAACGTTGCTCGAAGGCGAACTGCAATGACCGACGACCTCGACAAGCTGAAACACGTGACCGTGCCGGAGCCGTCGGCGGACGCCCGTTCGGCAGCGATTCAGGCCGGTCTTGCCGCATTCGACGCTTCGCGTGCGGACGAAAAATCGCGCGAGCGCCAAGGCGCGGGCGACAGGCGTCGTCTCAAGGGTGGGGCTTGGAGCAACCCTTGGAGATGGCTCATGGACCACACCCGCATTTCCGCGCCCGTCGCGGCCTCGCTACTGATCCTGCCGGCAGCGGCGCTGCTCGCCTATCAGGTCTTCGAAAACTATCCCTTCGCCCCGACGGGGCCGCACACGATCGTCAGCGGAGACCGCGACGCCGGGGGTCGGGTCTCGGAACGCAAATCGGCGCCGACCGTCGGGCAGCCGAGCCCGCCGCCGGCGCCGGACAGGACCGACCAGCTCGCCGATGTCGGCGTCCCCGCCCCGGAGCCGGGGCAGCTGCGGGCCGTCACCGCGAACGAAGCGGCCCACCCGGCTCTCACCGGCAGGCCGGCGCCGGCCGGCGGATCGGTGCAGGCCGAGAAGCGGGCACCCGGCATCCTGCCGCAGGCGCCGGCGGACCAGGTGATCGCCACGCAGGACGCCGCGCGCGACAGCTTTACGGCCTTCGAGTCCAATCCGGTGAAATCGGTCAAGGCCGAGCCGGTCTCGACCTTCTCCGTCGACGTCGACACGGCAGCCTATTCGTTCGTGCGGCGCATGCTGACCGAGGGACGGATGCCGCCGCGCGACGCGGTGCGGGTCGAGGAGATGATCAACTACTTCCCCTACGACTATCCGCTGCCGGCGGACGCGGAGACGCCGTTCTCCACCAACATCGCGGTCTATCCCACGCCCTGGAACGCCGACACCAAGCTCCTGCATGTCGGGCTGAAGGCCTATGACGTCGTGCCGACGGCACGGCCGGCCACGAACCTGGTGTTCCTGATCGACGTGTCGGGCTCGATGAACGCGCCGGACAAGCTGCCGCTGCTCAAGACCGCCTTCCGCATGTTGCTCGACCAGCTCGGGGCCGACGACACCGTGTCGATCGTCACCTATGCCGGCGAGGCCGGGACGGTGCTGGAGCCGACGTCCGCGAGCGAGAAGACCAAGATCCTCGACGCCATCGACACGTTGCAGCCCGGCGGCTCGACGGCCGGCGCGGCCGGTATCGAGGCGGCCTACAGGCTGGCCGAAGAGGCCAGGCGCGAAGGCAGCGTCAATCGCGTGCTTCTGGCCACCGACGGCGATTTCAATGTCGGCCTGTCCGACCCCGAGGCGCTGAAGACCTTCATCGCGCAGAAGCGCCAGAGCGGCATCTTTCTGTCGGTGCTCGGGTTCGGTCAGGGCAACTACCAGGACAGCCTGATGCAGACGCTGGCGCAGAACGGCAACGGCGTGGCGGCCTATATCGATACGCTCAACGAGGCGCGGAAGGTGCTGGTCGAGGAAGCCGGGGCGGCGCTGTTCACCGTCGCCAAGGACGTCAAGGTGCAGATCGAGTTCAATCCGGCGACCGTCAGCGAGTACCGGCTGATCGGTTACGAGACCCGGGCGCTCGCCACCCAGGACTTCAACAACGACCGGATCGACGCCGGCGACATCGGATCGGGCCACACGGTGACGGCGATCTACGAGATCACGCCGGCGGGCAGCCCGGCCCAGCTCGTCGACGACCTGCGCTATGGCCCGGCCGGCGAACCCGCCCCGGACGCGGCGACGGCCGCCTCACCCGACACGTCCGGCGACACCTCCGGCGAGTACGCCTTCCTGAAGCTGCGCTACAAGCTGCCGGACGAAGACACCTCCACACGGATCACCGTGCCGGTGACGACGGCGATGGAGCGCGACTCGATCGGTGCGCTGTCCGACGACTATCGTTTTGCGGCGAGCGTCGCGGCCTTCGGCCAGGCGCTGCGCCACGACCGGTTCGTCGACGACTATGGCTACGACGCGATTGCCGACCTGGCGGCCGGTGCGCGCGGCGCCGATCCGTTCGGCTATCGCAGCGAGTTCGTCGGCCTCGTGCGGCTGGCCAAGACGCTCGACCGGAACTGATCGCACTTACGAAAGGGCGGCCCTGTCGGCCGCCCTTCGGATCGCCGCGCTCAAAAAGCCCGTCAGAGCTTCAGCGCGGCTTCCGGCTTCACATATTCGCGGCCCTGGGCATCGGCGACCGGCTTGCAGGTCACCATGCCCTCGATGACGTTGAGGCCGTCGCGCAGGTACTGGTCCTCGGCCAGCGCGACCCGATAGCCCTTGTCGGCGATGGCGAGCGCGAAGGGCAGCGTCACGTTGTTGAGCGCGAAGGTTGAGGTGCGCGCAAGCGCGCCCGGCATGTTGGTGACGCAATAGTGCACCACGCCGTCGACCACGTAGGTCGGCTCGGAATGGGTGGTAGGCCGGCTGGTCTCGCAGCAGCCGCCCTGGTCGATCGCGACGTCGACGATGACCGAGCCGGTCTTCATGCCGGCGACCATCTCGCGGGTCACCAGCTTCGGCGCCTCGGCGCCCGGCACCAGCACCGTTCCGATCACCAGGTCGGCGCCGGTGACGAGCGTCTCGATGGCGTCGCGGGTGGAGAACATGGTGCGGATCGAGGTGCCGAACTCGGCGACCAGACGGCGCAGCACGTCGGCGGAGCGGTCGACTACGGTCACCGTCGCGCCCATGCCCAACGCGATCAGCGCGGCGTTGGTGCCCGCGACGCCGCCGCCGAGGATCACCACGTCGCCCGCCGGCACGCCCGGCACACCGCCGAGCAGGACGCCACGGCCGCCGGCCTCCTTCTCCAGGCAGCGGGCGCCGACCTGCACCGACATGCGGCCGGCGACCTCCGACATCGGGGTCAGCAGCGGCAGCGTGCGGTTCGGGCTGGTCACGGTCTCGTAGGCGATGCAGATCGCGCCGGACGCGATCAGGTCCTCGGTCTGTTCGACATCGGGCGCCAGATGCAGATAGGTGAACAGGACCTGGCCGGGCCGCAGCTTCTTGCGCTCCACCGCCAGCGGCTCCTTCACCTTCACGATCATGTCGGCCCGGGCGAAGATCTCGTCTGCGGATCCGGCGATCGTCGCGCCCGCGGCGACATAATCCTCGTCGGACTGGCCGGCGCCGACGCCGGCACCGGTCTCGACGACGACGTCGTGACCATGATGAACGAGTTCGCGAACGGACGAGGGAACGAGACCCACGCGATATTCGTGGTTCTTTATCTCCTTCGGCACACCGACCAGCATTGCGGATTCTCCCGAAATTGGTTGTCACGACGCCGATGCGCTGCCCAACGGGCGGGCGGCCTGTCCGTCGCTATTGAAAAAAGCATGCCACGGGCGTTACGCAAGGTGATTGAAATATCACCCGTGGATTGTTTATTTTGCGCAACGTTCCGCCACGTTTAGAGAGAAGGCTCGAATAATATGCCACATATCGAGCTCGACGCCCGCGACCGTGCGATCCTGCACGCCCTGCAGGAGAACGGCCGGCTGACCAACGCGGAACTGGCCGACCGGGTCGGCCTGTCGCCGTCCGCCTGCCTGCGACGGGTGCGCCTTCTCGAGGACTCCGGCCTCGTCGCCGGCTACGCGATGATCCTGGACCAGAAGGCCTGCGGCCTGCCCGGGACGGCCTTCGTGTTCATCACGCTGGACCAGCAGGGCCGGCAGGCGCTCGATGCCTTCGAAGCCGCGGTCAGGGCCGTACCGGAGATCCCGGAGTGCCACCTGCTCGCCGGCCAGTCGGACTTTCTGGTCCGCGTCGTCTATCGCGACGCCGCCGACCTCGAGCGGATCCACACGGACGTCCTCACCCGCCTGCCCGGCGTCATGCGGGTGAACTCGACGCTGGCGCTGCGCGAGGTCAAGCGCACGACGGCGCTGCCGGTCTAGGGCGCCGACCGGCCGCCCTAGCCCTCGAAGATCTCGGTGTCCTCGATCTCGATGCCGAAGCCGCCGAGGCCGACATAGTGGCGGGCACGGGTGGCGGTGACCAGGCGAATGGTGGAGATGCCGAGGTCGCGCAGGATCTGCGCGCCGAGCCCGACTTCAAGCCATTGCTCCTCGCGGGACTGGGCGGTGGCGTGCGCCTCGTCCTCGTGGCGGGATCGCAGGCTGCGGCCGCGGGCCACGCCCACCGATCCCTCGCGCAGGTAGACGACGACGCCCCTGCCGCCTTCGGCGATGTGCTTGACCATGTCGTCGAACTGGGAGTGGGCGCCGAACACGTCGTCGAGCACCGTCTCCAGATGCAGGCGCACCGGAACGCTGCGGCCATCTCGGATATCGCCGAAGACGACGGCCAGATGCTGCATCGGATCCCACGGCGTCGCATAGGTGATCGCGGTCGCCGGGCCGGCGAAGGTGTCGATATGGACTTCCTCGATGCGCTCGACCAGCCGCTCCTGGCGCTGGCGGTAGGAGATCAGGTCGGCGACGGAGACGAGCTTCAGGCCATGCGTCTCGGCGAAGGCGGAAACCTGCTCGCCGCGGGTCACCGAGCCGTCGTCGTTGACGAGCTCGCAGATGACGCCGACCTGCGGAAGTTCGGCAAGCCGACACAGGTCGACGGCCGCCTCGGTGTGGCCGGAGCGCATGAGAACGCCGCCTTCCTTTGCGATCAGCGGGAAGATGTGCCCGGGGCGGACGAAATCCGCCGGACCGGCGTTCGGATTGGCGAGCGCGCGCACGGTGGCGCAGCGGTCCTCTGCCGAAATTCCGGTGGTGGTGCCGAATTTGTAGTCGACAGAGACCGTGAACGCCGTACCATGCGGAGCGTCGTTGTCGGAGACCATCGGGTCCAGCCGCAGCTTGCGGGCTTCTTCGCGCACCATCGGCGTGCAGACGATGCCGGAGGTGTGGCGCACGATGAAGGCCATCTTCTCCGGTGTCGCATGGACGGCGGCCACGACCAGATCGCCCTCGTTCTCGCGGTCGTTGTCGTCGGTGACGACGACGATCTCGCCCCGCTCGAAGGCGCGGATCGCTTCAGCGACGCGGCGCATGTCTTCTGTCATTTACGCTCCTCGAAACTCAGGCGCCGACCTGCGCCCTATGACGCAGATAGTGGTCGGCAATCGTTATGGCCAGCATCGCCTCGCCGACGGGCACGGCGCGAATGCCGACACAGGGATCGTGACGGCCCTTGGTGGAAATCTCGGCGTCCGTGCCCGCACGGGTCACGGTCCGGCGCGGGGTCAGGATCGACGAGGTCGGCTTGACGGCGAAGCGGGCGACGACGGGCTGGCCCGTCGAGATGCCGCCGAGTATCCCGCCGGCGTTGTTGGACATGAAGCGGACCGATCCATCGTTGCCCATCCGCATCTCGTCGGCGTTCTCCTCGCCCGACAGCGCGGCGGAGGCAAAGCCCGCGCCGATCTCGACGCCCTTCACCGCGTTGATCGACATCAGCGCGGAGGCGACGTCCTGGTCGAGCTTGGCATAGATCGGCGCGCCCAGGCCGGACGGCAGGCCCTCGGCGACAACCTCGATCACCGCGCCGGTGGAGGAACCCGCCTTGCGGACGGCGTCGAGATAATCGGCCCAGATCGCGGCGGTGCCGGCGTCGGGACAGAAGAAATCGTTGTTGTCGACCTCGTCCCAGTCCCAGCGCGCGCGATCGATGGCATGGGGGCCGACCTGCACCAGCGCGCCGCGCACCGTCAGCCCCGGCACGACCTTGCGCGCAACGGCGCCGGCGGCGACCCGCATCGCGGTTTCGCGGGCCGAAGACCGGCCGCCGCCGCGCGGATCGCGGATGCCGTACTTCGCCTCGTAGGCGAAATCGGCGTGGCCGGGCCGGTAGCTCTCGGCGATCGCCGAATAGTCCTTGGAGCGCTGATCGACATTCTCGATCATCAGCGAGATCGGCGTGCCGGTCGTCACCTGCTCGCCGTCGGCGTCGGTGAAGACGCCCGAAAGGATCTTCACCGCGTCGGGTTCGCGGCGCTGGGTCGTGTATTTCGACTGGCCGGGCCGGCGCTTGTCCAGCCACGGCTGGATATCGGCCTCGGTCAGCGGAATCCGCGGCGGGCAGCCATCGACCACGCAGCCGATCGCGGGCCCGTGGCTTTCGCCCCAGGTGGTAACGCGGAAGAGATGGCCGAACGTGTTGTGTGACATTGCCGAAGCGGTCCGAATGTGGCCGAAACGTTCTAGAAGGCGGCCGCGGCGGCGTCAAACGACCCGGCCACGGCTCAAATCCACTCCGCCCGGCCGTCGCGCCAGACGTAAATCTTGTCCTGCGGAATGAGCGTGACCGGAATCTCCGTGCTCGGGATACCTTCCAGCATACCGCGGACGACGCGGGTGATGCCGCCATGGGCGACGCAGACCGTGTCGCGGCTCAGACCGTAGAGCCAGGGCCGGATGCGCGCCGACAGCATCTCGTAGCTCTCGCCGCCGGCGGGCACATAGGCCCATTTGTCGGCCTTGCGGGCGGCATGGCCTTCCGGGTCGCGGACCTTCACTTCCTTCAGGGTCTCGCCCTCCCATTCGCCGAACGACACCTCGCGCAGGGTCGGATCGGCGCGGTAGTCGGCGGGATCGAGGCCCATCTCCCGGCGGAGGATCTCCATGGTGTCGCGGGCGCGCCTGAGCGGGCTCGCCACCCAGTCGACATCGGTCTCCCCAAGCCCGTCGGTCTCCAACAGCCCGGCGAGCACCGTGCCATTGCGGGCTGCCTGGGCGCGGCCGCGGGCGTTCAGGTCGATATCCTTGGTGCCCTGCAGTCGGCCCTCGACGTTCCAGTCCGTCTCGCCGTGGCGGATCAGGTAGAGAGACGCCTTCAGTTCGCTCACAGCTTGAGGACCAGCTTTCCGAAATTGCCGCCGGTGTAGAGCAGGTTGAGCACGTCCGGAAAGGCTTCGATACCGCCCTCCCGCACGTCCTCGCGCATCCTCAGCCGCCCTTCGGCGTGCCACTGGCCCAGCTTCTCGTTGGCCTCGGCCATCCTGTCCTGGAAGTCGAAGACGATCAGGCCGCGCATCGTCAGGCGGTTGACCAGGATCGAGCGCAGGTTCTTCGGGCCAGGCTGTGGTTCGGTGGCGTTGTAGGCCGAGATCAGCCCGCAGACCGGGATGCGTCCGAACAGGTTCATCATCGGCAGCACGGTATCGAGGATCTCGCCGCCGACATTCTCGTAATAGACGTCGACGCCGTCCGGGCAGGCCGCCTTCAACTCCTCGGCGAGGTTACCGCCCTTGTAGTCGGCGCAGGCGTCGAAGCCGAGCTCCTCGACCACGTAGCGGCATTTCTCCGGTCCGCCGGCGATACCGACGGCACGGCAGCCGACGATCTTGGCGATCTGGCCGACGATCGAACCGACCGCGCCCGACGCCGCGGAGACGACGACGGTCTCGCCGGGCTTCGGCTTGCCGACCTCGAGCAGGCCGAAATAGGCGGTCTGGCCGGGCATGCCCAGGCCGCCGATCCAACGCTCGAGCGGCGCCTTGGTGGGATCGACCTTGAAGCAGCGCTCGCCCTTCGACACCGCATAGTGCTGCACCCCGAGCAGGCCGGCGACGGCATCGCCCACCTTGTAGTCGGGATGGTTGGACTGATCGACGTGGCCGGCGGCGAACCCGCGCATCACCGCGCCGATCTCGACCGGCGGCACGTAGGACTTGCCGGCGGCGATCCAGCCGCGCATGGCCGGATCGAGCGACACGTACTCGATCCTGACGCGGAACTCGCCCTCGCCGGCGTCGCGTGCGGGCTCGTCGACGATCTCGAAATCGTCGCGCCTGACCATCCCGACGGGACGGCTCCTCAGCCGGACGAGGCGGTTCGTTGTCATGGCGTCATTCGTCCTTGACGACCGAGATATCCGGGGCGTCGACCGACTTCATGCCGACGACGTGGTAGCCGGAATCGACGTGATGGACCTCGCCGGTCACCGCGCGGCCCATGTCGGACAACAGATATAGGGCGGACTGGCCGACCTCGTCGATGGTAACGGTGCGCTTCAGCGGCGCGTTGTATTCGTTCCACTTGAGGATATAGCGGAAGTCGCCGATGCCCGAGGCGGCGAGCGTCTTGATCGGGCCGGCGGACAGGGCATTGACGCGGATGTTCCTGGCGCCGAGGTCGACGGCGAGATAGCGCACGCTGGCCTCCAGCGCCGCCTTGGCGACGCCCATGACGTTGTAGTGCGGCATCACCTTCTCGGCGCCGTAGTAGGTCAACGTCAGCATCGAGCCGCCATCTCCCATCAGCTTCTCCGCGCGCTGCGCGATCGAGGTGAAGGAGTAGCAGGAGATGAACATCGTCTTGTTGAAATTGTCGGCAGTGGTGTCGACGTAACGGCCGTCGAGCTGCTCCTTGTCGGAGAAGGCGATGGCGTGAACCAGGAAGTCGAGGCCGCCCCACAGCTTGCGGCATTCCTCGAAAACGGCGTCCAGGCTCGCCTCGTCGGTGACGTCGCAATGGCCGACAACGGTCGCGCCGAGCTCCTGGCTGAGCGGATCGACGCGCTTCTTCAGCGCCTCGCCCTGATAGGTCAGCGCCAGGCTCGCGCCTTCCGACGCGCACGCCTTGGCGATGCCCCAGGCGATCGAACGGTTGTTGGCGATCCCCATGATGAGACCACGCTTGCCGGCCATCAGACCCCGGGATTCGCTCATATTCTGCCCTCTACTCAAAAATCGTGCCGCCGCGCCGGTTCCTATGGCATGGCGGTCGGAATACCGCAAGGCGCAGGCGGGTGCCCGCGCCTGCGCGTGGGGACAGGATCACGTCCGGCCCCATTTCCGCCGACGCAGGCTTAGACCGCACCGGATTTCAGCTAAGAAACTGAGAAAATAGGCGTAATCCGGGCGATGGCAGGAGATGCCCGGTGCCGGTCCGGGCCAGACGGGAAACGGCGAGGCCCTGCCATGCGCCCCCGGGCCCTGGATCAGGTCCAGGGCACGCGGGTCGGGGCGCCCAGCTCCGGCCCCCGGGACGCGCGGCTAGTCGACGTCGAGCGGCTCGGTGCCGGCGGCCCCGCCGTCCTTGACGACGATCTTCTCGACCTTCGCTTCCGCCGACTTCAGCAGCCCCTCGCAATGCTTCCGCAGCGCATCGCCGCGCGTATACATCTCGATGGACCTCTCCAGCGGAACGTTGCCGCCTTCGAGCTGCTCGACGATTTCCTCGAGCTTCTTCAGCGCGTCCTCGAAGGACAGATCGGCAATATCCTGCGGTACCGGGGCTACTCGCGACGTCATTCTTTTCCTCTTCTACCTCTTGTCGACACTTGCCCCGTCACGCTCTCATCAGCGCGCGCACATGCGCGGCGGCCGAAAGCGCAAGCCCCTGGAGATCGTAGCCGCCTTCGAGCAGCGAAACGACCCTGCCGTTGCAGGAGGTGTCGGCGATTTCCATCAATCGCTTGGTTATCCACGCGAAATCCTGCTCCACCAGATTGAGGTTGGCGAGCGGATCGCGGGCATGGGCGTCGAATCCCGCCGACACGATCACGAGATCGGGCGCGAATCGCTCCAGCGCCGGCAGGATCACGGCCTCCATCGCCTCGCGGAACTCGGAGCCGCCGTCGCCGGGCTGCAGCGGCGCGTTGACGATGTTGCCGGCGCCGGTCTCCGAAATCGCGCCGGTGCCGGGATATAGCGGCATCTGGTGCGTCGAGCCGTAGAACATGTCCTTGTCGTCCCAGAAAATATCCTGGGTGCCGTTACCGTGGTGGACGTCGAAATCGACGACGGCGACCCGCTCGGCGCCGTGCTTTTGCCTGGCGTGGTAGGCGGCGACGGCCGCGTTTCCGAACAGGCAGAACCCCATCGCCTTGACCTTCTCGGCGTGATGGCCGGGCGGGCGGACGCCGCAGAAGGCATTGCGGACCTTGCCTTCCATCACCTCGTCGACGGCCGTGGTCGCCGCGCCGACGGCCCTGAGCGCTGCCTGCAGGCTGCCCGGCGACATGGATGTGTCCGCATCAAGCTGGACGATACCCTCCGCCGGCGCAGCGGCCGCGATCCTCTCCACATAGGCCTGCGGATGGGCGAGAGCGGCCTGCTCCAGCGTGCCGAGCGGGGCCTGCTCGCGAATCAGGTTGTGGAACGCCTCGTGTTCCAGCGCCCGTTCGATCGCGCGCAACCGGTCCGGGCGCTCCGGATGGCCGAAGCCGTTGTCGTGGTCCAGGCAATCGGGATGGGTCAGATAGAGGGTCGACACGGGGCTGCTTGCTTTCTCGGCGTCATCAAGAGGTCAAACTAGAATTTCGCAGGACGTAGGTGAAGGGCGTGGAAAGCCGTTCGCGGCCTACGCGCCGACCTTCTTCAGGCTGGCCGGGGCGACGCTGTCGTCGGGGACGAAAAAGTCCTGTTGCAGGTCGACGGACGGATCGACGCGGTACTTGTCGAAATCGCGCTCGCCCGCCTCGTGGAGCAGCGAGTCGTCGATGCAGAAATTTCCGGTGAAGTCGCGGGAGGGCCGCGACAGGATGGCGTGCGCGGCGTCGCCCATGATGTCGGGCGTCCGGCTCGCCTGCATCAGCGCGTCGCCGCCGAGCAGGTTCCTGACGGCGGCGGTCGCGATCGTCGTGCGCGGCCACAGCGCGTTGACGGCGATGCCCCTGGCCTTCAGTTCGCCGGCAAGCCCCAGAACCACCATGCTCATGCCGAACTTCGCCATCGAATAGGCGGTGTGCGGGGCGAACCACTTGGTCTTCATGTCGAGCGGCGGCGACAGCATCAGGATATGCGGGTTCTCCGCCTGCTCCAGATGCGGAACGCAGTACTTGGAGACCATGAAGGTGCCGCGCGCGTTGATCTGGTGCATCAGGTCGAAGCGCTTCATGTCGGTCTCGAGGATGCCGGTCAGCGAGATGGCGCTGGCGTTGTTGACGCAGGCGTCGATGCCGCCGAAGCGATCGACGGCTTTCGCCACGGCGTCCTTGACCTGGTCTTCCTCGCGGATGTCGCAGACGACCGGCAGGGCCTTGCCGCCGGCGGCCTCGATCTCCTCGGCCGCGGTAAAGATCGTGCCGGGAAGCTTGGGATGCGGGTCGGCGGTCTTGGCCACCACGGCGACATTGGCCCCGTCGCGCGCCGCACGCAGGGCGATGGCGAGACCGATGCCGCGGCTCGCACCGGTGATGAAGAGGGTCTTGCCCTGAAGCGTCGTCATTGCGGTTCCTCCCGACCCGGCTTTTTCCTGCCAGGTTCTCCACCTGCTCCGCGAATCCCCGCGACTGCGGAACTTGCCTAGGACGCCAGCGCGGCGTCGGTATCGAGCACCGTGTCGGCACCGCCGACGACCGTTTCCGCCAGGCCGTCCGCCGCAGGGCAGACATTCTCGGCGAAAAATCGGGCGGTGGCGATGCGTGCCGCGTTGGCCGGGCTCGCGTCCAGCCCATGGGCGATCAGCGCGCCACGGGCAAGCGCGGCGCCGCCGCCGGCAAGCGAGATCAGCCGCAGATAGGGCGTCGCACCGGCGAGCGCGTGATCGGGATTGCTCTTCAGCGCCTCGAACATCCACGTCGTCGCCCGCTCCAGCGCGTCGATGGTCGCGTCGAGGCGATCGCCCATGCGGCCGAAGGCGGGGTGGTTGGCCTCGGCCACCTGACGGACGACCTCCCGCAGATCGCCGATAAAGGCCGTCACCGCCGCGCCGCCCGACATCGACAGCTTGCGCGTGACGAGATCGATCGCCTGGATACCGTTGGTGCCCTCGTAGATCGGGGCGATGCGGGCATCGCGCAGGTGCTGGGCCGCGCCCGTCTCCTCGATGAAGCCCATGCCGCCGTGGACCTGCACGCCCATTGAGGCGACCTCGACGCCGATATCGGTCGAGAACGCCTTGGCGAGCGGGGTCAGCAGATTGGCGCGCTCCTGCGCGGCCTTGCGCCCGGCCTCGTCGGCGGACCGATGGGCGAGATCGGTCGCCACCGCCGTCTCGTAGCAGATCGCGCGGGCGGCCGCCGTCAGCGCGCGCATGGTCATCAGCGTGCGCTTGATGTCCGGATGGGCGACGATCGGCACGGCCTCGTCCTGGCTCATGCCGGGCACCCGGCCCTGCTTGCGCTCGTGGGCATAGGCCAGCGCCTGCTGATAGGCGGTCTCCGCGATCGCGACGCCCTGGATGCCGACGGAAAGGCGGGCGTTGTTCATCATCGTGAACATGCAATTGAGGCCGCGGTTCTCCTCGCCGACCAGCCAGCCGACCGCCCCGTCGTTGTCGCCGAAGGCCATGACGCAGGTGGGGCTGGCGTGGATGCCGAGCTTGTGCTCGACGCTCTGGCACCAGACGTCGTTGCGCTCACCGAGCGAGCCGTCGTCGTTGACCAGGAACTTCGGCACCAGGAACAACGAGATACCACGCGTGCCGGTCGGCGCGTCGGGCAGGCGGGCGAGCACCAGATGGACGATATTGTCCGTCAGGTCGTGCTCGCCGTAGGTGATGAAGATCTTGGTGCCCTTGATCGAATAGGTGCCGTCGCCGCGCGGCTCGGCGCGGGCGCGCAGGAGGGCGAGATCCGAGCCGGCCTGCGGCTCGGTCAGGTTCATGGTACCCATCCATTCGCCGGAGACGAGCTTGGGCAGATAGGTTTGCTTCAGCTCATCCGACGCGTGGGTATGAAGCGCCTCGATGGCGCCGAAGGTCAGCGTCGGGCCGATGCCATAGGCCATCGAGCCGGAATTCCACATCTCCTGGGTGGCGATCGACAGGGCTATCGGCAACGCCTGACCGCCGAAGTCCTCCGGGCCCGTCAGGCTCGCCCAACCGCCCTCGATCCACTTGGCATAGGCCTCTTTCCAGCCGGGCGGCATGGTGACCGCGCCGTCCCGTAGCGGCGTGCCGAACTTGTCGCCGGGCGCATTCAGCGGGGCGATCTCCTCGCTCGCGAACCGGCCGGCCTCCTCGAGCACGGCGTCGACCAGGTCGGCGCTGAGATCGCCGAAGGTGCCGCGCTCCAGTTCGCCGTCGAGACCGGCGATATGGCGCAAGGTGAAGGCGATGTCGGACACCGGGGCGCGATAGCTCAAGCGAACCTCCCTGACATTCTACAAGCGAATTCCACGGTTCCGCGCGCTTGACGGCGCGCTCCCGGCCGGGCCTATAGCGAGCCCAGCGATCGAAGCGCACTTTAGGCTTGGCGGGCGCATCGTCAACGGCTCGATATGGAACTCTGGCACGTCAACGAGACTTCCCCTGAAGAATACGACACGCGGACGAGCGCCGCCGCGCGGCATCTCGCCGCCGGCGCGCTCGTCGTGGTGCCGACCGAGACGGTCTACGGGCTGGCGGCGGACGCCACCAACGGCGAGGCGGTCGCGCGACTCTACGCCGCCAAGGGCCGGCCGCGCTTCAACCCGCTGATTTCGCACGTTTGCGGCCGCGACATGGCCGAAACACACGGCATCTTCGACGAAACCGCATCGAAACTGGCCGACCGCTTCTGGCCGGGGCCGCTGACCCTGGTCGTGCCGAAACGCCCGGACTCCGGCATTTCCGATCTCGCCACGGCCGGGCTCGACACCGTCGCTCTCCGATGGCCGGACAGCCCGGTGACGCGCGCGATCATCGAGAAACTCGGCCGGCCGGTCGCCGCGCCGAGCGCCAACCGGTCGGGCCGGGTGAGCCCGACAACGGCGGAGGCGGCAAGCGCGGAAGTCGGCGACTCCGTCGCCCTGATCGTCGACGCGGGGTCGTGTCGCGTCGGCCTGGAGTCGACCATCGTCGCCTGTACGGGCGACCGGCCGACCCTGCTGCGGCCGGGCGGCATCCCGACCGGGGAGATCGAGGCCGTCCTCGGCGCCCCCCTCGCCCGCCATGCCGGCGATACGGGGCCCGATCCGGAGGCGCCGGCCGCGCCGGGGATGCTCGCGTCCCACTACGCGCCGCGGGCCAAGGTCCGGCTCGCCGCAGACCGCGTCGGCGCGGACGAGGCGCTGCTGGCCTTCGGCCCTGCCCTGCCCCAAGGCGCGGACGCGGCCAGGGCGGTGCTCAACCTGTCGGAGCGCGGCGATCTCGTCGACGCGGCGGCGAACCTGTTCACCTACCTGCGCGAACTGGACGCCTCGGGCGCCGGCACCATCGCGGTCATGCCGATCCCCGAAACGGGCCTGGGCGAAGCGATCAACGACCGGCTGCGGCGCGCCGCGGCGCCGCGGTGATAACCACGCAACCGGACAGTCGGCGCTCGGCTGCAACCGAGCGATAGCCATCACTCCGGCAGGCCGGCGGCGCGCATCAGATCGTGCATGCGGCGGCGATCGTCCGGCGAGCGGATGAGTTCGAAGAAATTCCAGTGTTCAAGCCGGAAGGCGGGAAACCTCTCGGCCAGCCGCGCCGCCACGCGCGCGGCCTCCTCGCGCCGGCCGAGCGCCCAATACGCCGTCGCCGCCCAGCACAGCACGGGCGGGCCGACCGGGCCATGGCGCGCGATATTTTGCTCGAAGGACGCAACGGCACCTTCGTAGTCCTGCCCGATCGCCTTGATCACGCAGCGCAGGTTCAGATACGGCCCGTTGACGAACTGCGGATTGAGCCGAAGCGCCTGATCGATCGGATCCACGCCGAGCTCGGGATGGCCGGACAGGGCCAGGAAGAAGGCCCGGTAGGCATGGGTGTCGGCATCGTTCGGCTGGAGGGCGTGGGCCTTGTCGATCGCGATCATCGCCTCGTCGTGGCGCCCCTGCAGCAACAGCGCCTGGGCAAGCGCCACGTAGGACCAGCCAAAGCTGTCGTCGCATTCGACCGCCTTGCGGGCCAGCGCCTCGGCGCGGGCCGCGGTTTCGGCCATGTCGACATGGCCGAAAATGGCGGAGAATCCGAGCATCCAGGAGACCCCGGCGTATCCACCGGCATAGTCCGGGGCCATCTCCATGACCTGCTCGAACATCTCCCGGGCGGCGTTGATGCGCTCGGGAATCGGGGGAAACGGCGTCGCCTTGGCGCGGACATAGAGCTCGTAGGCATCCAGGTTGTGGGTGTGGACCCGGTGCAGGCGTTCGGTCTCGTCGCCCCGCAACCGCACCGACAGGGCCGAGACCACCTTGGCGCCAACGTCGTCCTGCAGCTCGAAGACGTTGTCGACGCTGCCGTCGTACCGCTCGGCCCAGAGATGGCCGCCGCTGAGCGCGTCGATCAGCTGCACGTTGATACGGACATGCGCGCCGGCCTTGCGCACGCTGCCTTCCACCACGTAGCGCACCCCCAGCCGCTGCGCCGCCTCGCGGATATCCACCGACTTGCCCTTGAACACGAACGAGGAATTGCGCGCCACCACGAACAGGCCCGAGACCTTGGACAGGTCGGTGATCAGGTCCTCGGTCATGCCGTCAGCGAAATACTCCTGTTCCGGATCGCCCGACATGTTGTCGAAGGGCAGCACCGCGACCGACGGCTTCGACGGCAGTTCGAGCGGCTCGGCGCCATTCGGCGCCGGGGCCAATACGGGGGTCGGCGCAGGGGCCGGCCCGGAGCTCGGCCCAAGGGCCGCAGGTTGCCCGCGATGGTCCCGCCAGCGCCAGATCCGGATCGGCCTGGCGATGTTCTTGGCCTCGTGCTCGCCGCCGTCTTCCCACGCGACCTCGAGGCGGTCGCGGACCTGCCGGTAGGCATCGTCCGACAGGCTGATGCCGCCGGGCTCCGACAGGGGCTCGATGCGCGCGGCGATGTTGACGCCGTTGCCGAAGATATCGTCGCCCTCGATGATGATGTCGCCGACATGCACGCCGACCCGAAGGCGGATGGCCCGGTCGTCGGCGACGCCCTGGTTGCGCGCGGCGAGCCCCTGCTGGACGGCGATGGCGCACTCCACGGCGGCGACGACCGAGGGAAACTCCAAGAGCAAACCGTCGCCCGTCGTCTTGACGATGCGGCCGCCGTGCCTGCCGATCATGGGATCGACGAGTTCGGACCGACAGGCGCGCAGCGCGGCGAGCGTGCCGATCTCGTCCGCCCCCATCAGACGCGAATAGCCGACCACATCGGCCGCCACGATCGCTGCCAGCCTGCGTTGCGTTTCCTCCGCCATGGCGGAAGTTTACCGGCGCAGCATCCAGGAATCCACGCGTAACGTGGCGGCCGGAGCGCTGCCGCGAACACGGCGCCCCCGGGCGCCGCCGACAGGCCGGACCGAGGCACGGCGCCCTAGTCCTCCAGACCCGCCTTTCGCAGGCCGTCGAGCAGAAGATCCATATCCGCCTCGCGCCGGTACGCGACGATGGCGCGCGCCTTCGACAGCGAAAAATCCGGACTGATCCGACGGACCTCGGCCAGCGCCTCGTGGGCGCGCCCGGTCTCGCCGAGCTGGCCGCAGGCGGCGGCGAGAAAGAACTGGGAGGGCAGCGACTCCGGATTGTGCGCCACGGCCCGCGCGATCATTTCCACGGCTTCGCCGAAGCGGCGCATGGTGAACAGGGACTGGCCGACATAGAGCGTGTAGTAGAAGGGATAATAGGGGTTGAGCCGCTTGGCCTTCTCGATCAGCCCGGCGACCCGTTCGGGCTGGCCGCCGAAGTGCAACACGCCGGCAAGCCCGGCGTAGGCTTCGGCATTGCCGGGCTCGACCTCGACCCAGCGCACGGCATCGGCGATCGCCGCGTCGTGCCGCCTCTTGAAGAGATGGACGGAACTGAGCGCCTCGTAGACCAGCGGCAGCGTCGGATCGAGGTCCCTGGCTTTCCGCGCCAGCTCCTCGGCCCGGTCGAGCGCGCCGGGAACGCCCATGAACCACTCGTGCAGATAGGTCTCGGCCAGGGCCGCGTGCGCCGCGGCGTAGCCCGGGTCGAGCGCGATCGCCCTGTCGTAGAGCGTGCGGGCGGCGAGATTTCCGTCCCTCGAGAAGCGCCGATACTGCTCGCGCCCGCGAAGCAGGCAGTCATAGGCCTCGGCGACGGTCGTTTCGACGCGGGGCGGCATCGCCCCGGCGAGCCGGACCTCGAGGCTGCGCACGATCCTGTCCGTGACATCGTCCTGGACGGCGAAGATATCGTCGAGGCCGCGGTCGTAGCGCTCGGCCCACAGATGCCCGCCCGACGCGCCGTCGATGAGCTGCGCGGTGATCCTCACGCGGTCGCCCGCCTTGCGGACGCTGCCCTCCAGCACGTAGCGGACACCGAGATCGCGGCACACGTCCTGGATCTTCACCGCCTTGCCCTTGTAGGTGAAGGTCGAGTTGCGCGCGATGACCGTCAGCCCGGCGATCTTCGAGATCTCGGTGATGATGTCCTCGGTGATGCCGTCGGCGAAATACGCCTGCTCGCTGTCGCCGCTCATGTTGTCGAAGGGCAGGACCGCGATGGACGGCCTGGCGTCGACCGGCGGCGCCGAACCCTCGGCGGCAACGGCCGCGGCCGGGCGGACGCGGCCGGGATGCCACTGCCAGACCCGCAGGGGACGATCGATGTTCTTCAGGTCGCGGGGGCCCAGGTCCTCGAAGGCCAGGTCCGTACGGTCGCGCACCTGGTCGTGGACGGCATCGGAGATGCACAGCCCGCCCGGCGGCGCGAGGCTTTCCAGACGCGCGGCGACGTTGACCCCGTCGCCATGGATGTCGTCGCCGTCGACCACCACGTCGCCGAGATTGACCCCGCAACGCAGCGCGATACGCCGATCGGCCGGCAGCGCGGCGTTGTTCTCGGCCAGGCGGGCCTGAATCGCCGCGGCGGCGCGCACGGCGCCGACGGCACTGGCGAACTCGGCCAGGATGCCGTCGCCCATCAGCTTGACGACGCGGCCGCCGAATTCACCGAAGGCGGGATCGACGACCTCCGTCCGCAAGGCCTTGAACGCCACAAGGACAGCCTCCTCGTCGGCCCGGACCAGCCGCGAGTAGCCGACGACATCGGCGGCGAAGATGGCGGCGAGACGGCGTTGCATCGGCTCCCTCCGCGGCGAAGCCTAGAGCCGAAGCACGACAATAGCCATCGATTGCAGAGGCCGCAGGTCACCCAGACCCGATGGCCCCGCACGTGGCGGAAGGCGAGAAGGCCCGACGTGCGCCGCGCCATCCTGGTGACGCCGATCCCCGCAGGCTACGAACCGGCGGACTCGTTCGAAATGTCCTTGAGAAAATCCGCCCCGAATTCCGACTTTATGTAGTCATACTCAGGCTCGCAAACGGTCGCGATGTGCTTCTTGACCTTGTCGCTCAGAACGACCTTGCCTGACTTGGAATTGTTCTTATCTCTTATATTTTTGTATTCCATTTCATCAAGGCCGTATTTTATTTCAATATTACGCAAAATATCCTCTGGTCGAACAATTATATCCTTGAACGACACGACGTTCACGCCCTTGAAATACTTCTTAAGAAGCGGAATGGACCGAGAATACTTTCCCCTGAGCACCTGCCCCGCATCAATGTGACCGATAATATCGTTGTCCTCAACGCTCTTACGCCTGCCCTGAACGCGCCGGACCCACATGCTTGTTCCTGAAATCATCCTCCTGACCGGATCCCTGACGATCAAGACCGGCTCGATATCAGGCAGCAGTTTGGCCATATGCATGAAGCCGCGCTCCGGCATGGCCATATAGCTGGGAGAGGCCTCCATGAAGACGATATCGCCCCCCTTCCGCATCAATTGCCTGTTCTTCGGCTTTTTCAGAAAAATATTCTTATACCACTCATCCGTATATGCATTATTCGGATCCAAAACATATTCTATGTAATCCTTGTAGGCCTTAGTCTTCCCTTCTGTACTGACCCATTGCCCCGACAATATTGTCTTTTTTCGCTTCTCAAATGAAAAATTCTTACGACACACCCTATCGAAATAGTGAATTTCCTTCTGGAAGGCAAATCCAACCCGAGGCTGCTGCTTGATCATAGAAAACAACCATGTGGTGCCGGCCTTTTGCGCGCCAACGATGACCAGATCCATTACACGACTCTCTTCTTCTGATTTTTTGCGACAGACGCCATTCTGAATTGAAGCTTCTTACGCGCGGCCGCTACTTACATCTCTGGCGCCGAATAGGAGTGATTTGAACGCCTGCCCCGAACGGGGTTCGATTCGACAGCGTTCCGCCGCCCCTTCGATTCACCCCGTCCATGAAATTGAACGTCGTCGCAGTCAGAGTGCCGGAGACATCTCCCGGCGGCGCCTGCGGCGTGGGACGTGCCGATCATTTAACGTGACGCCGTGTAGGCCGTAAAGAGCGCATGTCCGCTAGCACCGGGCCTACAACGGCAACCGCTGCGATATGCTAGGCTAACGGAATTGTCGCCGCTAATAGTACGAACAGGCGAGCTTGACGGCTCCGCCGGTTCCGTGCCGCCCTTCCGTCCGGTCCCGACAAATCGACCTCCCTCAGGCGGGTGACTTCTGGAGAATGCCTCATGGCCCATGCGATTGCCCCGGAGCTCATCGCCCGGTTCGCGGCACTCGTCGGCGACAGATACGCCATCACCGACACGCACGAGATCGAGCCCTATCAGCGCGAGCGCCGCGACCTCTATCGCGGGCGCGCGCCGCTGGTGCTGCGGCCCGGCTCGGTCGCGGAGGTCTCGGCGATCCTGGCGCTCGCCAGCGAAACCGGCACCGCGGTCGTGCCGCAGGGCGGCAATACCGGGCTGGTCGGCGGACAGATCGCGCATGACGGCGAAATCGTGCTGTCGCTGTCGCGGCTGAACGCCATCCGCTCGGTCGATCCGGACAACGACACGATGACGGTCGAGGCCGGCGTCGTGCTCGACGACATCCACAAGGCGGCCGACTCGGCGGACCGGCTGTTCCCCTTGAGCCTCGGCTCGGAGGGCTCGTGCCAGATCGGCGGCAACCTGTCGACGAATGCCGGCGGAACCGCCGTACTGGCCTACGGCAACACCCGCGACCTGGTGCTCGGGCTCGAGGTGGTTCTCGCCGACGGGCGCGTGTGGAACGGGCTCAGGAGCCTTCGCAAGGACAATACCGGCTACGACCTGAAGGACCTGTTCGTCGGCGCCGAAGGCACGCTCGGTATCGTCACCGCGGCGGTGCTCAAGCTGTTCCCCAAGCCACGCGAGATGGCGACCGCGTTCGCCGCCGTCGCGAGCCCCGCCGCCGCGCTGGCGCTGTTCGCCACGGCGCGGGCCAAGGCCGGCACGCAGCTGACCGCCTGCGAGATCCTGCCGCGCGTCGGGCTCGACTTCGTGCTGCGCCACGCCGAGGGCTCCCGCGACCCGATGGCCGAGCCCCATCCCTGGTACGTGCTGCTGGAACTGTCCTCGCCGCTGAAGGGCGCGGATGTCGACGCGATGATGCAGGCGATCCTGGAGGACGCCTTCGAGGCCGGCACGGTGCGCGACGCGGCCGTGGCAGCGTCCGTCGCGCAGGCCGAGGCGTTCTGGCAGATCCGGCTGATGCTGTCGGAGGTGCAGCGCAAGGAAGGCGGCTCGATCAAGAACGACGTCTCGGTGCCGGTCGGCATGGTGCCGGAGATGCTGGAGCGCGGCATCACCACCGTCAGCGCGATGATCCCCGGCGTGCGGCCCGTGCCCTTCGGCCATATCGGCGACGGCAACCTGCACTTCAACTTCTCGCAGCCCGAGGACATGGCGCGCGACGACTTCATGGCGCAATGGGGCGCGGTCACCGACGCGATCGACGACATCGTGCTGGCGCTGAACGGCTCGATCTCGGCGGAGCACGGCATCGGCTTCATGAAGCGGAACCTGATGGAGCACATCAAGGACCCGGTCGAGCTGGAGATGATGCGCGCCATCAAGGCGACGCTCGATCCCAAGGGCATCCTCAATCCGGGCAAGGTCGTGTAGAAGCGCCGGCTTCTCCGCCGAATTCGCCCAACGCGGGCTCGACGACATCGGCGGCGAAGATGACCGGAGGGGACGAAAGCCATCGATTGCAGAGGCCGCGATGCGCCTCCGGTTTGACCTGGAACAAACCACGCCACCGGTTTTTCTGGTTTTGTAGCCACGCGGGCGGCTTTAAAGATTGCAGGATCATGCCCAGTGGTCCGGCGGTCGAAATCGAGACAGGTCGACGACAGTGAAAGCCATATCCCGCGTGTTCTGGGGCGCCCTGGCGCTCCTCATCGTTCTTTGGACGGCGTTCAACCTCCAGATATTCCAGGCACGGGGCTTCTTCGCCCTGCGCAGCGACATGGTGCAGCTCACCGGCATCCTCGCCGTCGCCGCCATGAGCTTCGCCATGGTGCTGGCGCTGAGGCCGCGCTGGCCGGAAGCCCGGTTCGGCGGCCTCGACAAGATGTACCGCCTGCACAAGTGGTTCGGCATCGCCGCGCTCGTCCTCGCGGTCGTCCACTGGCTCTGGGCCAAGGGACCGAAATGGGCGGTGGGATACGGCCTGCTGTCGCGGCCGGAACGCGGGCCGCGCCCGGAAATCACCAATCCGCTGGAACAGCTCCTGTCGAGCCAGCGCGGCACGGCGGAGGGCCTCGGCGAATGGGCCTTCTACGCGGCGGTGCTGCTGATCGTGCTGGCGCTCGTTCCGCGATTTCCCTACCGCCAGTTCTACAAGACCCACAAACTCATCGCGATCGCCTACCTGGTGCTGGTGTTCCACTCGGTCGTGCTGGTGCAGTTCTCTCACTGGACCACGCCGATCGGGATCGTGGTGGCGCTGCTTCTGATCCCGGGAACCTATGCGGCGCTCGTCGCGCTGACCGGCCGGATCGGCGCCGGCCGCCAGGTGCACGGCACGATCTGCCTGTTGCGCCGCTATCCCGGCGTACGCGCCCTGGAATCGGAAATCGCCATGGAACCGGGATGGCCGGGCCACAAGACCGGCCAGTTCGCCTTCGCCACGTCGGACGCGCACGAGGGCGCGCATCCCTACACCATCGCATCGGCCTGGGATCCGGCCGACCCGCGCATCACCTTCGTCACCAAGGCGCTCGGCGACCACACCAGCCTTCTGGCCGACAAGCTCAGCATCGGCCAGAGGGTGAAGGTCGAAGGTCCCTACGGCTGCTTCACCTTCGACGACGACCGGCCGAGGCAGATCTGGGTCGGCGGCGGCATCGGCATCACGCCGTTCATCTCCCGGATGAAGTATCTCGCGCGGGCGGAAACGGACCGCCGTGGCCAGGTCGTCGACCTCTTCCACACCACGGCGGACGTGGACGAGGACGCCCTGGCGCGGCTGGCGGAAGACGCCAAGGCCGCCGACGTTCGACTGCACATCCTGGTGGACGCGCGGCACGGCCGGCTCAGCGGCGCGCGCATTCGCGAGGCCGTGCCGGACTGGCGCGAGGCGAGCATCTGGTTCTGCGGGCCGACCGGCTTCGGCAAGGCGCTGCGAACGGACCTGGCCGCCCACGGGTTCGACGTGGAGGCCCGGTTCCATCAGGAGCTGTTCTCGATGCGGTGATCGGGGACGCGGGTCGGACCGGAGCCGATGCGCGCCATCAAGACCGACGCTCGCCCCCGATGCCCAATCCGAAGGGCATTCTCAATCCGGGCTAGGTCGTGTAGAAGCGCCGGCTTCTCCGCCGTCAGGAGGCGCCCATGCCCAAGCTCACCGTCACCGAAATCACCAACGCCGATGTCGAGGCCGTGGCCGACCTGTGGGCGCGCTGCGGCCTGACCCGGCCGTGGAACGATCCGCACACCGACATCGCCTTCGCCCGCGCGGCGCCGAGCGCCACGATCCTCGTCGGCCGCGCCGACGGGGCCATCGCCGCCAGCGCCATGGTCGGCCACGACGGCCACCGCGGCACCGTCTACTACGTCTGCGTCGATCCGCGACGCCAGGGCAGCGGGCTCGGCCGCGAGATCATGGCCGCAGCCGAGGACTGGCTGCGCGGCCAGGGCGTGTGGAAGCTCAACCTGATGGTGCGCACCGACAACACCAAGGTGATCGATTTCTACACATCGGTCGGCTACGACGTCGAGGAACGGGTCAACATGGCGAAATGGCTCGATCCGGCGAAGAAACCTGCGTGATATCCGGTCGCCGCATCAACACAGCGTCACCGCTGGGCCGGTCAGGGCATGCGGCCTGAGAACCGGGTGAAGCGGCCGCACCTCACAGCAGGTTCATCTGGCCGTCGTCCTTGTCGGTCTTTCTCGTCGGCTTTTTCGGCGCCTCGCGCGTTTCCGCCGGCGGTGTCGTCGCCTCGGCAAGCGGCGTCTGGATGGCCGGATCGTCGTTGGCCACCGAATTGACCCGCGTCGAGATCGGGAAGGCCTCGAAGAAATCCTCCGGCGCGGGCTCGAGGATATCGGCGACATCCTTCGGCGCGTTCGCCTCTGCGTCGAGCCAGCGGTCGAAATCGCGCGGCTGCACCACCACCGGCATGCGGTCGTGCAGCGGCATCAGCGTCTTGTTGGCGTCGGTGGTGACGATCGTGGCGGTGTCGAGCTCGCTGCCGTCGGCACCGAGCCAGGTTTCCCACAGCCCCGCGAAGGCGAAGGGCCCGCGATCGGGCCGGCGGATCAGGTGCGGCACCTTGCGCCCGAGATCGGTCTTCTGCCACTCGTAGAACCCGTCGGCGGGGATGAGGCAGCGGTGATGACGCATGGCGCCGCGAAAGGCGGGCTTGGTCGCCACCGTGTCGCCGCGCGCGTTGATCAGGGTCGGGAATCCCTTGGGATCCTTCAGCCAGGAGGGCAACAGCCCCCAGCGCATCAGCGCGAAGGAACGCTGGCCGTGGACGAGACGGACGACGGCGATCGGCTGGGTCGGCGCGATGTTGTAGCGCGGCGGATAGTTGGGCTGTTCGGGAAAGCCGAAAAAGGCGCGTATCTCCTGCGGCGGCAGGGACAGGCTGTAGCGGCCGCACATGCGCTTGCCTCCATGTCGATGCCGCTTTGAAGCACAGTCGACGGGATGGCATCAACGCCCGCTTCACCGTGCTAGTCTCGCCGGCAATGACGCGCTCGACCGATTCCGACCCCCGCGCCTATCCGAAGACGCCGCTTGTCGCCGTATCGGCCTCGGTGTTTCGCGAGGATAAGGTGCTGCTTGCCCGCCGCGGCCGGCCGCCGCTCGACGGCCTCTGGAGCCTGCCCGGCGGGCTGGTCGAGCCGGGCGAGGCCCTCAGCGCGGCCGCCGCGCGCGAGGTTTTCGAGGAGACGGGGGTAAGGGCGGAGATCCTCGGCGTCGCCGACGTGGTCGAGGTGATCCGGCATGACGCGGCCGGCGCGGTGGCGCGGCACTACGTCATCGTGTCGTTTGCCGCGCGCTGGCTCTCCGGCAACGGCGAAACCAGCCCGGAAGCCGCGGAAATCGCCTGGCGGCGTCCCGACGACCTGTCCGGGCTGCCCCTGACCGACGGCACGCCGGCGGTGGTCGACAAGGCGGCGGACCTGCTGGCGCGCGAATAGCCGCACGGGGAGAGCCGATTGAGATCGGCGGCGCGGCGGACTAGATATGGTCCCATGGAGAAACGGAAGCCCGCCATCGGCAAGGCCGCGCGCGCCGGTGTGATCGCCCTGGCGGCGGCACTGGTGCCGGCGCTTGCGCCCGTATCGGGCCCGGCGACCGCCCAGACTCTGCCGACGGCACCGCCCTACGAAAGGGAAATGCACCGGCTCGCCGAGATCCTCGGCGCCGTGCACTACCTGCGCCAGCTCTGCGACGCCGACGAGGGCCAGACCTGGCGCACGATGATGCAGCAACTCATCGACGCGGAGAATCCGTCCACGGAACGGCGCGCCAAGCTGGTCGACAGCTTCAATCGCGGCTATCGCGGCTTCGAGCAGACCTATCATACCTGCACCGAGACCGCCGTCTGGGTGATCAACAACTACATGGCCGAGGGCGCGGAGATCGCGCAACGCATCGCCACCCGCTACGGGCAGTAGCGGACTACGGAATGATGTGAGTCAGCAGGACGTCTAGGATCAGCGCGCCGCCGAAGGCGGCGAGCAGGATGCCGGAGACGATGTTGATGCGCCGCAGCGTCCTTTCCGACAGCAGATGGCGGATGCGCGAGACGAAGGCGGCGAGCCCGGCCCACCACAGCAGCGCTCCGCCGCTGACCGCCAGAACCATCAGTCCCGCCGCCGTATAGTCGCCCTCCGGCAGCAGGTCGTTGCCGATCATGCCGCCGAAGATGCCGATGAAACCGAGCAGCGCGCCGGGGTTCGTGATGGTGATCAGGAAGGTCGCCGGCACGATGCGCACCGCGGAATCGCCCATATGCGCGGCGGCGCGGGGCGAGCCGTGCGGCGGCGTCGCGATGATGAACCCGCCAAACACGATCAGGATGACGCCGCCGACAAGCTTGATGAACTCGCTGTGGCTGGTGACGGCCTCGGCCGCGGCGCTGATGCCGAACGCCGCGATCAGTGCCAGAAGCCCGTCGCCGAGCGCCGCGCCGACGCCGGCGAGAACCGCCGGCCAGAAGCCGAAATGCAGGGCGCGGCCGATGCAGATGACGTTGACGGGTCCGACCGGCGCCGAGACGACGATACCAATCAGGAGTCCGACCGGGATGACCAACAGGCTGTTCATATCCCTCGAGACTACCGGCGCGCCTTTAAGAAATCTCTCGTCTTTCGTTCTTATGGCGTCCGGGCCGCCGTCACAACAGGCTCATTGCCGCCAGGCCTGTCGCCGCGACGGGTCGAACCGGGCGCGTTGCGAACAGGCGACTTGACCGGGCCGCCCGCACGGCGATCATGGCGCCATGTATCCCGATCAGACCACGATCCTGGCCACCATGCTGTTCGCCGCCGCGATTGCGGCCGCGCCGGCCGCCGCCCCTACAGCGTTCGCGCAGACCCCAACGTTCGCGCAGAACCCAGCGTTGGCGCAGAACCCGGCGTTCGCACAGAACAAGGTGAAGACGGAAACGATCCAGGTCGCGCCCGTGGACGAAGACGCCGCGGAGGACGGCGCGCCGGAGGATGTCCCGCCGGGGGACGGCATACCGGCGGATGGGGACGCGCTGCCGCAGGTCCTCTACGACTGGTCTCTGCTGCCACCGCCGGTCAGGCGCATGCGCGAGCAGATCATGGAGGCGGCCCACAGCGGCGACCTCGAACGCATGCGCGTCGTGCTCGAATCCAACGAGCTGCCGCCGATCGTCTCCTTCGGCGGCGAGACCGATCCGATCGACTACTGGAGACAGGCCGGCGGCGACCCGGAGGGGCGCGAGATCCTGGCGATCATGATCGAGATCCTTGAAGCGGGCTTCGTCCATCTCGACGAGGGCACGCCGCAGGAAATGTACGTGTGGCCCTACTTCCAAGCCCTGCCTCTCGACTCGCTGACGCCCTCGCAGGAGGTCGAGCTCTACAAGCTGATCACGCCGCATGACCGGCAGGGCATGGAGGAATTCGGCGCCTACATGTTCTATCGGCTCGGCATCGGCCCGGACGGCACCTGGCATTTCTTCGTCGCCGGCGACTGAGCCCACGCGCCCGCCCTGCATTCCCGGCCCCGATCCGGGCCGCCCCGCCTTTACCACGTGGCGGCGAACGGCTTGCCAACCGGGAACGATTACGCCACGCTGCGAATCGTAGTCGGCTTTATTCCAGAAATCCCAGCGATTTCAAAGACTAACTTCTCGTGTCTTCCCGCACGGAGATCACGGTACCGGCGGGGGGCTATCGTGCCTGCAGGAGGAACCCGATGAGGATTTCGCGTCGCCGTTTGTCTTTCGCTGCCGCCGCTGCCTGCTTTGGCCTGATAGCCGCCTTCCCCGCCTTCGCGCCGCGCGCCGACGCGCAGCGTCTCGAACGCAGCATGCCGTGGATCATGCCGTTCGATGTCGGACAGCCGCTGCCGAGCAGTCCCGCGAAGGCCATCACCAGCCAGCGGCAGGTCTACGATTTCATGTGGGAGAGCTTCGTCGCCATCAACTGGCCGCAGCTGAACAGCGGCAATCGCGCCCAGCCCGACCGGAACGCCACGCTCGCGCACTGGGGCAGCGGCCTGGAATCCGAAGGGCCGGTCGTGTGGCAGAGCTACCGCAGGCCGAACGAGGTTTTCGTGAAGCCCAAGCAGTGGCCGATCAGGTGGAACGACACGCCGAACCTGCAGTCGCTCTGCACGACGCCGGGCATCGGCCAGCCGATGACGGTCAATTCGTTCTCGACCAACTACTCCGACTTCTCCGACGGGCTGAACCAGCCGTTCATCCAGGCCAACTATCCGACCGGCCCGGTGACCGACCAGAACGGCAACTACCTGCGCTACGAAGTCGGCATGAACCAGGCCTACTTCACGTATGTCGGCCGCTACCGCTACTACAACGCCAACAAGCAAGTGAGGGCGGTCGCCCGCTACATCGACTTCGTGGAGAAGCGCGGCAAGGCCCCAGCGCCGTCAAACAAGCGCAAGGCCAAACGCTTCCAGCCGCTGCCGAACGGCACGGAGGCTTATCTGAGCAGCTTGCCCGACTATGCCCGCCAGGGGATCGTCGAATGGAAGGCGGCCTGGAAGATCCTGGGCGGGGACGACGTTCCGGAGCGCTTCTACCGCCGCGCGGCGTATTTCCTGAATCCCGACGGCAGCTGCGTGGGGCCCTATATCGCCGGTCTCGTCGGCCTGCATATCCACCGCGTCACCAAGAACGGCGGCCATATCGGCGCCACCTTCGAACAGGTCGACAACACCAGCCTGCAGCCCGAGTACAGCTCACGCAGGGTGCCCGGCGCGGCCGGGCTTCCCCCGCACGCCTCGCTCAACCCGGGCGGCGAGACCCCGCCGGCCTATCCGAACGGCTACGCGATCTGCGGCCCGCTGGGGATCGGATGCCAGTCGGGCATCGGCGGCAACCTGCCGGCGCCGATCAAGGACGGCGCGGCCCTGCCGGGCGCCCCGCAGATCACCAATGTCGTTCGCGCGGTGCCGATTCCGGCCGAGGTGCAGGACGTCAACGCGAAGTGGCGGTCACGGCTCAAGGGAAGCGTCTGGTTCTACTACCAGATGATCGGTGCCCAGAACCGCAACATCGACGTGCCCAATCCCGATCTCGGTCCGGGCGTGCGCGGGGCGCAGGTCTCCAACACGACCAACCTGATCAACACCACGCTGGAGTCCTATACCCAGAAGGGCTGGAGCTGCGCGCAGTGCCACCAGAACGCGTTTCCGCTGGGCGTGAGCCAGCCGCTGCCGCCGTTCGGGCAGGCCTGGGACCCGCTCCACACGATCAGCTTCCTTTTGCAGAACGCCCAGACCAACAAGTGAGCGCCGGGAATTGAGCGCCGCTCACTCGGCCTCGTCGGCGAGGGCATCGAGCCCCTTGCCTAAGAGGGCGTGGGCGACCATGGGCTCGGACCGGCTACCGAGGCTCTCGTAGAAACCGGCCGCCTCCTCGTTGCCCGGCACCGCCGTCCACCAGACGAAGCCATGGCCGCGCCTGCGGCATTCGGCGGCGACGCGGGCGACGAGCCTGCGGGCCAGGCCGTGCCGGCGGAAGGCCGGGGCGACAAAGAGGTCGATCAGATAGAAGCCGGCGGCGGCATGCTCGGTCTCGTAGGTGTCGCACCAGGCGGCATAACCGGCGGCGACAGCATCGACCTCGGCGACGATCAGCTCGAAGCGCGGCGTCTCGCCGAACGCGTCGCGCAATAGGAGATCGCGGGTCATCTTGCCGGCGACGGCGCCGACATGTGCGTTGAGGCCGTCGATCATCGCCAGCAACCGGTCGGCGTCGGCCGGGGCGGCGGGGCGGACGAGGATCGATGCCATGAACGGCCCCAGCTTCCCTAGCTTCCCCTAGCTTCGGGGCAGGGTCTCGAGGAAGCGCACCGGCTCGCCGGTGGCGGGGGCGAGCAGATCGCCCTCCCACATGACGACGCGGCCGCGCACCATCGTGCCGACCGGCCAGGCCGACACGGTGTGGCCGGCATAGGGGGTCCAGGCGCATCGCGAGGCGATCCAGTCGTCGGTGATCTCCTGCCGGCGGCGCATGTCAACGATGGTGAAGTCGGCGTCGTAGCCTGCCGCGATGCGGCCCTTGCACGCGATCTGGAACAGCCGCGCGGGGCCCGCGCTGGTCATGTCGACGAAGCGCTCGATCGACAGGCAGCCCGCGTTGACCTGATCGAGCATGATCGGCACCAGCGTCTGCACGCCGGCCATGCCGGAGGGCGAGTCGGGATAGGGTTTGGCCTTCTCCTCCAGCGTGTGCGGGGCGTGGTCGGAGCCGAGAATGTCGGCGGTGCCGTTGGCGAGCCCCGCCCACAGTCCGATGCGATGGCGCGAATCGCGGACCGGCGGGTTCATCTGCAGCTTGGTGCCCAGGCTGGCGTAGCTGTCGGCGGTCAGGGTCAGATGGTGCGGCGTGACCTCGACGCTGGCGACGTCCTTGTGGTGGGCGAGGAAGGCCATCTCCTCGGCCGTCGAGACGTGCAGGATATGGATGCGCCGGCCGGCGGCGCGGGCGAGCCGCACCAGCCGCTGCGTGGCCAGCATCGCCGCCGTCTCGTCGCGCCAGACCGGATGGGTCTCCGGCCTGCCGGGCTCGCGCAGGCCGGCGCGCTCGCGCAGGCGCGGCTCGTCCTCGGCATGGAAGGCGGCGCGGCGGCGGATATGGCGCAGGACGACGTCGATGTCCTCGTCGTCCTCGAGCAGCAGCGTGCCTGTGGAGGAGCCGACGAACACCTTCACGCCGGCGCAGCCGGGCAGCATCTCCAGCTCGCCGAGCTCACGGGCGTTCTCGCGGGTGCCGCCCATGAAGAAGGCGTGGTCGCAATGCATGCGCCCGCGGGCGCGCTCCAGCTTGTCCTCGAGCGCGGCGGCGCTGACCGTCTGCGGATCGGTGTTGGGCATCTCGAACACGGCGGTGACGCCGCCGAGGACGGCGGCGCGGGAGCCCGATTCCAGGTCCTCCTTGTGCTCGGCGCCCGGCTCGCGGAAATGCACCTGGGTGTCGATGACGCCAGGCAGGATGGTGAGGCCGAAACAGTCGATGGTCTCGCCGGCCGAAGCCGATCCGAGATCGCCGATTGCCATGATGCGCCCGTCGCTGACGCCGATATCGCGAACGCCGACGCCATCATGGTTGACCACGACCCCGCCCTTGAGGATCACATCGAATGTCGCGCCCATGCCTTCCGCCCGGCCCTCCGCCTGCCTGCTTGCCTCGACCACCGTCGAGAAATACCTAATGTCCATGCCGGCCGATTGAAACCGGCGTACACGGTATCAACGCGAAACGGAAAACCAGCGCAAGGGGCAACGTTCACATGTCGGACCATCAGGCGACCGTTCTCGGCGGCCGCAGCGTGATCGCGGTTTCCGGGCCGGAAGCCCGCGATTTCCTGCAGGGCCTCGTCACTTCGGACGTGGAAACCCTGGCCGAGGGGACGGCGCGCAACGCCGCGCTTCTGACGCCGCAGGGCAAGATCCTGTTCGAATTCATGATCTTCCGGGCCGGCGCGGACCAGTTCCTGCTCGATTGCCCCGCCGACACGGTGGCAGAGCTCGCCAAGCGCCTGACCTTCTACAAGCTGCGGGCGAAGGTCGAGATCGCCGCGCAGCCGGACAAGGCGGTGGTGGCGCTGTGGGACAGCGACGCGCAGCCGCACCCCTCCGCCTTCGCCGATCCGCGGCTTGCCGCGCTCGGCTGGCGCGCGCTGCTTCCCGCGTCCGAGGCACAGACCGTCGCCGGGCAAGGCGGGAGCGTGCACGAAGCGGACTATCATGCGCGGCGCATCGCGCTCGGTGTCGCCGAACTGGGAGCGGACTACGCGAGCAGCGCCGCGTTCCCGCACGAGGCCAATCTGGATCAGCTCGGCGGCGTCGACTTCAAGAAGGGCTGCTATGTCGGCCAGGAGGTGGTGTCGCGCATGCAGCATCGCGGGACCGCCCGCAGCCGCTTCGTGCCGGTGGCGATTAGCGGCACCGCGCCGGATGCGGGGCCGACGGTGGAAGCGGGGACGACGGTGGAAGCGGGCGGCAAGGCGGTCGGCACCATGGGCTCCTCGTCCGGCGACACGGGACTGGCGCTGCTGCGGCTCGACCGGATCGGCGATGCGGTCGCGGCCGGCAACCCGATCACGGCCGGCGACGCGACGCTGACGCCGCACAAGCCCGACTGGGCCGGGTTCGACTGGCCAGTGGAAGACCAACAGGCGGGAGACCAACAGGCGGGGCAGCACTCCGGCGCGACCTCATGACCGACACCGCGCGCGCGTGGCAGCGCATGCTGTCGGGCCGGCGGCTCGACCTGCTCGACCCCTCCCCCCTCGACGTCGAGATCGCCGATATCGCGCTGGGCCTGGCCCGCGTCGCGCGCTGGAACGGCCAGACGGTCGGCAAGCATGCGTTCTCGGTCGCCGAGCACAGCCTGCTGGTCGAGGATCTGTTCGGACGGCTCAATGCCGACACCGAGCGGCGCTGGCGGCTGGCCGCGCTGCTGCACGATGCGCCGGAATACGTGATCGGCGACATGATCAGCCCGTTCAAGGCGGTGCTCGGCGGCGACTACAAGGCGGTGGAGCACCGCGTCCAGGAAGCCGTGCACCTGCGCTTCGGCCTGCCGGCGGTGCTGCCGGCCGCGGTCAAGAAAGCGATCAAGCGCGCCGATATCGCCGCCGCCTTCCTGGAGGCGACTCAGCTCGCCGGCTTCTCCCGTGCCGAGGCGACGAAGTTCTTCGGGCGGCCGGGCAAGATCGGCGGGGAGACACTGGAAAGCCTGTTCATGCTGGAGGCGCAGCCGGTCGCCAGGGCCGAGACGCGGTTCCTGGAGCGGTTCAAACAGCTTTCGGGCTAACGCCCCCGGCGCAGGGGCGGAAATCCGGCGAACCGACACCGTGTGGACTTCATGCGCTGGATTCTCGGGTCGCGCGGGCCCATATAGGGGACTTACCGCAACCAGAGCACCGAACCATGCCGGCCATCCACGTCTGTTCTCTCGCCAAGATCGCCAACGTCGTCGACAAGACGGGCGCAAGCCATCTGGTGACGCTGATCACCGAGGGCACAGAGGTACCGCGGCCGGCCGTGATCGCGCCGGAGCGGCATCTGTTCCTGGCCATGCACGACATCACCGAGGCGATGGAGGGCATGGTGCTGCCGTCGCAGAGGCACGTCGAGGACTACCTCGACTTCGTCGAGGCCTGGGAGCGCGACAGCCCGATGGTGGTGCACTGCTTCGCCGGCATCTCGCGCTCGACCGCGGCCGCGTTCATCGGCGCCTGCGCGCTCAATCCGAAGATGGACGAGGAAGACCTGGCCCTGCAGATCCGCGAGGCCTCTCCGACCGCGACGCCGAACGCCAGGCTGGTGGAGATCGGCGACGCCCTGCTCGGCCGCCAGGGGCGCATGAGCCGGGCCGTGAAACGGATCGGGCGCGGCGACTTCGCCTATGAGGGCGTGCCCTTCGCGCTGCATATCGGCCCGCGCGAGGACTGACCCGCGCGCCCCGTCAATTACCCGCCGCCGGCACCTCGTCCTCGTCCGGTTCGCGAATTCCCGAGACCGTCGTCAGCAGCGCGTGCAACTGGGCGATATCGCCGCCCAGCTCCTGAGCCACGCGTTTCTGTGCCGCGCGCCAGTGCGGCAAGGCGCGCGCGACCGTCTCCCGGCCCTTGTCGGTCAGCGCCACCTGCTTCACCCGCTTGTCCTCTCCCGCCGACACTGAAACATCGCCGCGTTCGACGAGCGGCCTGATCGTGCGCGTGAGCGTGGAAGCGTCCATGCCCAGCGCCTCGGCCATGCCCGACATCGGCAGCGGGCCGGTGGTGGCGATCATCGCGAGCACCGAGAACTGGGTCGCGGTCAGGCCGGCCTCGCCGAGGGCGTCGTCATAAAGCGCAGTGATGCGCCGCGTCGCCTTGCGCAGCCGGAAGAAGGTGCAGTTGAGGTCTGTCATGTGAGGTATGCCATGGCCAGCGCCGCTCGATCATAGTCTTGTCGGCGAAGATTTTATTGTATATGCATCTATTATCGATGTCCACACCCGGAATTTAGCTGCGAAGGAGCGCCCCAACATGTCGGAAGTCTACAGCCGGATCGCCGCGGTCCCCCGGTTCGACGTGTTGCCGCTCGCCGAGGTCAAGGACATGGACGGGCTCACGATGCTGCGCGCGATGCTGGCCGGCGACCTGCCGCCGCCGCCGATCGGCAAGACGCTCGGCTTCATCCTGACCGAGGTTGACGAGGGGCGCGCGGTGTTCAAGGGCATGCCGTCGTTCGACTACATGAACCCGCTGGGCACGGTGCATGGCGGCTGGACCGGTACCCTGCTCGACTCCGCCCTCGGCTGCGCGGTGCACACGACGATGAAGCCGAGCGAGGCCTACACGACGGTGGAATTCAAGGTGAACCTGGTCCGGCCGATCATGCCGGAGACCGGCGAAGTGACCTGCGAGGGCCTCATCGTCCATCGCGGCGGGCGCATCGCCACGTCGGAGGCGACGCTGAAGGACGCCGGCGGCAAGCTGCTCGCCCACGGCTCGGAGACCTGCATCATCTTCCCGATGAAGACGGGGTAAGGCGGGACGCGCCGAGCGATCCGCCCTGGAGTCCCGCTTTCGCGGGAATGAGCGGATCTAGTAAAGCCTCGTCCCTCCCCTCCAGGCCGTCATTGCCGGGCGTGACGTGCGGTGGGCTGGCCATGCCGGTGGCTGGCTAGCCGGCGGCCTCAGCCGATATTCACCACGACGCGGCCGCGGATCTTGCCGGCGAGGATATCGGCGGCGGCGGCCTGCACGCCGTCGAGGCCGATCATCGTCGTCATCGCGGCGATCTTGGCGTGGTCGAGGTCACGGACGAGGCGGGCATAGGCCTCGATGCGGCGGGCCTTCGGCGCCATCACCGAATCGACGCCGATCAGGCTGACGCCGCGCAGGATGAAGGGGGCGACCGAGGTCGGCAGGTCCATGCCGCCGGCCAGGCCGCAGGCGGCGACCGCGCCGCCGTATTTGGTCATCGACAGCACGTTGGCGAGCGTCTTGGAGCCGACCGCGTCGACGCCGCCGGCGAAGCGCTCCTTGCTCAGCGGGCGCGGATCGCCGGAGAGCTCGTCGCGCGGAATGATCTCGGAGGCGCCAAGGCCCTTCAGGTACTCCGCCTCTTCGGGGCGGCCGGTCGAGGCGACGACCTCGTAGCCAAGCTTCGACAGGATCGACACCGCCACAGAGCCAACGCCACCGGCGGCGCCCGTCACCACCACCGGGCCCTTGTCGGGCGTCACGTCCTGGCGTTCCAGCGCAAGCACGCAGAGCATGGCGGTGTAGCCGGCCGTGCCGATCGCCATCGCCTCGGCGCCGCTCAGGCCGTCGGGCAGGTGGATCAGCCAATCACCCTTCACCCGGGCCTTGCCGGCGAAGCCGCCATAATGGGTCTCGCCGACGCCCCAGCCGTTGAGCACGACCTTGTCGCCGGGCTTGAAGTCGGGATTGTCGGAGGATTCCACGGTGCCGGCGAAGTCGATGCCGGGGATCATCGGCCAGCGGCGCACCACCGGCGCCTTGCCGGTGACGGCGAGGCCGTCCTTGTAGTTGACGGTCGAGTGATCGACAGCGACGACGACATCGCCGTCCATCAGATCGTCGAGCCCGAGCGTGACCTGCTCTACCTTCTGCCCCTTCTCGCCTTCCCTGGAGACGAGGATCGCCGGAAACCGGTCTGACATATCGGAACTTCCCTGCTGACCTGCCGTTGGTGCTGCCGTAGTAGCGCGTCGGAGCGCGGCGGGGCAAGGGCGAGGCAGCGCGGGACTCGATTCGGGCGGCTTTGAAATTGCCACCGTCCGTCGGCGCGGTTAAATCATACCGATCATCGCATCCATCAGATCCGCCGAACCTTGTTTGTATCTGCAATATAATCGGCGGACGGCATAGGAAAGGACAGGCCGATGACAGCGGAAACCGAGAACGCGCTGGGTCTGGCGCTCGCCGACGCGCGCCTTGAGGGGCAGCCGATCGATCCGGGCGCCGTGGCGGCGGCCGGCGACTGGCCGCCGGCGGATGCCGAGACCGCAGAGCGCATCGGCGAGATTGCGACGCAGGCAATGGGCGAGCCGGTCGCCGGCTGGAAGATCGGCGCGACCAGCCCGGAGGCGCAGGCGATCATGGGCTGCGACGGGCCTTTCCTCGGGCCGCTGTTCGCCCCGCGCATCCACGCCGACGGCACGACGATCCCCTACGCGCCCGGCACGCTCGGCGTCGAATGCGAGTTCGCCTTCCGGATCGGCACGAAACAGCCGACGGGCAAAGCCGACTACGACGCGACCTCCGTTGCCGCCCTCGTCATGTCGTGTCATCCCGCGCTGGAGATCGTCGGGCGGCGCACACGCGGCGACGCGTTTCCCGGGGTCACCGAGGCGATCGCCGACTTCGCTCTCAATGTCGCCTTCGTGCACGGACCGGCGATCATGGACTGGCAGGACGTCGATCTCGGCGCGGCCGAGGTCCGCGGGCTCGTCGACGGCCAGCAGACCAACGCCGGACACGGGCGCAACGTCCTCGGCCATCCGCTGAACGCGCTCGCCTGGCTGGCCAACGCGCTGGCCCTGCGCGGGAATGGCTTGAGGCCCGGCGACTGGGTGTCCACGGGCACCTGCCTGGGCGTCGTGCCGGCGGCGGCCGGGACGACGGTCTCGGGCGACTACGGACCGCTCGGACGGGTCGCGGTCACGTTCGAGGGGTAAGCGCGGGGCCGAGGCATAAGCGCGGGGCAAACGCCGGCGCGCCATCGTCAGGCCTGCGCGCCACCGCCGGGCGACAACAACCAGGGCGTGGATATCGCGCCCTTTCGCCCTTGGGTCGTGCTGCGAAACACGTTTATAGTCAAACTCATGCAAGAAAATCTCTCGAAATCAATGCCTTCACCATCCATGCCGTCCCTCGCCTACACGCCTGAGATCGCCCGCGAGACCGCCGCGCTCTACGAGCGTGTCGCCACCGTGATCCCGCCGATCGAGTGGCCCTTCCACGCGCCCTATATCAAGGCGATCAACGACCTGAAGCGCGAGCGCGGGGCGGTGATCCTGGCGCACAACTACATGACGCCGGAGATCTTCCATTGCGTCGCCGATGTCGCCGGCGACTCGCTGCAGCTCGCCATCGAGGCGACGAAGGCCGACGCCGACATCATCGTCCAGTGCGGCGTGCACTTCATGGCCGAGACGTCGAAGCTGCTCAATCCCGAGAAGACGGTGCTGATCCCCGACCTGCGCGCCGGCTGCTCACTCGCCTCATCGATCACCGGCGCGGACGTGCGCGCCCTGCGCGAGACCTATCCGGGCGTGCCGATCGTCGCCTATGTCAACACGTCGGCGGACGTGAAGGCGGAGATCGACATCTGCTGCACCTCCTCGAACGCGGTCGCGGTGGTGGAGTCGCTGGGCGCGGACCGCGTGATCTTCCTGCCCGACGAATATCTGGCGGCCTATGTACGCTCGCAGACGGACGTCGAGATCATCACCTGGAAGGGCCATTGCGAGGTGCACGAGCGCTTCACCGGCGCCGAGCTGAAGGCCTATCGCGACGCCGATCCGGCGATCCGCATCATCGCCCATCCCGAATGCCCGCCGGACGTGCTGGCCGAGGCCGATTTCACCGGATCGACGGCGAAACTGATCGACTGGGTGAAGTCCGAACGGCCGGACAAGGTGATGATGGTCACCGAATGCTCGATGGCCGACAACGTCGCCGCGGAGACGCCGGACGTCACCTTCGTGCGCCCCTGCAACCTCTGTCCACACATGAAGCGGATCACGCTGCCGAAGATCCTCGACTCGCTGGTCAACATGCGCGAGGAAGTGACGATCGATCCGGAGATCGCGACGCGGGCGCGGGCGTCGGTTCAGCGGATGATCGATCTGAAGACATGACGGCCAGACGTTGAAGGACGGCCTGACGTTGAAGACTGCGGATGGGCATTCCTCCGGAATAGAAGGTCGCGCGGTGTGGGGCGGATCACGATGCCAGCCGACATGAGCGACAGCGGCATTGCCGTCACCGACGATGTCGTCATCGTCGGCGGGGGGCTCGCCGGGCTGTTCTGCGCGCTGAAGATGGCGCCGAGGCCCGTGACGCTGATCACCGGCGCGCGGCTCGGCGAAGGCGCGGCGTCGGCCTGGGCGCAGGGCGGTATCGCCGCCGCCGTCGGCCCTGGAGACACGCCCGACAAACACGCCCAGGACACCATCGTCGCCGGCGACGGCATCGTCGACGCACGCATCGCCAGGCTGATGACCGGTGCCGGGCCGGAGCGGATCCGCGACCTCATCGACTACGGCGTGCCCTTCGACCGCGACAACGCGGGCAATCCGATCCTGTCGCGGGAGGCCGCCCACGGCGAGCGGCGCATCGTGCGCGTGCGCGGCGACCTCGCCGGCCAGGAAATGATGGCCGCCCTCATCCGGGCCGTGCGCGAGACGCCGTCGATCCGGGTGATCGAGAACTATTCGGTAGAGGACCTGACCAGGGACGGCGGCCGCGTCGCCGGCCTGATCGCGATCGCCACCGACGCGGACGCGGGACCGCCGGAAATCCGGCTCGCCGCCCGCGCCGTGGTGCTGGCGACCGGCGGCGTCGGGGCGCTTTACGCGGTGACGACCAACCCGCTGCAGGCGCGCGGCCAGGGCGTTGCGATCGCCGCGCGCGCGGGCGCGCTGATCGCCGATACCGAGTTCGTGCAGTTCCATCCCACCGCGATGGATGTCGGCCAGGATCCGGCACCGCTGGCGACCGAGGCGCTGCGCGGGGAAGGCGCGAGCCTGATCAACGCGGCCGGCGCGCGGTTCCTGGCCGGCGTCCACCCCGACGCGGAACTCGCCCCGCGCGACATCGTCGCCCGCGCCGTGTTCGCGGAAGTACAGGCGGGGCGCGGCGCCTTCCTCGATTGCCGCAGCGCCATCGGCGAGCGGTTCGAAGACGCGTTTCCGAACGTCTACAAGGCCTGTACGGCGGCGGGCATCGATCCGGCGCGCGCACCGATCCCGATCGCCGCGGCGGCGCACTACCACATGGGTGGGGTCCTGACCGACGCCAACGGGCGGACCAGCATCGACGGGCTGTGGGCCTGCGGCGAGGCCGCCTCGACCGGGGCGCACGGAGCCAACCGGCTCGCCTCGAACTCGCTGCTGGAGGCCGTCGTCTTCGCGGCACGGGTGGCCGAGGACATCCGCGCCATCTATCCCGCGCCGCAGCCGATGCCGCCGCCCGAGGTCGTCTCCGACGCGGAGGGACCGGGCCTGTTCCTGGAGAGCGCCGCGATCGCGCGGCTGCGCCGGAGGATGAGCGACGATGTCGGCGTCGTGCGCGATCACGACGGCCTGGTGGCGGCGCTCGGCGACATCGCCGACCTGGAGCGGCAGGGCGGCCCGTCCTACGGCTTCCGCAACATGATCACCACGGCGCGGCTGATCGCCGGGGCCGCCTTGTTGCGCACCGAAAGCCGCGGCGCGCATTTCCGCTCCGATTTCCCCGACGCCGATCCGGCCCAGGCGAAACGCAGCATCTTCACCCTGCGTTCCGTCGAGACGGTCGCGCGCACCGCGGTTCCAGCCAGCGAGAGCACCTATGCCTGAAGACATTTCCCCGCGAAGCGAGGCTGGCCCCGACGCGCCGCCGCGCGGCCTCGTCGTCGAGGCGGTTGCCCGCGCGCTCGCCGAGGATTTCGGCCTTGCGGGCGACATCACCTCCGCGGCGACGATCGCCGCCGACGCAACTGCGCGGGGCACGATCGGCGCGCGCAAGCCGGGCACCATCGCCGGCCTCGACATCGCCCGCGAAGCCTTCGCCCAGGCGGACCCGCGGATCGCCTTCACCGCGCTTGTCGCCGACGGCGAGCGGGTGGAGGCCGGGACGCCGGTCGCGGCGGTCGACGGGCCGGCGCGCGCCGTCCTGTCTGGCGAGCGGGTGGCGCTCAACTTCCTGTGCCATCTCAGCGGCATCGCGACCCTGACCCGCCGCTTCGTCGATGCGGTCGACGGCACCAACGCGCAGATCGTCTGCACACGCAAGACCATGCCGGGCCTGCGTGCGCTGCAGAAATACGCGGTCAGATGCGGCGGCGGGCGCAATCACCGGTTCGGCCTGTTCGATGCGGTGCTGATCAAGGACAACCACGTCGTCGCCGCCGGCGGCATCGGCAAGGCGGTGGCGGCGGCGCGCGCCCATGCCGGCCACATGGTCCGCATCGAGGTGGAGGTGACGAGCCTGGCCGAACTGGACGAAGCCCTGTCGGCCGGCGCCGATATCATCATGCTCGACAATATGGACGCCGCGACCATGCGCGAGGCCGTCACGCTATCGGCCGGCAAGGCGATCACCGAGGCGTCCGGCAGGGTCGACCTCGACAGCGTGCGCGCCATCGCAGAGACCGGCGTAGACCTCATATCCGTCGGCGCCCTGACCCACTCCGCTCCCGTCCTCGACCTGGGCCTCGATTTCGA
The DNA here is from genome assembly GCF_025397915.1 of Microbaculum marinisediminis. Classification (NCBI taxonomy): domain Bacteria; kingdom Pseudomonadati; phylum Pseudomonadota; class Alphaproteobacteria; order Hyphomicrobiales; family Tepidamorphaceae; genus Microbaculum; species Microbaculum marinisediminis. Next base: position 59,994 of record NZ_JALIDZ010000001.1, read on the forward strand.
ATAAATGCAGATCCACTGACGGCAACGACAGATCCTGAGAGGCGCCCATGACCGCTCCCACGACGCTGCTCGCCCTCGCCGGCGCCAATCTCGCTCCCGCGTCCCTGTCGCAGGCCGCCCTTGTCATCGTCGATGCGCAGAACGAATATCTCGACGGCACGCTGGCCCTGCCCGGCATCCAGCCCGCGCTCGACGAGATCGGCACGCTGCTGGAGCGGACGCGCGCGGCGGGACGGCCGGTTATCCACGTGCGCCATCTCGGACAGCCCGGCGGCCTGTTCGACGCGGAGGGCCGTGCCGGCCAGATCGTCGACCTGCTGACGCCGCTTGCCGGCGAGACGGTGATCGGCAAGCGCCTGCCGAATTCCTTCGCCGGGACGGACCTCAAGCAGACGATCGACGCGCTCGGCGTCAAGCAGCTCGTGGTCACCGGGTTCATGACGCATATGTGCATCAGCGCCACGGTGCGCTCGGCGGTCGATCAGGGCCTGTTCTCGACGGTGGTCGCATCGACCTGCGCCACCCGCGACCTGCCCTCGGCGACGGGCGGCGCGCCGGTCCCGGCGAAGGCGGTGCATGATGCGACGCTCGCCGCGCTCGCCGACCGGTTCGCGGTGGTGGCGGAGAAGGCGGGCGACGTACCGGACTAGGCACCGCGATACCATCTGCCTGAGCGCCTGGGATAACAGCAAGTGTCAGGTCTTAATCGGCGGCAAGGAATGACCGTACGACCTGCCCGCCCGGCTCGCAGGATACCGGTCCTGGCCGTCCTTCGAGACGCGCCGTTGGCGCTCCTCAGGATGAGGCTTCCGATCCCGGCTGGCTCACCATATCCCGGCTGGCTCACCATATCCCCGGTCCTCATGGTGAGGAAGGCGCGACAGCGCCCGTCTCGAACCATGGCCGCGGTGCGAGCCTCAGCGCTGGCCGGGGCGGAGCTGATAGAAGATGTGGGTGCCGACCCGCTCGACCTTCTTGAGGTAGCGGCTCCAGCGCGGACGCACATAGGTGGCGTGATAGTGCGTCGCCTCGCCGATCCCCTCGTCGAAATAGTCGCCGACGAGCGCGTCCTCGGCGACCTTGACGGCCTTTGCCCACGACCCCTTGTCGTTGATGCTCTCGGGCCGGCCGTCGCAGGCGAAGGAGAACTGACAGCGGTTGCGCCAGGACTGGTTCTGGAACACGACGCCGCAGACGGTGCTGGGATAGCGGCTGTCGAGCACGCGGTTCAGAACCACCTGGGCGACGGCGCGCTGGCCGTCCTCGGATTCGCCGCGGGCCTCGAAGTAGACGGCGGTCGCCAGGCAATGGCGGTCGCGTTCGAAATCGTCGATCTCGATGCGGCCGCGCCAGACCTCCTCGAGCGGAGAGGCGAGCAGCGGCTGGAAGGCGATGACGTGCTTCAGGCCGATCTGCGGATCGAGCGAAGCGACCATGACCGGCTTGCCGTTCTTCGGCGGATCGACCTTCAGGAACGACTGGATCATCGGCTTGTCGGCCGGTTCCGGCGGGTCGATGACATAGCGGGGAATGCGGACCATGCCGCCGGCATCGGGATTGACCTTGAAGCGCTCGCCGAAGCCGGCGCGGCTCATCATCAGGTCGCCCTTGGTCTCGCGCACCACTTCCGGATAGCTCGGGGTTTCCGGCCCGGCCTCACCGATGGAGCCGGTGACGACCGGGTCGCCATCCCTCGATTGTCGCGCCACGACGATCGTCTCGGAGGGAACGCCGAGGCTCGAAAGGCTGATACCGATCGGCTTGTCGAAATCCGCGTCCTGGTCGCGCAATGGCAGGGCGACCTTGGCGGCATGGACGGAGCCGTAGGGCTGCGCGACGAGCGTCGCCATCCAGCGTGGTGACGAGGCGGCCTCGATGTCGACGACGGCCGTGGCGTCCTGATAGGCCGCCTGCACCGTCGACGCCAGAAATCCGCCCAATGCCAGGAGGTAAGGAGCAAAGCTCCGAACGCGGTATCCCCCCGAAAGCGCTGCGATACGCCGCACTACGCCTGCTCCGTCGCTAGTCAAACACGTCCCGCATCCGAAAATGCGGACGAGCCGCAATCTTCAGATCCTGCTGACCAATACGGAGACCCCTCCGTCCCCGACGAAGGAGGAATTTGACCCGAAAGTCTTTAAGTTCGCTTAACCTTGATATCGGGCGGGAAACGGGGCTTTCACCGGCCCCACCCGATCACCGGTGTGGCGCGGACTACTTGTCCCTTTCGATGGCCGTGCCGAGCGCGGCCTGCGCGGCGGCGAGCCGGGCGATCGGCACCCGATAGGGCGAACACGACACGTAATCGAGGCCGACCGTCTCGCAGAAGCCGATCGAGGCGGGATCGCCGCCATGCTCGCCGCAGATGCCGAGCTTGATGCCGGCCCGGGTGGAACGGCCGCGGTCGGCGGCGATCCGGACCAGTTCGCCGACACCGTCCTGATCGAGCGTCACGAAGGGATCGGCGGGCAATATGCCCTTCTCCACGTATTCGGCCAGGAAACGGGCCGAATCGTCGCGGCTGATGCCGAAGGTCGTCTGCGTCAGGTCGTTGGTGCCGAACGAGAAGAACTCCGCCGTCTCGGCGATCTCGGCGGCGTGCAGCGCGGCGCGCGGCAGCTCGATCATGGTGCCGATCTGGTATTCGACCGCCACGCCCTTCTCGCGGTTCACCGCCTCGGCGACGGCGACGATCCGGTCCTTCAGCATGTCGAGCTCGGCGCGGGTGGCGATCAGCGGGATCATCACCTCGGGCGTCACCGGGCTGCCGGTCTTCGTGGCCGCTTCGGCGGCGGCCTCGAAAATGGCGCGCGCCTGCATCTCGTAGATCTCGGGATAGGTGATGCCGAGCCGGCAACCGCGATGGCCGAGCATCGGGTTGAACTCGTGCAGCTCCTGCACCCGGCGGCGCAGCTTCTCGATATCGGCGCCCATGGTCCCGGCGACCTCGGCGAGCTCGGCATCCTCGTGCGGCAGGAACTCGTGCAGCGGCGGATCGAGCAGCCGGATCGTGACCGGCAGGCCGGCCATGATCTCGAACAGGTCGGCGAAATCCTGCCGCTGCATCGGCAGGATCTTGGCGAGCGCGGCGCGGCGGCCGGCCTCATCGTCGGCGAGTATCATCTCGCGCACGGCGATGATGCGGCCTTCCTCGAAGAACATGTGCTCGGTGCGGCACAGCCCGATGCCCTCGGCGCCGAACTCGCGCGCGGTGCGGGCGTCGGCCGGCGTCTCGGCATTGGTGCGTACCTTCATGCGCCGCGCCGCGTCGGCCCAGGCCATCAGGCTCGCGAACTCGCCGGACAGCTCGGGCTGCAGCATGGCCACCTTGCCCAGCAGCACCTCGCCCTTGGTGCCGTCGATGGTGATGACGTCGCCGCGCTTCAGCGTCGTGCCGCCGACCGTCATGGTGCCGGCGGCGTAATCGACACGCAGCGTGCCGGCGCCGGAGACGCAGGGCTTGCCCATGCCGCGGGCGACCACGGCGGCGTGGCTGGTCATGCCGCCGCGCGTCGTGAGGATGCCCTCGGCGGCGTGCATGCCGTGAATGTCCTCCGGGCTGGTCTCGACGCGCACCAGGATGACGGCCCGGCCCTCGTTCTTGAGCGCCTCGGCCTCGTCGGCATCGAACACGATCTCGCCCTGGGCGGCGCCCGGCGAGGCGGGCAGACCGCGGGCGATCGCCTGGCGCTCGGCCTTCGGATCGATGGTGGGATGCAGCAGCTGGTCGAGGGAAACGGGGTCGACGCGCTGGACGGCCTCTTCCTTGGTCAGCAGGCCTTCCTCTGCCAGTTCGACGGCGATGCGCAGCGCCGCCTTGGCGGTCCGCTTGCCGGCGCGGGTCTGCAGCATCCACAGCTTGTCCTGCTCGACCGTGAACTCGACGTCCTGCATGTCGCGGTAGTGCTTCTCCAGGACGTCGCAAATGCCCACGAACTCGGAAAAGGCGTTGGGCATCACGCTTTCGAGCGAGGGCTTGTCGGAGCCCGAGCCGATCCGCGCCTTCTCGGTCAGATCCTGCGGCGTGCGGATGCCGGCGACCACGTCCTCGCCCTGGGCGTTGACCAGGAACTCGCCGTAGAGCTCGTTCTCGCCGGTCGAGGGATTGCGGGTGAAGGCAACGCCGGTGGCGGAGCGCTCGCCCATGTTGCCGAACACCATCGCCTGGATGTTGACGGCGGTGCCCCAGCTCTCGGGGATCGAATGCAGGCGGCGATAGGTGATGGCGCGCTGGTTCATCCAGGAGGAGAACACCGCGCCGATGGCGCCCCACAGCTGCAACTCCGGGCTCTGCGGGAACGGATTGCCGGTCTGTTCCTCGACGAGGGCCTTGAAGCGGGTGACGATCTCCTGCCAGTCGTCGGCGGACAGGTCGGTATCGAGGTCGTGGCCGTTGCCTTCCTTGTAGACCTCGAGGATGTCCTCAAAATTGTGGTGATCGACGCCGAGCACGACGTCGGAATACATCTGGATGAAGCGGCGGTACGAATCGTAGGCGAAGCGCCGGTCGCCGGCGCGCGTGGCAACCGCTTCGACGGTCTCGTCGTTGAGGCCGAGATTGAGGACGGTGTCCATCATGCCGGGCATCGAGGCGCGCGCACCGGAGCGCACGGACACGAGCAGCGGATCCCCGGCGTCACCGAACTGGCGACCGACGATGCCGCCGATATGCTGCAGCGCGGCAGCGACCTGATCGGCCAGGTCTTCGGGAAACGCCTGCCCGTTGGCGTAGTACCAGGTGCAGACTTCGGTGGTGATCGTGAAGCCAGGCGGAACGGGCAGTCCGAGACTCGACATCTCGGCCAGGTTCGCACCCTTGCCGCCGAGCAGCTCCCGCATGTCCGCCGCCCCTTCGGCCTTGCCGTCGCCGAAGGTGTAGACCCATTTCGTCATTCTACAGCATCCCCGCATTCCGACCGGTTGCTTCCGGCGCCCTTCCCATCGCGCAATTCCGCTCATGTTTCAATGTTGCGACAGAAGTTTGATTCTCTCGCGCGCGAAATTCCCAATGATTCCGGTGCGATTCCGCGTAAACCGCTTGTTAACCATAGGAGCGCAGAGTGTCATTTGGCGCACAGAATGCGCTTCTAGAATCGGCCCGTCGCGATCGGCAAGCCGGGAATCCCGACCGGACGGGCGGGAGATGACCCATGAAAACGCTCTTGGCGACGCTGGCGCTCTCGACGGCGCTCTCGACAGGGCTCGCCGCCGGCGCGCAGGCATCGGACGTGTTCGACGCCTCGCCGGCCCTGCGCTTCTGCGCGGCGGGGATGATCGGCGGATTCGGCAACGGTCTCGACGAACGCGCCTGCGCGAAATATTTCGACCTGCCGTCCAACTACCACTTCGCCTGCGCGCGCGGCGTCGTGCGCGGGTTCAAGACGGCGGTCGACCGGGCGGCCTGCGTGTCGTTCTTCGAAGGCCAGGTCGCGGCCGCCAGGACGGCCTACGTCAAGCCGGCAGGCCGGTAGACCACCGGCCCTCCGCCGCCTCGCCTCAGGGCACGAGCCCGAGGATGCCGATCGCGATCAGATAGATCGCCACGACGTAGTTCAGAAGGCGTGGCATGACCAGAACCAGGACGCCCGCGATCAGGGCGATGAGCGGTTCCGGATTGGCGATACTGATTTCCATGGGAATGGTCTCCGGCGGGTAGGCGACGAATCACGTCTGGCACCGCGATCGTATACGCCGCCCGGCGACGCCCGGTCATCCGTGGCGGGCGGGTCTGTGGACAGAAAACCTGCGGCCCGACGGCCCGTCGATCAGGCGTTCCGTCCCTCTGAGAATCAGCTGTAATGCGCCGCCCGCCGGGCACCGGCGCGTGCGGGGACAATCAAAATAAAACTCACGAGGGGGGAAATCCCATGTCCATCACACCCGCCTGGTTTTTCCGGGCATCCGTAATCTATGCGCTGATCGCAATGGCGCTCGGCATCCACATGGCGGCTTCGGGCAACCACGGCCAGCTTACGACGCACGCGCACATCAATCTCGTCGGCTGGGTGACGATCTTCCTTTACGGCGCGTTCCTCAAGATGCATCCGGCCAGCAACGGGCGGCTGTCTTCGCTTCTTTGGCTCCTGGCCAATGCCGGCGTCATCCTCATGGCGATCGGCATCTACATCGTCTACGCCGGCAATCCGGAAACCGGCGATCCCTTCGCCATCGTCGGCTCGCTCCTCACCATCCTGGCGATGGCAGTCTTCGCGGTGATCGTCTACCGGGCGCGGGACTGAACGCACCGGGAAACGACGGCCTTTGCCTCTCCCGCTCGCTCCCGCGAACGCGGGACTGAGCGGAGGGGGTATCAGCCGGCGATCCTGGAGAAGTCCGCCACGCGGTCCATCGCGGCGCGGATCTGCGACAGCAGGCGCAGACGGTTTCCGCGCAATGCCGGATCGTCGGCGTTGACCGTCACCTCGTCGAAGAAGACGTCGACGGGGCCGCGCAGCTTCGCCAAGGCACTCATCGCGCCGGCGAAATCCTCGCGACGCAGCGCCTTCTCCGCCTCGCTAGCGACCTCGTCGATGCGCTGGAACAGCGTCCGCTCCTCGTCCTGGGTGAAGGCCTTGGCATCGGCGTAGCCGGCGTGCGAGCGGCCGTCCTTCTTTTCCTCGATGCGCAGGATGTTGGAAGCGCGACGATAGGCCGTGAGCAGGCTCGCGCCGTCCTCGGCGTCGAGGAAGGAGCCGAGCGCCTCGACGCGGCGCACGACCATCAGCAGGTCGTCCTGGACGAGATGGCCGCCCGTCGCACCGGAGCCGGTCTCCGACGCGCCCCCGGAAGCGCCCCTCGCCTGCTGTCCCAACGCGAACACGGCATCGACCAGATCGTGGCGGGCGCCGTCCTCGCGCAACTGCACCTTCAGGCGGTCGGCGAAGAAGGCGAGGAGATCGTCGGCGATGCCGGGCAGCTTTTCCAGATCCGGCTGGTGGACGCGATAGATCTCCGCGGCGATCCCGTCGTGCACGTCCGGGCTCAGATTGAGCCCGCGCATCGCGATCACCTCGTCGATGGCCTGGGCCAGCGCGTTGTCGGCCGAGCGTTCGGATTCGATGCGGAAGGCCAGCATCGCGGCGATGGAGCGCAGATGCAGGCGCAGCTCGTTGGTCAGGACGATGCGGATCACGCCGAGCGCGGCGCGCCGCAGCGCATAGGGGTCCTTGGAGCCGGTGGGCTTCTCGTCGATCGCCCAGAACCCGGTCAGGATGTCGAGCCGGTCGGCCAGCGCCACCGCGACCGAGACGGGAGCGGTCGGCACGGCATCGCCGGCGCCGGCGGGCTTGTAGTGGTCGCGGATCGCGTCGGCGACGGCCTCGTCCTCGCCCTGGTCGAGGGCGTAGTAGCGGCCCATGACGCCCTGCAGTTCCGGGAACTCCCCGACCATCTCGGTGACGAGATCGGCCTTGGCGAGCCGGGCGGCCCGCTCGGCCTCGTCCTCGTTGGCGCCGACCAGTGGCGCGAGTTCCTTGGCCAGCCGGGCGATCCGCTCGACGCGCTCGGCCTGGGTGCCGAGCTTCTCGTGGAAGACGATGTCGCGCAGCTTCTCGGCGTGGACGTCCAGCTTGGTGTTGCGGTCGGTGTCGAAGAAGAAGCGGGCGTCGGACAGGCGCGCGGCGATGACGCGGCCGTTGCCGGCGACGATCTTCTCGCCGCCATCCTCGGCCGCCAGGTTGGAGACCAGCAGGTAGTTCGGCGCCAGCGCCCCGGTCTTCGGGTCGCGCACGACGAAGCACTTCTGATTGGCGCGGATCGTCAGGCGCACCACTTCCGGCGGGATCTTCAGGAAGTCCGGATCGAAGGCGCCCATCAGCACGACCGGCCACTCGACGAGGCCGGCGACCTCCTCGACCAGTCCTTCGTCCTCGACCACCTCCAGCCCCTGCGCGAAGGCAAGGGTGCGGGCGTCGGTGCGGATGATCTCGCGGCGGCGCTCGGGGTCGAGGACGACGAAGGCCTTCTCCAGCTTCTCGACATAATCGTCGAAGCGGCGCACCTCGAAGGTATCCGGCGCCATGAAGCGATGCCCGCGCGTCACGCGGCCGGAACGCAGACCGTCGACCTCGAAATCGACGACCTCGGTATCCTCGGTCTCCGGCCCGAACACGCAGAGGATCGACTGCAACGGCCGCACCCAGCGCAACGATCCCGATCCCCAGCGCATCGACTTCGGCCAGGGAAAACGCCGGATGACGTCGGGCACGATATCGGCGATCACCGCGGTCGCCTCGCGGCCGGGCTTCTCGATCACGGCGACGTAGAACTCGCCCTTCTTCGGATCGCTTTCGACCTTCGCCTCGTCGATGGAGGCGAGGCCGGCGGCCTTCAGGAAGCCTTCGAGGGCCTTGTCGGGCGCGCCGACGCGGGGGCCCTTTCGCTCTTCCCGCGTATCGGGGCTTCGCGCGGGAACGCCGGTGACGTTCAGGGTGAGCCGGCGCGGCGTCGCGAAGGCGGACGCCGATTCATAAGTAAGCCCGGCATCGACCAGCGCGTCGGTGACGAGCTTGCGCAGATCCTCGCCGGCGCGGCCCTGCATGCGCGCGGGGATTTCCTCGGAGAACAGTTCCAGCAAAAGGTCGGGCATGATCGTCGCCTATCCCTGCCCGCCGCCGGCGGTCGCCAGCCAGGCCTCGCCGCAGCCCTTGGCTAGCTCGCGTACGCGCAGGATGTAGCTCTGGCGCTCGGTCACCGAAATAACGCCGCGCGCGTCCAGCAGATTGAATACGTGGCTCGCCTTGATGCACTGATCGTAGGCGGGAAGCGCCATGCCATGATGCTTGCGGTCTTCTCCGTCCCAACCCTCGTCCAGGTAGGTCTGGCAGGCCGTCTCGGCGTCGCGGAAATGGCGGAACAGCATCTCGGTGTCGGCGTGCTCGAAGTTGTGCTTCGAGTATTCCTTCTCGGCCTGCAGGAAGACGTCGCCATAGGTCACCTTGTCGGCGCCCTCGCGGCCGTTGAAGTTCAGGTCATAGACGTTGTCGACGCCCTGCACGTACATGGCCAGACGCTCCAGCCCGTAGGTCAGCTCGCCCGAGACCGGCGCGCAGTCGTATCCGGCGACCTGCTGGAAATAGGTGAACTGCGAGACCTCCATGCCGTCGCACCACACCTCCCAGCCCAGGCCCCAGGCGCCCAGCGTCGGGCTCTCCCAGTCGTCCTCGACGAAGCGGATATCGTGGTTCTTCGGATCGATGCCGATCTCGTACAGCGAGCCCAGATAGAGCTCCTGCAGATCCGGCGGCGACGGCTTGAGGATCACCTGGAACTGGTAATAGTGCTGCAGCCGGTTCGGGTTCTCGCCGTAGCGGCCGTCCTTGGGCCGGCGTGAGGGCTGGACGTAGGCAGCGTTCCAGTGGCCGGGCCCGAGCGAGCGCAGCGTGGTGGCGGGATGGAACGTGCCGGCGCCGACCTCCATGTCGTAGGGCTGCAGGATCACGCAGCCATAGGCTGCCCAATAGCGCTGCAACGCCAGGAGGAGGCCCTGGAAGGAACGGGTCGGATCGAGAAAGTCGGCTTTGTCTGTCATAACGGCACTGGGGGTTGGGCGCGCGGACCGTATCGGCGCGCCCCGTAACGGTCAATACGACCGTGCCGCCATGTCAGCGCTTCTTTCGCGGTGTGTAGACGCCGGTCTCGGGATCACGTTCGAGGTGGACGACCTCGCCGGGCTGCCGTTCGGCAGGGTCCCGCAGGAGCTTGGCGAACATCGACCGCCCGCGGCCGTGCTCGCGCATCAGCCGCCAGGCGGCGACGGCGCCGCCCATGACGAGACCACCGATGAGCAAGGGGTTTGCCATTCGCGCCAATCCTCTAGAGGCCGAAACGCGACCACAGGGCGCGCGCCTCGATCGCCGAAACGATATCGTCGGCGAAGGCCACCGCGCCGGCTTCGGGCGATGCAGACAGCCGCAGCCGGCCAAGCAGGCCGCCGCGTTGCGTCGAAATCGGCACGAGGCGCACCTTATCGCCGTAGCGCTCCTTCATGACGCCCTTGAGATCGCCCAGGCGGTCGGCCAGTCCGAGCTCGACGGCCTTCGTGCCGGACCAGAATTCGCCGGAAAACAGCAGCTTGTCGGAGCCCTTCAGCGCCGCGCCGCGGCGTGATTTCACCAGGTCTATGAACATCGCGTGGACATCCTTCTGCAGCGTCTTAAGCCGCTTGATGTCCTCGGGCTTCTCCGGCTGGAACGGGTCGAGCGCCACCTTGCGGTCGCCGGCGGTATAGACGCGCCGCTCCACGCCGATCTTCTCCATCGCCTTGTCGAAGCCGAAGGTGGCGGCGACGACGCCGATCGAACCGACGATGGAACTGGGATCGACGACGATCTCGTCGCCGGCGGCCGCGATCATGTATCCGCCCGACGCGCCGACATCCTCGATGAAGACGAAGACCGGCTTGCCGTGCTCCTCGGCGAGCGCGCGGATGCGCCGGAAGATCAGATGGCTCTGCACCGGCGAGCCGCCCGGCGAGTTGACGACCACGGCGACGGCGACGGCACGCGAGATCTTGAAGGCGGCCTCGAGCGGGCCGGCGAGAGCGGACAGCGACAGGCCCGGCCGCAGCGGCGTCGCCATGCCGATCGGGCCGGTCAGGCGCAGCACCGGCACCAGCGGATGGCTTTCGTGCCATTTTGCCGGCAACAGCCCGCGAAGTCGTTCAAACAGCATCATACGGCGTTCTCCGAGACCCAACACATGTATCGCGCCGGCGCCGGGCGCAAGATCAAGACGACAAATCGAACGCCGCGCCCCGGCGCAGCACCGCCTCGACCTCGGCGCGAAAGCCGTGGCCGCGCGCCCCGTGCAGGACGAGACCCGGCCGGATCGCCAGCGGCGCGCGGCTGCCCTTGCGGCCTTGCACGACGATGCGAGTGGCCGCTTCGCCGGGCCGCGGATGAACGGGCAGCACGACGGCCCCACCGAAGCGCTTGCCGAAGGCCTCGAGAACCATCGCCAGCGCCGCGGCGCGATGAACCAGGGTCAGGCTGCCGCCCGGCTTCACCGCGGCGGCGGCGAACCGCAGCCAGGCGTCGAGATCCGCATCGGGCGCGGCGTGGGCGGCGGCCTTGGCCGGCGACGTGCGGCTCGACGCCGGATCGTAGAAGGGCGGGTTGGCCACGGCATGGTCGGCCACGGCCGTCAATCCCGCGCGGCGGACAGCGCCGCGCACCGTCACGTCGGCGACGACGACGCCGGCGCGGTCACCGAAACCGTTGCGTTTCAAATTGTCGCGGGCGAGGCCGCCCGTCGCCGGGTCGGCCTCCACCAGCACCGCGCGCGTATCGGGCACGCGGCACAGCGCGCACAATCCGGCGACGCCGACCCCGGACCCGATGTCGATCAGCGTCTCGCCGGGCATCAGCGGCGCCATGGCCGCGATCAGCACCGCCTCGATGCCCGAGCGGTGGCCCTTGCGCGGCTGCACGACCGAAAGGCGACCGCCAAGGAAATCGTCGGCGGTAAAATCGGGAGAGTCGGCTGTTTCGCCGGTCATTTCAGGTCTTTTTCGAGTCCGGCGTCGATCAGCAGACGGCGCGCCTCGTCGACCGCATCGCTGTCGACCAGCAAGCGGCGCGGCAACACGCCCAGGGAGCCCTCGACCACGCTCATGTTCTGGTCGAAGACGGCGCAGACGATGCCGGCATCCTTCAAGAGCGCCTCGACGAAGGACAAAAGCACCATATCGTTGGTTCTGAGCAACTCTGTCATGGCGAATTAGTCGCATGGCCGGCCCGGACTAGCAATTCGTCGCGTCCTGTGGCTATTGCCCCGCGGGATGGGGGAACCTAATGTCCTTCAGGATCGTTGCGGCAACGAGGTAACGCGTGGGGAACGTCGTATCACTCCAGAAACCGCCGGAATCCGAAGCCGGCATCGAACGGCTCGTCGGCCTGGTGTCCGGCGACATGGCCCGGGTCAACGAGATGATCCTGTCCCGGACGGGATCGGACGTGCAGCTGATTCCAGAGGTCGCCGCGCATCTGATCGAGTCCGGCGGCAAGCGGCTGCGGCCGATGCTGACGCTCGCCGGGGCCCAGATGTTCGGCTACGACGGCAGTAGGCACATCAAGCTCGCGGCCAGCGTCGAGTTCATGCACACCGCCACGCTGCTGCACGACGACGTGGTGGACGAGAGCGACATGCGGCGCGGCAAGGCCGCGGCACGCATGGTGTGGGGCAACGAGGCGAGCGTCCTCGTCGGCGACTTCCTGCTTGGCCAGGCCTTCAAGATGATGGTCGAGGTCGGATCACTTCCCGCCCTCGACGTCCTGTCGGACGCGGCCGCAGTGATCGCCGAGGGCGAAGTGATGCAGCTTGTCACCGCCCAGAACACGACGACCAACGAGGACGAGTATCTCGCCGTCATCCGCGCGAAGACCGCCGCCCTGTTCGCGGCGGCCTGCGAGGTCGGTGCGATCGTGGCCGACCGCAGCGCCGACGAGCGCGGGGCTTTGCGCTCCTACGGCACCAATCTCGGCCTTGCCTTCCAGCTCGTCGATGACGCGCTCGACTATTCGGGCGCGCAGGCGAATCTGGGCAAACGGGTCGGCGACGACTTCCGCGACGGCAAGATCACCCTGCCCGTGCTGCTCGCCTACCGGCGCGGCGACGACGACGAGCGGGCGTTCTGGAAGCGCTGCCTGAACGACCGGCAGTCCAGCGAGGCCGATCTCGATCGGGCCATCGCGCTGATGGCGACCCACCGGGCGCTCGACGACACGATCGCCCGGGCCCGGCACTACGGCGCCATGGCCCGCGACGCGCTGGAGATCTTCCCGAAGAGCGACTATCGGCAGGCGCTGACCGACGTCGTCGATTTCTGCGTCAGCCGGACGTACTAGAGCCGCCACCCGTTTTCGTGGCGACCGCCCACCAGTGCGGTCGCGCGGCGCGAATCGATTCTGCCGCGGCGCGCGCGGCGCCGTCGTCGCGATAGATACCGAAACAGGTGGCGCCGGAGCCCGACATCCGCGCCAGCAGGCAGCCCTCGCCGGCACGGAGCGCGTTCAGCACCGCATCAACAACCGGGGCAATCCGGATCGCCGGGCCTTCGAGATCGTTGGCCGTATCCCCGAGCCAAACCAGCGCCGAGTCCAGATCGGAAATACCGGACGGGTCGGGCAGATCGCCCGAAAATCGACCGGTACAGCCGGCGAACACCTCGGCCGTCGAGACGGCGACACCGGGGTTGACCAGAACGAGATGGAGCGCCGGAAAGTCACGCAACGGCGCAATATCCTCGCCAATGCCGGTTGCCCGCAGCGGCCGGCCGGTCAGACACATGGGGATATCGGCGCCAAGCCGCACGCCGAGACCGGCGAGGTCCTCTTCGGTCCAGTCGAGGCGCCACAGGCTGTTCAGCCCGCGCAACGCGGCCGCGGCGTCGGCAGATCCCCCGCCGATACCGGAGGCGACCGGCAGATGCTTTTCGAGGCGCACCTGAGCGCCGGGCGCGGTCTCCGGTTCGAACGCGGCGTCGCGCAGCATCGTCGCCGCACGCAGAACGAGATTGTCCCCAGGGTCCGACAGGTCTCCGGAAAAGGGGCCGGTCACGTCGAGCGACAGCCCGGCGGCGGGCGCGAGCGACAGCCGGTCGCCGATGTCGGCGAACACCGCCAGCGTGTCGATGAGGTGATAGCCGTCACGCCTTCGGCCGGTCACCGCCAGCGCGAGGTTGACCTTGGCGGGCGCCTGCTCGGCAATCGCGTTCGCCACCGTACCGGAACGCCCGGCCTCAGCCGTCGTTGCGGCGAAGCTCGATCGCTGCCCGATCGGGCTTCTCGACAAGGCCGCTTTCCAGCTTCTCGAGGATCTTGGCCAGATCGTCCGGCTCGGGATCGAGATCCCGGGCGTGGCTCCACTGGAACGTGGCCTCGCGCTTGCGGCCGACCTTCCAGTAAGCGTCACCGAGATGATCGTTGATGATCGGGTCCTCGGACTTCAGCTCGACGGCCCGCTCCAGCTCGCGCACGGCATCCTCGTACCGGCCGAGCCGGTAGTAGGCCCAGCCGAGGCTGTCGACGATGTAACCGTCGTTGGGGCGCAGCTCGACGGCGCGGGAAATCATGTCGAGTGCATCGTCGAGATGCAGGCCCTGGTCGACCCAGGAATAGCCGAGATAGTTCAGGACATGCGGCTGCTCGGGATTAAGCTCCAGCGCCTTCTGCAGGTCCAGTTCGGCCAGCGGCCAGCGCTGGGCGCGCTCGTAGCACATGCCGCGGAAGTAGAAGAGCGCCCAGTCGCGCGGCTCGGCCGCGCCGATGCGATCGATGGCCCGCGTGTAGACATCGGCAGCCTCGGAGAACCGCTCACGCCCGCGCAGGATATTGCCGAGCGCGATGATCGCCTCGACGTCCTCGGGATGGGCGACGATGACCTCGTCGAGAACGGCGATCGCCTCGTCGGTGCGATCCAGATCGTCGAGATTGAGGGCGCGATGGATGTTGGCGTTGGCGCGCAGCGGCGACCCCTCGGGGATCGACGCATAGACATCGATCGCCTTCGGCGAATCGCCGACCTTCTCGTAATAGTCGGCCAGCGACAGGGTCGCCAGTGGCTTCAGCGGCGCCAGATAGAGGCCGAGCCGCAGATAGACGGCCGCATATTCCTCGCCATTCTCGCTGCCCAGCGCCGAGCCGATGCCGTACAGCACCTCGGCGGCGCCTTCCTGCGCCGTCTTGACGATCGGCGCCGGCACCCGGCCCGCCTCGATGTCCGCGCGGGCGGCATTGATCAGCGGATGATTGGGAACCACGCTCTCGAACTTCGCCAGGACCTCGAGCGCCTCCTCGGTCCGGCCCACCTTGGCAAGATGGCGGGACCAGGCCTGGGTGATGCGGATCGCATCGGTATCGGCGGAATAGGCTTCCTCGAAATAGGCGCCGGAGGCATTTTCGTCACCGCCGACCGAGGCCACCAGACCGGAGTGGTATGGCTTGAACACCTCGTACCATTCGGGCCCCGACAGCGAGGCGATGGTGTCGAGCGCCTGCTCGATATCGCCCAGGCCCGCCTCGCTCCAGGCCCGCAGGAGCGCCACGGTCAGTTCGGCAAGCGGACCGTTGCCGGCCTGATCGAGATGGCGCTGGGCCACCGCGTACTGGCGGCCGCGCAGCGCGTCGACGGCCAGCGCCAGCTGCGCCACCCGGTGGGTCGGGTCGAGCTTGACGATATGGGCCGCGGTCGCCATCGCGTGCTCGAAGTCGCCGTCCACCAGCGACAGGGCGAAACTGCGGTCGAGCAGCGCCAGGTTGTCGGGATCGGCTTCCAGGGCGAGGCTGAAGAAACGGGCGGCGGAGGCGGAATCGCGCATGCCGCCGGCTATCCGGCCGGCCAGATAGCTGCCGGCCAGCGAATGCACCTCGATATCGTCGACCTTCGACTCGGCGCGCGATGGCGTCGAAGCAAGTGCCGGCACGAGAAAGGCGAGCGCGGCGAAAACCGCACCAACCCGCGAACGCCGGACATTCCTCGTCCGGCGCGGTACGTGGAAGCCGTTGACAATCAAATCGGTCAGCCCCTTAGGCGTTAGCGGCCGTGCGCTTTTCGGTCGCCTTTTCGTCTTTCACAAAATGATGGACGAATTGGGGCGTCCCGGCAACCATACTTAACGACGGGCATACCAAAAAACGGGGTCGCACCGCCTGATTGCCGGGCAGACCCGCTACATATTCGGATAGTTCGGCCCGCCGCCACCCTCGGGCACGGTCCAGTTGATGTTGGCGTTCGGGTCCTTGATATCGCAGGTCTTGCAGTGGACGCAGTTCTGCGCGTTGATCTGGAAGCGCGGCGCGTCCTCGCCCTCCTCGACCCATTCGTAGACGCCAGCCGGGCAGTAGCGATAGGAGGGCCCGGCATAGACGTCGTGCTCGCTCGCCTTCTGCAGCGCCATGTCGCCGACCTTGAGGTGGATCGGCTGGTCCTCTTCGTGATTGGTGTTCGACAGGAACACCGAGGACAGGCGGTCGAACGAGATTTTTCCGTCCGGCTTGGGATAGTCGATCTTCGGGCACTCGGCGGCGGGCTTGAGCGTCGCCGAATCCGGCTTGCCGTGGCCCAGCGTGCCGAACAGCGAGAAGCCGAACGTGTTGGTCCACATGTCGAGGCCGCCGAGCGCGATACCGCCGTAGAGCCCGAGTTTCGACCACAACGGCTTGACGTTGCGCACCTTTTTGAGGTCCGCGCCGATTTCGGACGCGCGCAGCGCCGCGTCGAAGTCCGTCAGCTCGTCGTTTGCCCGGCCCGCGGCAAGTGCCGTCTGGACGTGCTCGGCCGCCATCATGCCCGACAGGATGGCGTTGTGAGAGCCCTTGATGCGCGGCACGTTGACGAGACCGGCGGCACACCCCATCAGCAGCCCGCCCGGGAAGGCGAGTTTGGGAAGCGACTGGAAACCGCCCTCGGTGATGGCGCGGGCGCCGTAGGAGAGCCGCTTGCCGCCCTCGAAGGTGTCGACCACGGCGGGATGCGTCTTGAAGCGCTGGAACTCCTCGAACGGCGCCAGCCAGGGATTCGCGTAGTTGAGATGGACGACGAAGCCGACGGCGACCTGATTGTCCTCGAGGTGATAGAGGAACGAGCCGCCCCCGGTCTTCGAATCCAGCGGCCAGCCGAAGGAATGCTGGACAAGGCCCGGCTTGTGCTTTTCGGGCGCGACCTCCCAGAGCTCCTTGAGGCCGATGCCGAATTTCGGCGGCTCGGCGTCGCGGTCGAGATCGAACTTGGAAATCAGCATCTTGGCGAGCGATCCGCGCGCGCCCTCGCCGATCAGCACGTATTTGCCCATCAGCGCCATGCCGCGCATGAAGCCGTCCTTGGGCTTGCCGTCGCGGCCGACGCCCATGTCGCCGGTGGCGACGCCGATGACCCTGCCATCGTCGTCGTAGAGCACCTCGGCGGCGGCGAAGCCCGGGTAGATCTCGACACCGAGCTCCTCGGCCTTGGTCGCCAGCCAGCGGCAGACATTGCCGAGCGAGACGATGTAGTTGCCGTGATTGTTCATCAGCGGCGGCATCATGAAATTGGGCAGGCGAATCGAGCCGGAATGGCCGAGGAACAGGAAGCGGTCCTCCGTCACCTCGGTCTTGATCGGTGTATCCTCGTCGCGCCAGCCGGGAAGCAGCCGGTCGATGCCCACGGGATCGATCACCGCGCCGGACAGGATGTGAGCGCCGACTTCCGAGCCCTTCTCGAGCACGACCACGGAAATGTCGCCGCCGGCCTCGGCGGCGAGCTGTTTCAGCCGGATCGCCGCGGCCAGGCCAGCAGGGCCGGCGCCGACGATAACGACATCGAATTCCATGGACTCCCGTTCGGGCAGGGTCTCGTTCTCTTCAGCCATACTTCTCCTCCGCAAACGCGGGACTATGTGCAAACCGGCGGCACTATGGCCTAAAATGCCCCCGCGCACTACCGGAGTGGAAAAACACCGTGAGCGAACGGGAAAAACTGAACGACGAGGCTTCGCGGGCGGCCGCGCGGTCCCTGCTTGCCTGGCAGGCGGAGGCCGGCGCAGACGAGGCGATCGGCAACCATCCGGTCAACCGGATGGCGGCGAAGGAGCCGGGCCCCGGGGAATCGGCGGCAAATCCGTCGGGAGCAGGCGACCCCGGTCCCGACGCCGGCGCGCGCGGCCAGTCCGCCCCTGCCGGGGCGACGGCCGCCCGGACCGAGGTCGCCGCCCCCGATCCGGTGATGGCGGCGCGGACGAAGGCGCGCGAGGCGCGCACGCTGGTTGACCTGCTCCACATCCTCGAGGGCTTCGAGGGCTGCCCGTTGCGCTTCACCGCCAAGAACCTGTGCTTCGCCGACGGCAACCCGGAGGCGCGCGTCATGTTCATCGGCGAGGCACCCGGCGCCGACGAGGACATCCAGGGCAAGCCCTTCGTCGGCCGCGCCGGAAAGCTGCTCGACAAGATGCTGGCGGCGATCGGGCTCGACCGCTCCTCGGCCTACATCACCAACGTCGTCTACTGGCGGCCGCCGGGAAACCGCACGCCAACGCCCCAGGAGACGCAGATCTGCCGGCCGTTCATCGAACGGCAGATCGAGCTCGCCGATCCGGATTTCGTCGTGTTCCTGGGCGGCGCGGCGGCGAAGGAGATGCTGAACCGGTCGGAGGGCATCCTGAAGCTGCGCGGCAAGTGGTTCGACTTCGATACGGGCAAGCGCACGATCAAGGCGATCGCCACGCTGCATCCGGCCTATCTCCTGCGCCAGCCGGCACAGAAGCGGCTCGCCTGGCGCGATTTCCTGGCGATCAAGAAGGCGCTGGACACGTAATCCCGCGCCCTTTCCTCCAGGCGTCGCCGGCCTATCTCCCCTTAGCGGAAGGGGCGCGTCGGGAGATGACCATGGACCGAAGAACCTTTCTGGCCACGATGACCGGTCTGGCCGCCGCGACGGGCGCCGGTCCGGCGCTTTATCCGGATCAGGCCCTGGCCCACCACGGCTGGGGCTGGGCGACCGGCGAGGAATTCGAGCTGACCGGCACCATCACGTCGGTGAAGCTCGGCAATCCGCACGGCGAGATGACGGTCGACGCCAAAGGCGCGTTCGCGGGCGAGGAATGGGTCGTCGAGATCGGCCAGCCCTGGCGCAACGATCGCGCCGGCCTGACCGAGGCGATGCTTGCGCCCGGCACCGAGGTCACCGCTCACGGGCACCGGTCCGCCGATCCCGATGCCAGGCTGATGAAGGCGGAATGGCTGATGATCGCCGGGGTCAGACACGACCTGTATCCGGATCGGGATTCGTAGCGCCGGACGGGCGGCAATCGGCATGTTCGAGGCGCTGGCGGGACTGGAACGGCTGCCGCTGGCAGTAACGCTGAAGAATTCGGTCTGGCTCTATCCGCTGGTCAACACCGCGCATATCGCCGGCATCGCCCTGCTGTTCGGGGCGATCGTCTCCTACGATCTCAGACTGCTGGGACTGTGGCACCGCGTCGATCGGAAGACGCTTGCCGGCGTGTTGCTGCCGATGGCGGCCGTCGGGCTGATCGTCGCGGTCACGGCCGGGGCGCTGCTGTTCATCACCCGCGCGGACGACTATCTCGCGTCCCCCTTCTTCGGCGCCAAGATGGCGGTTCTAGCGCTGGCCCTCAGCGTCGCGGGGATCGCGCTCGGTCTCGACCACCGGGCGCCCGACGGCATGATACCCGGTGCGGTCAGGCTGTGCGCCGCCGCGTCCATTCTGCTGTGGCTGAGCGTCATCACGCTCGGGCGACTGATCGGCTATTTCTGAGGCCCGCGGATCGCTATAGTCCCGCCATGACCGACACGCTCGCCCGCCAGTTCATCCCGCTGTCCATCGCCGTCCTGACGGTTTCCGATACGCGCACGCTCGACGACGACAAGTCCGGCCAGATGCTGGCCGACCGGCTGACCAAGGCGGGCCACAGGCTCGCCGACCGGGCGATCGTCACCGACGACGTCGAGACGATCCGCGCCAAGGTCAAGAGCTGGATCGACGACGACGGCATCGACGTGGTGCTGACGACCGGCGGCACCGGGTTCACCGGGCGCGACGTGACGCCGGAGGCGGTGGAGCCGTTGTTCGAGAAGCGCATGGACGGCTTCGGCCAGGTCTTCCAGATGATCTCGTTCCAGAAAATCGGCACCTCGACGATCCAGAGCCGCGCGACCGGCGGCGTCGCCAACGCGACCTACGTCTTCTGCCTGCCCGGCTCTCCCGGCGCCTGCAAGGACGCCTGGGACGGCATCCTGGAGCAGCAGCTCGACTACCGGCACATGCCGTGCAACTTCGTCGAGATCCTGCCACGCCTCGACGAGCACCAGCAGCGCACGAAGGGCTGACGCGGCCTACTCGCTCTCGTCGCCGATGGTGGCGAGCGAGCTGCGGGTCCAGGGCTGTTTGCGCCTGAGGAAGTCGTGCAGCGTCTTGCCGGGCTCGTTGCCGAAGCGATCGGCGCTGACGGAAAGGTCCTCGATTCGGTCGAGCCGGAAGGTGCGGAAATCGGTGCGCAGCTCGCACCAGGCCGCCAGCAGCCAGATCGGCCCGAAATAGGCGAGCGACAACGGCCGCACGGTCCGTTCCGACGCCTTGCCGACCACATCGGTATAGCGGAAATGCACCTTCAGGCGGTGACGCACGGCGTGCCGCATCTCGGCGAGATCGAAGGTGACCGGCTCCATGAAATGCTGGGACGGCGCAAGCAGCGCCGTGTTGGCCATGTAGTCGCGCAGCCGGTCCGGGATCACCGCCTCGACCTTGGCGATGACGTCGGTGGCGGCCTTGGCGAGCTCGCGATCGCCCCAGGATTCGACGATGCGGGCGCCCAGCACCAGCGCCTCGATCTCCTGCTCCTTGAACATGAGCGGCGGCAGGTCGAAGCCTGCGCGCAGGACGTAGCCGACACCGGCCTCGCCCTCGATCGGCACGCCGCTGGCCATCAGATCGCGGATATCGCGATAGATCGTGCGCTCCGACACCTCCAGCGCCTCGCTCAGATCGCGGGCGCGCGTCGTGCCCGACGCGTTGCGGCGCATGAACTGGATGATTTCGAACAGCCGATCGGCCCGGCGCATGAGCGCCCTCCCCTTCCGCGACACCCCTCCTGACGGGGACACCCCGTCAAATGCCCCCCCATCAGGCAGGCGTCGCGGACCCTACGCTAGCACTCCTGACAACACGGTGTCAGGAGCCTGTCAGTGCTCCTGACAGAATGCTGTCAGGGGGCCTCCCGCATAGTGCTTTCCAACGCGAACACGCGCTGCCCGGCAGACCGGATTTCCGGCCGGACCACCGGGCCGCCCCTCACGGAAAACATAAGGAGAGCCGCCATGTTGAACTATCCCGTCATCCCCCTGTCGCAGCGTCGGGCCGCAATCCCCGTCTCGACCAAGATCGCATCGGCCCTCTCGTGGAGCCTGCGGATGCTGTCGCGCGGATACTGGCGCTGGCGGACCAGCCGAGAGCTGCAGGCCCTGGACGACCGGACCCTGAAGGACATCGGTCTCAGCCGCAGCGAAATCGGGTATGTCGCGACCACGCATGCCGGCGAACGCATGCGGTTCCTGAACGGCGAACCACTCGGTTTGGACCGGTAGGACACCGCCCGGCAGGACACTGCACCGACGAAACGAGAGGGGCCCGTTTCGCAACGGGCCCCTCTGCACGTTACTGCTGCTACCTGCCGTCAGCCGGCAGCGCGCTTGCGAAAGGGCGAGACGTTGTTGTGCACCAGCATCACCGGCGGCGCCTCGGCCTCGCGCTCGTCAGCCAGATCAGCAAGTGTCGCCCGATTGCGCCCGTTGTTCTTGGATTGATAGAGCGCCTTGTCGGCGGAGAGCAGCAGGGACTCAAGGTCCGCCGCGTGGTGGGGATAGACGCAGATGCCCGCCGAGACCGTGACCGGCTCGAGCGGTCGGCCACGGTAGGTGATCCCGCGCGTTTCCACCTCGTGCAGGATCGACTGCACGCGGGTGACCGCGACCTCGGTCGGCATCCCCGGGTAGACGAGCGCGAATTCCTCGCCACCGAGCCGACAGGCGATGTCCTCGCCGCGGGTGCGGTTCTTGAGTATCTCGGCAACGGTCTTGAGCACCGCGTCGCCGGCATCGTGGCCGTGCGTGTCGTTGTATCTTTTGAAGTGGTCGATATCGATCGCCACGTAGGTCAGCGGCTCCTTGGAGCGGATCACCCGCTTGATCTCGCGGGTTAGGGTTTCCTGCAGATAGCGCCGGTTGAACAGGCCGGTCAGCGGATCGCGGATCGCCTGATGCTGCAGCGATTCGCGCAGCCGGATATTCGCCAGCGCCATCGCCAGCGTCTCCGAGAAGTTCATGTAGAACAGCATCCTGGCGTGCGAGGACAAGTTCTTGTTGATCCTCGCCATATCGCCGCCCGGCTGGGCCCGGAAATAGAGGATGCCCAGCGCCTCGCCCTGGGCCATCAGCGGCAGGCACAGATGCCACGCGCCGTCCTCGACGTGGGTGTGGGAGCAGGCGACGAGATTGTCCTTGTGATCGACCAGATGTGGGCGACCGCACCGCAGTGCCCAGCAATCGTCGGGGGCGAACACCTGATCGCTCGCCTCCATCGCGCCCCACGTCATGACGTTTTCCAGGTAATCGCCCGCAGCGTTGGCCAGGTAGAGGCCGCCGGAGAGGTTCGGCGAGATCGCCTGCAACCGGCTGCGGGCGACCCTGCAAACCTCCTCGAGAGACTTGCAGGCCTGAAAAAGCTTCGTCACCTCGCCCAGTACAACGTCGTCGCTGCGGCTCTTTCCGAGCTGCGACAGCCACGACTGCGGCAGGACCGATCGGGACCTGCGGGACCCGTTCGCGCCAAAGGCGCCCAGCAGCTTCGTGTACGAACCCTTCATGGCAGTATGACCCGTAACGCCCTTGCCAAAGTGACCTGCGCTCGAGGTCGGCGAAGACGCCACCAATCCCTGCGCGGTTCCCAAATTGACCCGCGATTCGTCTAGGAAACACCAATGGAGACACATAAAATTTACTCCATTTTTCGCGGCATTTATCCCGGATTTAGGAGAAATCCGGCGCTTATGCCGGGATTTCCTTGCATAGCCTCGATTCTGCACCGCACGGGGCACGCCCAACCGCGCCACGGGACGATCGTTTGCCGCCTATAAATTTCACGATGCCGTGAAATCACCGCCTATCGGGAAGAAGCCGGCGCCTCGCGCGTTATGTAGATCGAGGGCCTCATGACGCGGGGCGCCAACAGGGGAGGACTTCTTTTCATGACACGTCGCTTCAGCATGACCCGACGCAACGCCTTGCTCGCCACCGCGGGCGCGGCGATCGCACCCGCATTCGCCGGCGGCCTGGCAGCGCCGGCACGCGCGGACGCGCCGATGATCGGATCGTCGCGGCCCGAGGTGTACCGCTTCAAGCTCGGGGATTTCGAGATCACCACCATCGCCGACGGCGCGGTCCAGCTCGACGGCCCGCACCCGATCTTCGGCAACGATCAGGCGCCGGAAGCCGTGCAGGCCTATGCCGAGGACAATTTCCTCCCGCCGAACCGGATGGAGATCTCGTTCACGCCGGTCGTCGTCAATACCGGCGACGAACTGGTGATGTTCGATTCCGGCAACGGCGCCGGCCGACGGCCGAACGCGGGCAAGCTCGCCTCGATGCTGTCGGCGGCCGGCTATTCGCCCGACCAGATCGACGTGGTGGTCCTGACCCATTTCCATCCCGACCACATCGGCGGGCTGATGGAAGAGGGAAAGCCGCTGTTCGCCAACGCGCGCTACGTGATCCCGGAGACGGAATACGCCTTCTGGACATCGTCGGACCGGATGGGAACGCCAGCCGAAGGCGTGGCGAAACTGACGGCGGCGAACGTGGTGCCGCATGTGGAGAAGGCGACCTTCATCAAGGATGGTGCGGATGTCGCCACCGGCATCCGCGCGGTTGGCACACCGGGCCATACGCCGGGCCATACCGCCTACATGATCGAGAGCGCCGGCAGACCGTTCCTGTTGTGGGGCGACGTCACCAACCACTACATCGTGTCGCTCCAGAGGCCGGACTGGCACGTCTCCTTCGATATCGACAAGGACCAGGCCGTGAAGACGCGCAAGGCGGTGCTCGACATGGCGGCGACCGACAGGATTCCGGTTACCGGCTATCACATGCCGTTTCCCGCCGTCGGCTATGTCGAAAAGGTCGGCGACGGCTACCGCTGGGTGCCGGTGAGCTATCAGCTGCGCCTGTAGGCGCGACGATATACAGACGGGGCGGCCTATCGCGGGTCGCCCCGTCGCCATCGCCGCCAGTCCCCGACATCGTCGACATCCGACAGCGTCGCGGCGAAGCCGACCGACAGGGCGCCGCAGTTTCGCAACGTGTCCTTAAGCGCGTGCTTTGTCGACCAGCGTACGGCGTCAAAAAGGCGCGGCACGCGGGGGCGGCGCCTGAGCCCTGCGAGCCAGTATCCACCGTCCGTCGCCGGCCCGAACACCACGTCGTGTCGCCCCAGTTTATGGAACGCGTCGGCGACATGACCCGGCTCGATGCCGGGAATGTCGCTGCCGACGATGGTCGCCGGGCCCGGCGGCAGACGGTCCATGACGGCCTGCATGCGGTCTCCGATGTCGCCCTCGCCCTGGCCGATCACCGGCACGCCGCGCGGCCACACGGGATCGCCCGCCGCGCTGTCGGGGGAAACGGCGAGCACGGTCGTCCAGCGCCGATCGCGACCGAGCCGGCGGATCAGGCGTTGCAGCGTGACGCGATAGAACCGGGTCGCCTCGACCGCGCCGACATCCCGCGCCAGGCGCGACTTCACGCGGCCGGCACGCGGCTGTTTCGCCATCACCACCAGCCAGCGGTTCACCGGGATCAGCCGTAGACGCGCGCGATGAGGCGCGGCGGCACGCGCAGGAAGAACAAGGTGAGGCAGCCGGCGTTGCGGGCCATGCGGCGCAGATAGCCCTCGCGACGGTAGCGCGCGGCGCTGGTGACGGCGCGGGCGCGCAGATAGACGAGGCCGCGCCTGCCGATGCGGCGCACCAGATCGACATCCTCCATAAGCGGAATCGGCTTGAAGCCGCCGAGCCGGTCGTAATGACGGCGCGAGATCAGCAGGCCCTGGTCGCCATAGGGCAACGCGAACAGGGCGCAGCGGACCCGCACGATCACCTCCAGCAGACGCGCCGAAAAACCGTAGTCGTCCAGCGCGAACCCGAATACGGCGGCGCGACGGTCGGCCTCGTTCCTGGATTCGACCCGTTCGATGAAGCTTGCCGCCTCCCGGTGCCAGCCCTCGTCGAGCCTGGTGTCGGAATGCAGGAACAGAATCCAGGGCTGGCGGGCGGCCCTCGCCCCCTCGGCGAGCTGGGTGCCGCGACCGCGCGGCGCGGAGACGATGTCGCAGCCCAGCTCGTCGGCGATCGCGAGCGTATCGTCGCGCGATCCGCCGTCCACGATCACCACCTGCGAGACGACACCGGCCACCGTCGCAGGGATCAGCGTCGCCAGCGTGCCGACGAGGGTGCGCTCGGACTCCAGGGTGGGGATCACGACCGTAAGCATTACAGCGGTTTATATCGCGGGGGCGCGGCCGCGCCATCCGGTATAACGGAAAATTGGGCGAAAGCCGCACGATGTTCTTGTTATGTTCCTGATCCTGATTTATTGTCCAGGTCATGGCAGATCGATTCCCACTTGCTGAACGGATCGAGGCCGGACCGGCGGAACCCGGGCCTGGCCGTCTCGGCGACGGCATCGCCGAGACGCGGCGGCGGGGGCGCGGCGCCGGCTCGAACCTGTCCGGCCGCTACGAGACGCTGGCGCGGTCGATCTTCGACGACGGCTGGGGCTCGCTCGACGAGCTGCCGCCCTTCGCGACGACGGTGACGATCGAAAAGCCGAAGCGCATCATCACCCGCAACGACTCGCCGGACGTGAATTTCGACCGCTCGATCAATCCCTATCGCGGCTGCGAACACGGCTGCGCCTACTGCTACGCGCGGCCGACGCACGCCTATATGGGGCTGTCGCCGGGGCTCGACTTCGAATCGAAGCTGTTCGCCAAGCCGAACGCTGCCGAGCTGCTGGAAAAGGAACTCGCCAATCCGAACTACACGCCGGCCATGATCGCGCTGGGGACGAATACCGACCCCTATCAGCCGATCGAGCGGCAGCAGCGCATCACCCGGCGGGTCCTCGAGGTGCTAGACCGCTACAATCATCCGGTCGGCATCGTCACCAAGTCCGCGCTGGTGACCCGCGACATCGACATCCTGTCGCGCATGGCCGAGCGCGGCCTCGCCAAGGTGGCGCTCTCGGTGACCAGCCTCGACCGCAAGCTGTCGCGGGCTCTGGAGCCGCGCGCCTCGACGCCGTCGCGCCGGCTGGAGGCGCTGATGCGGCTTGCCGAGGCCGGCATCCCGACCGCCGTTCTGGTCGCCCCCGTCATTCCCGCCCTCAACGATTCGGAGATCGAGTCGATCCTGGGGGCCGCGGCAGCGGCCGGCGTCACGGAAGCGGGCTACATTCTGCTGCGGCTGCCGCTGGAAGTGCGCGACCTGTTCGTCGAATGGCTTGAAAACAACGCGCCGGACCGGGCCGCCCGCGTCATGTCGCTCGTTTCCCAGACGCGCGACGGCAAGCACAACCAGTCTGAGTTCGGCAAGCGGATGACCGGTTCGGGCCCGCTCGCCTGGACCATCGGGCGACGCTTCGAACTTGCCGCGGACCGCAACAAGCTCAATCGCGCCAAGTTCAAGCTGCGCACCGATCTGTTCGAGCGCCCGCTCGCGGCCGGCGACCAGATGAGCCTGTTCTAGAAAACCAGACATTGAGGAGAAGCCACTTGGACCAGCGCATCAGCGTGATCACTCTCGGCGTCGCGGACGTACAGGCGTCGGCGGAATTCTATGAACGGCTCGGCTGGACGCGGTCCTCGGAGAGCCTGGACGCGGTCGCCTTTTTCGATGTCGGCGGCATGGTGTTCGCCCTCTACGGCACCGCGGCGCTTGCCGAGGATGCCGGGCTGTCGGCGGAAGGACACGGGTTTCGCCGCGTAACCCTGGCGCAGAACCTCGCCTCCACGGACGCGGTCGATGCCCTGCTGAAAGAGGCGGAAGCGGCCGGCGCGCGGCTGATCATGCAGGCCGCCGAAACCTTCTGGGGCGGCTACTCCGGCTATTTCGCCGATCCCGACGGCCATCTCTGGGAGATCTCCCACAACCCGTTCTGGTCGCTCGACCAGGACGGACGGGTGCAGCTTCCCGGCTGAGACCCGCCTTTACCGGTTTCCTTGCAGGTCGTGGCCGCCCTTTCACTCAAGCGACCTGTGCCCGCCGGCCGGCGAAGCCCCCTCGCCGGCCGGCCCCTTCCCCTCTGGCTGCCCCCCTGGCGCCATTGCTTTTTTCGCGCGAGTCGCGGAACGATCGCGGCCATGGGAACAGCAGCGGATTTCAGCCGTGAGCAACGGGCGCTCGAAACGGGCGCGGGTTTTGTCGCGGGCATCGACGAGGCCGGCCGCGGGCCGCTGGCGGGCCCCGTCGTCGCCGCTGCCGTGATCCTCGATCCGGAGCGCATCCCGGACGGCCTTGCCGATTCAAAGGCGTTGAGCGCGGCGCGGCGCGAGGCCCTGTTCGACGAAATCCTGAAGACGGCGACCGTCTGCGCCGCCGGAACCTCGGCGTCGGTCATCGACAAGATCAACATCCGCCAGGCGACACTTCTGGCCATGCGCCGGGCAATCGCCGGGCTTGCCAGGCCAGCCGACTACATCCTCGTCGACGGGCGCGACCTGCCCGGTTCCCCCTGCCCCGGCGAGGCGGTGGTCGACGGCGACGCGCTTTGCCTGTCCATCGCGGCGGCCTCGATCGTGGCGAAAGTCACCCGCGACCGCATGATGGACCGGCTCGCCAGCGCCCATCCCGATTACGGATTCGAGAGAAACCGGGGCTACGGAACGGCCCAGCATCTCGACGCGCTCAAGCGGGTCGGCCCCTGCCCGATCCACCGGATGACCTTCCGGCCGCTGTCGCAATCAGATTTATTTACCAGTTAAGTCAACCTTTACCCTGTTGGGACATCCTCCCTTCATCAGTTGCGTAAGGGTTGAGTGAGTAATGCCTTCATGCGTACGGAGCCGGGCGTCCCAGACGCCCGGCCCGGCTTCCGCCGGATATATCGACGAGATCCTGATCGGTGATTGCATCGCAACGCTGGAAGCGTTGCCGGCCAAGTCGGTCGATGCGATCTTCGCGGATCCACCCTACAACCTGCAGCTCGAGGGCGCGCTGCATCGGCCGGACAATTCCAAGGTCGACGCGGTCGACGACGACTGGGACAAGTTCGACAGTTTCCAGGCCTACGACGCCTTTACCCGTGCCTGGCTGCTCGCCTGCCGGCGGGTGCTGAAGAAGGACGGGACGATCTGGGTGATCGGCTCGTACCACAATATCTTCCGCGTCGGCACGATCCTCCAGGATCTGGGCTACTGGATGCTGAACGACGTCGTTTGGCGGAAGACCAACCCGATGCCGAATTTCCGCGGCCGCCGCTTCACGAACGCCCACGAGACGATGATCTGGGCGGCGCGCGACGCGAACTCGAAGGGCTATACCTTCAACTACGAGGCCATGAAGGCCTTCAACGACGACGTTCAGATGCGCTCCGACTGGCTCCTGCCGATCTGCACCGGCGGGGAACGGCTGAAGGACGAGACCGGGCGCAAGATGCATCCGACCCAGAAACCGGAAAGCCTGCTCGCGCGCGTCATCCTGTCCTCGACCAAGCCCGGCGACCTCATCCTCGACCCGTTCTTCGGCTCGGGCACCACCGGCGCGGTCGCCAAGCGGCTCGGCCGCCATTTCGTCGGCATCGAACGCGACAGGACCTATGCAAGGGCGGCCCGCGACCGCATCGATGCGATCGAGCCGCTCGATGACGAGGCCCTCGTCGTCACCAAGGCGAAGCGCGACGCGCCGCGCATTCCGTTCGGCAGCTTGCTGGAACGCGGCCTGATCCAGCCCGGCGACACGCTGACCGATTCGCGCCGCCGGCATGCCGCCACGGTGCGGGTCGACGGAACGCTTGCGGCGGGCGAGAAGGCCGGGTCGATCCACAAGGTCGGCGCACTCGTCCAGGGGCTGGAGGCCTGCAACGGCTGGACCTTCTGGCATTTCGAGCGTGACGGCAGCCTGGAGCCGATCGACGCGCTGCGTGAGGTCGTCAGGTCCGAGATCAGTTCGGGGCTTTCGACCGCCGCCTGAGCGCCACCAGCTTTTCCGCCTTCGGCCCGTGCAGGGCGCGCAGCGCATGCGCCGCGGCCTTGCGCATCACCGTCGGCAGGCCGACGTCCGGCAGGTCCGTCTTGGTGACCCAGCGCGTATCCGGCAGCGCGAAGCTGGTGACGTCGGTCGCGGTGAAGACGGTCAATTGCAGCCGGAAATGCGTGAAAACGTGCTCGACTTCGCCGGCGATGCGGTTCCATCGCGCCTTGAACGGGGCGTGCTCGCGCGCATCCGAAGGGTCGATGTCCTGCTTCAGCGGCGTCAGCCAGACGCCGTCCATGCCGCCGAGCAGGCCCTTCGGCGGCCGCTTCACGATCAACACCGATCCGTTGCCCCGTTCCGCCCAGAACGCCGCCCCGCGCCGCAAGGGGCGATCCTTCTTCGGCGCCTTGACCGGCAGGGACTCCGCGATGCCGCCAGCATGGGCGAGACATTCCTCGTTCCACGGGCAGAGCGCGCAGACCGGCCGTTTCGGCGTGCAGATCGTCGCGCCCAGGTCCATCACGGCCTGGGCGAAGTCGCCCGGACGGTCGGCGGGGACGAGATCGGCGGTGCGGGCACGGATTTCCGTCTTGGCCGCGGGCATGGGCGTGTCGATGGCGAACAGCCGGGCGACGACCCGCTCGACATTGCCGTCGACGGCGGCGGCCTGTTGGTCGAAGGCAATCGCGGCGATGGCGCCGGCGGTGTAGGCGCCGATCCCCGGCAGAGCCCGCAACCCCTCCTCGGTGTCCGGGAAGCGGCCGCCGAGGTCCTCCGCGACGGTCTTGGCGCAGGCGTGCAGGTTGCGGGCGCGGGCATAGTAGCCCAGCCCGGCCCAGTCTCGCAGAACGTCGTCCTGCGGTGCGGCCGCCAGAGCCTCGACCGTCGGCCACTGCTCGACGAAACGCAGAAAATACGGACCGACAGCCGCAACCGTCGTCTGCTGCAGCATGATCTCGCTGAGCCAGACCCTATAGGGATTGGGCTTCTGTCCGGGACCGGCGCGCCAGGGCAGCCGCCGGCGATGCCGGTCGTACCAGTCCAGCAATGTGCCGGCGTCGGGAGAGCGGACTTTCGAACGGGTTGCGGACATGATCGGATACGTAGAAGATTCGCGTCTCATGGTCGCGTTTGACGCGATCCCCATGCAAGCACCGGCGCACCATGACGCCACAGGCTGTTGATAGGATGTCGACGGGCAAAAAAATCAAGGCCAAAGGACCGGTCCGTATCGACCGCATCGCCGAGACGCTGCTCGATCCCGTGGTTTCCAGGGCCGGCTTCTCCTCGACCCAGATCCTCGCGGCCTGGCCCGACATCGCCGGGCCGGACCTCGCCGCGCGATCGCGCCCGGAAAAGCTGCGCTGGCCCCCGCGGAGAGAGGGAGAGGTCGGAACGGGCGCTTCCGGCGGCGGCGCGACGCTGGTGGTGCGCGCCGAAGGCGGCGATGCGATGGACCTGCACTACGCCTCCGCCGCCATCGTCGCGCGCGTCAACGCCATCTTCGGCTGGCGCGCCGTCGAACGGCTGTCGATCCGGCAGGCGCCGGTGGACACCGGTCCGCGCTCCGGCCAACCGGACCCGGCCGCGTCGGCCGAGCCCGGGGACAACACTGAGGACGCGGCTCTGGCGGGAATCGACGACCCGGACCTGCGCGCCGCCCTCGGCCGCCTGGGAACGCGGATCGGCCGCGATCGAGACACAAAGCCGTGACCGTCTTCGGCCCAGTCTTGCCATATTTGCCGGAAAAAGCATGATCCGCAGGCTATCGCTCCGATTGCACCGGCTTTGACATCACCGTTCAGCAGGGGTTCATACGCGGTTTCCAAAGATCGGGGCCGTGACAGAAGGAAACGACCATGATCGTGAACCGCAGACACGTTCTTTTCACCGGCGTCGCCGCCGCAGCCACGCTCGGCGCGGGCGTGGCGACCGCTCGCTTGCTGGGGCGCCCGACCGTCCCTGTGGATATGGGGGACAAGCCGACGCTCGTCTCGGCCGACATGGCCGAACTGATGCAGGCCGGCCCGCTCGGCGAGAACGCGCTGGGCGATCCCAACGCGCCGGTCACCATCGTCGAATACGCGTCGATGACCTGCAGCCATTGCGCCACCTTCCACAACGAGACCTATCCGGCACTCAAGGAAAAATACTTCGATACCGGCAAGGTCTATTTCGTCTTCCGCGAGTTCCCGCTCGACCCCGTCGCCACCGCCGCCTTCATGCTGGCGCGGTGCGTCCCGGAGAGCCAGTACTTCACCTTCGTCGAGGCGCTGTTCAAGAACCAGAACCTGTGGGCCTTCACAAACGACCGGATCGGCGGCTTGACCAAAATGGCCAAGCAGGCCGGACTCTCACAGGAAAAATTCGAGCAGTGCTTGACGAATCAGGAACTGCTTGACGGGGTGAACTGGGTTAAGACGCGCGGAGCCGAGACTTTCGACGTAAACTCGACGCCGACGTTTTTCATCAATGGCGAGATCGTACGTGGGGCGCTTCCGCTCGACCAGTTCGAAGAAAAGATCGATCAGCTCCTGCCGAGCTGACCACCCGGCGGGCGCAGCGATGCGTCCTGACGACCGGATGACAAACGCCGATCGCTCGCCGTCGCGGGGTGCGGGCGCATGAAACTCACGCGCCTGCGCATCGTCGGCTTCAAGTCCTTCGTCGATCCCTCCGAAATCCACATCGAGCCGGGGCTGACGGGCATCGTCGGCCCGAACGGCTGCGGCAAGTCCAATCTGGTCGAGGCCGTTCGCTGGGTGATGGGCGAGAGCTCGCACAAGAGCCTGCGCGCCTCCGGCATGGACGATGTCATCTTCTCGGGCAGCGGCAGCCGGCCGAGCCGCAATTCGGCGGAAGTCGCGCTCGTCATCGACAATTCCGCCCGGCGCGCGCCGGCACAGTTCAACGACGCCGACGTTCTGGAAGTCTCGCGCCGCATCGAGCGCGAGGCCGGCTCGGTCTACAAGATCAACGGCAAGGATACACGCGCCCGCGACGTGCAGCTCCTGTTCGCCGACGCCTCGACCGGCGCCCATTCGCCGGCGATGGTGCGGCAGGGCCAGATCGGCGAGCTGATCTCGGCGAAGCCGCGCGACCGCCGCAAGATCCTGGAAGAAGCCGCCGGCATCGCCGGCCTGCACAGCCGCCGCCACGAGGCCGAACTCCGGCTGCGCGCCGCCGAGCAGAACATGGCGCGCCTCGACGACGTCATCGCCCAGCTCGCCCAGCAGCTCGACAGCCTCAAGCGGCAGGCCCGACAGGCATCCCGCTATAAGGCCCTGTCGGCGGATATCCGCAAGACCGAGGCGATCCTGTGGCACCTGCGACGGCAGGCGGCGTTGCAGGCGATCACCGACCGGGAGGCGGCCGTCCGCGAGGCCGCCGCTATCGTCGCGGGGCTGACCCAGGCCGCAGCCGCGGCTGCCACCGCGCGGACCGAGGCGACCTCCATCCTGCCCGCCCTGCGCGAGAAGGAAGCCGAGGTCGCCGCCCGGCTGCGCCATCTGACGGTGACCCGCGACGGTATCGACCGGGAGAAACGGCAGGTCCTGGAGCGCCGCGAAGAGCTCGGCGGGCGGCTTTCCCAGATCAGCGCCGACCTCGAGCGCGAACGCGCGACCATCGCCTCGACCAACGAGACGATCCAGCGACTGGACGAGGAAGAGGCCGAGATCAAGGCCGAGGCCGAGCGCGCCGAGGCGAATGGCGAGGAGCTGAAGCGCCGGCTGTCGGCGACCGAGACGACCCTGCAGGAGGCCGAGGCGCGACTGGCCGAAGCCACCGCCAACGCGGCCGAGCTGACGGCGCGCCGGCGCCAGTTCGAGCGCATCGTTCGCGACGAGTCCGACCGCCTCGCAAAGCTCGAGAAACAACTGGCCGATATCGAGCGGGAAGCCGCCGCGCTCGCCTCCTCCGACACCACCCGCGAGATCGCGGCGCTGAGTGCCGCGGTCGACGCGGCCCAGGCGGAGGTCGAGTCCCGCGAGGCCGCGACGGTCGAAGCCGATCAGGCCCTGACCGCGGCCCGCGACGCCTTGGAAGCGGCGCGTGCGCCGACGGCGGATGCGGAACGCGACCTCAAGGGCCTGGAAACCGAGCATCGGACGCTGGAGCGCGTGCTCGCGGTCGACGATGGCGCGCTGTGGCCGCCGTTGATCGACGCGGTGACCGTACGACGCGGCTTCGAAGCCGCGCTGGGTGCGGCCTTCGGCGAGGACCTCGATCACCCGGCCGAAGATGGCGCCGCTATCCACTGGAGTATGGTCGCGCCCGACGCCGCCGATCCGGCGCTGCCGGCGGGCGCGCGCCCGATGTCGGAGGTGGTCAAGGCGCCGGACGTGCTGGCCCGCGCCCTGTCCCAGGTCGGCCTGGTCGAGCACGCCGACGGCGCGCGACTGCAGACCCAGCTCAAGCCCGGCCAGCGGCTGGTGACCAAGTCCGGCGACCTGTGGCGCTGGGACGGCTTTACCGCCGCCGCGGACGCCCCGACCGCCGCCGCCAAGCGCCTCGAACAACGCAACCGCGTCGCCGAGCTCGCCCGCGAGATCGAAGCCGCGAGAGGCCGGCTCGAGACCGCCCGCACGACCCTCGCCGATAACGAGGCCGCCGCCCGGACGGCAGCCGAGCAGGCGACCGCGGCACGGGACGCCTCGCGGGCGGCGCGCGGCCACCTGAAGGACGCCT
Organism: Microbaculum marinisediminis; assembly: GCF_025397915.1. Classification (NCBI taxonomy): domain Bacteria; kingdom Pseudomonadati; phylum Pseudomonadota; class Alphaproteobacteria; order Hyphomicrobiales; family Tepidamorphaceae; genus Microbaculum; species Microbaculum marinisediminis. The sequence goes on from NZ_JALIDZ010000001.1 coordinate 93,418, forward strand.
CGGAACGACGGTCGGCCGCCGAGCGCAAGGCGACCCAGGACACCGCCCGCAGCAGTGCGCTGGAAGAGGCCAAGGTTCGGATCACCCAATCCATCGAGGAGGCGCGCGCCACGCATCGCGAGGCGTCCGCCGGCCTCAAGGCGCTTGCCGGCCAGGGCGACCCGGATGCGCGGATCGAACTGTTGAAGGCCGAGACGGCGACGGCGCGCGGCCAATATGCCGAAGCCCGCTCGGCCGTCGATTCGCTCGCCAAGGAGGCGGACCTGCGTCGGACCCGCGCCGAGCGCAACAAGGCCGAGCGGCGGCGCTGGTCGGACCGGATCGCCGATGGCGACAAACATCTCAACACCCTGGCGGCCCGCGAAGACCAGATCCGCAGGGAATGGGCCTCCCTGGAGGAGGTGCCGGCGCGGCTCGACGCCAGGCGCGCCGCGCTCGCCAACGAGATCGATGCGGCGGAGGCCGCGCGCAAGGCCGCCGCGGACGCCCTGGCAACCGGCGATACCCGGCTGACCGAGGCCGACCGGGTCGCCAAGGAAGCCGACGAGACCCTCGCCGGTGCCCGCGAGGCCAAGGCGCGCGAGGAGGCAACGCTCGAAGGCCTGCGCCAGCGGCTCGTCGATCTGGAGGAATCGATCGAGGAGGCGCTGGAACGCCCCGCCGATCAGGCCCTCGCGGTCGCCGGTCTCGACGCCGAATCGGAGCTGCCGCCGGCCGACAAGCTTGAAGCCGACCATGAGCGCTACAAGCGCGACCGCGACCGGCTCGGCAGCGTCAACCTGCGCGCCGAGGAGGAAATGCGCGAGGTCGAAACCCGTCACGACGCCCTGACGACCGAACGCGGCGACCTGGAAGGGGCGATCCACCGGCTGCGCGGCGCCATCGGCGGCCTCAACCGGGAAGGCCGGGAGCGCCTGCTCGCCGCCTTCGACACCGTCAACGGGCACTTCCAGAGCCTCTTCACCCGCCTGTTCGGCGGCGGCGCGGCCGAACTGAAGCTGACCGAATCGGACGATCCGCTCGAAGCGGGCCTCGAGATCATCGCCCGTCCGCCCGGAAAGCGCCCCTCCTCGCTCACGCTCCTGTCGGGCGGCGAGCAAGCCCTGACGGCGACGGCCCTGATCTTCGCGGTGTTCCTGACCAATCCGGCGCCGATCTGCGTGCTCGACGAGGTTGACGCGCCACTGGACGACGCCAATGTCGAACGCTTCTGCGACCTCGTCGAGGAAATCGCGCGGTCGACCGAAACGCGCTTCCTGGTGATCACCCACAACCCGATCTCGATGGCGCGGATGGACCGGCTGTTCGGGGTGACGATGGCCGAGCGCGGCGTGAGCCAGCTGGTCTCCGTCGACTTCGGCGGCGCGATGGACCTGCGCGAAGCCGGTTGATCACCGGGCCGGCGCCTGTCCCGGAGCCGATAACGCGCCGCAATAATACAGTCTTTTCACGTTTATTTTCAATAGCTTAACGAACTCTTACCTGTCCTTGACAGCCCACTGCGGCCAAACTATGGTGCGCCCGGCTTTGGGGGGCGGGCCGCCCCGGCCGTCCTTTGGAGCCGAGACGCGCCAATCCTGGTCAGGACACGGCGATGAGCGAAGCACCGGAGAGCGGACCGGGTACCGTTAAACCAGCAGCCAGTCCGGCTGAACTTGATAGCCGCCGCAAGGCACTCAGAGCCTCGCTCGAAGGTGCACGGCGACGTCATGAACCGCCGCCCGAGACGTCCGCGCGCGGAAACGCACTCGGAATGGCCTTCAGGGTCGCGACCGAGTTCGTGGCGGGACTGATGGTCGGTGGTGGTATCGGCTGGTATCTGGATGACTGGATCGGCTCGCGTCCGCTGTTTTTCCTGGTGTTTCTCGCCCTTGGCGCGACAGCAGGGATTATGAACGTTATCCGCTCGGCGTATCGCATGAATGCGGCCGCGGCGGAGGAGACTGAACCGGAGACTTCGGATCGCAGCGATCCGGCCGGCATTGCCGGTAAATCTGAACGTCGGAATTAGGAGCGCAGGCGTGGCGGCAGAAAATGGACATGGCGGCGGGGCCGGGTTCGACCCGATGCACCAGTTCGAGATCCAGCGCATCCTGCCGCTGAACATCGGTGGCCTCGACGTATCCTTCACGAACTCCGCGCTGTTCATGGTGATCACGGTCGTGCTGGTCACGCTGTTCACCGCGGCCTCGATGAGCGGACGGGCCCTCGTGCCGGGCCGCATGCAGTCGATGGCCGAACTGTCCTACGAATTCGTCGCCAACATGATTCGCGAGAACGCCGGGTCCGAGGGGATGAAGTACTTCCCCTTCGTGTTCTCGCTGTTCATGTTCATCCTGTTCGCGAACATGCTCGGCATGGTCCCGTACGCCTTCACCGTCACCAGCCACATCATCGTGACCTTCGTCCTGGCGATGGTCGTGTTCATCGGCGTGACGATCATCGGCTTCGCCAAGCACGGCCTCGGCTTCCTTCGCCTGTTCGCGCCGGCCGGCGCGCCGATGGTGCTGATGCCGCTGCTCATCGTGATCGAGGTGATCTCCTACCTGACGCGTCCGGTGAGCCTGTCGGTCCGACTGTTCGCCAACATGCTGGCCGGCCACACCATGCTCAAGGTGTTCGCCAGCTTCGTCGTCATGCTGGGTTTCGTCGGCGGCTGGCTGCCGCTGGCCGCGATGATCGCCTTCACCGGGCTGGAATTCCTGGTGGCGTTCCTGCAGGCCTATGTCTTCGCGATCCTGACCTGCATCTATCTCAACGACGCCCTCCACATGCACTAGGCATGGCGGGGGCCGTTCTTTAGGCCTTCTTCCTCAAAACCGTCACTCAAGGAGTTAGAGACATGGAAGCGGAAGCTGCAAAGTTCATCGGCGCGGGCATCGCCTGCATCGCCCTCGCCGGCGCCGGCCTCGGTATCGGTAACATCTTCGGCAACTACCTCTCGGCCGCGCTGCGCAACCCGTCCGCCGCCCAGTCGCAGTTCCCGAACCTTCTCCTCGGCTTCGCGCTCGCCGAAGCGACCGGCCTGTTCGGCCTCGTCGTTGCGCTGATCCTCCTGTTCGTCGTCTGACGAGACCTCGTCCAGACGACTCCTTGATCTCAAGGAACTCGCGCGCGCAGCAACACGCGCAAGGAGTGTACAGAGATGAATAGCGACCCCGGCCAGACATTCGTGATCGCTCAGGCGACCGACGGCAAAGAAACGACGGCGGAAGAGCTCATCAAGAGCGAATCCACCGAGATTTCGGAAGCCATCGGCGTCAGTGAGCCCCAGAGCGGCGGCATGCCCCAGTTCGATTTTTCGAACTACGCGCCGCAGATCGTCTGGCTCGCCATTACGTTCGTGGCCCTGTACGTGCTCATGTCGAAGGTGGCGCTGCCGCGCATCGCCACCGTGATCGAGCATCGCCGCGACCGTATCGCAAGCGACCTCGATGCCGCGGCGCGTCTCAAGGAAGAGACCGACGAGGTGATCGCGGCGTACGAAGCCGAACTCGCCGAAGCGCGCGGCCGGGCCCACGAGATCGCCGCGGAGACCCGCGACAAGCTCAATAGCGAGCTTGCCGAGGAGCGCGCGGAGGTCGAGGCGGGCCTCGCCAAGAAGACGGCGCAAGCCGAGAAGCGGATTGCCGACACCAAGGCGAAGGCGATGGCGGAAGTCGATTCGGCGGCAGCCGACGCGGCGGCCGAGATCGTCACCGCGCTGACCGGCCTGAAGCCCACCAAGGCGGAGATCGACAAAGCCGTCGTTTCCGCCCTGCCGACCTGAGGTGCGAGAGATGGAACTTCTAAACGCGCCTGAGACCTGGGTTGCCGTTTCCTTCATCGGCTTCATCGCCCTGGTCCTCTACTACAAGGTGCCGGGCCGGGTGACGACGGCCCTGGACGGCCGCGCCGACCGGATCCGCGCCGAACTCGAGGAAGCGCAGAAGCTGCGCGAGGAGGCCCAGGGCCTGCTTGCCGAGTATCAGCGCAAGCGCCGCGAGGCCGAGAAGGAAGCCGAGGAGATCGTCGCCCTGGCCAAGGAAGAGGCAGAGCGCCTAAAGATCGAGGCCCGCGAACAGATGGACGAGGTGGTCGAGCGTCGTTCCAGGCTCGCGGAGCTGAAGATCGCCCAGGCCGAGGAACAGGCGGTCGCCGACGTGCGCACCGCTGCCGCCGAGGCCGCCGTCGCGGCGGCCGAGACGGTCATCGCCGCCAAGGTGAAGGGCGCCGCGGCCAAGGATCTCGTCAGCGCCAGCATCGCGCAGGTGAAGGCCCGGCTGCAGTAAGCCAGGTCCGATACGGACAAGACAAAAGCCCCGGGCCATGCCCGGGGCTTTTTTTGTTTCGGCATCACCGGAGCTTAAAGGCTGTCGGCGAATTCGTCCGTGGCGGCGATCAGCGCGTCCAGGATGCCCGGCTCGGAAAAAGCGTGGCCGGCGGCGGGCACCACCGTGAAGCGCGCCTCGGGCCAGGCCTTGTGCAGATCCCAGGCGGTGCGCATCGGTGTGCACATGTCGTACCGGCCCTGGATGATCACGCCCGGAATGTCCTTGAGCTTGCCGGCGTCGCGAATCAGCTGGCCCTCCTCGAAGAAGCCCTCGTTGACGAAATAGTGGTTCTCGATGCGGGCGAAGGCGAGCGCGAACGCCTCGTCGCCGTGCTGGGCCTCTATCTGTTCGTCCGGCAGCAGCGTCAGCGTGCGGCCTTCCCAAAGGCTCCAGGCGCGCGCCGCCGAAATCTGGACCGCCTGGTCCGGATCGGTCAGCCGCTTGCGGTAAGCGGCCATCAGGTCGCCGCGCTCCGCCTCCGGGATCGGGGCGAGATAGCCGTCCCAGATCTCCGGGAAGACCCACGAAGCGCCTTCCTGGTAGAACCACTGGAGCTCGTCGCGGCGCAGCGTGAAGATCCCGCGCAGGATGAGCTGCGAGACGCGCCGCGGATGGGTCTGCGCATAAGCGAGCGCGAGACAGCTGCCCCACGAGCCGCCGAAGACCAGCCACCGGTCGACGCCCAGCATCTCGCGGAACCGCTCCATATCGGCGACGAGATGCCAGGTCGTATTGGCCTCCAGCCCCGCGTGCGGCGTCGAGCGCCCACAGCCGCGCTGGTCGAACAACAAGACGCGGTAGCGTTCCGGATCGAAGAGCCGCCGGTGATCGGCCGAACAGCCGGCGCCGGGCCCGCCATGGAGGAAGACCGCCGGTATCCCGTCAGGATTGCCGACGAGTTCCCAATAGACCGAATGCCCGTCGCCGACATCGAGGTGACCGCAGTCGTAGGGCTCGATCGGCGGATAGAGGGGGCGAAGCGCTTCTCCGTTGCCGGCCATGGCCTATTCAGCCGCGTCGCGTTTCGGTTCCGGCTCGCTTGGTGCCTGGGGCGTCCAGCGCAGCACCGGCTGGCGCGCGGCGCGGGTCTCGTCTAGGCGGCGGCGCGGCGCGTACCAAGGCGCGCCGGCGAAGCGCTCGGTGTCGCCGCGCTTGGCGGCCATGGCGAGGTCGCGCAGCGTGGCGATGAACAGGTCGAGGCTCGCCTTGGATTCCGATTCGGTCGGCTCGATCAGCAGCGCGCCGTGCACGACCAGCGGGAAGTACATGGTCATCGGGTGATAGCCCTCGTCGATCATCGCCTTGGCGAAATCGAGGGTCGTGACGCCGGAGCCGTTGAGGAACTGGTCGTCGAACAGCACCTCGTGCATGCACGGGCGGTCGCCGAACGGCAGGCTCATCACGTCCTTCAGGCAGGCGCGGATATAGTTCGCCGAGAGCACCGCATCCTCTGCGGCCTGGCGCATGCCGTCGGCGCCGTGGCTCAGCATCCAGGCGGCGGCGCGCACGAACATGCCCATCTGGCCGTGGAAGGCAGTCATGCGGCCGAAGGGTTTGGCGGCGCCGGCCTGGCCGGCATGCTCGATCAGGTCGAACCCGTCCTTGCCGGACACCACCCAGGGGAGCGGCGCGAAGGGCGCGAGCGCCTCCGACAGCACCACCGGGCCTGCGCCCGGCCCGCCGCCGCCATGCGGCGTCGAGAACGTCTTGTGCAGGTTGATGTGCATGGCGTCGATGCCGAGGTCGCCCGGCCGCACGCGGCCGAGGATGGCGTTGAGATTCGCGCCGTCGCAGTAGAAATAGGCGCCGGCGGCGTGCACCGCGTCGGCGATCTCGATGATGTCGCGCTCGAACAGGCCGCAGGTGTTCGGGTTGGTCAGCATGATGCCGGCGACTTCCGGCGACAGCCTTTCCTTCACCGCGGCGACATCGACGGTGCCGTCCTCGCGGGCCGGGATCGACGCAACCTCGTAGCCGAGCAGCGCGGCGGTGGCCGGATTGGTGCCGTGGGCGGATTCCGGCACCAGCACCACCGAGCGCGCATCGCCGCGGGCTTCCAGCGCCGCCTTGATCGCCATCATGCCGCAGAGCTCGCCATGGGCGCCGGCCTTGGGCGACATGGCGACCGCCGGCATTCCGGTCAGTTCCTTCAGACCGTTGGCGACGAGATCGATCAGCTCGAGCGCCCCCTGCACGGTCGAGACCGGCTGCAGCGGATGCACGTCGCCGAATCCCGGCAGCCGCGCCACCTTCTCGTTGAGGCGCGGGTTGTGCTTCATCGTACACGAGCCGAGCGGATAGAGCCCGGTGTCGATCGCGTAGTTCTTCTGCGACAGCCGGACATAGTGGCGGACGGCCTCGGGCTCGCTCATCCCCGGCAGGTTGGGCGCATCGGACCGTTCCAGCCCGCCGAGATGGAGCTCCGTATCGTCCACGTCGGCGAGGTCGACGCCGGTCACGTCGGGCCGGCCGGTCTCGTAGATCAGCGCCTCCTCGATCATCAGGGCGCGGTTTCCGGTGAAGGTCGTGTGCCCGCCCTCGCCGGCCTCGCCGGGGCTCGTCGGGCGGCCTTGCGTGTTCATGCTCATGCCAGCACCTCCTGCAGGGCGGCGGCATAGGCCGCGCGGTCGTCGTCGGTATTGATCTCGGTGGCCGCGACGATCACCAGGTCGTCGTGGCCGTTCTGGCGGAACAGGCGCGTCACCGGCACCCCGCCCAGCACGCCCTTCTCCGCCAGCGCCTCGACGACGTTAGCGGCGGCCTTCGAAACCCGTATGGTGAACTCGTTGAAGTAGGCATGGTTCAGCAGCTCCACACCGGGTACCGCCGCCAGGGCCTTGGCGAGTTTCACCGCATTGGCGTGGTTGATCCGCGCGAGCCGCTTCAGGCCTTCGGCACCAAGCAGCGTCATGTGGATCGAAAACGCCAGGGCGCAGAGGCCGGAATTGGTGCAGATGTTGGAGGTCGCCTTCTCGCGGCGGATGTGCTGCTCGCGGGTCGACAGCGTCAGCACGAAGCCGCGACGGCCCTCCGCGTCGACCGTCTGGCCGGCGAGACGGCCCGGCATCTGGCGCACGAACTTGGAGCGCGTGGCGAACAGGCCGACATAGGGACCGCCGAAATTTAGCCCATTGCCGATCGACTGGCCCTCGCCGACGACGATGTCGGCGCCCATGGCGCCCGGCGATTCGACCAGGCCGAGCGAGACGGCCTCGGTGAAGACGGCAATCAACAGCGCGCCGTGCGCATGGGCCTTCTCGGCGATGGGCCGCAGGTCGACCAGGTGACCGAACACGTCCGGCGTCTGCACGACGACGCAGGAGGTGTCGTCGTCGATCAGCGCCATGACGTCATCCTCGCCGACCGGTACCGGCGGCAGGGTCACGACCTCGTGGCCGCCCATATGGGCCAGGTTCTCGACGACGGCGCGATATTGCGGATGCAGGTTGCCGGCAAGGACCGCCTTTTCCCGCCGCGTCAGCCGGTGCGCCATCAGCACCGCCTCGCCGGTGCCGGTCGAGCCGTCGTACATCGAGGCGTTGGCCACCTCCATGCCGGTGAGTTCGGCGACCTGGGTCTGGAACTCGAACAGCATCTGCAGCGTGCCCTGGGTGATCTCCGGCTGGTAGGGCGTGTAGGAGGTCAGGAACTCGGACCGCTGGATCAGATGATCGACACTGGCCGGGACGTGATGGCGATAGGCGCCGGCGCCGACGAAGAACGGCACCGACCCGGCGGCGACGTTCTTGCCGGCCATGCGCGACAAAAGGCGCTCCACCTCGAGTTCGCTCTTGGCGCGCGGCAGATCGACCAGCGCGTCACGCCAGGCGGCGCGCGGCACGTCGGCGAACAGATCGTCGATGCCATCGACGCCGATGCGGGCGAACATCGCCTCGCGGTCGGCATCGCTCAGCGGCAGGTAACGCATGATACTTCTCCTCAGGTGTCCGCCGTCACCGGTTCGACGGTGACCTCGGAGCGGACGGAATTTGCGATGAAGCACAGGTGATGGGCGTCGTCGTGCAGCGCCTTCTCGGCAGCCGCATCGGGCGCGCGCCCATCGGCGTAGCGGATCCGGGGACGCAGCGTCACCTTGTCGATCCAGTAGCGGCTTGCCTCGATACGGACCATCGATCCCACGGCATCGTCCTCGTAGGACCGAACGACGAAGCCGCGCTGACGGGCGAGGTCGAGGAACCACAGCATGTGGCACGACGACAGCGAGGCGACGAAGGCCTCCTCGGGATCGACCGCGTCCTCCTTCGAATAGGGCAGCTTGACGATGCTCGGCGCGGACGATGCCGGCACGGTGAGCCCGTCGAAGCGCCATTCGTGGCCCCGACTGTAGGTGTTGGCGGCAAAGTCGCCCTCGCAGGTCCAGGCAACGGTGACGCGATAGAGGTGCGCCATGGGTATCCCCTTCCGCGTGACCTCAGCTCACCGAGGCGACATAGGCCTTGTAGGCGTCGGCATCCATCAGCGCATCGAGCTGGGACGTGTCCGACAGCTTGATCTTTACGAACCAGCCCGCGCCCTCCGGCGCTTCGTTGACCTTGGCGGGCTCGTCGGCGAGCGCCTGGTTGACCTCGACCACCTCACCGGACACCGGCGCATAGATCTCGCTGGCCGCCTTGACGGATTCGACGACACCGGCCTCCTCACCGATGGCCACCGTCTTGCCGACCTCCGGAAGCTCGACGAAGACGACATCGCCAAGCTGCTCCTGCGCGTAGTCGGTGATCCCAATGGTGCCGACGTCGCCTTCCACGCTGATCCACTCGTGGTCCTTGGTGAAATGCATGCTCATCTGGTGTGTTCCCTCTTTCAGATCATGGTGCCGGCCGCGTTGCTCGCGGCCGCAATGGCTATCGCTTGTAACGGTGTGGCACGAAGGGCATCGCGGCGACCCTGGCGGCTTCCGCCCGGCCGCGCACGGTCAGGACCACCTCCGTGTCGACGGCGGCATGGGCCGTCTCGATGTAGCCCATCGCCACGGGGCCACCGACCGAGGGGCCGAAGCCGCCACTGGTGATCTTTCCGACCGTCGCGTCGCCGACGGCGATCTCGGTTCCCTCGCGGGCAGGCGCACGACCGTCCGGGCGGACGCCGACGCGGCGCCGCGACGGACCGTCGGCCAGTTCGCGGCGGATGCGTTCGTAGCCCGGGAAACCGCCCTCCGCGCGCCGGCGCTTGCCGATCGACCAGGTGAGCGCGGCCTCGACCGGCGAGGTGGTCTCGTCGATATCGTGACCGTAGAGACACAGGCCCGCCTCGAGCCGCAGCGTGTCGCGCGCACCGAGACCGATCGGCTCGACCTCGGAGGCCGCCAGGAACGTGTCCCACATGGCGCCGGCCTTGTCGGCGGGAACCGAAATCTCGAAACCGTCCTCGCCGGTATAGCCGGAGCGCGAGATATGACAGGGAATGCCGTCCAACGTGGCATCGCAGGCCGCCATGAAGGCCAGATCGACCGCCGCGCCGCAGTGGCGCGCCATGACGCCCTCGGCCTTCGGCCCCTGCAACGCCATCAGCGCCCGATCCTCGATCGGCTCAAGCGTCACCGTACCGGGAAGCCGGGCGCGCATGTGCGCGTAGTCGACGTCCTTGCGCGAGGCGTTGACAATCAGGAACAGGCGCCCGTCGAGGGCGGGATCGGCGGGCCGCGTGACCATGAGGTCGTCGATGATGCCGCCCTCGTCGGTGAGAAACTGGGTGTAGCGGATCGCGCCGGGCTTCAATCCGGCGATATCGCCGGGAACCAGCGTCTCCAGCGCCGCCGCCGTGGCGGCGAAATCAGAGCCGACGAGCCAGGCCTGGCCCATGTGCGAAACGTCGAACAGGCCCGCGTTCTCGCGCGTCCACTTGTGCTCGGCGATGATGCCGCGGGCATACTGGACGGGCATGGCGTAGCCGGCGAACGGCACCATGCGCCCGTCAAGCGCCACATGGCGGTCGTGGAGCGGCGTCTTCAAAAGGTCGGAACTGGATGTGTCGTCTGTCATAACCGGTCCTGCATAGGCGTAGAGTCGGAGACCCGGCCGGGTCCGCTCGCGCCCCTCTCTGTCGCAGGACCTGAGAGATTTCGCCCCGGAACGCCCGTGGCTTACCCCTTCGGTGAGCCGCCGGCGATTAGGTGCCGACGACTGCTTTCCAGAGTCTCATCCTCCCGCGGTCCCTTGTGCCTGAGAGTTTCCGGGGCCGGTTGCTCCTTCGGCGCCGGCCGCAAATTCGGCCGGTCTCTCCCGCGGGATTCGACGAATGTGAGGGCGATCTTACGGTGCGCCCCTAACCTGTCAACCTCGGTCGACGTCAGCCGCGCTTCGGCTTGCCTCCCAACTCGTCGAAGCCGATGTAAATCACGTAATTGTTGATGTGGTCGCCTTCCGGCACCTCGTAGTAAAGCGAATCGTCCACCTGGGTGAACTGCTGAACCGTCTCGCCGGGCAGGATGTTCGGCTGGACCGGGTAAAGCTGGGTCCACACCCCCTCGCCGCCCGTGCGCACCAATGCGGCGCGGAGCGGCAGTTGCACGGGCTGGTTGTTCCAGGCCGGACCAACGACGACCTTGCCGGCGATGCCGAGCTTGATCCGGATCGCGTTCGTGCCGATGAACTCGCACTCGCGCGCCGTCTTCACGATGCCGCCCTGAAAGACGACGTAGTCGGGATCGCCCTCGTGTCCCCGCACGTAGACACGATGGGTTTCCGTGCCTTCACGAATGACGACCGGCGGGCACTTGGCTTCGGCCTGGGGCGGCGGCGCACCAGCGTCGACCGGCAGCTCGTCCGGATCCTCGCCCGCGCCGACCAACATCTTAAACGCGCCGATCGTGGAATCGCTGGCGTCGCGCCCGGCCTGCGTGTCGCAGCCCGCGGCAGCGCCAGCCAGCGCCAGAACAAAAGCCAGTTTGATCGCCCGGCGGCGATCGGTAGCATCGCGAAGAAGCCGCATACGCTCATATACCTTCGTCAGAACCCCCCACGGGCGGCCCTTATAGCAGGCCAATCGCGGAAATCCCAAGGGGCCGTGCGACACGGGCCAACGCCTTGACAGAACGGGCCTGAAACCCTGTATAGCCTCATGGCAACCGGTTGCCGCCCAAGCTGGCGATCCCCAGGCTGGCGATCCCCAAGCTGGAGATCCCCAAGCTGGAGATCCACTGCGCCTCTCAAGACGGCCCTTACGATATGAAGCCACGTCTCAAGATCCTGCTTTGCTCGCCGCGCGGCTTCTGCGCGGGCGTAGACCGCGCGATCCAGATCGTCGAGCTGGCGCTGAAACGCTATGGAGCGCCCGTCTACGTGCGCCACGAAATCGTCCACAATCGCTATGTGGTCGACAGCCTGAAGGCGAAAGGTGCGGTTTTCGTCGAGGAACTCGACCAGATTCCCGATACCGACGCACCGGTGGTGTTTTCCGCGCACGGCGTGGCCAAGTCGGTGCCGGAGACAGCCGCCGCGCGCAACCTGTTTCACGTCGACGCCACCTGCCCGCTGGTGACCAAGGTGCACCGGGAGGCGGAGATCCATTTCCGCAAGGGGCGCGAGATCGTGCTGATCGGCCATGCCGGCCATCCGGAAGTCATCGGCACCATGGGCCAGCTTCCCGATGGCGCCGTCTCCCTGATCGAGACCGTCGAGGACGCCCGCGCTTTCGCGCCCGGCTCCCCCGAGGCGCTCGCCTTCATCACGCAGACGACGCTTTCGGTCGACGATACCGCCGAGATCGTCTCGGTGCTGCGCGCGCGGTTTCCGGAGATCATCGGGCCGCACAAGGAAGATATCTGCTACGCCACCACCAACCGGCAGGACGCGGTCAAGGCGGTCGCGCCGCGCGCCGACGCGACGATCGTGGTCGGCGCGCCCAACAGCTCCAACTCGCAGCGCCTAGTTGAGGTCGCCCGCAGGGCCGGCTGCCCGAAGGCGGTGCTGCTGCAGCGCGCCTCGGACATCGACTGGGACGCGTTCGGCGACATCGCGACGCTAGCGATCACCGCGGGCGCCTCGGCACCGGAAGTGCTGGTCGAGGAAATGATCGGCGCCTTCGCGGATCGCTACGACATCGACGTCGAGACGGTATCGACCGCCGACGAGACCATCGCCTTCAACCTGCCGCGGGCCCTCCGCGAAACCGCGGCCGAGTAAGCTAATGGCCGTCTACACCGAAGTTCCCGACGAGGAGCTCACCGACTTCCTCGCCGGCTACGACGTCGGCGCGCTGCTCTCCTTCAAGGGGATCGCCGAGGGCGTCGAGAACACCAACTATCTCGTCCATGCCGAGCGCGGCAGCTACATCCTGACGCTGTACGAGAAGCGCGTCGATCCGACCGACCTGCCGTTCTTCCTCGAGTTGATGGAGCACCTGTCGGAGAAGGGCGTCACCTGCCCGCTGCCGCTGCACGACCGGGACGGCAACAGCCTGGGCACGCTCTGCGGCCGGCCGGCCGCCCTGATGACCTTTCTCGAGGGGCTTTGGGTGCGCAAACCCAGGGTCCACCATTGCCGCGCGCTGGGCGATACGCTGGCGGCCATGCACAAGGCCGCGCTCGATTTCGACGGCCGGCGCCGCAACGCGCTGTCGGCAACCGACTGGCGCCCGATCTTCGCCGCCGTCGCCGACCGGGCCGACACGTTGCAGTGGGGCCTGGCCGAGGAGATGGAGGCGGAGCTCACCTACCTGGAGGCGAACTGGCCGACCGACCTGCCCGAGGGCGTGATCCATGCCGACCTGTTTCCCGACAACGTGTTCTTCCTGAAGGACCGGGTCTCCGGGCTGATCGACTTCTATTTCGCCTGCCGCGATTCGCTTGCCTACGATATCGCGGTCTGCCTCAACGCCTGGTGCTTCGAGCCGGACCTGTCGTTCAACGTCACCAAGGCGCGCGCGTTGCTGAACGCCTATGCCGGACGGCGGCGGCTGACGGAGGCGGAGTACGCCTCGCTGCCGCTGCTTGCCCGCGGTGCCGCCATGCGCTTCTTCGTGACCCGGCTCTACGACTGGCTGAACCATCCGCCCGGCGCGTTCGTGCGGCCCAAGGATCCGCTCGAGTACGCCAAGCGCATCCGCTTCCACCGCTCGGTTTCGAGCACAAGCGAGTACGGGCTCGACTGATGACGGAAAAACGTATCCAGATCTGGACGGACGGTGCCTGTTCGGGCAATCCCGGCCCCGGCGGCTGGGGCGCGCTGCTCGTCTGGAACGGGCACGAAAAGGAACTGTGCGGCGGCGAGGCGGAGACGACCAACAACCGCATGGAAATGCTCGCCGCCATCCGCGCCCTCGAAGCGCTGAAGCGGCCGTCCGCCATCGACCTGCATACCGACTCCTCCTACCTGCGCAACGGCATCACCACCTGGCTGAAGAACTGGAAGGCGCGCGGCTGGAAGACGGCCGACAGGAAGCCGGTAAAGAATGTCGAACTCTGGCAAGCGCTAGAAGAGGCCATGGCCCGCCACGAGGTGCACTGGCACTGGGTGAAGGGCCACGCCGGCAACGACGGCAACGAACGCGCCGACGCCCTGGCGAACCAGGGCATGGCTCCGTTCAAGCAGAACAGGCGCAAAAGGCGCGTCGCGGGGATCTGACTCCCCGCGCACGGCCGGTCACATCGCGGCGACCCCGGTCACATCGCTGCGAGCAACGCCTCGGCGCCGGTGATATCGGTCTTCCCCGGCTCGTCCCCGATATTGAGGATCGTCACGACCCCGTCGTCGACCAGCATGGCGTAGCGCTGCGAGCGGATGCCCATGCCGCGCTCGGTAATGTCGAGCTCCAGCCCGGTGGCCTTGCTGAACAACGCGCTGCCGTCGGCCAGGAACTCGATCGTCTCCCCGGCCCCCGTCGCCTTGGCCCAGGCATCCATGACGAAGACATCGTTCACCGCGAGACAGGCGATGGCGTCGACGCCCTTCTCCTTGAACTTGTCGGCGTTGGCAAGGAACCCGGGCAGATGGTTGTTGTGGCAGGTCGGGGTGAACGCGCCCGGCACCGCGAACAGCGCCACCTTGCGTCCGGAAAACACCTCGCTCGTCGTTTTGGTCGCTGGTCCCGACGGCGTCACCACACCGAACGTCGCCTCGGGCAGCTTGTCTCCGACCTTGATCATTCCCGCTTCTCTCCTCATCGGACATGGAAGACCGGGGCGCCCTGCCCCGGCCCAGCCATCCACTAGATTACGTGGCACTACATAACGTGCGCGACGATCTAGTCGAGTGTCAGCGCCTGCTCAAAGGAAAAATCGGGCGAAACGCCGGTGACGCGGATCGTGGTTCCCGCAATCCCGGCTTGATCGGCGACGCTCTCGAGCGGCACCTCGAAGACCGCGTTGCCCGCCGCATCGGTGCCGGCGCGCTCCGGGACCGGCAGATACCAGTCCTCCGGCCCCTCGACGAGAGCGAAGCCGTCCTCCGCGTCCGAGGGAAACCGGACAACGAGCTGGAGCACCGGCTTGTCGTCCTGGCGCACGACGGCACCGGAAACGACGCCGCCGGTCTCCGTCGGCGTCTCGATCGGCGCGGGCACGCGGCGGCGGAAGAAGTCGATCTCCGCGGTGCGCGGCTTCGCGCCATCGAGCACGACGGCGACCTCGGCCTGGGCGGGAATGCAGATATCCTTGCAGACGGCGTAGTCGAGCTTGAGGTTCAGGTTAGACGGCGCTCCCGGTTCGTCCGGCTCGATGAGCAAGGGAAAGATCACCGCCTCGGTATAGCCGATAACCCAGCCGTAGCCGTCGAAGGACAGTTGCGGCGCCGGCCACTCGGCCGTCACCGCGGCGACGTTGTCGGAGCCGGAAAAATCCATCTTGGGCGGAATGCCGGAGTCGCCGGGATTGCGCCAATAGGTCTTCCAGTCCGGATCGAGCAGGATTTCCAAGCCGGCGAGGCGCGTCACGCCGTCGGCCAGCATCCCGCCGTCGATCAGGCGCACCTTGGCCTTGTCCTGCCATTCCTCGGCGGCGCCTGGGCCGGGGAGCAGCATGGCGGCGACCACCACCACGCAAAGAGAGGAAATTCGTGACACGGACCGTCCTTCTCTTCACAAGAGCCTGTCACAAGGGCCTGGATCGACGCCGACACTATGCCGCAGCCCCCCTGTGACCGCCATATCAAGACGGTTCAAGCCTGCGTGACGGCGTCCGATCTCGACCATTTCCAAACACGCATCGGGAAGTTACCATTCAGATATGGCATTCAAGGAATTCCAAGGGTTTGGCGGTGGCGGCGGTCGCGGTTTCCTCGACGGCCAGATGCTGATCGCCATGCCGACGATGAACGACCCGCGTTTCGAGCGCAGCGTCGTCTACATGTGCGCCCATTCCGACGACGGCGCCATGGGAATCATCGTCAATCAACTGGCCCGGAACATCAATTTCACCGAACTCCTGCGCCAGCTCGACATCATCGGCGCCGGCGAGGAAATCCGCCTTCCGCCGGAGGTCGGGCAAATGCGGGTCCATATCGGCGGGCCGGTGGAGACCGGACGCGGCTTCGTGCTGCATTCGCCCGACTGGTTCGTGGACACGTCCACCCTGCCCATCGACGACAGCATCTGCCTGACGGCGACGCTCGACATTCTCAAGGCGATCGCGCACGGCGACGGGCCGGAGAACTCGATGCTGGCGCTCGGCTATGCCGGCTGGGCGCCCGGCCAGCTCGAAAGCGAGATCCAGGCCAACGGCTGGCTGCACTGCAATGCCGATCCTGATCTGGTGTTCGGCGCCGACCAGGCCTCGAAATACGACCTGGCCCTGAAGAAACTGGGCATCGATCCCGGCCATCTCGCCCCGGATTCGGGTCGCGCCTGACGGCGGCGAGCCGGTAACGGCGCTCCCGGGCGCAGACGCGGGACGGCCTAGTGCCGCATCATCGCCGACTGGCGGGCAAGCAGATGGCGGCACTCGTCCGCCGACATCGGCTCGCCGAACAGGTACCCTTGGGCGTATTCGCAGCCGAGCGCGTAGAGCTCGATGGCATCCTCGTCGGTCTCCGCGCCTTCCGCGACCACTTCCATGCCGAGATCGTGCGCCAGCGACACGATGGAGCGCAGGATCACCGGGCGCGTGCCGCTGCCGTTCTGACGAACGAAGGAGCGGTCGACCTTGATCGTGTCGAAGGGGAAGCGCTGCAGGTAGCTCAGCGACGAATAGCCGGTGCCGAAATCGTCGAGCGACAGGCCGGCGCCGAGTTCGCGAACCCGTTCCAGAACCTGGGCGGCGTATTCCGGGTTCTCCATCACCAGCGACTCGGTGACCTCCAGCTTCAGGGTGCCCGGGACGACCTCGTTGCGGGCGAGGACCGCACGGATATCGTTGATCAGGTCGTGGCGCAGGATCTGGCGGCTCGACACGTTGACGGAGGCGAAGATCGGCAGGGTCGTGCCCATGGCCCGCTGCCATGCGCCGAGCTGGCGCGCGGTCCGCTCCATGACGAACAGGCCGATCTCGACGATCAGGCCGCTCTCCTCGGCGATCTCGATGAACTCCTGCGGGTTGAGGCGGCCGTGGCGGGGGTGATCCCAGCGCACCAGCGCCTCGAAGCCGGCGATGCGCTTGTCCTCGAGCCGCATGATCGGCTGGAACACCAGCTTGATCTCCTCGCGTTCGAGCGCCCTGCGCAGATCGGACTCGAGCGCGAGCCGGTCGCCGCCCATGGTGCGCATCACCGGCTTGAACGCCTCGACCCGGTCGGGGCCGAAGCGCTTGGCGTGGTACATGGCGATCTCGGCGTCCTCGAGCAGGTCCTCGTTGCGCTTTTCGGAGCCGTCATAGACGGAGATGCCGACGCAGGCGGTGAGGAACACCTCACGGTCGCCGAAGGTGATCGGGGTGCGGATCGTGCGGCGCACCGCCTCGGCGAAAGCGGCGATGCGCTTGGGATCGCGTTCGGAGACGAGAATGATGCCGAACTGGTCGCCGGCGAGCCTGGCGAGCGTATCGGACGGCTTCAGGTGGCGCTGCAGCCGCCGCGCCATCGTCAGCAGGATCGAATCGCCGACGGCGATGCCGAAGCCGTCATTGACCTGCCGGAACCGGTCGATATCGACGACGAAGACGGTCGGGCGCGGGTCGTCGCCGACGCGCGAGCGCAGGATCCCGGCTTCCAGGCGGTCGAGGAACAGTTCGCGATTGGGCAGGCCGGTGAGATTGTCGTGGACGGCATCGTGCAGAAGCCGCTCCTCGGCATTCTTGATCTCGGTGACGTCGACCAGCGTGCCGACGAGGCGGACGGCCTCGCCGTCGTCGCCGAGAATCGGCCGGGCGCGCATGCGGTACCAGTAGTAGTGGCCGTCGGAGGCGCGCAGGCGGAAGTCCTGGGCGATGCGGCCGCGGCGCTGCTCGACCACGGCGTCGAGGGAGGCGCGGAATCGGTCTCGGTCGCCGGCGTGCAGGACGTCGAACCACTTGCGGGCGCTGCCTTCCAGCGTGCCGGGCTTGAGGCCGAGCTTCTCCTCCAGCTCCGGCGAAACGAAGACGCGGTCGCGCGGCACTTCCCAGTCCCAGACCAGGTCGCCGGCGCCGATCAGCGCCAGCGCCTTTCGGTGGAAGTCGGAGAGCGTGCCCTGGCCGATGGCGCCACCGGCGAAGGCATGCTGCATCACCGTGAAGCCGACGAGCAGCACCAGAACGACGAGACCGCCGGCCAGCGCCGGCGCCACCAGGTCGTTCGACAGCCGTCCCGTCGCCGTCATGCCGGCGGCAAGCAGCCAGGCGAGCAGCAGCGCCCAGGTGGGAATCAGCAGGATCGCCCGGTCGAAGCCGCGGAAGGCGAGGAACAGGATCAGGGCGAGGCCGATGACACCGGTGAGGCCGAGCGACAGGCGGGCGATGCCGGCAGCCAGCGGCGCATCGAATACGGCGATGCCGGCGACACCGAACAGCGTCACCAGCCACAGGCCGGCGACATAGATCAGCCGGACATGCCAGCGCATCAGGCTTAAATAGGAGGTCAGGAAGATCAGCAGCGTCGCCGACAGCATCGCCTCGGCGCCGGCGCGGAACACCTGATCGCCGCGGACGGCGACGTCAAAGATCTTGTTCCAGAAGCCGAAGTCGATCGACAGGTAGGCGAGCACGGCCCAGGCGAAGGCGGCCGCGGCGGGAAAGATGATCGTGCCCTTGACGACGAACAGGACGGTCAGGAACAGCGCCAGCAGGCCGGCGATGCCGATGACCATGCCCTGATACAGCGTGAAGCTGTTGACGTTCTCCTTGTAGGTGTCGGGCTGCCACAGCCGGAGCTGGGGCAGCGTATTGCCCTCCAGCTCGACGACGTAGGTGACCACGGCACCGGGATCGAGGGTAATCAGGTAGGAGTCTGAATCGTGGCTGTCCGCCCGGTCGGGCCGGAAGCCCTGGCTCGGCGTGATGGCGGCAATGCGGGTATCGCCGAGATCGGGACGGATGATCCCGGAGCCGACCATGCGGAAATAGGGGGCGACCAGAAGCCGGTCGATCTGCTCGTCGGAATCGTTGCGCAGGGCGAAGACCGCCCAGGACGCCGACCGCCCAGGCTCGCGCGAGCGCACCTCGATGCGGCGCACGAATCCCTCGGCGTCGGGCGCCGTCGAGATCTGGATACGATCACCGTAGCGCAGGTAGAGATCGACGGAATCGGTGAGATCGACGGCACCGGCGTCGAGCGGGACCGGAATCGCTTCGAGCGCCCTGACCGGCAACCCGGACAGCACGACGAACGCCAGTCCCAACAGGGCTGCGATCAGCCGTCCGTATGTCCCCCAGAGCGTCTCGTTCATCCGGTTTTCCGTGTATCGCGGCCCCGGCAAGGCCGGCATGTCAGGACCTACCGCACCGCAGGGCGCGGATCTTCACTAAGCATCGCGTAAAGGAGATGGTCCTGCCAGACACCATTGATACGCAAATACCGCCGCGCGAAGCCCTCGCGCGTAAAACCGACTTTTTCAAGGAGGCGTATAGACGCCGTGTTCGAAGGAAGGCAAGCCGCTTCGAGCCGGTGCAGCCGAAGCTGATCGAAGACGAAGGGCATTATCGCGCCGACCGCGGCCGACATATACCCCTGGCGGGCGAAGGCTTCGCCGATCCAGTATCCGATCGACGTCGACTGGGTGACGCCGCGGCGGACGTTCGACAGGGTGATCCCGCCCAGAAAGGCGCTGTCTTCGCTGCGGAAGACGAAGAACGGATAGGCGTTGTCCTCGCGAACATCCTGGATGTAGCGGCGGATGCGGCGGCGAAACGAGGCCCGCGTCAGGTCGTCGAGCGGCCAGGTCGGCTCCCACGGCGTCAAGAACGGGCGACTTTCCGCGCGCAAAGCCGTCCAGGCGGGAAAATCGCCCATCTGCGGCGTCCTGAGAAAGACACCGTCGCCATGGATCGCCGGCCCAGTATCCGCGGTGACCGAGCGCAGGAAGACCATTTTTTCGCTACCAACAGATCTCACGCCGCGCGACGGGCGGCCGAACGCAATCTTTCCTGTAAATCGGCCGCGGTTTCAAGTTTCTCGACCGGACCGACGGCGGCGAGCGTCGGCGGCGTGTCGAACACCATGCGCGCCAGGATGTGCTTCACCTGCGCCGTATCGACCGCGTCGATCCGCGAAATCAGCTCGTCCATCTCCACGACACGGTCGAGGAACAGCGACTGGCGGGCGATCTGCTCGGCGCGGACCGCACAGCTTTCCAGGCTCATCAGCAGCCCCGCCTTGAGCTGGGCGCGGGCCCGGGCGACCTCGGTATCGTCGATATCGTCGATCGCCAGAGCGAGCTCGCGCGTCGTCACGTCGATCAGCTCTTCCAGGTCATCCGGCCCGGTGGCCGCCGACACGCCGAACAGGCCGACATCGGAAAAGGCCCAGTTGAAGGCATAGATCGCGTAGCACAGGCCCCGCTCCTCGCGCACGCGCTGGAACAGGCGCGAGGACATGCCGCCCCCGACCACGGACGCGGCGATGCGCGCGGCATAGAAATCGTCGTCGACAAAGGCGGGCGCGCGGAAGGCGAATAGCAGGTTCGCCTCCGACAGGTCGCGCTCGGCGCGCCGCTCGCCGCCGGTATAGCGGGCCTGAGAGGTCTGCTCGCCGGGATCGGCCTGGAAGTCGCCGAACAGACGGGCGGCCATCTCGACCATGGCATCGTGGTCGACCGCGCCGGCGGCGCCGACGATCATGCCCGGCGCGCGATAGTGTTCGCCAAGATAGGCGCGCAGGCTTTCGGGGCTCTGCGCGTTGACGGTCTCGGTGGTGCCCAGGATCGGACGGCCGATCGGCTGGTCGCCGAACGCGGCTTCCTGCAGCAGGTCATGGACCAGATCGTCGGGATCGTCGAGCGCGGCGCCGATCTCCTGGACGATGACATGCTGCTCGCGCTTCAGCTCGTCGGCATCGAACTGACTGTCGCGCAGGATGTCGGACAGGATGTCCAGGGCCAGCGGCATGTCGTCCTTGAGGATGCGCGCGTAGTAGGCGGTCGTCTCGTGCGAGGTGGCAGCATTGAGATCGCCCCCGACCGATTCGATCGTCTCGGCGATCTCCCGCGCGTTGCGCCGGCTCGTGCCCTTGAAGGCCATGTGCTCGAGCAGGTGCGACAGGCCGTGCTGGTCCGTGCGCTCGTCGCGCGCGCCGGCCTTGACCCAGACGCCGAGCGCGGCGGTCTCGACATGGCCCATCTCGGCGGTGACGACCCGTACGCCGTTGTCGAGCCGGGTGGTGCGCACGCTCATTCGACGCCCTCCGCGACGACGCGCGTGGCCTTGCGGATATGGGCGGCGACGGCGGCCGTTTCGGCCGGCAGCCGCTCGAAGCGCTCCCGACGCTCGTGCAGGTCGGCCAGCCACGCCGGCAGTGCCGGACGGATGCCGGCCGCGGCCTCGACGGCATCGGGGAACTTGGCCGGATGGGCGGTCGACAAGGTGATCATCGGCACGCCGGCGTCGATCCGGACCTTGCGCGCGGCGGCGATGCCCACGGCGGTGTGCGGATCGGCCAGATAGCCGGCCCCGTCGAGGACCCGCTTGATCGTTGCCGCGCATTCGGCCTCGTCGGTGCGGGCGGCGTCGAAATGGCGCCTGATCGTCGAAAGCGTGGCATCGTCGAGGGTGAAGGAGCCGGACTGCTTGAGACCGTCCATCCAGCGGTTGACCGCGCCGGCGTCGCGGCCACTCGTCTCGAACAGCAGCCGCTCGAAGTTGGACGAGACCTGGATATCCATGCTCGGGCTCGTCGTCGGCAGCACCGAGCGCACCTCGTAGCGGCCGGTCTCGAGCGTGCGGGCTAGGATGTCGTTGACGTTGGTGGCGATCACCAGCCGGTCGATCGGCAGGCCCATCCGCGCGGCGACGTAGCCAGCGAAGATGTCGCCGAAATTGCCGGTCGGCACGGTGAAGCCGACCGGACGGTGCGGCGCGCCAAGGGCCACGGCAGACGTAAAGTAGTAGACGACCTGGGCAACGATGCGCGCCCAGTTGATCGAATTGACGCCGGAGAGCGCCACCTGCCGCCGGAAGTCCGAATCGTTGAACAGGCCCTTCACGATTGCCTGGCAGTCGTCGAAGTTGCCCGACAACGCCAGGGCGTGGACATTGTCCTCGCTGGCCGTCGTCATCTGGCGGCGCTGGACGTCGCTGACGCGCCCGTCCGGGAACAGGATGAAGACGTCGGTGCGGGCGCGGCCGCGGAAGGCCTCGATCGCCGCACCGCCTGTGTCTCCCGAAGTGGCGCCGACGATCGTCGCGCGGGCGCCGCGTTCCTCGAGCACATGGTCCATCAACCGCGCCAGCAGAAGCATCGCCACGTCCTTGAAGGCGAGCGTCGGCCCGTGGAACAGTTCGAGGACCCAGTCGTTCGGCCCGGTCTGCACGAGCGGGGCGACGGCCGGGTGACGGAACTGGGCGTAGGCATCGGCGATCATCGCGCGCAGCGCCGCCGGCGCGATGGCATCGCCGACGAACGGTGCAATGATCCGCTCCGCGACCTGTGGATAGCTCAGGCCGGCCAGCGCGGCGATATCGGCTTTCGACATGACCGGCCAGGTTTCGGGCACATAGAGCCCGCCGTCGGCGGCAAGGCCGGTCAGCAGGACGTCGGCGAAGTCGAGGACGGGCGCCTGCCCGCGGGTGCTCACGTATCTCAATTCTGCTCCAGACCGGTTCGGGAGGCGCGTTAAACGCCGCTTTCGAGTGGACCCTATTGCCGGGGCGCATCCTCGGCAAGCCGCCGACTACGCAGCTGGCCGAAGGCCCAGGCGATGTAGACGCCGGCCAGCGCGGCGGCGAGGCCGTACCAGGTGATGGCGTAGCCGAGGTGACTGTTGCTGAATTGGATCCGCGTGGTGCCGCCGAGCGGCAGGCCGCCGGGATTGGGCGCCGCGTCGGCATCGACGAAGAACGGCGCGACGCGCTGCAGGCCGAAGGCTTCGGCGATTTGAGCCGGGTCGCGGACATACCAGTCGCCGCGGGCCGGATCGGGATCGGGCGTAAACAGGTTGCCCGGTTCCGGCATGCGGATCAGGCCGGTCACCGTCACTTCGCCTTCGATCCGCCCCTCGGAGCGGCTCTCCGGATCGCGCTTGCCGTGGGGCACGAATCCGCGATTGACGATCACCGTCGACCCGTCGGCGAGGTCGAGCGGCGTCAGGATCCAGTAGCCGGGGCCGGATACGGCGAACCGATCGTCCTCGAGGCTGGTGAAGACGGCCACCTCGTGGGCGTGGTCGAAGGTGCCGGTCAGCGTCACCTTGCGGTATTCGTCAGCGTCGAAGTCGATCGCGGGCCAGTCGGCCTCCGTCGGGAGCGGCAGGGCTGGCTCTTCGATGCGCGTGGTCACCATCGCGATCAGGCCCTCTTTCCAGGCCAGCCGCTTGAGCTGCCAGGTGCCGAGGCCACACAGGATCGCGACGCCGAGCGCGCAGACGAGGCCGGCAAGGACGATTTTTCGGGTGACGGTCTTTTCCATGCCGCTAGTCGCCGCGTGGCTCCTCGTCGTCCCGGACGAGCCTGCCCTCCTGCGCCTTGTGGACATACTGCTGGGCGATCAACAGGCCCTTGAGCGGGCGCAGCATGCCGATGGACAGAAGCAGGATCAGCGGGATCCACAGGATCAGATGCAGCCAGTAGGGCGGCTGGTAGGTGAACTCGACGAAGAAGGCGAGGCCGACGACGATGATCCCGACGACGAGAATGACGAAAACCGCCGGGCCATCGGCGGAATCGATGAAGGAATAGTCGAGCCCGCATTGGTCGCATTTCGGCGCGGTGTCGAGCCAACGGGTGAACAGCCGGCCCTGGCCGCAGCGCGGGCACCGGCCGGCAAGGCCGGCGGACAGAGGCGAAACCGGCGGATATCTGTGGTCGTCGCTCATCACGAATGGGCCTCAGAAAGCAGGAAGGCGGCCGTGTGGCCGCCCCCCAATGGTTGTCGTGAGGCGGAAAAGCCTCAGTAGATCTCGGCGGTGCTGGCGCCCCACACGTAGATGCAGGCGAACAGGAACAGCCACACCACGTCGACGAAATGCCAGTACCAGGCGGCGGCCTCGAAGCCGAAATGGTGGTCCGGCTTGAAGTGGCCGGCCAGCGCGCGGAACAGGCAAACGAGCAGGAAGATCGTGCCGATGATGACGTGGGCGCCGTGGAAGCCGGTCGCCATGTAGAAGGTCGCGCCGTAGATGTTGCCGGCGAAGGAGAAGTCCGCGTGGGCATACTCGAACGCCTGCACGCAGGTGAACAGCACGGCCAGGATCACGGTGGTGATCAGCCCCCACTTCAGGCCGTTGCGGTCGTTGTGCACCAGCGAGTGGTGGGCCCAGGTCACCGTGGTGCCGGACGTCAGCAGGATCAGCGTGTTGAGCAGCGGCAGGTGCCAGGGATCGAAGGTCTCGATGCCCGCGGGCGGCCAGACACCGCCGGTCGCCTCGACGCGGGAATACTGGATCGCCTCGCCGGTGAACAGAGACGCGTCGAAGAAGGCCCAGAACCAGGCGACGAAGAACATCACCTCGGAGGCGATGAACAGGATCATGCCGTAGCGCAGATGCAGCTGGACGACAGGCGTGTGGTGCCCCTCGAACTCCGCCTCGCGGATCACGTCGCGCCACCAGGAGAGCATCACGAAAGCGACCAGCAGCAGGCCGATGATCAGCACCCAGGGGCCGGCGTCATGCATGAACATGACCATGCCGACGGCACTTACAAGGCCGGAGAAGGCCCCGACGATCGGCCAAGGGCTCGGATCGACGAGATGAAAGTCATGATTTTTCGCGTGGGCGTCTGCCATTTCGAAGTGTCCCCTCGTCAGGTCGCGTACCGCTTAGCGCGGCCTGTTCCCTCTATCTAGCCTCACAATGGCTACCCGTCAGCCCCGGTCGGGGCGGCGGCAGCCGGTTTAACTTCGGCCTTCTTCGCGTCCTTGTCGGGGAAGAAGGCGTAGGAGAGCGTTATCTCGCCGATCCGCTGGGTGTCCTTGTCGTCGACGATGGCCGGATCGACGAAGAAGACGACAGGCATGTCCGCGGTGGAGTCCGCGTCGAGCGGCTGCTCTGTGAAGCAGAAGCACTCGAGCTTGTTGAAATAGATGCCGGCCGCGGCGGGCGAGACGTTGAACGACGACGTGCCGACCGTGCCCTCGTGGCTCAGGTTGCGGGCGACGTAGATCATCTGTCCCGTCTCGCCGATGTTCAGGGTCAGCGTGGTCTGCTGCGGCTTCACCTTCCAGGGCAGATCGCCGGCCACCGTCGCATCGAAGCGGACGGTGATGGTTTGATCGAGCACCCGGTCGGCGCCCTGATCGGCGCGCTGGGTCGTGCCGCCGTATCCGGTGACGCGGCAGAACAGGTCGTAGAGGGGCACGGCGGCATACGACAAGCCGACCATAACCGCGACCAGCACGACCAACGAGTACGCGGTCGCCTTGTGCCCGCGCGGCACCGGCTTTTTCCCGTTCGTGTTGTTTCCGGTCGTGTTGTTGCCGTCCGTGCTCATGCCATACCCACTACAACGGCCGGTCTATGACGCTGGGACCGAAATTGACGATGGTGATGAGATAGATCAGCACAACGAATGCACTGAGCGCCACCGCGATGGCGATCGAGCGCGACCGTCGACGACGCTTCTGTTCTTCCGTCAAGACAATGCCTTCTTCCTTCATGGCTCACACAGAGATCCCCAGGAAAGAGTGGGCCGAGATACCGGTGCCCGGCAGGCCGACGACGCGTTCGACAAGCAGCGCCGCGAACAGGGCGAAGAGATAGAGAATCGAAAAGCCGAACAGGCGCTTGGCGACCGGGCCGATCGCCCCTTCAGGGCCGCGCCACAGTTGCCAGGCGAGGGCTAGGAAGACGATTCCGAGGCCAAGCGAAACGGCGAGATAGAGCCAGCCGCCGAAGCCCAGCACCGCAGGCGCGACGCCGAGCGGCACCAGGAGAACCGAATAGAGGAAGATCTGGCGGCGCGTCTCGCCGATGCCCGAGACGACCGGCAGCATCGGCACGCCGGCGCGCGCGTAGTCGCCGGAGCGCACCAGCGCCAGCGCCCAGAAGTGCGGCGGTGTCCAGAAGAAGATGATCAGGAACAGAACGATCGGCTCGAGCGTCACGGTGCCGGTCGCCGCCGCCCATGCGATCACAGGGGGGAAGGAGCCGGCCGCGCCACCGATGACGATGTTCAGGGCCGTCGCCCGCTTCAGCCACATCGTATAGATGACGGCATAGAAGAAGATCGTGAAGAAGAGCAGTCCGGCGGCCAGCCAGTTGGTGGCGAGGCCGAGCACGACGACCGAGAAGCCGGACAGGATCACGCCAAAGGTGAGCGCCTCCTGCGGATTGACCGCGCCCGAAGGAATCGGGCGGCCGCGCGTGCGCGACATCACCCGGTCGATGTCGGCGTCGTACCACATGTTCAGCGCGCCGGCGGCACCGGCGCCGATCGCGATCGAGAGGATCGCCGCGACCGCGATGACGGGATGAAGCTGGACGGGCGCCAGCGCCAGCGCGACGATGGCGGTGAAGACGACGAGCGACATCACGCGCGGCTTCAGAAGCGCGATGAAGTCGCCGACATCGCCGTTTCCGGCGAGGGTCGTGTCGACCGTCGTATCCATTTCGATGCGTGCGTCGCTCATACGAATCCGGAACCCATCCGTAACGCTGACCTGTCGTTAAGCGTGGTCCGGCGGCGTCTCGACGACGCCGCCGGAGCGTTTTCCTACTGCCGTCAGCTGATCTTCGGCAGCGTGTTGAACTGGTGGAACGGCGGCGGCGAGGACAGCGTCCACTCCAGCGTCGTCGCACCTTCGCCCCACGGATTGTCGGCAGCCTTGCGCTTGGCCATGAAGGCCTGGATCACGCCGAACAGGAAGATGAACACGCCGAACGCCGAGATGTAGGAGCCGATCGAGGAAACGTAGTTCCAGCCGGCGAAGGCATCCGGGTAGTCCACGTAGCGGCGCGGCATACCGGCAAGTCCGAGGAAGTGCTGCGGGAAGAAGATCAGGTTCACGCCGATGAACGAGACCCAGAAGTGCAGCTTGCCGATTGTCTCGTTGTAGAGATAGCCGGACATCTTCGGGAACCAGTAGTACCAGGCGGCGAAGATGCCGAAGGTGGCACCCAGCGACATGGTGTAGTGGAAGTGTGCGACGACGTAATAGGTGTCGTGCAGCGACCGGTCGACGCCGGCATTCGACAGCACCACGCCGGTGACGCCACCGACCGTGAACAGGAAGACGAACCCGATCGCCCAGAGCATCGGCGTGCGGAACTGGATGGAGCCGCCCCACATGGTGGCGATCCAGGAGAAGATCTTCACGCCGGTCGGTACCGCGATGATCATGGTCGCGGCGACGAAGTAGGCCTGCGTGTCGACGTCCATGCCGACGGTGTACATGTGGTGGGCCCACACGATGAAGCCGACGGCGCCGATGGCGACCATGGCATAGGCCATGCCGAGATAGCCGAACACGGGCTTGCGCGAGAAGGTCGCGATGACCTGGCTGACGACGCCGAAGGCCGGCAGCACGATGATGTAGACCTCCGGGTGACCGAAGAACCAGAACAGGTGCTGGTACAGGATCGGGTCACCGCCACCTTCCGGCGAGAAGAAGGTCGTGCCGAAGTTGCGGTCGGTCAGCAGCATGGTGATGGCGCCCGCCAGAACCGGCAGCGACAGCAGCAGCAGGAAGGCCGTGATCAGCGCCGACCACACGAACAGCGGCATCTTGTGCAGGGTCATGCCCGGCGCGCGCATGTTGAAGATCGTGGTGATGAAGTTGATGGCGCCGAGGATCGACGAGGCACCAGCCAGATGCAGGGCGAAGATCGCAAGATCCATCGCCGGGCCTGTGTGGCCGGTCGTCGACAGCGGCGCATAGGCCGTCCAGCCGGCGCCGACGCCGTTGCCCGACGCGGTGCCCGGCACGAACAGGGACATCACCAGCAGCGACATGGCGGCGGCCAGCAGCCAGAACGAGATGTTGTTCATGCGCGGGAAGGCCATGTCCGGCGCGCCGATCATCAGCGGCACGAACCAGTTGCCGAAGCCGCCCATCAGCGCCGGCATCACCATGAAGAACACCATGATGAGACCGTGGCCCGTGACGAACACGTTGAACATCTGGCCGGAGCCGAAGATTTGCAGCCCGGGCTCCATCAGCTCTGCCCGCATCATCACCGACAGGAAGCCGCCGATGAGGCCGCCGGTCAGCGCCAGGATCAGGTAGAGCGTCCCGATGTCCTTGTGGTTGGTGGAAAGAAGCCACCGCCGCCATCCGTGCGGATGGTCGTCGTGGGCTTCGTGTGCCGCTGCATAAGCCATTTGCTGTCGTCCTCTCTAAATCGTGTTCCGCTGCGGCGGGACCGGATCACTCGCCCGCGGCGCCAGCCGGCTGGGCGGTGACCTGCGCAAGCTTCTTGGTCTCATCGCGCGGATCGAGATGCGCCGTCTGCTCGGCGACCCAGGCGTCGTATTCCTCCTGGGTCACGACACGCACCGAAATCGGCATGAAGGCATGGTCGCGGCCGCACAGCTCGGAGCACTGGCCGTAGTACATGCCGGTCTTGGTCGCCTTGAACCAGGTCTCGTTCATACGGCCGGGAACGGCGTCGACCTTCGACCCGAAGGCGGGAATGGTCCAGGCATGGATGACGCCGAGCGGATCGGCGGTGATCAGCATCTTCACCACCTTGTCGACCGGAACGACGACGTCGTTGTCGGTGGCAAGCAGGCGCGGCTGGCCGGGCTGCAATTCATCTTCGGCCAACATGATCGAGTCGAAGCTCAGGCCGTCGTGATCGGGGTATTCGTAGCCCCAGTACCACTGATAGCCGGTCGCCTTGATGGTCACGTCGGGCTCGGGAACCTCGAGCTGGAAGTAGAGCAGACGGAAGGAGGGAATGGCGATCACGACCAGAATGATCACCGGAAGCACCGTCCAGGCGACCTCGAGCATGGTGTTGTGCGAGGTACGCGAGGGATTCGGGTTCCTGCGGGAATTGAACCGCACGACACACATCCCCAGGAGCACCACCACGAACAGCGTGATCAGTGTGATCAGGATCAGCAGGAAATTATGGAAACTGGCGATCGATTCCATCACCGGTGTGGCAGCCGGCTGAAAATCCAGCTGCCATGGCTCTGGCTGCTGGGCCAGCGCCGGCATCGCGCCAGCCGTGAATACCGCCGCCACCGCGAGGGCTGCCGCGATTCGCAATCTCGAAGCCATTTTGAGCGTGCTCCCTTACCTCTTGCCCCTGCCCCGGCGCGGTTTCCGTGATGTTCCGTCTTCGCGCCTGCCGGCAGTCCAGCGTGCCGGCACTATTGGGCCTGCTTTAAAATCACACTTCCGCCGCTCTCGGCAATGACCTTTGCCTTTTTTGGCCGCGACAAATTTCCACATCTGGCGATGTGCCGCAGTATGGCCATCCCCGGGTGGGACGGAATGCGCCTCTGTCCCACCGGCAAAGGGTCGCAACGACCATAGTTCCCTACAAGGTTCGCGGGGGCGTAACGATCATTCGGTCCCTTGACAGCCCGAAGGGGTCTGGTAGCACCGCGACTGACAAACAGACCGGGCGCGGCCCGGTCATCGGAAAAGGCGTAACAATATGGCGAATCGCCTCGAATCGCTGGCCGGTCGGCTGCGCAGCCGGTTTTCCGGGTCTTCCAAGCACTTTCTGACCGCCGGCATCCTCGGCGTCTGCACCCTCCTGGCCGGTTTCTCGCTTCCGAGCGCCGCCAACGCGCAGGGTGCGGTCAAGTCGACGCATGGCGACTGGCAGATCCGCTGCGACACGCCGCCCGGCGCCCAGGGCGAACAGTGCGCCCTGGTCCAGAGCGTCACCGCCGAAGACCGGCAGAATGTCGGTCTGACCGTGATCGTGCTGAAGACGGCGGACGGCAAGGACCAGATCCTGCGCGTCCTGGCGCCGCTCGGCGTCCTGCTGCCGACCGGGCTCGGCCTCAAGGTCGACGATGCGGATATCGGCCGCGCCCAGTTCATCCGCTGCCTGCCCAACGGCTGCGTCGCCGAGGTCATCATCGACGAGGAGCTGGTGAAGGCCCTCGAGGGCGGCCAGCTCGCCACCTTCATCATCTTCCAGACGCCGGAGGAAGGGATCGGCATCCCGATGTCGCTGGCCGGCTTCACCGAAGGGTACGCCGCACTGCCCTGACAGGCGGGATCGGGAGCTCCCGCCATGACCGGGCCTTCGCAGGGGGATGCTGTGACCGGGCCCGACGACAATCCCTCCGCGGGCGGGTCCGCGCCGATACCGAAGCACTTCGTCGCCGGCGGCACCATGCGCCACGTGGTGGTGATGACGGCGACCGCCTCGTTCGGCCTGATGTCGGTGTTCCTGGTCGACCTGGCCGACCTCTATTTCCTCTCGCTTATCGGCGAAGTGGCGGTGGCCGCGGCGATCGGCTACGCGGGCACGCTGCTGTTCTTCATGATTTCGGTCTCGGTCGGCGTGACGATCGCGGGCTCCGCCCTGGTCTCGCGGGCCATCGGCGCCGGCGACAACGAGCGGGCGCGCCGCATCGCGACGTCCAGCCTCGTCTACGCCGCTCTCGTCACCAGCCTGGTGGCGCTGCCGTTTGTCGTTTTTGTCGAGGACGCCCTGACCCTGCTCGGCGCGGACGGCCAGGCGCACACCCTGGCCACCGGCTACCTGCGGATCGTGCTTCCCGCGACGCCTCTCCTGGGGATGGGCATGTGCGCGGGCGGACTGCTCAGGGCGCGCGGCGATCCGCGCCGGGCAATGTACGTCACGCTGGCCGGCGCGGTGGTCAACGCGGTGATGGATCCGATCCTCATCTTCGGCGCAGGACTCGGGGTCGACGGGGCCGCGATCGCCTCTGTGCTGGCCCGTGTCGCCTTCGTCGTCGTCGGCTTCAACGGTCTCGTCCGTGTCCACAACCTGCTGGCAGCGCCGAGGCTCAGGGGCTTCGCCACCGACGTCCGGCCGATCTCCGCGATCGCCATTCCGGCCATGCTGACCAATGTCGCCACGCCCGTCGGCAACGCCTACATGACATGGGCGATCGCCAAATACGGCGTGTCGGCGGTGGCCGGCTGGGCGATCGTCGGACGCATCTTGCCAGTCGCCTTCGGCGGCATCTTCGCGCTGTCGGGCGCGGTGGGGCCGATCATCGGCCAGAACTACGGCGCCGGCCAGTTCGACCGGGTCCGCCAGACCTATATCGACGCGATGGTCTTCGTCCTCGTCTATGTCGGCATCGTCTGGGTGATCCTGTTCTCGACCCGGCACCTCCTCGTCGCGGCGTTCTCGGCCAGCGGCGACGGCGCCGGGCTCGTCCTTTTGTTCTGCGGGGTCATCTCCGCCAGCTTCGTGTTCGTCGGCGTGCTGTTCGTCTCGAACGCGGCCTTCAACACGCTCGGCTATCCCTACATCTCGACCCTGTTCAACTGGGGGCGGGCGACCCTCGGCACGATCCCGTTCGTCTGGATCGGATCGCTGTGGCTGGGCGCGCCGGGCGTCCTGTGGGGACAGGCGATCGGCAGCGTCCTGTTCGGCGCCGCCGCCGGGCTCGTCGGCTACCGGCTCGTCACCCACCTGCACCGCCGGCCGCCGGGCGAACCGCCGGTTCCGCTGTGGCGCATCGCCCTGTCGCCGTTCTCGACCGGCAAGAGCCTGACCGGAATCTGAGGGACGCGTCGCGCGAATATCCGAGGGTTATGGAATTCCGCGCCTAGAGACGCTATCTATCGGGCAGCGACAACCGGTCCCGACGGAATTCATCATGAACCGCTACGAACGCCCGGCCGCGCAAGGCGAAGCGGTCATCCAGTATCTCGACGGCGATTTCCGGATCCTCAAACCCGGAAGCTACGTCCTGTGCGCGGTCACGGGCCGCCAGATCCCGCTGAGCGAACTTCGCTACTGGAGCGTCGAGCGTCAGGAAGCCTACGCCGACCACGAAGTCGCCATGCAGGTCTACGAGGAAAAGTTCCGCAAGCGCGGATGACCTAGACCCGGATAACGGAGACCCGGATAACGGGGACGCGGATAACGGGCCGCCGATAACGGGCCGGGCGCGAAACCGCCCCGCCCTGCCCCTTCCGGCTCTATCCCCGCCGCAGCCCGCCCACCAGCAGCGTCCGCAGGTCCAGGGCGCTCGCCTCGTCGAGCGCCAGCGTCACCGGCAGGGCCACCGACGCCTCCGCGAGCGCCTTCAAGGTGCCGCCCTTCGGCGCGCCGATGCGCACGATGTCCTTTTCCGTCGTCACCGGTATAGCGCCGCTGCGCTTCTGCAACGCCATCAGGCCCCGCGCATCCGCCTCCGTATAGAC
This sequence comes from Microbaculum marinisediminis, assembly GCF_025397915.1. Classification (NCBI taxonomy): domain Bacteria; kingdom Pseudomonadati; phylum Pseudomonadota; class Alphaproteobacteria; order Hyphomicrobiales; family Tepidamorphaceae; genus Microbaculum; species Microbaculum marinisediminis. Next base: position 125,501 of record NZ_JALIDZ010000001.1, read on the forward strand.
GTGATGATCCGGAAAGCCGCGCGCCTCCATGATCTGCATGCCGATCGCGGACACGGTCTCGAAGAACTTGTCGGGGCGGCCGATGCCGGCGAAGGCGATGGCGGGACGCCCGGCCAGTGCCGTGGTCATCGCCGGCGCGGGTGCCAACCGGCCGCGCAGGACCAGCATTCCCTTGTCGCCGGCAAGGGTCGCGACCGCCTCGCCGGCCTCGCCCTCGCCGATCACCACGACGGCGGCGGCGCGGGCAAGCTGCGGGTCGAGCGGCAGGCGCAACGGGCCGGCGGGCAGACAATAGCCGTTGCCGATCCCATAGCCGCCGTCGATCACCAGCAGGGACAGATCCTTGGCCAGAGCGGCGTTCTGGAAGCCGTCATCCATGACGATGATGTCGCCGAGGGTCTGCGCGAGCCGGGCGCCGGCGGCGCGGTCGGGCGAAACGACGGTCGGCGCGGTGCGGGCGAGCAGCAGCGGCTCGTCGCCGACGTCGGCGGCGGTATGGACGGCCGGGTCGACCGAGACCGGCCCGGCGACGCGGGCGCCGTAGCCGCGACTAAGGAACACCGGCTTATGCCCGAGCGCGGCCAGCAGCCGCGCGATCAGGATCGCGGTCGGGGTCTTGCCGGAACCGCCCACCGTCGGATTGCCAATGCAGATCACCGGCACATCGGCCGTCGTTGCCGGCGCGCGGCGAAACCGCAGCCAGGCAATCAGCGCATAGATCAGGGAGAGCGGCCACAGGCACAGGGCCTGCCAACCCGGTCCGCGCCGACCGTCCCCGGGTCCTCGCCAGAAGCCGGGCGCGCGCACCTCACCGCCCTCCGGCCGTCTCGGAGAGAAGCGGGTCGAGCGCGGCCATCGACCGGTCGAGCGCGCCGGAGAAGGCGGAGACCGCCGCATTCGCGGCCTCGGCATGACGGCCGACGGCGGCGGGCGTGGCCATGAACGCCTCGACCTTGCCGGCAAGATCCGCGGCATCTGCGATTTCCTCGGCACCGCCGGCGCCATGCAGCGCGGCGTAGACGTCGGCGAAGTTGTGGATATGCGGGCCGTGCAGGATCGCCGTCGTCAGCTTGGCCGGCTCGATCGGGTTCTGCCCGCCGTGCGGGATCAGCGAGCCGCCCATGAAGACGATCGGGGCGAGCCGGTAGACAAGCCCCATCTCGCCGATCGTGTCGAACAGATAGATGTCGGTATCCGGCGCGGGCATCTCCCCCCTCGAGCGGACGGCGACCGTCAGGCCCCGGGCCTCGGCAGCGGCGGCCATCTCGGCGCCGCGCTCGGGATGGCGCGGGGCGATGATCGTCAGCGCGCCGGGCCGGCCGGCGACGATCGCCGCGTGCGCGTCGAGGATCGCCTCGACCTCGCCGGGATGCAGGCTCGCCGCCGCCCAGCGCGGCCGCTCGCCGATCGCCGCGCCGACATCCTTCAGAGCGGCTTCGTCGGCCGCAGGCGCCGGTACGTCGTATTTCAGGTTGCCGGAGCAGATCACCGGTTCCGCGCCCAGGGCCCGCAGGCGCTCGGCGTCGCCTTCGGATTGCGCCAGACACAGGTCGAAGCGCGACAGCAGCGCGCCGATCATCGCCGGTCCCTTCTGCCAGCGGCGGAACGAGCGGTCGGACATGCGCGCGTTGACGAGCGACAGGCGCGCCCCGCTGCGCGCGGTCTCCAGGATCAGGTTGGGCCAGAGCTCGGACTCGGCGAAGATCGCCAGCCCCGGGCGCCAATGCTCGAGGAACCGGCGCACGAAGCGCGGCCCGTCGAGCGGCACGTATTGATGGATCGCACGACCGTTCAGGCCCGCCCCGGCCAGCCGGGCCCTGGCGATCCGCGTCGACGTCATCGTCCCCGTCGTCAGCAGCACCGAGACGCGGCCGTCGGCGAGGATGCGCTCGATCATCGGCAGCACGGACATGGTCTCGCCTACGCTTGCGGCATGGACCCAGACGAGCGGGCCGTCCGGGCGCGGCAGGCTGGCCTCGCCGTAGCGCTCGCCCTGGTGCTCGGGGTCTTCCTTGCCGTGCTTGAGCCGCCAGCTCAGGATCAGCCCGGCCAGAGGATGGGCCACCGATGTCAGCGTCCTGTATGTCGCCAGTATCAGCGAGCGCGGCGCCTCAGCCATTCTCGGGTCCGTCGACGATCTCGTAGGCCCGGCGGGTGCAGGCGTTGATGGACTCCTCCACCTGCAGCCGGATCGCCTCCAGCGTATCGCGATCGGCATCGGGCGCCACCCTAATCTCGTCGGCGACGACGGCGGAGAGATGGCTGAACGGCAGGTTCACCGCGGCTTTGTCCCAGCTCTTCATCGTGATGCGCCGGCTCGACGCGATGGCGATGGGAAGGATCGGCCGGCCGGACTGCTGGGCGAGCTTGACGACGCCGAGGCCGGCACGCCGAGAGATCTTCGGCACATCGGCGGTCAGCGCCACGTTCACGCCTTCGCCCAGCGTCGCCACCATCTCGCGGAAGGCCACTGAGCCGCCCTTGACGTGAAACCGGCCCTTGGTGTCGCCGGAGCCGCGGATCGTGCCGACGCCGAGCCGCTCCGCCGCCTGGGCGTTGATCTCGCCGTCGCGGTGACGGGAAATCAGCACGGCGGCCTTGTGATAGGGCCTCTTGACGAACGGCATGAGGAAATGCTGCCCGTGCCAGAAGGTCAGGATCAGCGGCAGGTTGCGATCGATCCGCTCGTAGACATCCGGCGGCTCGATGGTGACCCGGCTGGTCCTGTAGACGAGGCGCAGGTAGCCGGCGATCAGCGCGCCGAGAAGGACCTGCACCCAGCGGGCGGCGAACAGTCGTTTCAGCATCGCCTCAGGCGTTTGTCGCATTGGCCGCAGCACGCGCGCGCGGCTCGCGGTCGGTCGGATCGGAAGGCTCCGACTTCGTTGATTCGGCGCCGAACTGGGTGCGATGCAGCCGTGCGTAGACGCCGTTCCTGGCGACGAGCTCGTCATGGTTGCCGCTCTCGACGATCCGGCCGGCTTCCATGACGTGGATGACGTCGGCCTTCTTCACCGTCGACAGGCGGTGGGCGATCATGATCACCGAGCGTCCCTTGAGAAGCACGTCGAGGGCTTCCTGGATCTGCGCCTCGGCCTCGGTGTCGAGCGAGGAGGTCGGCTCGTCGAGCAGCAGGATCGGCGCGTCGCGCAACATGGCGCGGGCAAACGCGATGCGCTGGCGCTGGCCGCCGGACAACATGTTGCCGGCCTCGCCGACCGGCGTGTCGTAGCCCTTCGGGAAGGCCATGATGAAATCGTGCGCGACGGCGGCCCTGGCCGCGGCGATCACCTGTTCCTCGCTCGCCCCTTCCGAGCCGTACATGATGTTGGCGCGGATGGTGTCGTCGAACAGCACCGGCTCCTGGGTCACCAGCGCGCTGGCGAGGCGGACGGAGGAAATGGTGCAGTCGGTGATGTCCTGGCCGTCGATCCGAACCTGCCCGGACTGCGGATCGTAGAAGCGCAGCAGCAGGTTGAGAACGGTGCTCTTGCCCGAGCCGCTCGGCCCCACCAGGGCGATCCGCTTGCCGGCGGGAACGGTCAGCGAGAAGTCGCGCAGCACCGGTTCGCCGTCGCGGTAGTGGAAGGAGACATCGTCGAAGGAGATCTCGCCGGCGGTGACCTTGAGCGGCAGCGCGCCCGGCTTCTCCGCCACCTTCGAGTCGAGGTCGATGATGCCGAACACGCGGTTGGCCGCGACCACGCCTTCCTGCAGCATGGTCTGCAGTGAGGCGACCGTCTTCATCGGCTGGTACATCAGCATCGCGGCGGTGACGAAGCCCATGAACTGGCCGGCGGTCAGCGAACCGTGGATGCCCTGATAGCCGCCATAGAGGATGGCCAGCGCGAAGCCGACCCCGGTCAACGCCTCGACCACCGGGCCCGACGAGGCCTTGGTGCGCACCGAGCGCATGATGAATTCGAGCGTGCGGTCGATGATGCGCCGGGCCCGTTCGGTCTCGTGCGCCTCGCGGTCATAGGCCTTGACGACGCGGATGCCGGTCAGCGTCTGCGACACCAGGATGCCGAGGTCGCCGGTCTCCTGGAACGTCTTTGTGGCCGAGACATGGACCCGGCGGCGCTGGCGGCCGAGCACCCGCAGCGCCAAGGGAATGGCGATCACCGCGAAGACTGACAGGCGCCAGTCCATGTAGAACATCGAGCCGGTGAGCAGCAGGACTTTCAGGATGTTCTGGCCGAGCGCGACGATGGTCAGGCTCGCGGCCTCGCGGATCGCCAGCACGTCGTTCATGAAGCTGGAGACGAAACGGCCCGAATGGGTCCGCTGCAGCCAGCCGAGATCGGCCTGGGTCAGCCGCTCGAACATCTCCACCCGCAGGTCGGCGACGATCGAATTGCCGACATAGGCCTGACCGACGGTGGCGAAATACTCCGACGTCGCCTTGATGGCGACCATGACGATGACGAGCGCCGGCAGCATATAGAGCATCGTCTCGTTCTTGCCGAGGAACACCTCGTCGGCGGCCTGCTGCATCAGGAACGGCAGCGAGCCGGTGGCGATCGCCGAGAACATCATCGCCCCGAAGCAGCCGAGCAGCAGCTTCTTGCGCGGCAGAAGATGGTCGCGCGTCAGCCGGCCAACGACCTGCCATGTCGACAGATTCGTGGTGTGCAGGCTGTCGTCGGCCCGGTCGATTGAATTGCTGTCGGTGAATACGTTCGAAACCACGCGATCTTTCCTCGAGCGCGGGATGATCCGCGTGCGTTCTATCCCGTCTGCGGCCCGCCGTCACCTATGACGAAGGCCGAAGGCCGGTACCGGTCAATCCGTGCCGGCGTCCCTACCCATCGCTTCGGGATCGAGCAATCGGTGCATGTGCACAATGAAGTAGCGCATCTGGGCATTGTCCACCGTGCGCTGCGCGGCGTCCTTCCACGCGTCGTAGGCCGTCGCATAGTTAGGATAGATGCCGACGATATCCAGTCTGTCGAGATCGCGAAATTCCAGTGCCTCGACGTCCCGCAGCTCGCCACCGAAGACGAGATGGAGAAGCTGCTTCCCGGTCTGGGTCTCGGCCATATCCCTCACTCCTGCATTCGAAGTCATGTGTTTTCGTGGCCGATGGCCGCGAGAATCGCGCCATGCAGCCGTCGTCCCGCCGCAAAGAAGGCCGGATGCCGCGCCGATGCACCGTTCAGGCGGATCGGGGCACCTTCGAAGTCGGTGACGATACCGCCCGCTTCCTGCACGATCACGAGCGCGGCGGCAAGGTCCCAGTCCGCACTTCCCGACGTCGCCAGCGCCGCATCGACATCGCCGCTGGCAACCCGGGCCAGGCGATGGGCGAGCGACTTCAGGAAACGGCGATCCTCGGCAAACCGCGCATTTTCAACGCCGGCCTGGGCGATCGCCTTCTTCGAGGCGGCGATTTTCGCCGATTCGAGCGACGAACAGTCGCTCACGGCGAGTTTTGCCCCGTTCAGCGTCGCCCCGGACCCGGACCGTGCCGCCCAAAGCTCGTCGCGGACCGGATTGTAGAGGACGCCGGCGACCGACGCGCCGTTTTCCACGACCCCGATGGACACCACCCATTCGTCGGTCCGTTCGACAAAGGCGCGGGTGCCGTCGATCGGGTCGACAATGATAACGCGGGCGGCCTCGTGGCGCGAACCGTCGTCCGGGCGCTCTTCCGACAGCCAGCCGTAGTCCGGCCGATATCCGGTCAGCCGCGCATGCAGCAGGTCGTCGAGGGCGATATCGGCCTCGGTGACGATCGACTGATCGTGCTTGTTCCATCGCCTCGGGTCGCCGCGGAAATATTCGAGCGCCAGCGCGCCGGCCTCGCGGGCGACGGCCGAGATCATGTCGAGGTCCTTGCGGTCGATGTCGGACAAAAGTGGCGATCCAATCGGTAGACGGCGGCCGGCGGCGTTCCGAACACTTCGGCCGGCGGCGACGGAAATCGTTGATGGGCGGGGCTTTGTGTAGTGATCCCTTACAAACTGTTCAAGTCGACACGACCTGGTGACTCCCTTTTAACCGAACCTCTTAAGCCGTTCCCAAGGTTTGGCAGGCACACTCCTGAATAACGACGGGCACCAAACAAACAAGCGGGCCCGGCAGGGAGACTTTCATGAGGCGTCAAATCGCGTGCACCGCCGAGGTGCACCGGGGTGCGAGCTGTCGTGTGCGGCTCGACCCCTTCGAATTGCCGGCGCGGGTCGTCTACAAAGGCGTGTCCCGCGCCGGCGGCCACGCTCCGGGACAGCACGTGGCGATCGTCGGTCGCGACAGCGTGATGATCCGCCGCGAGACGAACGCGGGCGTGCCGCTCTACGTAACCGTACCGCTCTCCGCCTATGCGGGCGTCCTGCTTTCGGTCCATGACGGTCCGGAAGGCCGGATCGTCGGATTGACCCTGCACCACAGGAACGGCGACCTCGAGGTGCCGCTGTTCGAGGCGGACAACACCGATGACGTCATCGCCGACTGGCAGGTCTGGTCGCGCACGCTCTCCCGGCCACTGCTGATCCGCAACGCCGACGGCACGGTCTGCGAGCCCCAGGAGCGGCTCGGCGGCGTCATCGTCAAGCGTCCGGTGGCGCGGCGCGCCAACCGGTTCTTCGCCGAGCGTCGGCCGAAATTCCTGTGCCAGCGCGGCACCGGCGGGCGGCTGTCCGGCATCATCTATCGCGAGGACGAGATCATCGCCCGCGACATCGCCAGCTAGGGCCGCTCCGCACAGCGCGAACACTGCGAAACCGCCGGCCGGACGGCCGTCCACATCGGCGGTTTCCATCCATTCACGCGGACGAATCGGGGGCTTTCGGCGCCAGCGCCTCGCGTATCGCGAACAGGTGCAGCATCAGGATCGCCGCGATGAAGCGGTCCACCGCATCGAGCAGCGATCCGGTCACGGCGATGCCCTCGCCACGCTCCCCGCTGCGGACGACCATGGCCTGACCTTCCGCGTCGCGCAGGACCGAGAGCACATGACCGCGCGACGCAGACGCACGTTTCGCGAGATCGGTGATCGTGACGGCAAGCGGCGCGAGGGGATCACGCCCGTCACGGCGTGCCTCGACCGCCAACGTCATCAGGATCAGCATGCCGGCGTCGCGCCTGAAGACGGCTTCCAGTTCGGGGACGTAGTCGACGAGCCGCATTCCGGACACGAACATCCGCGCGAAGGCGGCCATGTGCGCGGCGACGAAGTCGGGATCGCCCTCCCGCTCCAGTGCCTGCTCCCCCTCCGGCATCAGCATCGCCAGGGCCTCGAAGAAACTGCGGCGGCGGTCGCGATGAAGCGCCAGAAACCTGTCGGTGGGGCGCAGCCGGCGAACACGGCGATCCGCGCCGCGGACCTCCTCCAGAAGCCCGAGCATCTTCAGCGCGCCGAGCATGGCGGTGACGCGCCCCGGACTGCAAATACCGAGCTCCGTACAATGCTGCTTCAGGTTGGTCGCGGTCAGGCCGCCCTCGTCGGCGCGGTTGTAGTGGAGATCCAGGATGGCAAGGCCCAAGACCGTGCGGCCGCGGTCGCCGAGGAGCCGGTTGAGCACCCAGTTGCCCTTGTACTGCTCTACGACGCCGACGGCCGCGTGCAGCGACGCCTCGCCGAAACGGGGATGGCGGCGCAGCCGCTCGACATCCTCCGGCATGGGGTATCCGGCGGCGTGACCTGATCTCGACCGCTCGGGCGCAGAAGCGGTCGGGGACGGCCCGGATTTCGCGTTCAACATGAAGTGGCGCCCTGCGATGCGATCAAACTTTGACATTGTCCGTAGGCTGCATCGCACCACTGTAGCCGTACAGACCGCGTGCGCGAATCACACATTCGCGACACAGCGAGTCGTTGGCGATGCCCGGACAGGCTACCCGGACGCTATCGAAACATCTGGAAGACTCCGGGGTTTTGACAGCCTTTGCACCCTATCGGGCATCGCTGCGGCCGGCCATCGTCTCGCCGGTGCCCCCAACCCGGCGCGGCGATGGTCCGGGCCGTATCCGGCCCCCGCCTCGCCGGCTGCTTCCCTGCACGGACATGATGGCTATAGTCGCCGCCAGACGCAGTTCAGCGAACGCAGCTCCCGTGACCCGGCGGCAACGAGATGGACCGGATAGTCGTAACGCCCCATATCGCAATCGACGAGAGCGAACTCGAGGAACGGTTCGTCCAGGCCTCCGGGCCGGGCGGACAGAACGTCAACAAGGTCGCGACCGCCGTCCAGCTCCGCTTCGACGTCGCCAACTCGCCGTCGCTCACCGAGTATGTCCGGGCGCGGCTGAAGACGCTGGCGGGCAAGCGAATGACGCGCGACGGCGTGCTGGTCATCGACGCGCGCCGCTTCCGCACCCAGGACCGCAACCGAGAGGATGCCCGCGCGCGGCTGATCGACCTGATCCGCGAGGCAGCCGAGCGGCCGACGCCGCGCCGCCCCACGAAACCGACGCTCGGCTCGAAGAAGCGCCGGCTCGAAACCAAGAGCAAGCGCGCGCAGGTCAAGAAGGGGCGCGGCAAGCCACAGATCGACTAGGGTCCCGCGTCGCCAACCGGGACCGGTCCGACACGGGGGCTGGCCTTCCCGCCATTGCGTGCTAAGTGGGCAGGATCGCCTTCAAAGAGACCCCTCCATGACCAGCCAGCTCTTTTCCCCCTTCGAACTCGGTTCCCTGCGGCTCGAGAACCGCATCGTCGTCAGCCCGATGTGCCAGTATTCCGCGGTCGACGGCAGCGCCACCGACTGGCACCTGATCCACCTCGGCAACATGGCGCTGTCGGGTGCGGCCCTGCTGATCATCGAGGCCACGGCCGTGGAGCCGCAGGGGCGGATCACGCCCGGCTGCCTCGGGCTCTACTCGGACGACAACGAGGCTGCCTTGCGCCGTGTCCTGGAGGCGGTGCGCGGCCAGTCCGACATGCCGATCGGCATCCAGATCGGCCATGCCGGCCGCAAGGCATCGAGCGAGCCGCCGTGGCGGGGCGGGCAATTGATACCGGCCGATCAGGGCGGCTGGCCGCCGGTCGCGCCCTCGGCGGTGCCGATGTACCCGCAGGAGCCGGCGCCGCTCGCCCTCGATGTCGCCGGGATCGAGCGCATCCGCGACGCCTTCGTCGCCAGCGCGCGGCGGGCAGCGGCGCTCGGCCTCGACGCGCTCGAGCTGCATTGCGCCCACGGCTACCTGCTGCACGAGTTCCTCTCGCCGCTGTCCAACCATCGCGACGATCGCTACGGCGGCTCGCTCGACAACCGGATGCGGCTGCCGCTCGAGATCTTCGAGGCAGTCCGCGCCGTGTGGCCCGCCGACCGGCCGCTCGGCGTGCGGATATCCGCCACCGACTGGGTCGAGGGCGGATGGGACCTGGAGCAGTCGGTGGCCTTCGTCCACGCCCTGAAGGCGCGTGGCTGCGACTGGATCGACGGGTCGTCGGCGGGCGTCTCTCCGCAACAGAAGATCACGCTCGGCCCGGGCTACCAGGTGCCGTTCGCCCGCCAGATCCGCGCGGAGACGGGCATCACGACGCTTGCCGTCGGGCTGATCACCGAGCCGCAGCAGGCCGAAGCCATCATCGCGGACGGCGACGCCGATCTCATCGGCCTGGGACGCGGCCTTCTCTGGGAACCCCGCTGGCCTTGGCACGCCGCCGCAACGCTCGGTGGTCAGGTGCGCACGGCAAAGCAGTACTGGCGGTCGCTGGAACGCAGGGCCACGGGCGTGTTCAAGAACATGGAGTTCGGGATGCGGTAGGCCTCGGGCCTCAGGCCTCAGCCCTCAGGCCCACCCCATCGCCCGGAACGCCGCGTCGGCTACGAGTCCCAGGAACAGGATCCAGCCGTAGCCGCGATTGGCACGGAACAGCATCAGGCAGCGGGCGGGATCGTCGTAGCGGAAGGCGACGACCTGCCACACCATGTGGCCGGCGCCCGCGGCCAGGCCAAGCCAGGCCGGCCAGCCGGCGCCGGCGAGGAAGAACGCCACGCCGAAGAACACCGTCGCGACCGCGTAGAACACCGCGATCATCTCCCGCGTCCTGTCGCCGAACAGGCGGGCGGTGGAATGGACGCCGATCAATTCGTCGTCGGCGATGTCCTGGTGGGCGTAGATGGTGTCGTAGCCGATGGTCCAGGCGATGCCGCCGGCATAAAGGGCGAGCGGCGCCCAGGAGAGCGAGCCGAACGTCGCCGCCCAGCCCATCAGCGCGCCCCAGTTGAAGGCCAGGCCCAGGACGAATTGCGGCCACCAGGTCACCCGCTTCATCAGCGGATAGATCAATACGATCACCACGGACGCGAAGCCGACGGCGACGGCGAACCAGTTGAACTGCAGCAGCACCAGAAGCCCGATCAGGCACAGGCCGGCCATGAAGGCTCCCGCCTGCAGCACCGTCACCTGACCCGCCGGAATCGGCCGTTTGCGGGTGCGTTCGACCTTGGCGTCGATGTCGCGGTCGACGATGTCGTTCCAGACACAGCCGGCCCCACGCATGGAGATTGCGCCGATCAGGAACAGGACGATGTGCCACGGGTTCGGATAGGCGGCACCTGCCGCGACCGCAGCGAGCGCCGTCGACCACCAGCATGGCGCCAGGAGCAGCCGCCAGCCGATTGGCCGGTCCATGCGCGCCATCCGCAGGTAGGGCTTGGCCCAGTCGGGCGCGATGCGGGCGACCCAATGGTCGCGGACCGCATCTATGGTGGCCGTCGGATCGCTCATTTCGCCTGGCGGCCCCCTGCCCGCATCAGCCCTTCACTCATCTCGCGGGACGCCCGGGCCGCATGGGTCCGCTTGCCGCGCGGGGTTTCACCGGGGTTTCCCCCGGGTCTAGCTCTCTAGGGTCTCGCTCCCCGGGGTCTCGATCCCTGGGGTTCCGTTGAGTCGCGGCGGACGGTAGACGAGAGCGATCGAAAAATCGAGGCGGCCCGAAGCCGGGCCGGGACCGTCATGAGCAAACCGCAACGGCTTTTCGTCGAGGCCCCGTTGTCGCAGGGCGCGCGCGTTCCGCTGCCGAACGACCAGGCGCATTATCTCCTCAACGTCATGCGACGCGGCGACGGCGATCCAGTCGTCCTGTTCAACGGCTGCGACGGGGAATGGCGCGGCGCGATCCGGAAGACCGGGAAACGCACCGTCGCGGTGGATCTCGCCGAAAAGATGCGCGACCAGTCCGCGCCGTGCGACATCGACTACTGTTTCGCGCCGATCAAGCGGGCGCGGCTCGATTTCATCGCGCAGAAGGCGACGGAACTGGGCGCCGCCCGTCTTCAACCAATCGTGACCCGGTTCACGGTGTCCGAGCGGGTGAAGACCGAGAGGCTTGTCGCCAACGCCGTCGAAGCGGCCGAGCAATGCGGCATCCTGTGGGTGCCGGAGGTCGCCGAGCCGATGGCGTTCGACCGCTATCTCGCCGACCGCGACCCGGCCCGCACCCTGATCTTCTGCGACGAGGCGGCCCCGGTATCCGACCCGATCGAGGCCCTGACCGCCGCTCCGGAGGGAGCTTTCGCCGTCCTGATCGGTCCGGAGGGCGGTTTTGCCGAAGAGGAACGAGAGTTGCTCCTGCGCGGCGAGAATGTCGTTCCCCTCTCGCTTGGACCGCGTGTCATGCGGGCCGATACGGCGGGAATCGCGGCGCTGACGCTGCTTCAGGCGGTCAAGGGCGACTGGCGCTGAGCCCGTCTGCCATTCACTCAGCGAATGGCAACCATCAGAAAGGGATGATTGCTTGTGTGCCCACCCTATGTATTGTGCCGCATCGATCCTATCCCTTGAGCTTTCAGCATGGCCCGAGACCTTGATGATTCCACGCCGCTCGAGACCCGCGACGAGCTGATCGCCTATCTCGAAAGCGGCTGCAAACCGGCCTCGGAGTTCCGTATCGGTACCGAGCACGAGAAATTCGGCTTCTACGAGGCCGATTGCTCGCCGGTGCCCTACGAGGGCGAACGCGGCATCGGCGCGCTGTTGCACAACATGCAGGTGCTGCTCGGCTGGGAGCCGGTGATGGACGGAGACGACATCATCGGCCTCGTCGATCCGACCCACGGCGGGGCGATCTCGCTCGAGCCGGGCGGCCAGTTCGAACTGTCCGGCGCGCCGCTGCATTCGATCCACCAGACCTGCCGCGAGGTAAACTCGCATCTGGCGCAGCTGCGCGAGGTGGCGGAGCCGCTCGGCATCGGCTTCCTCGGCCTCGGTTTCTCGCCGAAATGGACGCGCGCCGAGACGCCGCGCATGCCCAAGCAGCGCTACGACATCATGACGGCCTACATGCAGAAGGTCGGCACGATGGGCCTCGACATGATGTATCGGACCTGCACCGTGCAGGTGAATCTCGACTTCGCCTCCGAAGCCGACATGGTCAAGAAGATGCGCGTTGGCCTGGCGCTGCAGCCGATCGCGACCGCGCTGTTCGCCAATTCGCCGTTCAAGGAAGGCAAGCCGAACGGCTTCCTGTCGCTCAGAAGCGAGGTGTGGAAGCACACCGACGCGGACCGCACGGGCATGCTGCCGTTCGTCTTCGACGACGGCTTCGGCTTCGAGGCCTATGCCGACTACGCGCTGAACGTGCCGCTCTATTTCGTCAAGCGCGGCGAGACCTATCACGACGTCGCCGGCGACTCCTTCCGCGACCTCATGGACGGCAAGCTGGCCAAGCTGCCCGGCGTGCGGGCGACGCAATCGGACTGGGTCAATCACCTGACCACGATCTTCCCCGAGGTCCGGCTGAAGAAATTCATCGAGATGCGGGGCGCCGACGGCGGCCCGTGGCGCCGGCTGTGCGCCCTGCCGGCGCTCTGGGTCGGCCTGATGTACGACGGCACCGCGCTCGACGCGGCCTGGGATATCGTCAAGGACTGGACCGCCGAGGAGCGCGAGACGCTGCGCGACGCCGTGCCGGCGACGGCGCTGAAGACCCCGTTCCGCAACCGAACCGTCCAGGACATCGCCAAGGAGGTGATGGCGATCGCCCATGACGGGCTCAAGCGGCGGGCGGCCGGCTACGGCGGCGAGAGCGACGAGACCCGCTTCCTCGAGGAGCTTTGCGAGATCGCCGAGAGCGGCGTCACGCCGGCCGAACGCATGCTCGAGGAATTCCACGGCCCCTGGAAGGGCGACATCGACCGCGCCTTCGAGGAATACGCGTATTGACGACGGAGGCCCGACGCGTCGCAGCCCTCGAAGGGTCGGGTACGTTCGGAACCACGGAATTCGTCCTCTACGCCCTCACCGTCGTCACCTGGTCGACGAGCTGGATCCTGATCAAGTTTCAGGTCGGCCCGGTGTCGATCTGGCAATCCGTGCTCTACCGCTTCTCGATCGCGGTGGTGGTGATGTTCGCCTGGGTGGTGCTGTCGGGCCGGCGCATCCGGTTCCCCGCCGCGCTGCACCCGCGCCTGATGCTGATGGGCGCGCTGATGTTCTCGATGAACTTCGCGCTGTTCTATCTCGCCGCCCAGTGGCTGACCTCCGGCCTGCTGGCGGTCGTCTTCTCGGTGGTGACGATCCTCAATCCGATCAACGCCGCGATCGTTCTGCGCGATCGCCTCGAGCCGCGCGTGCTGGTCGGCGCGCTGATCGGCGTCACCGGCATCGCCCTGATCTTCTGGCCAGAGGTGAACCGTCCCGAAACCGGCAATACGGCGCTGTTCGGGCTTGCGGCGGCCGGGGCGGGCGCGATGTGCTTCTCGCTCGGCAACATGGTCGCCTCCGGCGTGCACCGGCGCGGCTATCCGGTGATCTCCGCCAACGCCTGGGCGAGCCTCTATGGCGTCGTGCTGCTGGCGGGGATCGTGGCGGGGATCGGCGCGCCGCTGAAATTCGATCCCGATCCCTCCTACGTGGTGCCGCTCGTGCTGCTGGCGACGGTCTCCACGGTCGTGCCGATGGCGAGCTACCTCACCCTGATGCGGCGCATCGGACCGGGCCGGGCCGGCTACGCGACCGTCATGTTCCCGATCGGCGCCCTTGTCATCTCATGGCTTTTCGAGGGATACGAGTGGACGATGGTCGCGCTCGCGGGGCTGGCGCTTGCGCTGCTGGGCAACCTGTTCGTCCTGAGAAAGCCCCGTTCGCGCTGAGACGCAGACGGGACGCGGTCCCGTCATTCCGGGGGCGAAAGCCATGATCGCACGACTGCCATGATCACGCGGATGGCCCTGCTGGCGGTGGTGGCCGCTGTGGTGCTTGGCGGCCCGGCAAGCGCCGCCTGGCGCGTCGTCGGTCCCGGCATCGCCGTGGGCGAAGCGCGCGCGGGCAACGCGTCGCTAGCCGCCGAATGCCTCGGCGACGGACTGGTGCTCGCCGTCTACGAGAAATCCTGGCCGTTCGACCGCGAAGCGACGCTGGACATTGTCGTCGACGGCACGGCCTTTCCCGTCCGCCAGCACGGTTCGGGCGACAGGATCGTCTTGTCGGACGCCACCAGCGAGAGCGGCAATCCCGACACCTCGCCGGCGCTCCGGGCGGCGCTGAAGTCCGGCCGGGAGGCACGGCTCGACGGCCCTGTCGTCAGCCATATCGCGCCGGAGGATATCAGCTTCGGCCTGCTCGGCTCGCAAGCGGCGGTCACGACCGTCGAACGGTTCTGCCAATAGCGCGTCCGGCCCGTCGCCGCACGTCGTCCCATGAAGCCCCCGGCCCCGATCACTCCGCCGCCTCGGCGACCGGCGTCTGCAGGTTGCCGATGCGCGTGACGATATGCTGCGCCAGCGCATCGTGGATCGCCGAGCGGGCGTGCCTGGCGCGAATGAAGCCGATATCGCAGGGCGGCAGCGCCGGAAAGCCGTCGCGCCCGGAGAGGATCCGCATGCCCGAGCGCATGGCGCTTTCGGGCAGGACCGTCACGGCGAGCCCCGCCAGAACCGCGCTGACGAGCGGCGCCGCGGCCGAGCTGGTGTAGGCGACGCGGTACCTGCGGCCGACGGAGTCGAGCGCGGCCTGCGCCGAATTGCGCCACGAGCAGGTCTGCGGCCCGACGGCCAGCGGCAGCGGATCGGCCAGATGCGTGGCATGTTCCTCCGCGCCGACGAAGTTCAGCGCCTCGCGACGGATAAGCTCGGCGTCCATAGCATCGCTGTGGGTGATGATCGCCAGATCCAGGTCGCCTTTTCGCACATAGTTCGCCAGCGCCATGGAGCCGTGGCAATTCACCACCAATTCCACCTGCGGGTGGCTGCGGGCGAACGCGGACAACACCCGGGGCAGCAATCGATCGGCGTAATCGTCGGGGACACCGAGGGTGACGACGCCCTGCAGATCCGGCTCCGCGAAGATGGATACCGCCTCCTCGCTCAGCGAGACGATGCGCTGGGCATAGTCGAGAAGCCGCAGACCGTCCGGCGTCAGGCGAACCGACCGGGCACCGCGCTCGAACAACGCCTTGCCGACCAGCTCCTCGAGCTTCTTCATCTGCATCGACACCGCCGATTGGGTGCGATGCACCTCGTCGGCCGCGCGGGTGAAACTGCCGGTCTCCGCGATCGCCAGAAGGGTGCGCAGGAGTTCGACGTCGATCAGATTCGCCATGGACCACTCCATCAACGTTTCTGATGACAAGCATAAGAAACATTCGCTGGAATAATCAATCCCATTCCACCATTTTGCAGCCATTCGAGATTGTCGCCGGCATCGCGGTGGCCGGGCCGAATCGGGCCGGCCACCGGACGGGGACCATGCGTTCCGCAAGAAAGGAGGCGGAGATGACAACGACATCGGTTTCTCTGGGCAGGAGAAGGCTTTTCGTTGCGGCCGGCAACCGGCTGGTCGCCAGGGCGTGGCAGCTGTGGCGCGCACTGATCGCCCGCAAACAGGTTACGACCCTGCTGGAGGCCGACGACCGCATGCTGGCCGACATCGGGCTCACCCGGTCCGACGTCATCGGTTCGCTTCAGTTGCCGATGGATGCGGACCCCTCGCATCACCTGATCCGGGCGCGGGCGGACCACAGGAGCAGCCGGTCTCGCCGCACGTCCTAGAGGCGGGTCGCAAACCTGATATTCGCAGTCGCAAAAACAACAGGCGAGATTTCGCTAAGCCACTGAGGCATAGCTGGTTTTTGAAATCCGCATAGCACAATTAAGCCTTATTCAATACCTACGTGTTGCAGTGCACAACGAACGTCGCGCCGGCTCTCCGTCGCGGCGTTTGTGCCCTCAACGGTCGGTTATTCGAAAGGCAATGACATGGATATGATCACCTATGCCGGCCATGCCGCCGGTGCCCTCCACCCGCCGCGCACCTTCCGTGACCGGCTCACCCATCTGTTCGTCCGCCTCGCCCGTGCGCGCCGGGCGCGCCGCGACTTCAAGTCCCTGCGCGGCGCCAGCGATCACCTGCTGGCCGATATCGGCCTGAACCGGTCCCAGGTCGACAGCGCGCTGGCGTCCCCGTTCTGGGTCAATCCGTCCGATCGGATCGCGCTTTCCCGTCATCGGCGCGGCCGCTGAACGGTGGGAGCGCCGGACACCGGCCAAACCGCAACCGATTTTGCCGCCCGACGGCCGCGACTGAGAAAACAGTCGCGGCCGTTTGTTTTTTCTCGGCCGGGGCGCGACTGAGGAAACAGTCACGGCCGTTTGCTTTTCCGGGCCGGGCTGCGACCGAGGAAACAGTCGCGGCCGTTCGCTTTTCTAGATGAGGGCGCGACCGAGTAGCCCATCCCGGTCGTTTTTTTGCACGAGGGCGCGGCCGAATAGACAGCCAGGGCTGTTTGCGGCCTGGGAATTTCCGAATGACCCGCGACATTTCCCTTGCGCGGCAAGGTCAGCCCATTATATATTCAAGAATACGAATATGAACGGGTGACCACTATGAATATCGATCGCTTCGTTTTCGCTTTCGCCGGCGCCGTGATCCTCGGCTCGCTGGCGCTGGGCATCTGGGTCAATACCTGGTGGTTCGTGCTGACGGCCTTTGTCGGCTTCAACATGTTCCAGGCCGCCTTCACCGGTTTCTGCCCGCTGGCCATGATCCTGAAAAAGGTGGGCCTCAAGCCGGGCAACGCGTTCGCCTGACCGGACGCGCGCGACTTTCCGGGGGCGCAAGCCCCGGGGCACGCTTCCCTCCCGGGCCGTATCGGCGCTAGTCGTCGAAAAGGCTCGCCTGACGGCCGGGCTTCTGCCCGGCCTTTTTCTTTGCATCGGCTGATTTTGCGTCGGCGGTCTTTGGATTGGCGGTCTTTGGATTGGCGGCCGGCCGGGCCGGGCGCGGCGTCGAACCATCGACGACGACGGGCACGGTGCCGTCCGCGAACCGGATCTCCAGCCGGTCGCCGGTCGCATGCCCCCTGGCGGTGCGCACCATCTCACCCGCCGTGTCGCGTACCAGCGCATAGCCGCGTTTCAGCGTCTGTTCGTAGCTCAGTGCATCGAGCAGGGTCGCGACCCGGGCAAGCCGGTCCTTGCGGCGATCCACCAGGACCGCCATCGCCCGGCCGGCGCGGCTCTGCAGCGTGGCCACCCGTTCCTGCCCGCGCACGATCCGGTCGCCGATGCGTCCGGGCGACAGCCGTCCCGAGGCGCGGACGAGCCGGGTTCCGTGGGCATGGGTGTTGGCCATCAGCGCGCGGCCGAGACGACCGGCGGCCTCATCGAAACGCTGGCGCGGCAGCGCGAGCAGGTCGGTCAGGCGCGGCAGGCCGCGGCTTGCGGCGCGCAGATGCGCCTTGCGCTCCTGGACGAGACGCAGAAGCCCGGTCTTCAGCCGCTGGCCGCGGTCGGCGACGACGGCGATCAGCTCGGCGCGCACCGGGACCGCCATTTCCGCGGCCGCGGTCGGCGTCGGTGCGCGGATGTCGGCGGCGTGGTCGATCAGCGTCCAGTCGGTCTCGTGGCCGACCGCCGAGACGATCGGGATGCGGCTTTCGGCGGCGGCGCGCACCACGACTTCCTCGTTGAAGCACCACAGGTCCTCGAGGCTGCCGCCGCCGCGCGCGGCGATGATCACGTCGGGACGCGGGATCGGGCCGCCTTCGTCGAGCGCGTTGAAGCCGCGGATGCCGGCGGCGATCTCGTCTTCCGCGCCCTCGCCCTGCACCCGCGCCGGCCATACCAGCACGCGGACCGGGAACCGGTCCGTGATGCGATGCAGGATGTCGCGAATCACCGCGCCCGTCGGCGAGGTGACGACGCCGATGACGCGCGGCAGGTAGGGCAGCGGCACCTTGCGGGATTCGTCGAACAGGCCCTCGGCGGCGAGCTTCCTGCGGCGCTCCTCCAGAAGCGCCATCAGCGCGCCGACGCCGGCCGGCTCCAGCGATTCGATGACGATCTGGTAGCTCGAGCGGCCCGGATAGGTGGTCACCTTGCCGGTGGCGATGACCTCCATCCCCTCTTCCGGCTTGAAGCGCAGCCTGCCGAACACGCCCTTCCAGATGATCGCGTCGATGCGCGCCTTCTCGTCCTTCAGGGCGAAATAGCAGTGGCCGGAGGAATGGGGCCCGCGATAGCCGGACACCTCGCCGCGCAGCCGCACATAGGGGAACGCGTCCTCAACCGTGCGTTTCACGGCGAAGGCGAGGTCGGATACGCTGAGCTCCGGGATATTGCCTTGGGCGGGGTCGGCCATCCGTCCTGTTTACGCGAAAGCGCGGCGGGGCGCGAGAGCCCGACGGACCTCAATCCCTGTCGGGCGCACCACCGGGGAAGAACGACCGATAGGGCCGCGCCCGGCGACGACGCGGGCGAGAACGGCAAGCGAGGGTGACGACCGCCGAACCGCGTGCTAGTCGGACTATCCCGACGGTCGGCTACTAGACGAGGCGAAATGAACGTCCTTCTCATCGGATCGGGCGGGCGCGAACACGCGCTGGCCTGGGCGCTTTCCAAGAGTTCCCTGCTCAAGAAACTGTGGGCCGCGCCCGGCAACGCGGGGATCGCCGAGATCGCCAAATGCATGCCCCTCGACGTGACGGACCATGCCGCCGTCATCGCCTTCTGCAAGGCCAACGATATCGGCCTCGTCGTCGTCGGCCCGGAAGCGCCGCTGGTCGCCGGCATGGTCGACGATCTCGACAAGGCCGGCATCCGCGCCTTCGGACCGACCGCGGCGGCCGCCCAGCTTGAAGGCTCCAAGGCCTTCATGAAGGACCTGTGCAGCCGCTACGGCATTCCCACCGCCGCCTACGGGGTGTTCACGGACGCGGAGGCGGCAAAGTCCTTCGTGCGCACCGAGGGTGCGCCGATCGTGGTCAAGGCCGACGGGCTCGCCGCCGGCAAGGGCGTGATCATCGCCCAGACGGTGGCCGAAGCCGAGGCGGCGATCGACGACATGCTGGCCGGCGCCTTCGGCGAGGCGGGCGCGCGCGTCGTGATCGAGGAGTTCATGGAGGGCGAGGAAGCCAGCTTCTTCGCCATCTGCGACGGTCGCACCGCCCTGCCGCTGGCCACGGCGCAGGACCACAAGCGCGCCCATGACGGCGACACTGGCCCGAACACCGGCGGCATGGGCGCCTATTCGCCTGCCCCGGTGATGACCGAGGAATTGTGCCGCCGCGCGATGGACGAGATCGTCACGCCGACGATGACGGCGATGCGCACCGAGGGCATGCCGTTTTCCGGCATCCTCTACGCCGGGCTGATGATCACCGAAAAGGGACCGCGCCTGCTCGAATACAACGTGCGCTTCGGCGACCCGGAGGCGCAGGTGCTGATGATGCGCCTCCAGGACGACCTGTTGCTGCTGATCCTCGGCGCGCTCGACCAGTCGCTCGACAGCCGCAGCATCCACTGGCGCTCCGAGCCGGCGCTCACCGTGGTGATGGCGAGCCGCGGCTATCCCGGCACCTACGAGAAGGGCACGGTCATCGGCAATGTCGCGGACGCCGCGGCGATGGACTCCGTCGCGGTCTTCCACGCCGGCACGGCGCGCGACGGCGACGTGCTGACGGCGACCGGCGGGCGCGTGCTCAACGTCACGGCGCTCGGCCGCGACATCCGCGAGGCGCAGATGCGCGCCTATGCCGCCGTCGACCTGATAGACTGGCCGGACGGCTTCTGCCGCCGCGATATCGGCTGGCGTGCCGTCGAGAGGGAGACACCCGTGACATGAGCGAACCGCTCGCCGACCTGTTTCCGGGCTTCGAGGCCCGCACCGTGACCGGGGACGGCGCCGAGATCTTCCTGCGCACCGGCGGCGACGGGCCGCCCCTGCTGCTCGTGCACGGCTATCCGCAGACGCACGTGATGTGGCACCGGGTGGCGCCGGCGCTCGCCGCGCACTTCACGCTGGTGATCCCGGACCTGCGCGGCTACGGCCAGAGCTCGGTGCCGGCGACGGTGCCCGATCACGCATCCTATTCGAAGCGGGCGATGGCCAGCGACCTGGTCGCGGTGATGGCGGCGCTCGGACACGACCGGTTCCATCTGGCCGGCCACGATCGCGGCGGGCGCGTCGCCTACCGGCTGGCACTCGACCACCCGCAGGTCCTCGACAGGCTGGCGGTGCTCGACATCGTGCCGACCCACGCGATGTGGCACGAGTTCACGGTCGCCATGGCGATGAAGGTCTATCACTGGCTGTTCCTGGCCCAGCCGGAGCCGCTGCCGGAGATGCTGATCACCAAGGCCCCGGCCGACTACCTCGACTATACGATCGCGAGCTGGACCAAGGCCGGGTCGCTCGATGCCTTCGATCCCCGGGCGATGGTGCACTACCGCGCCTCCTTCTCGCAGTCCGACCGCATTCACGCCTGCTGCGAGGACTACCGTTCCGGCCAGACCTACGACCTCGCCGCCGACGAGGCCGACGTCGCCGCGGGCAGGACGATCGCCGCGCCGCTGCTCGCCCTGTGGGGCAACGCCGGCATTCCCGGAGAGACGCGCGGCCCGCTCGACATCTGGCGCGACTGGGCCGATGACGTTACCGGGATCGGCATCGACTCCGGCCACTTCGTCTGCGAAGAAAATCCGGACGCGGCGACACAGGCACTGCTCGATTTTTTCCGGGGAGGATCATGAGCGAACAGACGATCGACCGGCAGACCGCCTTCAGCGGCACCAAGGACGTCGCCGAGGCCCTGGCCTTCGACGAAAAGCGGCTGGCGGCCTGGCTCGAAGCCCATGTGCCGGAGTTCAAGGGGCCGCTGACAGCGAAGCAGTTCAAGGGCGGACAGTCGAACCCGACCTACATGATCGAGGCCGCCTCGGGCCGCTACGTGCTGCGGCGCAAGCCGCCGGGCAAGCTGTTGCCGTCGGCGCACGCGGTCGATCGCGAATACCGGGTGCTGAGCGCGCTGCACAGCGTCGGCTTCCCCGTCGCCCGGCCGCTGATCCTGTGCGACGACGACGAGGTCGTCGGCACGATGTTCTACCTGATGGATTTCGTCGGCGGCCGTGTCTACTGGGTGCCGAGCCTGCCCGACTGCGACAACGCCGAACGCGCGGCGATCTACGACGCGATGAACGCGACGATCGCGCAGTTGCACACGATCGACTACGAGGCGGTGGGCCTCGGCGATTTCGGCAAGCCGGCCGGCTACGTGTCGCGCCAGATCAAGCGCTGGTCGGACCAGTACCGCGCCTCCGAGACCCAGGAGATCGCCGAAATGGAACGGCTGATCGACTGGCTGCCCGGCGCGACGCCGCCGGATACCGGCGCCTCCATCGTCCACGGCGATTTCCGCCTCGACAACATGATCCTGGCGCCGGACTCCCCGAAGGTGCTGGCCGTGCTCGACTGGGAACTCGCCACGCTCGGCGACCCGATCGGCGATTTCACCTATCACCTGATGCAATGGCACATGCCGACGTCACGCTTCGGGTCGGGAACCGGCAGCCTGGTCGATGTCGACCTGCCCTCGCTCGGCATCCCGACGCTCGACGACTATGTCGCCCGCTACTGCGAGCGCACCGGCCGGGACGGCATTCCGAACCTCGATTTCTACTTCGCCTATAACTTCTTCCGGCTGGCGGCGATCCTGCAGGGCATCGTCGGGCGGGTGCGCGACGGCACCGCGACCAACGAGAACGCGGCGGCGATGGCGAGCCAGGTGAGACCGCTCGCCGAGACCGCCTGGGGCTTCGCCGAGCGCGCGGGCGCGCGCTGACCATGGCGCACAAGCCCCGGCCCCATCATGGTGATTCGACGATTGGGGGGCCGAGGATCGGGCTGGCACTCGGCGGCGGCGGGGCACGCGGGCTCGCGCACATCCCGGTGCTTGAAGCCTTCGACGAGCTCGGCATCAGGCCGTACCGCGTCGTCGGCACTTCGATCGGGGCGATCGTCGGGGCGGCTTATTGCTCCGGCATCCCGGCCGCCGATCTGCGCGACTACACGCTGTCCGTCTTCAAGCACCGCGGCGAGGTGCTGTCGCGGTTGTGGAAGCTGCGGCGCGAGCGCTTCAGCGACCTGCTGACGCCGAGCCTCGGCAATCCGGTGCAGCTCAACGCGCAGAAGCTCCTCGACCTGTTCCTGCCCGAGGGCGTGGCGACCGACTTCAAGGATCTGGAGATCCCGCTCTCGGCGGTGGCGACGGACTTCTACTCCGGCAAGGCCGTCGCGCTGTCGTCCGGCGACCTTCGCCTCGCCGTGTCCGCCTCGATGGCGATACCGATGGTGTTCCGCCCCGTCGTCGTAGACAAACGGGTGATGGTCGACGGGGGCGTCACCGAGCCGCTGCCGTTCGGGTTCTTCGGCAAGGACGTCGACGTGGTCGCGGCGGTCGATGTGATCAACATGCCCAGGGGCGATGCCGGCCGCGTGCCCACCCCCTACGAGTCGATCTTCGGGTCGACGCAGATCCTGATGCAGAGCGTGATCGCCGACCGGCTCACGCACAAGGGACCGGACATCCTGATCCGCCCGAACATCACCCTGTTCCGCGTGCTCGATTTCCTCAAGGCCCGCGCCATCGTCAGGGCGGCGGAGCCGGCGAAGGACGAAATGAAGCGGGCGCTCGAGACGACGCTTAGGCGGTTCTGACTATCGCCCCGGCGGTCTCGGCCTACTGGCAGTACTGCCTGAAGCCCTCTGCGTCGACATAGGTGCCCGTCTGGGCGTCGTAGTTTGGGTATTTCGACGCGCAGTAGGCGTGCCACTCCGGCGGATAGACGCCGGCCGTGACCGGGAAGCTCGGCGCTGGCATCGCCGGATTGGCGACGGGGCGCGACGGCGGCACGATGGTGACGGACGACGGCGGCGCGGTGGGTTGGGGCCGGGGCTGCGCTTGCGGCTGGCCGAGCGCGTTGCCGATGGCCTGGCCGGCGACGATTCCCGCGGCCGCGCCGGCCGCGGCCGCGGCGGCATCGTTGCGGAAGCCCGGATCGGGGTGCAGTCCGGGATTCCAGGGGCGCGCCGATACGCCGCCCGCGCGCCACTCCTGCGCAATCGACACCGACGGCGACACCGACGGCGACACCGACACCAGGACGGCGGCGCAGGTCACGGTCGCCAACCCTGCCGTCACAACGCCGCGTACGATCCGTTTCGCAGCCATCGCAGCTCCTTCCGCATGCCTCCCCCGCGCCGGATCGAAAGCCCGCCTCGACGGCCCGCAATCCCGCGCGTTCGGTGTCCAACCTACCGCGAATCCTTGAACCCGCTGTGAATCGGCACCGTCAGACTGCATCCGGAAATTATAATTTCGATAATTCTGGAAATACCGATTGACCTGCGGTCGCTGTTTCGTCAGAGTCGGCCCCATGAAACGCGACGATGTTGCCGCAAGGCTCGAGGCACTGGGCAATCCGACACGGCTCGACATCGTCCGCACGCTGGTGCGGACGGGCAATCGCGGCCTGCCGGTGGGTGATCTGCGGCAGCGCCTCGACATCGCCGCCTCCACCCTGTCGCACCATCTGGCGAAGCTGATCATGGTCGGGCTCGTCAGCCAGGAAAGGCAGGGAACCACCCTGATCTGCCGAGCGGAGTTCGACACCATGAAGGAAACGGCCGACTACCTGATCGCCGAATGCTGCATCGAGGAAAAGGCGGCGGCGAAGAACGACAATGGCGATTCTGGCGCCGATCCTGGGGCCGATCCCTGCTGCGAGGACGGCTGTTGCGGGCCGGAGTGCTGCCCGCCGGCGGATGCCGGAAAAGCCGCGGGCTGATTTTTTCGCCCGAATTATTCGATATTTCTGGAAATACCGGAGCCCGACATGACCACCGCCATCGCCCTGTTGAGACGACGCGCCGCGACGATCGACCCGGCAGTCGCCGCGATCCTGATCGTCCTGGCGGTTCTCGCCGCCGCCGCGCCGGCGCAGGCCCGCGCCTCGGCGATCTTCACGGTCGACAGCCTGATCTCGATCCTGCCCTATCTCGCCGCCTCGATCGGGCTTGCCGCCTATGCGGCGGCGTCGGGCGCGGACAACCTGATCGCCAGGGCGTTCCGGGGACACACGGCAGGCATGGTGGTGATGGCGGCGCTGATCGGGGCGTTGTCGCCGTTCTGCTCGTGCGGCGTCATCCCGCTGATCGCGGCGCTGCTCGCAATGGGCGTGCCACTCGCGCCCGTCATGGCGTTCTGGCTCGCCTCGCCGATCATGGACCCTTCCATGTTCGCGCTGACCGCCGGCACGCTCGGCATGGAGTTCGCCATCGCCAAGACGATCGCGGCGATCGGCATGGGGCTTCTCGGCGGCTTCGGCATGTGGGCGCTGATGAAGCTGCCGCTGTTCGAGTCGCCGCTGCGGCCGGGGATCGGCGATGGCGGTTGTGGCGGCAGCAAGGTGCGCGCGCCGAAGCCGGTCGTCTGGGCCTTCTGGGACGACGCCGACCGCCGCGAGACGTTCACGAAGAACGGCCTCAGGAACACCGTGTTCCTCGGCAAGTGGCTGACGCTCGCCTTCCTGCTGGAATCGCTGATGCTGGCCTATATTCCCGCCGAGATGATCGCGCATGTGCTCGGCTCTGGCGGCGTCGGCACGGTGGCGCTGGCGACGGTGGTCGGCATCCCCGCCTATCTCAACGGCTACGCGGCGCTGCCGCTGGTCGGCGGGCTGATCGACCAGGGGATGGCGCCCGGCGTCGGCATGGCCTTCCTGGTCGCCGGCGGCGTCACCTCGATCCCGGCCGCGATCGCCGTGTTCGCGCTGGCCCGCCCGCCCGTGTTCGCGGCCTATGTCGGCTTCGCCCTGTCCGGCGCGCTGATCGCGGGCCTGGTCTACGGCGCCGTGGCCTAGCGGCTATCCTTGGGAGCGGCACGCCGACCCGGCCTGCGTCCCAACCCCGCCTACGACATGGCCGGGATAGCCCCGGGTCAGGCCCGGGGATGACGTCCAGAGGGAGCATGGGAAGGGGAGACGCGCCGGCAGGCGCGTCCGTTAGGCCCGCTTTGCCTCGAAAAAGCCCTTCAACAGGTCCGCCGCCTCGCGCTCGGCGATGCCCGAATAGACCTCGGGGGCGTGATGGCAGGTCGCCTGGGCGAAGAAGCGGGGGCCGTGCTCGACCGCGCCCATCTTCATGTCGGCGGCGGCGAAGTAGAGCCGGCGGATACGGGCGAACGAAATCGCCGCCGCGCACATGGCGCAGGGCTCCAGCGTCACCCACAGGTCGCAGTCGACCAGGCGTTCGGAGCCGAGCCTTTGCGCCGCGTCGCGAATCGCCAGCAATTCGGCGTGGGCGGTGGGGTCCTTCAGCTCCAGCGTCCGGTTGCCGGCGCGGGCGATGATCTCGCCGGCCTTCACGATCACGGCGCCGACGGGCACCTCGCCGCGCGCCGCGGCGGCGCGGGCCTCCGCCAGCGCCTCGGCCATATAGCTCCTGCCGACCATCTTCTTCCTTATCCTATCCGCCGCACTCTGCTATCAGGACGCCATGCCCGGCAAGACCACCCACCAACCGACACCCGCCGCCGCCGAGCGCGAGCGTATCGCCAAGCGGATCGCCCGCTCCGGCCTGTGCTCGCGCCGCGACGCCGAGCGGCTGATCGCCGAGGGCCGCGTGACTGTGAACGGCACGGTGCTCGACACCCCCGCCCTCACCGTAGCCCCCGGCGACACGATCACCGTCAACGGCACGCCGCTGCCGGAGACCGAGCCGACCCGGCTGTGGCTCTACCACAAGCCGGCGGGGCTGGTGACCACCACGCGCGATCCGCAGGGGCGCGCGACGATCTTCGAGCGGCTGCCCAAGGACCTGCCGCGGGTGATGACGATCGGCCGGCTCGACATCAACACCGAGGGGCTGCTGCTGCTCACCAATGACGGCGGGCTCGCCCGGGTGCTGGAACTGCCGGCGACCGGCTGGCTGCGCCGCTACCGGGTGCGCGCGCACGGCACCGTCACCCAGGACAGGCTCGACGCGCTGAAGGACGGCATCACCATCGAGGAGGTGCGCTACGGGCCGATCGAGGCGACGCTCGACCGCACGCAGGGCGGCAACGTTTGGCTGACGATGGGCCTGCGCGAGGGCAAGTACCGCGAGGTCAAGACGATCCTCGAGGCGCTGGGGCTGAAGGTGAACCGGCTGATCCGGGTGTCGTTCGGCCCGTTCATGCTGCGCGATCTCGCCGTCGGCGCGGTCGAGGAGGTGAAGCCGCGGGTGCTGCGCGACCAGCTCGGCGTCAAGCTCGCCCGCGCGGCCAACATCACCCTGCCCGAGCCGACCAAGGCGGCGGCGCCGCAGCGCGGCAAGGACGGCAAGCAGGGGTCCCCCAAGCCGGGCGGGAAGCCGGGCCCGAAACCGGGCACCAAACCTGGAAGGGGGCCGCGACCGGCGGCCGCGAAGACGGGCGGGCCGGGAAAGCCCGCGGGCAAGCAGCATGCGCGTCGTCGGCGGCCGGTTTAAGGGGCTGGCGCTGGCCGCGCCGAAGGGCCAGGCGATCCGGCCGACATCGGATCGCCTGCGCGAATCCGTGTTCAACATCCTTGCCCATGCCTATGACGATCCGGTCGAGGGCGCGCGCGTGCTCGACCTGTGCGCGGGCACCGGGGCGCTGGGCATCGAGGCCCTGTCGCGCGGGGCGCGCTCGGCCCTCTTCGTCGACGTCTCGGCGGATGCGCGGGCGCTGATCCGCCGCAACCTCGAGGCCGCCGGCATCATGGGGCTCGCCCGCATCTCCAAGCGCGACGTCGCCCATCTGGGACCGGCCGGCGCGCAGGGCGGCTTCACCCTCGTGTTCCTCGACCCGCCCTACGGCCAGGGTCTCGCCGACAAGGCGCTTTCGAGCCTGGCCAAAGGCGGCTGGCTGGCCGACGGCGCGCTTGTCGTCGTCGAGGAACGGGCGGGGGTCGAACTCGACCTGCCGGCGGGCTATACCGAGCGCGAACGCCGTGCCTACGGCGAAACCGAGATCGCGATCCTGAGCTACGGACAGTCCTGAGAAGCCCCACCTGACACTCCTGGCGTGAGAATCCCGGCATGAACATCCTTGTCGTCGAGAGCTACCCGAACTCGCCGCTCGGCAATGTCGGCCAGGCCCTGGCCGAGGTCGGCGCGAAGATCGATACCATCGCCGCGCATGGCGGCGAGCCGCTGCCCGAAACGCCCGACGACCACGACGCGCTGATCATGCTGGGCGGGCCCCAGAGCGCCCTCGACGACGACGACTATCCCTTCCTGCCGGCGCTGTGCCGGCTGACGCGCGCCTTCGGCGATTCCGGCCGCGCCGTACTCGGCATCTGCCTCGGCTCGCAGATCATCGCGCGCGCCTACAACGGCGAGAATGTCCTGAACCGGCCGATCGAGTTCGGCTACCTGCCCGTCTCGCCGCTGCCGGAGGCCGCCGACGATCCGGTGCTGTCGGGCCTGACCGCGCCGACTCCGGCCTTCCACTGGCACAAGGACACGGTGCGGCTGCCCGCTGGCGCGATCCGGCTCGCCGAAAGCGCCATGACGCCGAACCAGGCCTGGAAGATCGGGGCCAAGGTCTATGCCGTGCAGTTCCACTTCGAGGCATCGCGCGCGGTCGTCGCCGACTGGTCCAGCAAGTCGGCGGAGTATGTCCGCGACCTTGTGCCCGACTGGGAGGCGCGGATGCCCGCGGAGCTGGAGACCAACGGCGCCGTCGCCGACGTGCTCGGCCTCGAGCTGGCGCGCCGATGGGTCAAGGTGGTCGGCGCCTAGCGCCGGGGTCCGCCGCTGAAACCGGCCGTCCGCCTGATGCGTGATGCACTCAGGTGTCGTCGACAACAGCGGCCTAGGCAGCGCCACGACCGCCCTATGGGCCCTGGATCAAGTCCAGGGCACGCCTTTGTTTTCGAGGCACGACCAGAGAGACAAACAAGGGCCGAGCGACAAACACGGACCGCGTGTCCCGGCCGTGATCCGGGACCCACGGACGGCAGTCGCGGCAGTCCGTCCGCGTCACCGGCCTAGCGCCGCCCGAACAGCCGCTCGATATCCGACAGCTTCAGTTCCACGAAGGTCGGCCGGCCATGGTTGCACTGGCCGGAATTGGGCGTCGCCTCCATCTCGCGCAGCAGCGCGTTCATCTCCTGCGCGTTGAGCCGGCGGCCGGCCCGTACCGAGCCGTGACAGGCCATGCGCGAGGCGATGGCCTCGAGCCGGTCCAGGAGCCTGGTCGAGGTGCCCGCCTCGGCGATATCGTCGGCGAGGTCGCGCACCAGCCCCTTCACGTCGAAATCGCCGAGCATCGCCGGCGTCTCGCTGACCGCCACCGCGCCCGGTCCGAACGCATCGAGCACCAGGCCGAGCGCGGCCAGCTCCTCGGCGTTGTCGGCGAGCCGGGCGGCGTCTGCCGGAGGCAGGTCGACGATCTCGGGGATCAGCAGCGCCTGCCGGGCGACGCCGTTCTCGGCGATCGCCGTCTTCAGCCGCTCGTAGACGAGGCGCTCGTGGGCGGCGTGCTGGTCGACGATGACGATGCCGTCGGCGGTCTGGGCGACGATGAAGGTCTCGTGCACCTGCGCGCGGGCGGCACCCAGCGGATGCGCGCCGGCCTCCGGGGCATCCGGCTCGACCGTGGCGCGAAAATCTGCGGCGGGCGCGGCCGAGGGGGCTGCAAAGCCCTCGAAGGCCGCAGGCGCCTCGGCGAAGCCGGTTGCGGCGGGATGGGTATCGGCAGGCACGGCGCCGGCAACCGCCGCCGAGACGGCGTAGGCAGCCGGTCCGCCCGTCGCGTATCCGCCGGACCGAAAGGCCGCCTGCCCTGCCCCGCCGCCGCGGAAGTTCGACAGCGTCTCCTCCGCCATCGCCGCCGAGGGCTTCGGCCCGGTGCCGGCGAGCACCGACTTCAGCGCGCTGACGACCAGGCCGCGCACCAGGCCGGCGTCGCGGAACCGCACCTCCGCCTTGGCGGGATGGACGTTGACGTCGACCTCGCGGGGATCGAGCGACAGGAACAGGGCGCAGGCCGGCCAGCGGTCGCGGGCGAGCACGTCGCCATAGCCCGCCTTGACCGCGCCGACCAGCGAGCGGTCCTTCACCGGACGGCCGTTGACGAAGAGGTAGAGATGACGGGAATTCGGCCGGTGCCAGGTCGGGTGGCCGGCGAGGCCGGTGAGCCGCACGCCGCCGCGCTCGACGTCGAGGACGATGCCGTTGTCGCGAAACTCGCCGCCCAGCACCTCGGCGATCCGGTCGGCAAACGCGTTGGCCTCGTCGAGCAGCGCGCCGGCCGGGGCGACCGCCAGCACGTTGCGCTCGCCGACGGTCAGCGAGAAGCCGACTTCCGGATGGGCGAGCGCCAGCCGGCGGACCACGTCGGTGACGGCCTGGTTCTCGGCGCTCTCGGATTTCAGGAACCGCAGGCGGGCGGGCGTGGCGTGGAACAATTCGCTCACCTCGACGCGGGTGCCGCGCCCCCGCGCGCCGGGCATCGGGCCGTCGCGCACGCCGGAATCGACGACGATGCGGCTGGCATGGTCATCGTCGGCGGTCCGGCTGACGATGGTCAGGCGCGCCACCGAGCCGATCGAGGGCAGTGCCTCGCCGCGGAAACCGAGCGTGCGGATATCGACCAGGTCGCCTTCGGGCAGCTTCGAGGTCGCGTGGCGCTCGACGGCAAGCGTCAGGTCCTGCGGCGACATGCCGGCGCCGTCGTCGTCGACGCGGATCAGCCGGCGGCCGCCGCCCTCCACCACCACGTCGACGCGCTTCGCTCCGGCATCGATGGCGTTCTCGACCAGCTCCTTGACGACGCTGGCCGGGCGCTCGATCACCTCGCCGGCGGCGATGCGGTCGACAATCGTATCGGGCAGGCGGCGGACGGCCATGGAGTCTCAAGCGATTCGTCGGTTTCGTGGGACGCGCCAGTGTCGCGCAATTCGCGCGCGCCGTCATCCCATGCGCACCGGCCGGCATGTACGGCCTGGTGCAGTGGACTTGATCCAGGACCCATACAGCGGCTGCGGCGAAGTGGGGATCGGTGCGACGCGGTTCGTGACCAACACCGACGGACGGTGAAGGGGCTCGGCCGACTGGGCGCTGGATCAAGTCCAGGGCACGCGGTCTTTTGCCATTGCCACGTTTGTGCGTCCCTGACGCCCTTGCCGCCCGAGATTGCCGGGTCAAGCCCGGCAATGACGTAAGAGGGAGCGAAACAGCGTGACGGATTGGAATGCGGGCAGCCGATATGCCAGGCCTCGTGCCCTGGACTTGATCCAGGGCCCATACAGCGGCTGCGACGTCGCGCGCGCCCCTGCGACGCGGGCCTTGCCCAACACCGACCGGCGGCGAGAAGGGCATCGCCGATTGGGCCCTGGATCACGTCCAGGGCGTCCGGTCTGTTGCCTTTGCCACGATTGTGCGCCCCTGACGCCCTTGCGGCCCCACCCACACGCGTCATCCCCGGGCTTGACCCGGGGATCTCCCGGCAAGAGCACGTTCGAAGCGCGAAGTTGCCGGGTGAGGCGCGGCAATGACGAAGTACGGGGCGCGGCGGCCTACATCCCTTCCAGATAGGTCCGCGCCAGCACCTTGCCCTCTTCCACCGCGGGCTGATCGAAGGCGTCGACGCCAATCAGGTGGGCGGCGATGATGGTCTCCAGCATGAAATGCATCATCAGCTCGCCGATCCGCTCGGCATCGAGCGCCGAGGCGTGGAGCACGCGCACGGGGCGGGCGTTGCGGGCCAGCGTCTCGACGGTGGCGCGCTGCTGGCTGGCGACGAAATCGCCGACGGTGCGGCCGCCGAACTCGGCCTGGCCGGCCTCGGCCGCGAGCGCGGGATCGATGCGCGGGCCCTTGTCGGCGACGTCGGTGGTGACGACGGTGAACAGCTTGTCGGCGGGACCGTCGAGGAAGAGCTGGAGCTGCGAATGCTGGTCGACCGGGCCGACGGCGGGGATCGGGGTCATGCCCCTGCCCTGCTTGCCGAGGCTTTCGGCCCAGAGCTGCACGTACCAGCGGGTCAGCCGCTCGGTGCGGTCGCCATAGGCCAGGAGCACGTTCTGGGTGATGCCGCGCGCTTCCGCATAGGCGACAGCCAGCGCGGCGCCGACCGCGGACGGGACGGCACCGGGCGCCGCCTTGTCGCGCACCGGCGCCAGCGCGCGCGCCGCGCCGGCGCGCACCGCGGCGACGTCGAGGCCGACAAGCGCGGCGGGGATCAGG
Organism: Microbaculum marinisediminis; assembly: GCF_025397915.1. Classification (NCBI taxonomy): domain Bacteria; kingdom Pseudomonadati; phylum Pseudomonadota; class Alphaproteobacteria; order Hyphomicrobiales; family Tepidamorphaceae; genus Microbaculum; species Microbaculum marinisediminis. The sequence continues at coordinate 156,923 of NZ_JALIDZ010000001.1, forward strand.
CCGACATTGGTAAGCGCGGCGAAGCGGCCGCCGACGCCGGGATCATGGTCGTGGAAACGGACACCGAAGGGCTCAAGCAGCTTGCGCAGCTTGTTGAGCTTGCCGGAGACCGCCGGCTCGCTGAGGCCCAGCAGACGCTCGCCGATCGCACCCTTGAGCCCCGCATCCTCGTAGGCCGCCAGCAGCGCCATGGTCTGCATCAGCGTCTCGCCAGTGCCGCCGGACTTGGACACGACGATTGCCCTGGTGGTGGCAAGCGGCAGGACGGCAAGCGCCTCGGCGAGGCCGTGCGGATCGAGATTGTCGAGGAAGTGCAGGCGCGGGGCGGGACGGAAATCGCCGGAGACCGGCAGGTGCCAGCCGGCGACCTGGGCCAGCGTCTGGCCTCCGAGGCTGGAGCCCCCGGTGCCGAGCACCAGGACGTCGGTACTGCCGTCGGCAAGCCAGTCGGCGGCCTCGCGGATCCCGGCGAGATCGGCGGTTTTCGCGGGCAGCGACAAGAGCGGGAGCGCGCCGGTTTCCCGGGCCTCGCGCAGCCACACCAGCACCGGTTCGGTGCGGGCCAGAACGGCCTCGAACTCGGCGCGCGTGAGGCCGGTTTCGCCGACCTCGACATCGAAACAGGTATCGATCGTCTGCTTGAGCGGCATGGCCCCTCCCTCGCCTGGCGACTGGCGACACGCGGTCCGCCACGCTTCCACCTTTAGGCGAAAGGCTGACCGTACGCTAGCCCGGACGGGATGGCCGGCCGTGACGCGGTGGCGGGGCCGGCGTGGCCGGCCTCAGCCGCCCTTGGCGTCGGCGGCGATACCGTCGGGACGGCCGACCATGGTCACGTAGAGGCTGCCGTCGCCATAGAGCTTGCGGGCGACACGCTTAGCATCGTCGATCGTCACCGCATCGATCAGGTCGTTGCGCTTGTTGATGTAATCGATGCCGAGCTTGTCCCGCTGGATCTCGACGAGCTGGCGGGCGATCTTGGTCGAGGTGTCGAAACGCAGCGGGTAGGAGCCCTTGAGATAGCGCTTGGCCTTGTCCAGCTCCTCCGCGGTCGGGCCCTCGTCGGCCATCCGCTTGATCTCCTCGTCGATGATGGCCAGCGATTCCGCGGCGCGGTCGTTGCGGGTCGCAGCCCCGCCGGCGATCAGGCCGGCGCGGTCGAGGGGATAGAGGAAGCTGTAGACCGAATAGGACAGGCCGCGCTTTTCGCGAACCTCCTGGTAGAGGCGCGAGGAGAACGCGCCGCCGCCGAGGATATGGTTGACGACATAGGCGGGGATGAAATCGGGATCGTCGCGCTTCAGGCCGGGCCGGCCGAACTGGATCACCGTCTGCGGGATTTCCATCTCGACGACCTTGCGCATGCCGCCGTCCGGCAGCGTCGCCTCGGCGACAGGGGCGAGGTCGGCCGTCTGCGGCAGGCCGCCGAAGATCTCGTCGAGCAGGGGGGCAAGACGCTCGGCGGTGATGTCGCCGACGACGGCGATCTTGAGCGTGTCGCGGGCGAAGATGCGCTCGTGATAGGCGCGCAGGTCGTCGACGGTGATCGCCGCCACGGTCTCCAGCGTGCCCTTGACCGGGCGGCCGTAGGGGTGGCTGCCGAACACGGTGTCGGACCACAGCCGGCCGGCGACCGCGTTGGGATCGGTCAGCTCGCGGCGCAGGCCGGATTCGGTCTGGACGCGCATGCGCTCGATCGCGTCGGCGTCGAAGCGCGGCGCGGTGATCGCCAGGCGCAGCAGGTTCGCGGCCTCGTCCAGGTTCTCCGTCAGCGTCTGCATCGCGCCGTAGAAGGTGTCGCGGCCGGCGTCGAACGACATCTCGATCGCCAGGCTCTCCAGCTTCTCCTGGAAGGCGGCGGAATCGATGTCGCCGGCGCCCTCGTCGAGAAGGACGCTTATCAGATTGGCGACGCCGGGCCGGTCGGGCGGGTCCTGCGCGGCGCCGCCGTCGAAGGCGAACTGCACGCTCACCAGCGGCACGGCGGATTCGGACACCAGCCAGGCCTCGATGCCGCCGGGCGAGACCACCTTCTCGATCTCGATCGCCGAGGCCGGACGGACGGCGGCGGTGGTGGCCACGGTCGCGACCGTGGCGACGGCAAGGGCGGGGACTATCGCGTCAGTCATGAACTTCCACACCAGGGACTTCAGCATGGGGAGGGAACCTCCGCTTTCGAATAATCGGGCGACGGCGCACCGTGCGTACTGGGCGCTGACAGGGCGCTTACTGGACGGCGCTCTCGCCGGCGGGTTCGGCCGCGCCGGTGGCGCCGCCCTGCGGGACGGACGCCTGCTCCTGCGGCTCGGCGCGCAGATAGGCGGTCACCGAGCGCTCCGGAGTCAGGTACTTGCGCGCGACGTCGACCACCTGGTCCGCGGTGACGGCGCGGATCCTGTCCGGCCACGCGGCGATGTCGGCGACGGTGCCGCCGGTGGTCAGCGCGGTGCCGTAGATGCGGGCGAGCGAGGACTGGCTGTCCTGGGCGTAGACCGATTCGGCGATCAGCGCGTTCTTGACGCGGGTCAGCTCGGCCTCGGTGACGCCGCCGGCGACGAGATCGGCGATGACGCCGTCCGCCGCCTGGGCCAATGTGTCGAGAGCGATGTCGGGCGTGGGCACGCCGTAGACCATGAAGCGGGAATCATCCAGCGCGGAGCCCTGGTAGAAGCCGCCGGCTGCGGCCGCCTCGCCGCCATCGACGACGAGCGACCTGTAGAGCCGCGAGTTGGCGCCGCCGCCGAGGATGCCGGCGAGCACGTCCAGCGCCTCGGCCTCACCGGGCTCGGCGGTGCGGTAGCTCGGCGCCAGCCAGGCGATCCGTACGCTTTCCTGCTGCACCCGAGGGCTCGACATCGACACCGTACGGGCGGCGCGCGGCTCCGGCTCGCGCGGGCGAACGCGCTCGCCCGGCTCGGCGCGGCGCTGCACCTTGCCGTAGGTCTCCTCGGCGAGTGCGCGAACCTCGTCCGGCGTCACGTCGCCGGCGACGACCAGGATGGCGTTGTTGGGGGTGTAGTAGCGCTTGTAGAAGCTGAGCGCGTCGTCGCGGGTCAGCGCCTCGACCTCGTGCTTCCAGCCGATGATCGGGCGCGAATAGGGGTGCGCCATGTAGAGGGTGGCGTCGAGCTCCTCGCCGAGCTGAGCGGAGGGATCGTTGTCGGTGCGGCTGGAGCGCTCCTCGAGAACCACCTGCAGCTCGGACGTGACGTCCTCGGGCGCCAGCACCAGGCCGGTCATCCGGTCGGCCTCGTATTCCATCATCAGGCCGAGATGGTCCTTGGCCACCTTCTGGAAATAGGCGGTGTAGTCGGAAGAGGTGAAGGCGTTCTCCTGGCCGCCGATGTCGGCGACCACCTTGGAGAACTCGCCGGCCGGGTGCGCCTCGGTGCCCTTGAACATCAGATGCTCGAGGAAATGGGCGATGCCGGACTTGGTCGGCGGCTCGTCGGAGGCCCCGACCCTGTACCACACCATGTGGGTGACCACCGGGGTGCGGTGATCCTCGATGACGACGACCTTGAGGCCGTTGTCGAGATCGAAGGTCGTCACCGCGTCGGCGGAAGCGGCGCCCGCCGGCGCGCTGAAAGCAAAGCCGTAGGCCATCATTGAAACCAGTGCCGGAAAAACCAGACGTATCGCTGCGACTGCTCGCATCGGGCTACCCTCACGTAGTTGGCCGCCCCGGTCCGTTCAACCGGCGCGACGCTGCCAAACGATATAGACGGGTGCCCCGTCCGGCGCCACCACGCTCCCGAAGTCGTGATCGGCCGGACCTCCTCTGACGTCCAGGTATTAACTGTTGCCCCACAGCTTGGAGAAAAAGCCCTTCTTCTCCGGCTCCTCGGGGCCCTCGACCGACGGCGCCGGCGTCCGGTAGCCGGCCGGCGGCTCGTTCAGGGACTGCCGCGGCGGCTCGGACCGGAGCTGCTGGGTGGGATCCTTGCGGCGATCCAGGAGTTCGCGCGGGCTGACCGTCTTGGCCTCTTCCTTGCCGCCCGGCTTCTTCGGGCCGAGCGCCATGCCGGAGCCGTTGCTGCGGCCATACATGCGCCCCCACTCCTCGAGTTCGCCCGGCGTCATCGGCTCGGAAGCGTACTCGACGTCGCGCGGCTTCTCCTTGAGGGCGGCCTGGCGCATCTCCGCCTCCGCCCGGCGGCGTTCCGCGTCGGGGTCGGTCGGCCACGCGGCACCATAGGATTCGCTGGCGGCGACCGGCGGCGGCAGGTCCCGGGCGGCCTGGTCGGCCGACGGCATCACCAGCGGCGAGCGCGGCCCGTACTCGATCGTCTCCTCGCTGGGATCGACCTTCAGGCCCATCGCGACGAGCGGATCGCCGAGCATGTCCTCAACGGGATCGTTGAAGCCACTGCTGGATCCCGAGCAGGCTGCCAGAAGCCCGCCCGCCACGCAGATCGCGAAGCCTGTCGTCAGCCTCGCACCGAACCGACCGTCTCGTTTCATGCGGTTACCCGTTCCCGTGCCTGCTGGCGTCGTGCCCCGTCCGGGCCCATCGCCCAAGCGCCATACGCAAATACCAGCACGTGTTGCGTCTCGTTCGAGACTAGCCCGCTAATCGGGCTTTGGGGCTGTTTTGTGACTATCCGTCAGCGAGTCATACAGAAGCCCGACGACACCCGCAACAATGGCGACGTCGGCGAGGTTGAACACGTACCAGGACCAGCCGAAGGCGGAGAAGTGGAAAAAGTCCGCAACAGCGCCGTAAATCGCCCGATCGACGGCGTTTCCGATCGCCCCGCCGATAACCAGGCCGATCGAGACCGCCGTGAGCCTGGAATGCGCCCGGGCGAGCCAGATCCACAGGGCGAGGCTCGCGACGATCTTGACCGCCACGAGGACCCACCGCCCCGCTTCGGTATCCTGCTGGAACAGGCCGTAGCTGACGCCGCGGTTCCAGACGAGGATGAGATCGAAGAACGGCGCAACCTCGATTCGCCCCCGCGCGGCGATGTCGATCGGGCCGAGCATCGCCCACTTGTGCAAGCGGTCGAGCAGGAAGACGACGAGCGCGACCGAGGCGCCAAGGCCGGTCAGCGGGCCCCAGAGGGTGCGGCGGAGGCTCATCGTCTTTGCTGTGTCCCGCTGTGCAACGGCCGGCGCCCTATTGCGCGGCCGCGCGGCCCGCCTCGAACTCGCGCATCGCCATGGCGTCGCGCGGCGACAGGTCCGGCCAGGCCGGATCGGAGCCGACGTCGGGGAGGATCTTCCACGAGCGGGCGCACTTCCTGCCCTGGGCCAGCGCCGGCACGACGGCGACGCCGGACACCTCGTCGATGCGGTGCGCATCGGCCGGGCCCGCGCCTTCCTTCAGGACGATCTGGCTGGTGATCGAGACCTCCGCCAGGTCGACGTCGGCGACGGCCGCGATCAGCTCGGCATCGGTGAACCAGACCTCCGGCGCGGCCTCGAGACTGGAGCCGATGCGCTTGGCCGCGCGCTCGATCTCGATGGCACCGGTGATGACGCGGCGCACCCGGCGCACCCGCCGCCACTTCTCGGCCAGGCGTTCGTCATACCAGCTCTCGGGAACCTCCGGGAACGTCTCGAAGTGCACCGAGCCGTCCTCCGAGGGGAACCGCGACAGCCACGCCTCGTCCATGGTGAAGGGCAGCATCGGCGCCCACCAGCTGATCAGGCACCGGAAGATGCGGTCGAGCACCGCGAGGCAGGCCTTGCGCTTCGTGCTGGAGAGCGGGTCGCAGTAGAGCGAGTCCTTGCGGATGTCGAAGTAGAAGGCCGACAGGTCGACGGTCGCGAAGTTGAACAGCGCGTGCGAGACGCGCTTGTAGTCGTAGTCCTGGTAGCCGCGGCGCACGAGCCGGTCGAGCTCGGCCAGCCGATGCAGCATATAGCGCTCCAGCTCGGGCATCTCGGCCTCGGGCACGTCCTCACCGTCGTAGTGGGCAAGGGAGCCGAGCATCCAGCGCACCGTATTGCGCAGCTTGCGATAGGACTCGACGTTCATCTTCAGGATCTCGGGGCCGATCCGCTGGTCTTCCCAGTAGTCGGTCGACACCACCCACAGGCGCAGGATGTCGGCGCCGGATTGCTTGATGACGTCCTGCGGGAAGATCTGGTTGTTCAGCGACTTCGACATCTTGCGGCCGTCCTCGGCCATGGTGAAGCCGTGCGTCAGCACCGCGTCGTAGGGCGCGCGGCCACGCGTGCCGCAGGACTCCAGCAGCGAGGAATGGAACCAGCCGCGATGCTGGTCCGAGCCTTCCAGATAGAGCGAGGCCGGCCATTTCAGGTCCGGACGCACCTCCAGTACGAAGGAATGGGTCGAGCCCGAGTCGAACCAGACGTCGAGGATGTCGTCGACCTTGTCCCAGGCGGCCGGATCGTCGACGAGGCCCGACAGGAAGCGCTCGCGCGCACCGTCGGCGAACCAGGCGTCGGCGCCTTCGGCCTCGAAGGCATCGCCGATGCGGCGGATCAGCGCGTCGGATTCGGCGAAACCGGCGTTCGGGATCACCTGGCCCGTCTCGCGATGGACGAACACGGTGATCGGCACGCCCCAGGCGCGCTGGCGCGAGATCACCCAGTCGGGGCGCTCGGCGATCATGCTGCGCAGGCGGTTCTGTCCGGCGTCCGGCACGAAACGGGTCTCGGCGATGGCCTTCAGCGCCTTGGCGCGCAGGCCGTCGTCGCCCTTGCCGTCCTCCATCGAGATGAACCATTGCGGCGTGTTGCGGAAGATGACCGGCTTCTTGGAGCGCCAGGAATGCGGGTACTGGTGCTTGAGCCGGCCGCGGCCGACCAGATTGCCCGCCGCGACGAGGGCGTCGATGACGGCCTGGTTGGCATCGCCCTTGTCGCCCTTGTCGGTGATTACCCGCTTGCCCGTGAGACCCGGCGCGTCCTTGGTGAAGAAGCCGTCGGCGTCGACCGTATAGGGGATGGTCGGGTCGATGCCGCGGCCTTCGAGCGCGACCTTGTTGTCGGTCCAGACCTCGAAGTCTTCGGCGCCATGGCCCGGCGCGGTGTGCACGAAGCCGGTGCCGGCGTCGTCGGTGACGTGGTCGCCGGCGAGCAGCGGCACCGCGAAGTCGTAGGCGCCGTCGAGACCTTTCAGCGGATGGGCGCAGACCATCTCGCCGGGCTCGGCGTAGTCGATGTCGCGGACGCGCTCGTAATGCTCGACCCGAGCGGCCTTCATCACCTCCTCGGCGAGCTTGTCGGCCAGGATGTAGAGATCGCCGGGCTTCGCCCAGTTCTCTTCCGGTGCCTCGACCACCTTGTAGAGGCCGTATTCGATGCGCGGGCTGAACGAGATCGCCCGGTTGCCGGGGATCGTCCACGGCGTGGTCGTCCAGATCACCACCGCGGCGCTGCCGGCCTCGGGGCCCTCGACGATCGGAAACTTCACGAAGATCGTGTCCGACGTGTAGTCGTGATACTCGACCTCGGCCTCGGCCAGCGCCGTCTTCTCGACCACCGACCACATCACCGGCTTGGAGCCGCGATAGAGGCCGCCGTTCATGGCGAACTTCGTCAATTCCCGGGCGATCTGCGCCTCGGCGGCGAAGGTCATGGTGGTGTAGGGGTTGTCCCAGTCGCCCTCGACGCCGAGACGGCGGAACTCGGCCTTCTGGACGCCGATCCAGTGTTCGGCGAACTGGCGGCATTCCTTGCGGAACTCGATGACCGGGACGTCGTCCTTGTTCCTGCCCGAGGCGCGGTACTGCTCCTCGATCTTCCATTCGATCGGCAGGCCGTGGCAGTCCCAACCGGGCACGTAGTTGGAATCGTAGCCCAGCATCTGGTGCGAGCGGGTGACGACGTCCTTGAGGATCTTGTTGAGCGCGGTGCCGATATGGATGTTGCCGTTGGCGTAGGGCGGGCCGTCGTGGAGGACGTATTTCTCGCGGCCCTTGGCCATCTCGCGCTGGCGCTTGTAGACCTCGAGGCGGTCCCAGCGCTCGATAAACTCGGGCTCGCGCTTGGGCAGGCCCGCGCGCATCGGGAAATCGGTCTTGGGCAGGAACAGGGTTTCGGAATAGTCGCGCTTGGCGGCGGAATCGGATCCGTTTGTCATGGTCTTCTGACTGGCTTTCGGGGCGGTCGCTCGATGGTTTCGGACACGTGGTCGGGAATCCCGGCTTTCCGCCCGTCGGGATCGATCTCCCGCCTCAGGCGAAAACCGGGCCGATAATTCGCCGCGCGGCTATGAGCCCCCGGACGGGTCTGCTCACGGGTTCGCTCGCGGTCTTGCTCACGGGCTTGTTCTCCATGACCAGGACATCCGAATGCATGGCGGGCCTTCTATCAGGCACTGGAGCCCGGATAAAGAGGCGGATTCGGCTCACAGGCCCGCATCGGTCCCGCTGATCGGCACCTGCGCCTGCTTCCTGCGGGCGCGGAACACCACGTAGAGGCCGCTGGAGACGATCACCGCGACGCCGACCCAGGTCCAGAAATCGGGGAAGTCGCCGAAGACCAGATAGCCCAGGATCGTCGCCCCGACGATCTCGAAATAGGTCATGGGCGCCAGCGTCGAGGCGGGAGCGCGGTTATAGGCCAGGATGATCAGGAAATGCGAGACGGTGGAGATGAGCCCGACCACCGCCAGGAGCCCCCATTCGCCCGGGCTCGGCGCGACCGGCGTGATCAGCGGCAGCCCGGTGACCATGCCGATGGCGAGCGGGATGCTGATCGCCACCGCGCTGACGACGGCGGTGAAGAAATGCGTCGAAATCGCCGGCGCCGAGGTCTTGAGGCGGCGGGTGACGATCAGATAGCAGGCGTAGGAGATCGCCGCCGTGATCGGCAGCAGGGCGACGAGGCCGAACAGGCCGGAGCCCGGCCGGATGATGATGACCGCGCCGGCCAGTCCGATGACGACCGCCGTCCAGCGGCGCGGGCCGACCGTCTCGCCGAGCACCAGCGCCGACAGCGCGGTGACGACCAGCGGGGCGACGAAGACGAGCGCGATCGCGTCGGCGAGCGGCATGACGATGATGGCGGAGACGAAGGCGACGTTGGTGCAGCCGATGAACAGGCCGCGCAGGATCTGCAGGCCGTAGGGCCTGGGCAGAAGGCCGGCGATGCCCGGCCCGATCAGCACGAAGGGCAGCGTGAACAGCATCTGGAAGACCATGCGCGCCCAGGCGACCTGAACCGCCGGCACGGCACCGCCGAGATATTTCATGATGGCGTCCTGCATGGGCTGCAGGGTCGCGGCCAGCAGCATCAAGAGGACGCCGGCGACGACTTCGCGCTCTCCGATGACGGATTCACCTGCGGGGCGTGCGGACGGGATCGACACGGAAAGGCTCAGCGCGCGGCGAGACGGGCGGGCACGGACAGTCCGGCGGAACCCTCGGCGTCGGCCCTGGCCAGCAGGCGGCGGGCCTCGGCGACGTCGATCTTCATCCGCGCGACCAGCTCCTCGACACCGTCGAAGCGCGCCTCGGGGCGGATGAAGCCGACGAACTCGACCTCCACCGTCTTGCCGTAGAGATCGGGCGAGACGTCGAGCAGGTGGACCTCGAGCAGCGGCGCGCCGTTGTCGAACTGCGGCCGGCGGCCGAAGCTGGCGGCGCCGTCATGGACCGCGCCGTCGACCCGCATCCGCACCGCGTAGACGCCGTGGGCGAGACCGGTTTCCGGGGCGAGGCCGATATTGGCGGTCGGGAAGCCGAGGTCGCGGCCGCGCTTGGCGCCGTGCACGACCTCGCCGCGCACGAACCAGCGGTAGCCGAGGATGCGCGCCGCCGCCTCGACATCGCCTTCGGCGAGCGCCGCGCGCGCCGCGCTCGCCGACCAGACGGTCTCGGAATCGCCGGCCTTGCCGACGATCTCGACGTCGAAGCCGCGGTCGCGGCCGAGCGCCCTGAGGACGTCCGGCGAGCCGGCGCGGCCCTTGCCGAAATGGAAGTCGTAGCCGACGACGGCGGCGCCGACGCCGAGCCGCTCGACCAGGAGCCAGTCGACGAAGCTCTCGGCGGGGGTCGACGCCAGCGCGGCGTCGAAGGCCACCTCGACGACGCCGTCGAGACCGAGGGCCTCGAACAGCTCCGCCTTGACGGGCGCCGGCGTCAGCCGGAACACGGGGGCCTCGGGGCGGAAGAAGGTGCGCGGATGCGGCTCGAAGGTCAGCGCCAGCGCGGCCACGCCGCGGGCGCGCGCCATCTCGATCACGCGGCTGAGGACGGCCTGGTGGCCACGATGGACACCGTCGAAGTTGCCGATCGCGACGACGCCGCCGCGCAGGGCCGCGGGCACCGGATCGGCATTGGTGATGATGGCGAAGCGGTGGTCGGGCATCGGATCGGCTGGCGGCGTGGTGGTGACGGTCAGCCGCGCTTGCGCAGGCTGTCGCGGGAGGGGACCATGACGATCGCCTCGCCGTCGAGCACGGTCTTGGCATCGACCGTGCACTCGCAATGCAGCCGGGCGCGGCGCTTGTCGGCGTCGAGCTCGACGACCTCGACGTGCGCCTTGACCACGTCGCCGATGCGCACCGGCGCGCGGAAATTCAGGCTCTGGGAGATATAGACGGCGCCGGGGCCCGGCAACCGGGTTCCGAGCACGGCGGAGATCAGGCTGGCGGTATAGAGGCCGTGGGCGATCCGCTCGCGGAACGGGGTCTGGGCGGCGAAGTGATCGCTGAGATGCACCGGGTTGTTGTCGCCGGACAGCTTGGCGAAACCGATGACGTCGTCGGCCATGACGGTCTTCATCAGCACTTCGGTCATGCCGACGCGCAGATCCTCGAAACAATAGCCGAAACCGGCCGGCGCCATGTTCATCGTCGGTCCCCTTTCCAGTACGGGCGATGACTAGCCGCGCAAACTAGGCGGGAGCGCCGACCGGCGCAATCCGCCAAATTCCGCAAACCAGCGGTTTACCAACCCAATCGGGCCGGAACCAGCTTAACCTATTTTTCAGCGCGCGTTCCTACCGTCGGCGGCCTCAACGAGACGGGCCGGCCACCATGTCGCAGAACGCGGCTGGCGGCGGACGAGAGCCCGGAAAAGAATGGAGAGCTAGGATGGCGATCGACACCGCGATGCCAATTCTCGTCGTCGACGACTACAAGACGATGATCCGGATTATCCGCAACCTTCTCAAGCAGCTCGGTTTCAACGACGTCGACGAGGCGACGGACGGCACCGAGGCGCTGCAGAAGCTGCGGGCCAAACAGTATGGTCTCGTCATCTCCGACTGGAACATGGAGCCGATGACCGGCTACGAGCTGCTGAAGCAGGTGCGCGGCGACGAGCGCCTGTGCGGCATGCCCTTCATCATGGTCACCGCCGAATCCAAGACCGAGAACGTCATCGCCGCCAAGAAGGCCGGCGTGAACAACTACATCGTCAAGCCGTTCAACGCCGCGACGCTGAAGTCCAAGATCGACGCCGTCTTCGGCGCCTGATCCCGCCGGAGCGGCGGGACATCCCGCCCCTCCGCAACGCTCGGCTGGTCAAGAGGGGATCACACCATGGCCAATACGGAATCGGGCGCCGCGCGGGTTTCGCGGGTCCTCGACGAAATCGGCATCGGCACCAACGGCGATATCACCGTCAACGAGATCCTGTCGCTGGCGCAGACGATGTCGTCGTCGCTGTCGAGCGTCTATCGCGCCGTCGACGCGTCGATCCAGCGCGAGTTCCGCGAGATCGCCTCGTATATCGAGGCGATGAAGACGGACATCGCCGGGCTGCAGGCCAACGACCTGCAGCAGACGCATCTGCCGACGGCGGGCAAGGAGCTCGACGCCGTGGTCGAGGCCACCGAAGAGGCCACGAACACGATCATGGAGTGCGCCGAGACGATCATGAACGCCGACGACGCCGACCATGACGCCTACAAGGCACTGGTCGACGAGAACGTCATGAAGATCTTCGAGGCCTGCTCCTTCCAGGACATTACCGGCCAGCGCATCACCAAGGTGGTCGAGACGCTGCGGATGATCGACGATCGCGTCAGCCGCTTCGCCCAGCGCATGCGGGTCGAGGACTCCGAGGGCCATGCCAACGAGGACGAGGCGAGCCGCGTGCAGCGCAGGAAGGACCTGCTGCTCGACGGGCCCCAGGCCAAGGGCGAAGGCGTCAGCCAGGACGAGGTCGACGACCTGTTTTCCGCGGCCTGACCCTACCAGACCAGCCGCGACATCACCGCGCGCGGCCAGACGTCGGCCTGCCGGAAGGAGGCCTCCAGTCCCGGCAGGTCGAGCGCATCCTCACGGATCAGTTCGCTGCCGTGAATGCCCGAGGCGATGAACAGGGCATCCACGCCCGACCGCGCCGCGCCGGCGAGATCCGTGCGCAGGCTGTCGCCGATCGCCAGCACGCGCCCGCGCTCGACCGGACGGCCGGCCGCCGTCGCCAGGCGGGCAAGGGCCTCGTCGTAGATCGGCGGGTGCGGCTTGCCGGCCCATAGCACCCTGCCCCCCAACGCTTCGTAGGCATCGGCGAGCGCGCCGGCGCAGTAGAGCAGCTCGTCGCCGCGCTCGACCACGACATCGGGATTGGCGCACACCATCTCTACGTCGCGCGCGCGGAACGCGGCGAGCATGTCGGCATAGTCCTCGGGCGTCTCTGTGGTGTCGTCGAACAGGCCGGTATTGACCACCAGCTCGGCATCGTCGGCGCCGGTGAGCGGCATGTCGATCCCCTCGAACACCCCGAGGTCGCGTTCCGGCCCGAGATGGAAGGCCTTGCGGCCGGCCCGCTCGGCCAGCATCGCGTGCGTCAGGTCGCCCGAAGAGACGATATCGTCATAGGCATGGTGCGGCACCTTCAGGCCGTCGAGCATCGCGCGGATCGGCCCCGAGGGGCGCGGCGCGTTGGTGATCAGGACGACCCGGCCGCCGGCCTCGCGGAACCGGTGGAGCGCGTCGCAGGCGTCGGGCCAGGCGCGGACGCCATTGTGGACGACGCCCCAGATGTCGCAGAGGATACCGTCGTAGCGTTCCGCAAGATCGCGGAACCGCAACAGGATTTGCGGGTGCGGCCCGTTTGTCGGGCTGGTGTCTGACATTCAGTTTATCGTGGGTTTGCGGGCCGCCTGCGCGGCATCGGCGCGGACGATGCGCGGTGGCGAGAACAGGTTCCCTTGGGCGAATTTCACGTCGTAGTCAAGGATATCGACCACTTGCGACTCCGCCTCCACGCGCGTGGCGATCAGCGTGATGCCGTACCGGGCGAGCAGCTTGGCGAGGTCGGCGGCGTGGATGTGGGCGCTGGCCGATAGTGGCGGCTGCATCAGCGTGTCCGCGTCGATCTTGATGTATCGGACGCCGTGCTTGGCCAGGCGCGCGCCGTCGATATCGAGCCGGTTCACGTTGTCCAGCGAGAAGCGGAAGCCGAGTTCGGCGAGCGCGTCGAGATTGGCGAGCTCTATGGGACCGAGATCGTCGAAGGCGGCCTGCGTGAACTCGAAGACGATGGCCCCGGCGAGATTGCGGTTCTCGCCCATGAAATCCACGAACTGCTGGAAGAACTCGCCATCGCCCAGGGACCGGGCCGAGATGTTGCAGAAGATCCCGACATCGTTGTTCTTGCGGGCGATCTTGCGCAGGATCTGAACCGTGCGGAACAGCACGGCGTTGTCGATGATCGGCATGATGCCGGTGCGCTCGGCCAGCGGGATGAACTGCCGCGGCATCAGCGAGCGGCCGTCGTCGGTGCGCAGCCGCGCGAAGGCCTCGTAGTACCGCACCCGCCGTTGCGGCAGGGTGACGATCGACTGCAGGTGGATGAGCGGCCCGTGCTCCTCGACCGAGCGCCGCAGGATAGCCGCGGCGTCGGCATCCGACATGCCCGGGAACGCCGGGGACTCCTCGAGGGTCTCCGCCCGCCCGCCGATCTCCGCGCCGGCCAGCGCCCCCCTGGCGGCAGGCGCCGCGCTCTCGAGCGCCGAAACCGTCTCGGCGAGGCCGTCGAGCCGGTCCTCGATCTGGCGCATGTCGGTGACGATCGTCTCCACCCGTTCCTCGATCATGTCGTCGACACGCACCGTCAGCGTCGCCTCGATGTCGGCGATCCGCTGGTTAAGCCCAGCGATCTCGTCCTGGAACCGGCCGGAGACGCGCACGACCTCGCGTAGCTCGGCCTCGACGGCGGAACGCTCGCGGGCGCGCGCGGAGTAGAATTCGGCCAGCACCATGATCAGAAGCGCGGCGAAGCCGATCCAGCCAGCCTCGGCGACGCTCATGCCGGCGCGGGCATAGAGGATCGTCGCCAGCGACCCCGCGATCACCACCATGCAGAAGGCGACGAACCACGGCGACGGCGACGGCAGGACGGAGCGCGGCTCGTCCGGGCCTCTCAAGGTGTCCGCTTCGACCGGTGACGACACTGACATGCGGCGGATACTAGGTGATTCTCGCCGGCAAGTAGCGCGGTGCTTAACAAATCGTGTACGGGCCCGTCAGCAGCCCGCGCCGCCCGATACCGGGAACTTCAGCGTCGGCCGGCCGGCCTTCATGACCGTTACCTCGCCGGCGGAGACGGGAACGTCCTCGGGATCGGTTTCCTCGCCGAAATCGACCTCGACGACGACCCTGACCGTGTTGTCTGCGCTGTCGAATACCTGCCGCGGGTACTGGCCGAAGCCGATCGGCTCGCCGTCGGCGGTGGTGCGCGAGAAGGTGACGAGCGTACCGTCGATCAGCATCACCGCCGGCATGGGGCCGTTGGCGTCGTCACTGCCGCCGCCGGGCATGGCGTCGACGAAGACGATGTCCTCCTCGCCCTCGCGGCTGAGGAACAGGCCGCACCCGCTTTCGAACGGCAGCGCGGCCAGGTCGAGGACGCCGACATTCGGCATCTCGTCGGACGCCCCCTGGCCGGCGGGAACCGGCGTCGAGGTGGTGATCCGGGAGGAGTCCTTGGCCGGCTGCGCCGGCGCGGTCTCCTCCGCCATCTCGACGCCCACCCGGTCGAGGGCATCGGGAACGACCAACACATAGGCGACGCCGGCCGCAACCAGCACGGCGACGCCTATGACCAACATGCTCTTTATCGACATCGATTCCGATCCAGGTACCGCCGTGCGGTCAGCTCAGCTCGCCGAGCAGCTTGCCGAGCCCGTCAAACAGCCCGCCGATCTGATCGCGGGAGATGGTCAGCGGTGGCGACAGCGCGATGGTGTCGCCGGTGACGCGGATCATCATGTCATACTCGTGGAAGGCCCTGTCCATCGCCTCGTAGGCGCGGGCGCCGACGGCGCCGGGCCGCGACTCAAGGTCGATGGCCGCCACCAGGCCGATGGTGCGGATGTCGACGACATTCGGCTTGCCCTTCAGGCTCATGGCCGCGTCGGCCCACTCGCCCTCCAGTTCCCTGGCCCGGTCGAACAGGCCCTCGTCGAGATAGACGTCGAGGGTCGCCAGCCCCGCGGCCACCGCGATCGGATGGGCCGAGTAGGTGTAGCCGTGGAACAGCTCGATCACGTGCTCGGGGCCGTTCATGAAGGCATCGTAGACCGGCTTGCGCACGATCACGCCGCCCATGGGGACGGTGCCCGAGGTGACGCCCTTGGCGAAGGTGATCATGTCGGGGACGACGCCGTAGCGCTCGGCGGCGGTGCCGAAGCCGAGGCGGCCGAACGCGGTGATGACCTCGTCGAAGATCAGCAGGATGCCGTGCTTGTCGCAGATCTCGCGCAGCTTCCTGAGGTAGCCCTTGGGCGGCGGCAGCACGCCGGTGGAGCCGGCCATCGGCTCGACGACGACGGCGGCGATGGTGGAGGCGTCGTGCAGGGCGACGATCGATTCGAGATTGTCGGCCAGGTGCGCGCCCCATTCGGGCTCGCCGCGGGTGAAGGCCTGCTCGGCGCGGTTATAGGTGTGCGGCAGGTGGTCGACGCCGGTCAGGAGGCCGCCGAAGAACTTGCGGTTGTTGACGATGCCGCCGACCGAGATGCCGCCGAAACCGACGCCGTGATAGCCGCGCTCGCGGCCGATCAGGCGGGTCTTCGAGCCCTTGCCCTGGACGTTCCAGTAGGCGAGCGCGATCTTCAGAGCCGAATCAACGGCCTCGGAGCCGGAATTGGCGAAGAAGACGTGGTCGAGATCGGCCGGCGCCATCATGCCCAGACGGTTGGCCAGCGCGAAGGCCTTGGGATGGGCGAACTGGAAGGCCGGCGCGTAGTCGAGCTCGGCGGCCTGCTTCTGGATCGCCTCGACGATCGGCGCGCGGCCGTGGCCGGCGTTGCAGCACCACAGACCGGCGGTCGCATCGAGGACCGCGCGCCCGTCCGGGGTATAATAATGGACGTCCTTGGCGCGCGAGATCAGGCGCGGGTTCTTCTTGAACGCCCGATTCGGCGTGAACGGCATCCAGAAGGCTTCGAGATCGTTGGGCGACAGTTCCGCCGATGTGTCGATGTCATGCGCGACCGACATTGATGTGCTCCTTGAACGGATTTGGTTCTCGTTGGTGCAGCGCGCGGGACGATAGCAGAGGCCCGCGGGTCGGGAAACCACCCGAGCGGTGGCGCGGGCAACCGTTTCTTTACCCTAATTGCGGATTAATCGGGGCGTTCGCGGTCGTCAGTCTGCAGGAAAGCGAGGGGTTCGTCCGGTCATGGCATCGGCCGAAACAGATTCACCAGTCCATCGGGTTCTCGTCGTCGACCGCGATCCGGTCTTCCGGCGCTTCGTGCGCGAGGAAGTCGCATCGCGCTCGGGCCTGGCGCTCGACATCCTCGAAGCCGAAAGCTGGAGCGAGGCGCGCGCAGCCGCCGAGGCGCCGGTCGACGCCATCCTGTTCGGGATCGACGGCGCCAACGGCGAGCGGAGCGCCGATCTCGCCGCCGCCGCCGCAGAGGCGCCCGTCATAGCGATCAGCGGCACCGGATCGCTCGGCCTGGCGGTTGCCGCGATGCGGGCCGGCGCCGCCGACGTCCTGGTCCGGCCGACCCGACCCGAAGCCGTCGCCGAGGCGATCGAACGGACGCTGGAGCCGACGCCCAAGCAGCCCCTCGTTCCGACCGGGTCGGCGCGGCAGACGGCCCGCGCCCCGTCCACCGATTTCGAGCGGTTCATCGGCCATTCGGAGGTGATGCGCGGTGTTTTCGAGCTGATTTCCCGGGTGTCCCCTTCGAAAGCCCCGGTTTTCGTCACCGGCGAGAGCGGAACCGGCAAGGAACTGACCGCCGAGGCGGTGCATGGCCGGTCCGGACGTCCCGGCGCCTTCGTCGCGCTCAATTGCGGCGCGATCCCGCGCGATCTGATGGAAAGCGAGATTTTCGGCCACGTTCGCGGCGCCTTCACCAGCGCCAACGAGGACCGCGCCGGCGCCGCGGAGCTGGCCAATGGCGGCACGCTGTTCCTCGACGAAATCTGCGAAATGGCGCCGGACCTGCAGACAAAGCTCCTGCGCTTCATCCAAACGGGCACTTTGCGCCGGGTCGGCGACACCCAGTCCAGGCCCGTCGACGTGCGCTTCGTCTGCGCGACCAACCGCAACCCGGAGGCCGAAGTCGCCGCAGGCCGGTTCCGCGCCGACCTCTACTACCGCCTGCACGTGCTGCCAGTTCACCTGCCGCCGCTTCGCGAGCGGTGCGAGGACATCCTGCCGATCGCGGACGCGACGCTGCTGGCGTTCGCCGCCGAGGAAGGCCGCGGCTTCACACGGTTCGACGCGGAGGCCCGCGCCCTGCTCGTCCACTACGAGTGGCCCGGCAACGTGCGCCAACTGCAGAACGTCATCCGCCGCGCCGTCGTGATGAACGACGGGGACGAAATCACAGCCCCGATGCTGGCGATGGCGCTGGCCCGGGCCGGCCAGATCGGTGTCGAGGCGCCCGTCCGGAGCGCGGACGCCGGCAATCCGATCCAGCAATCCGGGACGATTGAGCCGTTCTGGCTGCAGGAACGGCGCATCATCGAGGATGCGCTCTCGGCCTTCGACGGCAATGTCGTCCAGGCCGCCGCCGCCCTGCAGATCAGCGCCTCCACCATCTACCGCAAGAAACAGGGCTGGACGGCAGACCGCCTGGTCGCGCACTCCGCGGCCTGATCGCGCACTTCGCAGGGTTCGCTTGCCGCGGCCCGTTTCCATGCGCCAATATGATTGCCGGATGCAGCGGCTGAGCGAAAAGGCCGTGCTTCGGGGGGTAAGATGATCCGTTTTCTCCGCAGCGCCCTGGTCGGCGCCATCGTGTCGTGGATCGCCGCGGCGCCCGCCATGGCGGACGAGGCCCTGAAGGCGCTGGCGGGCGAGGCTGAACAGGCCGCCGCCGCCGGCCGGACCCTGGAGGCGCTGGACCTCGCCGACCGGTTCGCCGAGGCCGTCTGGCAGACGGTCCCCCTCGCCTTCCGCAAGACCGCACTGGTCGATTCCGCGCCGACCGCGTTCGGCCGGGAAGAGCCGCGCGCGACCAACACCTACACGGTCGACGAGGAAATCCACATCTACGCCGAGCCGGTGGCCTTCGGCTGGGAGTCCACCGGCGAAGGTTACCGGACCGACCTGGTCGCCGACGTCAGGGTGGCGACGGCCGAAGGCAAGATCATCGTCGGCCACAAGGCGTTCGCGGAGTTCCAGATCGCATCGGCCGAGCGCGACGCGGACGTGTTCCTGGCTCTGACCTACGTGTTCGGCGGGCTCGGCCCCGGCGACTACGTGGTCACGACCACGCTCACGGACCGGGTCTACGGCAAGACGGCGGCGTTCTCGCTGCCGATCACGATCACGCGCGGCTAGCCGATCTCGACGTCGACGCGATCGGCATAGAAGGCGAGACAGCCGGCGATCTCCGCGACCGCCGCATAAGGCGTCTCGTAGGACCACGCCACGTTGCGGCCGGCATCCCCCAGGGCGGGGATCGTAAAATAGCAAGCCTCCCCCTTGAACGGGCAGTAGGTCAGGTGCTCGCTGGGCTCGAGCCGGTCCATCGCCGCATCCTCGCGCGGCAGGTAGTAGACCGGCGGATAATGAGCCTCCCGCATCACCAGGGCACGGTCGCTTTCGGCGACACGCTGCCCGCCGGCGATGACGGTGACATGCCGTCTGGCCGGTGAAATCGTGATCGGATGGTCGGGTCCGGGCAGTTTCATCGGATGCTCCCCATCGGACTTTCCAGTGAAGGGGGTCAGCCCTTGCCCTTGCCCTTGCCCTCCCGCTCCAGTCCGACCAGCGCGGCGCGGATCGGCGGCAAGCTGAGGGCGGCGATCGTCAGGACACCGTAAACCACGGCGAAGGTGAGCGACAATCCGACGGGCCCCTGCGACTGCATCGCCAAACCGGTGATCCAGGGTCCGATCAGGGCGCCGATTCCCCACATCACGCCGAACGCGGCGTTTGCCGCCACAAGGCGGATGCCGGTTAGATACTGGCCGATAAGGGTTATGGCGATCGTGTAGACGCCAAAGGCCGCTGCCCCCCAGAAGAACAGGAAGACATAGGTCAGGACATTGGACAGCGGCAGTAGCGGAAGCACGATGGCACCGGCGAACGCGGCGGCGGACAGCAGCGCCAGCAGAAGGCGGCGGTTCATCCGGTCGGCGAGCCAGCCGATCGGAAACTGCAGGATCACGTTGCCGGTCACCAGCACCGACAGGGTGATGATCGTCACCGTCTGGGTCTCGCCGCGACCGAACGCGTAGACGACCCACAGGGCGAAGGTCGCGGCATCGAAGAACGAAAACACCGCGACCGCCAGCAGCAGGACCGGGATCGCCAACATGACCCTCGGCAGTTCGCGGAACGGCACTTTCTCCATCGCCGGCACCGCCGTCCGGAGCCAAAGCACCGGCGCGCCCATGAGAAGGTAGATCGCAGCGACCGCACCGAAGGAGCCGGCACCCTGGTAGCCGAGCACCGGGACGAGTAGCGGGCCGAGCGCGAACAGAGCGGAAATCACGGTCGTGTAGGTACCGATGACACGGCCGCGAAACCGTTCCGGCGCCAGGACGTTGATCCACACCTCGCAGATGACGAACAGGGCGTTGGCGCCGACGCCGAGCAGGAAGCGCAGGATGCCCCAGATGACCAGATGTTCGGTCAGCCCCAGAAGCGTCATGGTCGCGGCGGTTCCCAGCAGCGACCAGACCGCAAGCCGCCAGGCGCCGAAACGCCCGGTGAGCCACGGCAGCATGACCGAGCAGACGAGGACGCCGAGGCCCTGGATCGCCGCCAGCACGCCGATCGTCACGGTCGACACGCCGCGCTCCTCGAGATTGAGGGCAATGGCGGGATAGATGTAGCCGACCGACAGCGCGAATGCGCCGATCACCGCCATGACGGCGGCCAACGCGGGCAACGGCAGGGCCGTATCGGCTCGAGTATCGGTCAAAGGGCCTGCCATCGCCTTAGGCTCGCATGCGAACGGAATACTCGCGATAGACGAAGGTCGACGGCGGCGCAATCCGAATCCATCGGCCGTCCGATTCCCGCAGTTCGCGAACAGCTTGGCCCGTCGCGCGCGACCGGTGTTAGGGTTGTGAAGGGAAAGCGGATTGCCGATTCGCAAGTTGGGGGAACGGACGGTCGATGCGGGAGAACGACGAGAACGGCACCTGGACCAGACCCCTTCGCATCCATCTCGGGCTTGTCTTCGTGGTCCTGCTGATCGCTATCGCCGGGCCGATGCTCTGGCTGTCCTACGACCGCGGGCACGATGCGGCCTACGAGGCCATCGACCTCGAAATGGCGTCGGTCTCCGAGCGCATCGTCGATCATTACCGCATCGCGTTCGCCGACAAGCTGGCGATGGCGCAACTGGCGGCCGGGCTGGACGACATGGCGACGTCGCCACCGGCCAGCCTCGACGAAAAGCGCGGCTTTTTGTTCGAGACCATCGCACTCGCGCCGGACCTGGACGGCATCTTCGTAGGATATCCCGACGGCCGCTTCCTGCGCCTGGTGAGCCTGCGCGAAGGTTCCCCCTGGCGGGCGCCGCTGGACGCACCGGAAGACGCCGTCGCGGCTATGGAGATGATCATCCCCGACGCGGCGGGCGATCCGACCGTGCGCTGGACGTTTCTCGGCGCCGATGGCGAACCGACCTCGTTCATCCCGGCCAGGCCGACGGACTTCGATCCGCGCACGCGGATCTGGTATCGCGAGGCGACCCAGGCGACAGGGCCGATCGCCACCGAGCCTTACTTCATGCCGTTCAGCGGCGCCTACGTGAAGACCATCGCACTCAAGCACAAGACCGATCCGGGCGTGGTGATCGCCGCCGACGTTCTCATGGATACCGTGGCGCGTTTCCTGGACGAGGAGCGGGTGTCGCCGAACGCGCATTCCTACATCTTCGATCCGGACGGCAAGCTGATCGTCCACTCCGACCCGGTCCTGATGGCCGAACTCATCGAGATCGCCAACGGTCAACGCGGCGACGACCATGTCGACCTCGCCGAGCACGACCCGCTGCTTAATCAGGTCGGCGACGCGCTGAAGACCTCCCGCAGCGGCCGGACGCATTTCGCGCACGCCGGAAAGGTCTACGAGGTACTGCTCGCGCCGATCGATTTCCTCTCGACGTTCGCGGGCTACACCATCGCGGTCGCCGCGCCGCGAAGCGACTTCACGGCCGACGTCGAAAGGGGGCTGCATCAGGGGCTCGCGATCGGCATCGGCGTCCTGGGGCTCGGGATCGCCATCACCGTCATCATTTCCCGGCTGATCAGCCGGTCGCTGACGACGCTCACCGGACAAGCGTTGCGGCTGAGGGATTTCGATTTTTCCGAGCCCCCGCCCCTGCGCTCGCGGATCTCGGAAATCGTCACGCTGAACGGCGCACTCGCCTCCGCGCGCATCGCGATAAGCTCGTTCGGGCTTTACGTGCCGAAGGAACTCGTCCGCCGCATCGTCGATTCGGGCCTGTTCGACCGGCGTGCCGCGGTGCGGGAGACCGTCACCGTCATGTTCACCGACATCAAGGATTTCACGACGATCTCGGAGCAGAACGCGCCGGAGACCGTCGTCTCCATGCTGTCGGACTATTTCGAGTTGCTCAATGGCTGCGTGGACGCGAACAACGGGACGATCGTCCAGTTCCTGGGCGATTCCATCAACGCGATGTGGAACGCGCCCGTCGCCTCGCCCGACCATGCGCGGGACGCCTGCCGCTGCGCCCTGCAGATGAAGGAGGCGCTGGCGGCGTTCAACGCCGCGCAGCGTGCCGCGGGAAAGCCCGAACTGATCACACGCATCGGCATCCATACCGGGCCGGCGGTGGTCGGCAACGTCGGGGCCGAGGACCGGCTCCAATATACGGCGATGGGCGATACCGTGAACGTCGCCTCGCGGCTGGAAGGGATGAACAAGGAGCTCGGCACCGCAATCCTCGTCAGCAGGCAGACATACGATCTGTGTGCAGGTGAGCCGGGCGCAGGCAATCTGGCCGCAGACAAAATCGACTTCACCGCGCGGGGCGAAGTTCAGGTAAAAGGGCGGTCAGAGCCGCTCGAGGTGTTCGAGCCGCGCCGCATCGTCACGCCGGCGCAAAGCGGAACGTAGACAGGAGACCTGGTACATGATCGTCGAGATGGTCAGCTTCGAAGCCCCCGAGGGCATGAGCAACGATGACATCGTCGCGGACGCGCGCGGCGTCGTCGCCCATTGGCAGGCCAACCCCGATCTCGTCCGCAAG
Organism: Microbaculum marinisediminis; assembly: GCF_025397915.1. Classification (NCBI taxonomy): domain Bacteria; kingdom Pseudomonadati; phylum Pseudomonadota; class Alphaproteobacteria; order Hyphomicrobiales; family Tepidamorphaceae; genus Microbaculum; species Microbaculum marinisediminis. The sequence continues at coordinate 179,501 of NZ_JALIDZ010000001.1, forward strand.
CATTTCGTGCGCGCCGCGGACGGAAAGCTCGCCGGCATCTATGTCTGGCCGAACAAGGAAGCAGCGCGCAAGGCGCACGACGCCGCCTGGATTGCCCGGTTCAAGGACCGCACGGGCACGGAGCCGACCTTCGCCTATTTCGACCTGTTCATGGTGATCGACAACGAGGCGGGCACGGTCAGCGAGTTCCCCCTTCCCTAACATACTCCCGCCGCGCTCACGCTACGGCAGGGCTGGCATGCGCCGTCGGCGATAGGCGGCCGGTGCGCGCCGTGCTATTGGCGGTGAGAAACGTCTTCGAGGGCCCCCGATCATGTCCGACGCGACCGGCCGCACGGCGGACACCGCCGCGTCCATGCGCCCTGCCCTCGTGGTGGCGCTGTCCATCTTCCTGCTGTCGGGCATGGACGCCATCGTAAAAGGGTTCGGTCCGGAATCTTCGATCCTGCAGATCGTCTGGCTGCGCTACGTGATGGGCGCGGCGTTCGCGTTCGTCGTCTTCTTGGCGACGGGACCGCACCGGATCACCCGGCAATCGCTCAAGTCCAACGGCCTGCGCGCCTCGGTGATGATCGTCGCCGCCGGATCGTTCTTCTACGCCATCACGCGGATGCCACTGGTCGAAGCGGTGACGCTGTCCTTCACCGCGCCGATCTTCATGATCCTGATCGCCAGGCTGATCCTCGGCGAACCGGTCACCACACGGGCGATCGGGGCCGTCGGCCTCGGCTTCGTCGGCATCGTCGTCGTCGTCGCCGGAGACTTCGGCTCGGGTCAGGCGCTGACGCCGGCCGGGATCGCGGCGGCGCTGTTGTCGGCGATCGCCTACGCGCTCGGCATCGTGCTTCTGCGCAAGCACTCCGCCCACGACGCCATCCCCGTGCTGATCTTCATGCAGGCGATCCTCGCCGCCATCGTCCTGACGCCGGTCGGGATCGCGACCTGGACCGGGATCGGCATGCACGACCTGATCGCGTTCGTCGTGGTCGGGCTACTCGGCACCACCGGGCACCTGCTGATCGCCTGGGGGTTCAAGCACGCCGAGGCCGGCCGGCTGGCGCCGCTGGAATACACCAATCTGCTGTGGGCGACCGCGTTCGCGATGCTGTTCTTCCAGGAACGGCCCGGTCCGGCCACCTATCTGGGCGCGGCGCTGATCATTCTCGCCTGCCTGATCGCCACCCGTCCGGGGTGGCCGATCTTCCCGCGGCGGCGCTATACGGCGCCGGGAGACTGACCCCGGGACGACCGTATCGGCCGTTCCGGCGGCTCCGCCCCTTGACAGTCCCACGCCCCCAACTTATCTCGTTCGGCGACTGCTGGCACTCATCAATCGAGAGTGCTAACAGCCGTCCCAAACACTCTGTGAACCCGTGGCTCCGCGAAGAGAGCCGCACAATTTGGAGGGTACTTTACATGCACTTTCGTCCTCTGCACGACCGTGTGCTTGTGAAGCGCATTAGCGAAGAAGAGAAGACCGCGGGCGGCATCATCATCCCGGACACCGCCAAGGAAAAGCCGAGCGAAGGCGAAGTCGTCGCCGTCGGCCCGGGCGGCCGGGACGAGGCCGGCAAGCGTACCGCGATGGATGTCAAGGCAGGCGATCGGATCCTGTTCGGCAAGTGGTCTGGCACCGAGGTGAAGGTCGATGGTCAGGATTACCTGATCATGAAAGAGTCCGACATCATGGGCGTCATCGAAACCAAGGCTGCGAAGAAGAAAGCCGCGTGACCTGACGGGTCGCTGCGGTTTTTTTATTTCTGCGCAAGCACTTAACAGAGGTAGCAAGAAATGGCTGCGAAAGAAGTCAAATTTTCCCGCGATGCCCGTGAGCGCATGCTCAACGGCGTCGACATCCTCGCCAACGCGGTGAAGGTGACGCTGGGCCCGAAGGGCCGCAACGTCGTTCTCGAGAAGTCGTTCGGCGCGCCGCGCATCACCAAGGACGGTGTGACGGTCGCCAAGGAGATCGAGCTCGAGGACAAGTTCGAGAACATGGGCGCCCAGATGGTGCGCGAGGTGGCGTCGAAGACCAACGACATCGCCGGTGACGGCACCACCACCGCGACCGTTCTCGCCCAGTCGATCGTGCGCGAAGGCGCCAAGGCGGTTGCCGCCGGCATGAACCCGATGGATCTCAAGCGCGGCGTCGACATGGCCGTGGAAGAGGCCGTCGCGAACCTCCAGAAGCGCTCGAAGAAGATCAAGACCTCCGAGGAAGTCGCCCAGGTCGGCACGATCTCGGCGAACGGCGACCGCGAGATCGGCGACATGATCGCCGAGGCCATGCAGCGCGTCGGCAACGAGGGCGTGATCACGGTCGAGGAAGCCAAGTCGCTCGAGACCGAGCTCGAGGTCGTCGAGGGCATGCAGTTCGATCGCGGCTATCTCTCGCCGTACTTCATCACCAACGCCGAGAAGATGGTCTGCGACCTCGAGGATCCCTACATCCTCCTGCACGAGAAGAAGCTGTCGAACCTTCAGGCGATGCTTCCCGTTCTCGAATCGGTCGTTCAGTCCAGCCGTCCGCTGCTGATCATCGCCGAGGACGTCGAGGGCGAGGCCCTGGCCACGCTCGTCGTCAACAAGCTGCGCGGTGGCCTGAAGGTCGCGGCCGTGAAGGCGCCGGGCTTCGGTGACCGCCGCAAGGCCATGCTCGAGGACATCGCCACCCTGACGGGCGGCCAGGTGATCTCCGAGGACCTCGGCATCAAGCTCGAGAACGTCACCCTCGACATGCTGGGCAAGGCGAAGACGGTCAACATCACCAAGGAAGAGACCACCATCGTCGACGGCGCCGGCAAGAAGAAGGACATCGAGGGCCGCGTCGGCCAGATCAAGGCCCAGATCGAGGAGACCACCTCCGACTACGATCGCGAGAAGCTGCAGGAGCGGCTGGCGAAGCTCGCCGGCGGCGTCGCGGTGATCCGTGTCGGCGGTGCCACCGAGATCGAGGTGAAGGAGAAGAAGGACCGCGTCGACGACGCCCTCAACGCCACCCGCGCGGCGGTCGAGGAAGGCATCGTTCCCGGCGGCGGCATCGCTCTTCTGCGCGCCAAGGCCGCGGTTTCCAAGCTGTCTTCGGACAACGCCGACATCCAGTCCGGCATCAACATCGTGCTGAAGGCGCTGGAAGCCCCGATCCGGCAGATCGTCGAGAACGCCGGTGTCGAAGGCTCGATCGTGGTCGGCAAGGTGCTGGAGACGAAGGGCGACACCTTCGGCTTCAACGCCCAGACCGAAGAGTATGGCGACATGGTCGCCCAGGGCATCATCGACCCGACCAAGGTCGTTCGCACCGCCCTGCAGGACGCCGCTTCGGTTGCCGGCCTGCTGATCACCACCGAGGCGATGGTTGCCGAGCTTCCCAAGAAAGAAGCCGCGGCTCCGGCCATGCCTGGTGGCGGCATGGGCGGCATGGACTTCTAAGAAGTCTCCCGCTTATCGCAGATACGAGGGGCGGCCTCCGGGCCGCCCCTTTTGTTTTGGCGCATTCCCCTTCCCTGCATACCCGTCCCCCGCATACAACTGGTTGCACCCGGTTTCTAACTCTGGTTGAATTTGCCCTAGGGGAAGTCCTATGGACGGGGGCCGGGCCGATGAAGGCGCGATCGCACCGGCGGTTGGCATTCGCTGCCGCATTCACGGTTGCGCTCGCCGCGACGCCCGGAGCGGCTTCCGAAACCCGTTCGCCGCGCTGGCACCTGTTCTTCGGTCTCGATGGCGCAGAGGACTCCTACTTCGGACATGGCGGCCTGGTCTGGGCGCCGGTCGGCGACCTCGACCACACGGGCTGGCGGCTCAGGGCCAGCGTCAACGGCGGCCAGTTCAACTACCTCGCTGGAACCGTGGATATCACCGGCCGCCTGCTGTCGGCGGAGGTGATGCCGGGCTTCCAGTGGATCGGCGGCAACATGGGACTGACGGTCTACGGCGGGCCGACCGTTCAGGACCAGACGACCGAGCCCTACGATCCGGGCAAGACGCGACAGGGCACGCGCCTTGGCGCCAAGGTGCTGGTCGAGGGCTGGCTGCGGCTGACCGACACGACGATCCTCAACGGATCGGCCTGCTACGCCACAGCCGCGGAGACCTATTGCGCCAGGATCGCCGCGAGTGTCGACGTGGCGCCGAACATCAGTCTCGAACCGGAGATCGCCGCCTTCGGCGAGCCGGGCTACGACCAGCAGCGCTACGGCCTTCTCGTGGGATTCCGGCCATCGCCCGCCATGCAGATCAAGGCCGGCGGCGGCTGGGCCGTGGAGCCGGATGCCGACGGGCCCTATGTCGCCGTGCAGGTCAAGATATGGAAATGATCGCAATCGGCAGTCAGCGCGGAACGGCCGGGCCGCGCCCGGCCACCAGCCGGAATCCCGCCCACACGATCAACACGATCATCACGATCGCCGCCAGCGAGACACCGATATCGCCCCACAGGCCAAGGGGCAGATCGAGGGACGTGGCGACAACCGCGCCGATCGAGGCGGCGAACACGCCGGTGAACGCCACGCTGACCGGCATGACCACGGGCTCGTTGTCGAGCCATTTCGGCCTGGCCGGCGAACAGTAGACCCGCTGGACGGTCATGAACGCCACTTCCACCACGGCGAGCGCGACAACAGAGAGAAGAAAGACCATCGCCGGAACCCCGGATAGGGGACAAGCGTCCCGTTGCGCGAGACGCCCTCGCGCTCGGCTCGAGGCGGAATTTCCGGCTTTCGCAGGGCGCCTCCCGGACCGTTACGTGCCCACCGGAGGCGCTTTTCAGGCCGGACGCTCCGTCCGACACGTCAGATACTGCGCCTGGGTTCCGGCTTTCGCAAGCCCGCCCATGGGGGCGCAAAAATAAAATCCGTCGCCTCTTTCAAACCGAACTTCTTCGACAAATATGATTGCAGCGTCGGCGCCGTTGCGCCCGCCCCGCGGCCCGAAAGGCGCGTGGATCCCCGAAGGAACCGTTTTCGATGTCCACCCCGTTGGAACCTGCCGGGCCGTCGCGTCCGGCTGCGACCGTCCTCGCGATCGCAATCCTCAACACGATCGGAATGACGATCCTGTTCGGCTCCGAAATCGGTTTCGTCGCGCTTGCGCTGGACTGGTCGGCCGCCGGGCTACTGCACCTGCCGCCGGAGATCTACCTGCCGCTCGGCGTCATCCCGATGGCCTGCGCCCTCGTCGCCACGGCCTGGATCGCCAAACGGACGTGGGCCTACGAAACCGGCCGCGTCGTTGACTAGCCCTCCAGACGCTGCATCACCTTGTCGTAGAGCGGATTGCGGGCCTGGAACACGTACTCGGCCTGAGTGACGCCGACCGTGTGGGCGCCCTGCTCGCGCAGGTATTCGGCCAGGGGATGGATCGCGCCGACCGGACAGTGCAGAACGAGCGGTCCGCTTTTCTCCACGCCGTAGGGAGCCTCGCAGCCGAAGCGTCCGATCACGCCCTCCGCGATCTTGCGCGCATCACCCGGGACAACGGCACGAACCTCGCGGATGGTGCGGGCCCGCTCTTCCGCGGCGATCCGGTCGAGAAGGCTCTTCAGCGCGCGGCGCTGCCGGCCGTTCCATGCCGCCTTCAGGGACGCGACCAGATTGGCCTCGCTCTTCAGGATGACGCCGTCATCGAGGATCTTCAGCGCGTTGGCGGCGAGCGTCGCGCCGGTCGTCGTGATGTCGACGATCAGGTCCGCCGCGCCGGACGCCGGCGTGCCTTCCGTGGCCCCCAGGCTCTCGACGATCAGATAGTCGCCGACCGCGTGCTCTGCGAAGAACGCGCGCGTCAGGTTCACGTATTTGGTCGCGACGCGCAGCCTGCGGCCGTGGCGGGCATGGAACCCCTGCGCCACGTCGTCGAGGTCCGCCATGGTGCGCACGTCGATCCACATCTGCGGCACGGCGACGACCACGTTGGCGCCGCCGAAGCCGAGCGGGGTGACGAGCGCGACCGCCTTGTCGGCATCTGGGATCACCTCGCGAACGAGATCCTCGCCGGTAATGCCCAGATGGACGGCACCGACGCCGATCTCGCGCGTGATCTCGGAGGCCGACAGGAACAGCACCTCGACGCCGGGTACGCCGTCGATCACGCCGCGATAGTCGCGGGCGCCGCGAGAGCGCTTCACGGCAAGACCGGCGCGGGCGAAGAACCTGTCGGCGTTTTCCTGCAAGCGCCCCTTCGAAGGCACGGCGATCAGCAGCGTTTCGCTCATGCCGGCTCCTCCCCGACGAGACGGTCGATCCAGATGGCGCATCCCACGGCAGGGACCTCCCGCGGCGCGCCCAGAAGACTCAACAGTTTGTCGTAGCGACCGCCGCCGACGACCTGGCCCGCCTCTCGGTGCGCCGGATCGTAGATTTCGAACACGAAGCCCGTGTAGTAATCGAGCCGGCGGCCAAACTCGGCGGAAAAGGTGACCCGCTCCAGCGACACACCGCGCTCGACCATGGTCAGGAACCGGCGGGCGAGACCGACAAGCTGGTCGTTCACGTCGAGACCGGCGCCATCGGCGATCTCGGTGAAATCCTTCAACGCCGCTTCGGGCTCGCCGCGCACAGCGGCAACGCGGGTCAGCACGTCGCGGGCCTTTTCGTCGAGGCCCCGGCCGTCGGCAAGCTCGGCCTGTTCCAGCAGGCGCTCGGCGATCTCCTGCGGGCTGCGGCCGCCGATCGGCGCGATGCCGGCAACCGCCACCATCTCCTCGACCGCGGCACGCGCCGCTTCCGGATCGGTACGCGCAAGACCGGCAAGGAACGCGTGGCGCTTGTCGTTTGCGGCTAGAGGCGCCGGCTTGCCCGACAGGACTTCGGCAAGCCCGCCGGGCCGGCCGAAGGCGGCACGCAGGCGGCGCGGCCACGGCTCGGGCAGCTCAAGGGCGGCGACGAAGGCCATGAACAGGCTCGGATCGCCCAGCCTGATCTCGGGATCGCTCAAGCCGAAACGGCTGACGGCATCGAGCGACAGGGCGACGATCTCGGCGTCGGCGTGATCGCGATCCTCGATGCCGTAGAGCTCGATGCCGGCCTGGATGAATTCGCCCGGCGTGCCCTGCTGGGGACGGTAGCGGAACACCGGCCCGAGATAGGAATAGCCGGCGGCCTTGTCGGCGGCAGAACCGGCGAGATGATCGAGGCTGACGGGGATCGTGTAATCGGGCCTAAGGCATAGCTCGTGGCCGGAGGGATCCTGCACGAGATAGAGCCGGCGGCGAATGTCCTCGCCCGACATCTCGAGGAACACCGAGGCCGGCTGCAGGATCGGCGGATCGACGCGATTGAGTCCGCGCTCGGCGAAGAACGCGAGCAGCGCGTCAAGGCTTTTGTCTTTGTCGGCGGGCCGGATCATCGGTCTTGGTCCGATTTCGCGGGGTTATTTAAGCGAATACGAAAGAGTCGCAGCCTTTTAGCAGGCGCGTGCGCGGAAGGCGACAGGCTGGCCTGCCGCATTGGCGCTAGCAGTGTCGGCCGACGATTTCGCGAACGGTGTCGACGAGGTTCGCGACCTCCGCCTCGACCTGGGCGGGCCGCGCCTCCTTCCACTCGGCATGATCCTCGATCGCCTCGGCCAGACGGGCGCCCTCGATCAGGTCCTTGATCTGGACGATACCGCGTTCGCGCTCGTCCGAGCCCTGGATGACCACGCAAGGGGCGTTGCGGCGATCGGCGTATTTCATCTGCGCCTTCATGCCGGAGGTTCCCAGATACATCTCGGCGCGGATGCCGGCGGCGCGCAGGTCGGCCACCATCTTCTGGTAGTCGGCGATGCGGTCGCGGTCCATCACCAGGACGACGACCGGACCAAGCGCCGTCCTGTCCTCGACGCGGCCGAGCGCCGACAGCGCGGCGAGAAGACGGCTGACACCGATCGAAAACCCGGTCGCCGGGGTGTCCTCGGGGCGGAAACGGCCGACGAGGCCGTCATAGCGCCCGCCGCCGGCGACGGAACCGAAGCGGGCCTTCTCGCCCTTCTCGTTGACCGTCTCGAAGGTCAGCTCCACCTCGTAGACCGGGCCGGTGTAGTATTCCAGGCCGCGGACGACGGAGGGGTCGATCTTCACGCGGTTCTCGTAGCCCGCGGCATCGACGAGTCCGCCGATCTCGGCCAGCTCCGCGACGCCCTCGGCGCCTCGGGCACTGCCCTCCACCGCGGCCGCGAGATTGGCCAGGGTCTCCTCGAAGGTCGCGCCGCCGGCGGACACGAACCCGAGCACCCGGGCGATCTGACCGTCTTCCAGACCCGCGCCCTTGGTGAAGTCGCCGCTTTCGTCCTTGCGTCCGGGGCCGAGCAGGAGCCGCACGCCATCCGGCCCAAGGCGGTCGAGCTTGTCGATCGCCCGCAGCACGGTCAGTCGCTTGCCGGCGTTCTCGTCGCCCGCGAGGCCGACAGCCTCCATCACGCCGTCGAGCACCTTGCGGTTGTTCACGCGGACGACGTAGTCGCCACGCGGGATGCCCAGCTCCTCCATGACGTCGGCGGCCATCATGCAGATTTCGGCATCGGCGGCGACCGACGCGGAGCCGACGGTGTCGGCATCGAACTGCATGAACTGCCGGAAGCGCCCCGGCCCCGGCTTCTCATTCCGGAAAACGTAGCCGTAGCGATAGCTGCGATAGGGTTTGGGCAGGCGGTCGAAGTTCTCGGCGACGTAGCGGGCGAGCGGCGCGGTCAGGTCGTAGCGCAGGCTCAGCCATTGCTCGTCGTCGTCCTGGAAGGAGAACACGCCCTCGTTCGGCCGGTCCTGGTCGGGCAGGAACTTGCCCAACGCCTCGGTATATTCGACTGCCGGGGTCTCGACCGGATCGAAGCCGTAGCGCTCGAAGACATGACCGATCGTCTCCAGCATGGCGCGGGTGGCGCGCAGGGTGCCGGTGTCATGATCCTGGAAACCGCGTGGAAGCCGCGGCTTTAGGCGATCCGCCTTGTCGGTCTTTGCCATCGATAAACGCCATGAAACACGAGGAGAAACGCCCGCTATCACGCGGGCGCGGCCCTACCTAGATCATCGGCGCCGATACGGCAAGGCGGAGCCCCGGGTCCCGGCGGCAACGCCGGTCAGTCGAACAGGGCGTCGATGTCGTCCTGGGAGGCGACGCCGGAGTCGTCCTCAAGCGCCGGGCCGTGCATGATCGTGCCTTCGTCCCGCGTGCTTTGCGGAAGGACGAAGGCCTCCAGATCGCTCCACAGCGCCATCATCGTGTCGACGCGCTCCTCGATGAAGCGCAGGGTATTGACGACCTTGGTGATGCGCTGGCCGGTCAGATCCTGGAAGTTGCAGGCTTCGAAGATCTTGACGGTTTGATCGCGGATGTCGTCGAGCAGATCGATACTCTCGCCGTCCTTCAGACGGGCGCTGAGGTCGTTGGCGTCGTTGTCGATGTGCTCGGCGGCCTGAAGCAGTTGCTCGGTCGCCTGCTCCGTGCCCTTCACGACCGCATCAAGTTGATCGGTGACGCTGTGGATGTCCCTGCCGCCCGGTCCGGCATGGAGCGCGGCAAGCTCCAGCTTCGTCGTGTTGATGGCGTGCTGGACCGACTCCATTTCGATGCGCAGCTGACGGGCCTCGTCGGCACGGCCGCGGTAATCCTCGACGATTTCCTGGGAAACCATCTGTTCGGTATTGCCGATCGAGGCGCGGATGTCGGCGAGCGCGTCCATGATCTCGCGAAACTTGTCGCCGTCGCTGCCGCCCCCGGCGCCGCCGGTGCCACCGCCGTCGCCACCCCTGCCGCCCTGTTCCTGGGTCATTTCGATGCGAAAGCGTCGCGCCGCGGAAGCCATTTCACTGCCTCGTCTCAACCTAAGTTCGAGTTCGCAATTTGACGATCGCGCCTTAATGAACCGTTCCCGGCTTCCGTGACGAGATCCGACTGCGCATTGCTGAACGGGCGATGAACCAGAGGTTCAATACGGGTTCAGCAGCCCTCGCACATCCTTTGTCTCGACGAACGGCGACAGACCCGCCGTCGGCGCAGTTCGAAGGAGAGCACCATGACCGCCAAGACTACCCTCCGCCGCATCGCCGGATTCGCCGTCGGCGCAGCCATCGTTATGACCCTGCCGCTGACCGCGGCAGCCGGCCAGGCGCAGTCCGAAGTCGCCACCCCGCGCGTCGCCGTCCCGCATGTACCCGCCCCCGGCGGCGGTGCCGACATGGCCGGCTGCTGGTCGTCACAGCGGCTGATCTACGGCCCCTATGCCTTCTCGTTCTGCAGCAACGGGCGCTATGGCAGCTACCGGGTGCGTGGCGGCGGGCTGGCCTGCGAGGGCAACGTGACCGTCAGCCCTGGACGCGGCGGCACCGCCACCGTGCGGCTGAGCCGCAGCCGCTGCAACGGGCGTACCGACTGGAGCGCCGACTACCTCGTCTGCCGCAGCGTCGGCGGTGGTGGTGTGGGCTACGGAAACGGCGGATACGGGCAGTACGGGACACGCGGCTATCGACCCGAGGTCGCCGTGCCGCGCGCACCGACCCCACGCTATCCGCGCGTCCCCATTCCCGCCGGCCGCCTCGACTGCACCTACTATCCGACGGTCGCCGGCTATCACCCGATCGACCTGGCAATGGTCCGCAACTAACGTCCCCGCTCCCACGCGGCCGCCAGGCTGCCGGCGGGCACGGTTTTCCATCACCGTGCCCGTCTCCGCTACATTAACGCCGCGTCAACCACTTCGGCAGATGCCGCCTCACCGTGAAGTCCGATTTACCATTCGCTCGCCGGTCTCCGCCTACCCTCGCCTCCCTGACGGGGAAAGTGTGTATCTCCCCGCATCACGACGAAATGTAGAGCGAGTACGTCGATGAAACGCCTTCTCTTCGCGACGGCCCTAGTCGCCGCCGGAGCGGCCAGCCCCGCCGTCGCCAGCCAGTACGACAACAGCAAGATGCCGTTTCCCGCCCTGATGAACGCCCTGTTCGGCGAGCAGACCGCATCCACCGAACGCCGCCTGGATCCTTCGCGCCCGACCTACCAGCAGCCACAATCCGCCCAGCCAAAAAGATCCTACAGGCAGCCCGGCGAACCCGCCCGGAGCGCGCGCACCGTCAGACAGCCTTCCGGCTTCGTGCAGCCCGGCCAACGGCTGCCGAGCTATTCGGGCATGACCACGGCGCCTAGCGGGAGCCGAAACGTCTCCGCGATTCAGCCGCCCCCGCGCACGCGCGTGGACACCAGGCGCCAGCTGCCGCAATTCAATACAGCCTTCGCTCCGAAAGTCGTCTCGTACAACGGTCCGGAGAGGCCCGGCACTATCGTGATCAACACGAACGAGCGGTTTCTGTACCTCGTCCAGAACGACGGCACCGCTATGCGCTACGGCGTCGGCGTCGGCCGGCCCGGCTTCGAGTGGGCCGGCACCCACAAGATCACCCGCAAGGCCGAATGGCCCGGCTGGACGCCGCCGGCAGCGATGAAGAAGCGCCAGCCCGGCCTGCCGGACCACATGCCCGGCGGCCCCAACAACCCGCTCGGCGCCCGCGCCATGTATCTGGGTTCGACGCTCTACCGCATCCACGGCTCCAACGAACCCTGGACCATCGGCCGTGCGGTATCCTCGGGCTGCATCCGGATGCGGAACGAGGATGTGATCGACCTTTACGAGAGGGTCGGCGTCGGCACCGCGGTCAAGGTGATCTGACTCAAAGCCGGACGGACCGGCGACAGGATTTACAGGGGGAAGACGTCAAAGGCGGGCGGTCCGATCAACGGGCCGCCCGCCTTCTCTTTAGATACCACTGCGTTTCGACAGTCCGCCTTCGGCGGCGAAACCCTATTGTCGCAGAAGCGTGCGGGCCTTGACGAAGAAGTCCTCGATCTCGCTTTCGAGATGGTTGGCCCGCCCCTGAAGCCTTTCGGCGGCCGTCTGCAAAGCCTTCGATGCCGTACCGGTTTCCTCGACCGAGCGGGTAACGACGGCGATGTTGCCCGACACCGTGTCGGTTCCGGTGCGCGCCAGCACCATGCTCTCGGAAATCCCCTGCGTCGCCTCCGTCTGCGCGTGAACGGCGGTGGCAATGGCGTCGGAAATGCCGGCGATCTCGCCGATGATCGACGACACGCCCCCGATGGCGGAGACCGCCCGTTCGGTTTCGCCGCGGATCAGGGCAATCTGCTCCTCGATACGGTCGGTCGCCTGGGCGGACTGGCTGGCGAGTGCCTTCACCTCTGCGGCGACGACGGCGAACCCTTTGCCGGCCTCACCGGCACGAGCCGCCTCGATGGTCGCGTTGAGAGCCAGCAGGTTGGTCTGCTCAGCAATCGCGCGGATCAGCTCGACGATCTCGCCGATCGCCGCGGCGGCCCGCTCGAGACCCTCGACGGTTTCCTGAGAGGCCCGCGATTCCATGACCGCCCGATCGCTGATCTGCTTGGCTGTCAGGACCTGTCCTCCGACCTCTTCGACCGCCCCGGACAACCGCATGACCGCCTCGGCAGCGGCGGATACCTCACGGTTCATGATATCCGCCTGCTGGCCGATCTCCGCGGTCTTGGCGCCGCTGGCGTGCGTCGCCGACGCCATCTGGTCGGCCGTGGCCCCCATTTCCTGAGTCGAACCGCGAACCTCGCGCATCAGGTCGGACAGTTCCTTTTCGAAGTGGTCGGTCACCTGCTCGAAATGGCCGAACTTCTCGCCCATCGATTTGGTCGCCGCGTTCATCACCTCGGCGGCATGACGGAACGAGCCAGACAGGCCACGCCGCAAGACCCGGCGGAAGAAGCGGCCGTCACGCACATGGGCGAGCGAGGCCGTCGACTCGCGGGCGAAGGCATCGACGATGTCGAGCTGGTGATTGATGGCACGCATCAGCCGGCCAAGGCTGTCGCGCTCGCCTTCGCGGATGCCGATGATCCGCGCCTCGAGATCCCCGCGCGCGGCGCGCTCGCAGACGCCAGCGACCATTTCGAGACGCCGTCCAAGATGGCTCAGCCGACCAAGCAGAAGAACCATAACGATGACCAGCGCCGCGGCGAGCGCAACGGTCACGATCGGGCCGAACCAGGCAGCCGCAACGATTGCAATCGACAGGACGGCCGCCGTGAGCGCCAATAGCCGCGCGCTAGAGAGAGAAGACGAACTCGTCATACGGCATGCCTTTTTCTTTAAGCTGGGCTTGGAGCAGCCCGACGGAAGCCTCCAGGCCAAGGGCTCGGCTTTCGTGCCGGTTCTCCTCGGCCTTCAGGTCGGCGTAGACCCCGGAGATGATCGGAAGCACACTGCGGTCCGGCGTGCGCCGGCTCGAGTGGTAGCCGATGATCGAGCCATCCGGTCCGAAGCTCGGCGTGACATGGGCAAACACCCAGTAATGGTCGCCATCCATCGCCAGGTTGACGACATAGGCGAAGATCTCCTTGCCGGACTGGAGAGTTTCCCAGAGCAGCCAGAAGATCGCACGCGGCATATCCGGATGGCGGATGACGGAATGCGGCGCGCCTAGTGCCTCCTCCTCGGTCATCGCGGACAGGCGAAGAAATACGTCGTTGGCGTAGGTGATGCGACCCTTCAGGTCGGTCTTGGTGACGATCAGTTCGTCTTCGAGAAAAGTCCGCTCGCGTCCGGTTGGAGCAACGGTGCGGGCAAGCTTGCGGCTTGACGCACGAGGGTTCTCACCCCGGCGAGCCGCAGGAGTCCGTTGAAGCATTTCTGTCGGTCGCTCCCCCAAAAGGGATGGTATCGGCGCAGCGAGACATTTCGTTGCGAATAGGGCCGACCCTAGAAGTGCGCATCTTAACGAATGATGAAATGAGTGCGGCGCGAATATTCCGAAAACGGCTTATAAACCAATGGTTTATAAGCCGACATCACATACATTCCGCGTTGCGCTCCACCGCTCGCGGATTGCGATGCCAACCGGCTACGGGCCGTGGCAACTACCGGATAATCGGCTACCACGGCCAGCGCCTTCATCTCACACAATCAGCTCGTAGGCCGGCAGCGTCAGAAACTCGGCGAACGTGTCCGCGGTCGACATGTCGCGAAACAGGACGATCGCCTCCGGGAAGCGGCCCGCGTCATAGACGGCGGCGGTGAGTTCCTCGCGAACGCCGGCCATCTCGTCGTCGAGCGTTGTCAGGAACAGTTCCCTGGTAACGGTCCGTCCGTCCTCGAGCGCCGCGTTGTGACGGAGCTGCTGCCAGATCTGGGCGCGGCTGATCTCGGCCGTCGCCGCATCTTCCATGAGGTTGTAGAGCGGCACGGCACCGCGCCCGCGAAGCCACGCCTCGATGTACTGGACGCCGACGCGGATGTTTTCGCGCAGGCCCGCTTCGGTGCGCGTGCCCTCGTGGATTTCCAGCAGCTCGGCCTGGCCGATCGCTACGTCCTCGCGCTTGTTGTCGAGCTGGTTCTGGCCCGGCATCAGCCGGTCGAACACCTCCATCGCGACCGGCACCAGGTCGGGATGGGCGACCCAGGTTCCGTCATGACCGTCTCCGGCTTCGCGTTCCTTGTCCGCCTTCACCTTGGCGAGCGCGATCTCGTTGGCTTTCGGATCGCGCCGGTTGGGGATCTGCGCGGCCATTCCGCCCATGGCGAAGGCGCCGCGGCGATGGCAGGTCTTGATCAAGAGCAGCGAATAGGCCCGCAGGAAGGCCTTGCCCATCACCACCTGACCGCGGTCCGGCAGCAGAAAGGCCGGGTTGTTCCGGAGCCGCTTGATGAAGGAGAAGATGTAGTCCCATCGGCCGCAATTGAGGCCGACAATATGATCCTTCAGCTCCCAGAGGATCTCGTCCATCTCGAAAGCGGCCGGCAACGTCTCGATCAGGATCGTCGCCTTGATCGTTCCGTGCGGGAGACCGAGGGCATCCTGCGTATGAACGAAGACATCGTTCCACAGCCGCGCCTCGAGATGGCTTTCCAGCTTGGGTAGATAGAAATAGGGCCCGGCGCCAGCGGCGAGCGCCTTCTTGGCGCTGTGAACCATGTAGAGCCCGAAGTCGAACAGGGCGCCGGACACCGGCTCGCCATCGACCAGCACATGGTCCTCTGGCAGGTGCCAGCCACGGGGGCGCACCAGCAGAGCGGCCGGGTCGGCCCCCAGCTTGTATTCCTTACCGCTGTCGGGATCGACGAAATCGATCTTACCGTCCCATCGGTCCTTCAGGTTGATCTGGCCTTCCACCTGGTTATCCCAGGTCGGCGCCGTCGCGTCCTCGAAGTCGGCCATGAAAACCTTGGCGCCGGAATTCAGCGCGTTGATCACCATCTTGCGGTCGACGGGACCGGTGATCTCGACACGGCGATCGAGCAGCGGCTCCGGGATCCGGGCGACGGTCCAGTCGCTCTCACGGACGTGACGGGTCTCCTCCAGGAAATCCGGCAGTTCCCCGGCGTCGAACCGCTTCTGGCGCTCCAGGCGCATCTTCAGAAGACGGCGACGCTGCTCGTCGAAGCGACGGTGCAGGTCGGCGACGAAGGCAAGCGCCTCGTCGTTCAAGACCTCGTCGTAGCGCTCCTTCAAAGCGCCGCGAATTTCCACGCCGGCCACGTGTGCGGTTGCGCCCATAACGCCGCTCCTCATTGCATTTGCCCGTTTGCGTTTTCGTGCTGGTGCCAGGCAGTTTCACATATGGCGCGGCGCGGTGAAACAATCGTCGCAAACCGGCTCTTTTTCCAAATTGGAAATAATCCTGTCTCGCCTTCTCCATTCAGGCAATCCAAGTAGCGGGTGCCCGCCGACGCGACGAAAATCCCGAAAAAACGGGCGTTTCGTAACCAAACCACAAGAGTTCACCGTTTACCCATGCAACTTCATGGGAGAAATGCAGAACACCTTCGGGGCAACAATGATCATCAAAACCATCGCAATCGGGGCCGCGGCCTTGCTGACGTCTGTCGGCATAGGCGCCACGCAAGTCGTGCCGAGCCCGACGACTTCACTGATCGACGAACGCGTGATCGCCGACATCCGGGATTTCCTGGACGCGCCGGTGGTCTGGCGTTCGGTCACGGCACGCAACAAGGTCACCGCCGGCCTCTCCGACGCCGACATCGACACGCTCGACAAGCAGTGGCGGGCCGAGCGCGAGGTCGCCGACCAGCCGATCATCGCCAGCGTGCTGACCAGCCCGCTCTCGAGCTATCTGACACGCATCCAGGCCGGCAACCTCGGCCTGTACAGCGAAATCTTCGTCATGGACGCGGCCGGGCTGAACGTCGGTCAAAGCGCCACGACGTCGGACTACTGGCAGGGCGACGAAGCCAAGTTCCAGAAAACCTATCCCGTCGGGCCGGAGGCGATCTTCGTCGACGAGGCCGAATTCAACGACAAGACCGGCACCTGGCGCGCGCAGGTCAATGTGACGATCGTCGATCCGGACGGACGGTCCATCGGCGCGGCGACGGTTGAAATCAATCTCACGGAACTGCAGCGCCGCCGGCTGCTGGGCCTCAATTCCTGATCCGGAGTTCGACCATGACAATCGCCAAGAAACTCGTCGTCAGCTTCGGTGTCATCGTTTTCCTGAACATCCTCGTCGGCGTCCTGATCTGGACGGCCGGCAACCGCATCAGCAACGCCAACACCGAGGCAGCCCGGGTCGCGAGCATCGCCGGGGCGATCGCCGGCATCTCCACCTCCTTCGAGGCCGAGCAAGGAACGATCCGCGGCTTCGTGATGTCGGGTGACCGCTCCTTCCTCGACTCCGCCAATGCGGCGCAGCAGCGCCGCGCCGAAGCCACGGCGCTGGCCCGTGACGTCGTCACCCCCGGCTCGGAGCTTGCGGCCGAACTCGACGGCGTTTTCGGCCAGATGTCGAAATGGGGCAGCGAGATCCGCGATCCGCAGATCGCGCTCATGCGGCACCCGCTCACCGTGGACGAAGCCCGGCTCTACGAGGCCTCGGGGCAGAACGAGGCCCAGATCGGTGTCATCCGGGCCGGCCTTCTGAACGCCACGCGCATCGCGGAACAGATGACAGCGGCGGGTACCGCGACGGTTGCCGCCGCGGTGGGCCTGACGCGAACCGTCATCCTGCTGGGCGTGGCGGCGGTCGTCGCCGCGGCGATCGGACTGGGCATCTGGGTGCAGCGCACCGTGACCCGCCCGGTGCTGACGCTGACCGCGCAGATGAGCGAACTGGCCAATGGCGACACCGCCCTCGCGGTTCAGGGCGTCGACCGCAGCGACGAGATCGGCGCCATGGCGAAGACCGTCGAGGTGTTCCGCGCCAACGCCATCGAACGGGCCCGACTCGAGCAGAAAGCAGCCGGCGAGCAGGAGCGGGACGCCGAGCGTCGGCGCCGGGTCGAGAGCCTCATCAACGGCTTCCGAAGCGACGTGACCGAAGCCCTGCAAGCGGTCTCGGCGAACATGGGCCAGATGCGCGAGACGGCGCAGGTTCTCACCGGGATCGCCGGCAGCACCGCCGGTCGCGCGTCAAGCGTTTCGTCGGCATCCGCCGAGGCATCCTCCAACGTGCAGACCGTGGCCGCCGCGGCCGAGGAACTCGCCAGCTCGATCACCGAGATCGGGCGTCAGATCAGCGAGACCAACTCGACCGTGCATCAGGCGACCGAGGCGGCACGCCGGTCGAACGACCAGATATCCGGCCTCGCATCGGCGGCACAGCGCATCGGCGACGTGGTCGGCCTGATCTCCGACATCGCCGAGCAGACCAACCTGCTGGCCCTGAACGCCACGATCGAGGCGGCCCGCGCAGGCGAGGCCGGCCGCGGCTTCGCCGTGGTCGCCAGCGAGGTCAAGACGCTGGCCGGCCAGACCGCGAAGGCGACGGAGGACATCTCCGAGCAGATCACGGCGATCCAGCAATCGACCGGGGACGCCGTCACGGCGATCCAGGCGATCGCCAAGACGATCGAGGAGGTGAACGACCACGCCTCCGCCATCGCCGCGGCAATCGAAGAGCAAGGCTCGGCGACGGCGGAAATCAGCCGCAACGTGGCCGTCGCGGCATCGGGAACGCAGGCGGTCGTGGAGAATGTCGCCGGCCTGGATGCCGCCGCGGGGGAGACCTCGCAGTCGGCCGCGCAGGTCGAGACCGTCACCTCTTCGGCCGTCGCGGAGACCGAACGGCTGCGCCAGTCGATCGACCGGTTCCTGGCCGACGTCGCCGCCGCCTGACGTCCGCGACAACGCAATCCATCGAGGCGGGCCGCCCCATGCGGGCGGCCCGCCTTGCTTCCACCATACCCGATCGACGGATCGCCCTCGGCGGCCGGCACCCGGGTTTCGGCGCATTGGAACCAAATTAACTTCGTTGCCCTAGAAGCCACTCTCGGCGCAGTCGTGCCGCTGAGGACCCACGGAATGATCATCGATCTGCGGGACTATTCGTCCCACGAGCCGGTTGCCGGCTCGGTCTGCGTCGCTGGGGCCGGACCGGCCGGCATCGCGCTGGCGCTCGAACTGGCCGGCAAGGGCATCGATGTCGTCCTGCTGGAATCCGGCGGCCATGGCTACGAGTCCGACACCCAGGCCCTTTACGAAGGAGACGTGGTGGGCGACGCGAACACGGACGTCGCCTCCTCGCGCCTGCGCGAATTCGGCGGCACGTCCGGCCATTGGACCGGGCTGTGCGCACCGCTCGACCCGATCGACTTCGAAGCGCGCCCCGGCGTCCCCCATTCCGGCTGGCCGATCTCGCGGACCGATCTCGATCCCTACTACGCCAGAGCACAGCCCTATCTTCAGCTCGGTCCCTTCGACTACACGTTCGCCGACTGGGAGCCCCAGTTCGATGCACCGGCGCTGCCGCTCGATCCGGCAATGGTCGGTGATGCCGTCTATCAGCAAAGCCCGCCGACCCGGTTCGCGGAAACCTACTGGGATCCGATCGCGGAGAACCCGCGTATCCGCTGCTTCCTGCACGCCAATCTCATCGACATCGCGTTGACGGACGACGCGGTCGACCATTGCGAATTCTCGACGCTGGAGGGCCGCACGCTGCGCGTTCGCGCCGAGACCTATGTCATCGCCTGCGGCGGCATCGAGAACGCCCGCATCCTCCTGAATTGCGACAAGCAGCGGGCCGGCGGCATCGGCAACGAGAACGACCTCGTCGGCCGTTACTTCATGGACCATCTCAACTGCGAGATCGGTACGGTCCTGTTCGCCGACGAGACCATCGATCTTTCGCTCTACAGCGAGGTGGTCGAAGCCGACGGTACGGCGATGCAGGTCGGGCTGAAACTGCCGTTCGACATCATGCGTCGCGAGCAGCTGCTGAACAACACCGCCTTCCTGGTACCGCAATACGAAAACACCACGTTCAGCAACGACTTCCGCGGACACGGCTGGGTTTCGTTCTCCGCGATCGTCAAGGCCTTCGCGCACGGGCAAAGGCCCGACCGATTCGCCGAAAACTACTGCAACGCCGTCGAGGACGCCGACACCATCGCGGTCGGCGTCTATCGCCATGTGATGCGCCCGTTCGCCGCCAAGGGCCGGGCACTGGCCGCCAAGCTGCGGCAGGACGCCGAGCAGTCGCCCAATCCGGCGAGCCGCGTCTATCTGGTCGAGGACACCGATCCGTTCGGCTGGCGGCGGATCGCTCTCGACTGGCAAATCGCGCCGTCCGACCTGCTCAGCCTGCGCCGGACCCATGAACTGATCGGGGCCGCGATCGGCGCGGCCGGCCTCGGACGGGTCAATGTCGGCATCACCGAACCGCCGGATCTGGATGTCGTCTTCACCGGTTACCATCACATCGGCACGACGCGAATGAGCGACGACCCCAGGACGGGCGTCGTCGACAGGAATTGCCGCGTCCATTCGGTGAAGAACCTGTACATGGCCGGCAGCTCGGTCTTCACGACCGCGGGTACGGCCAACCCGACACTCACGATCGTCGCACTCGCCGCGCGTCTCGCCGACCACCTGGCAGGCATAGTCCCGGTCACGGCCAAAGGCGCGCGATCGATCGGAAAGAGCTGAGCATGGGCAAGATCACACGCAGACTGGCAATCGGGTTCGCAGGCATCGTCGGTGTCGGCGCCGCGGCCTATGGCGGGTCACTGTTCGCCTGCCGGTTCGTGCCGCGCAAACACCCCGACTTCTTCGCACTGCTCGATACCGTCCCAGGCGACGCGGCCGCACGCCGCATCGGCCGGGCCCTCGTCGCCGCCGGGCGCGCGCCGGCAGACTTCGACCGCCTCGCCGCCCTCGTCTCGCAGCGACCACTGATCCGAACCGCTCTGTCGACAAACTGTCCGACCACGCGGAAGCGGCTCGTTCAGGACCAGTGCGGCGCCGACTTCGCCGAAGGCCGCATGGTCAGCGTCGACGGCTGGATCCTGTCGGAAACAGAAGCCAACCTGTGCGCGGCGGCGTGGCTCGCCGAGAGCGAGACGGTCTAAGCGGCCGGGTTGCCGACCCGTCCGGCGAGAGCCTCCGGCATCGCTCCGCCATAGGCCCAATCGAGCAGCTCCACGGTGTGGACGACGGGCAGGCCCGTGCCGCTGCCGATCTGCGTCATGCACCCGATATTGCCCGCGGCGATCAGGTCCGGCGCGGTGCTCTCGATGTTGCGCACCTTACGATCGCGCAGACGCTCGGCAAGCCTCGGCTGCAGGATGTTGTAGGTGCCCGCCGAGCCGCAGCAGATATGGCCTTCGGGCACGTCCTTGACGGTGAAGCCCGCCGCCTTCAGGAGCGCCTTCGGTTCCTCGCGGATCTGCTGGCCGTGCTGCATCGAGCAGGCCGAATGATAGGCGACCGTCAGGCCGGGGGCCTCGGACGGCGCGGGCAATTCGAGCGTCGCGAGATACTCGGTGATGTCCTTCGCCAGAGCCGACACCGTCGCCGCCTTGTCGGCATAGGTCGGGTCCTCGCGCAGCATGAAGCCGTAATCCTTGACCGTGGTGCCGCAGCCGGACGCGGTGATCAGGATGGCGTCGATGCCGTCGCCTTCGATCTCGGCGGTCCATGCGTCGACATTGGCCCGGGCGAAATCCAGCGCCGGCGCTTCCTTGCCCATGTGATGGACGAGAGCCCCGCAGCAGCCCTCCCCCTTCGGCAGCACGACCTCGACGTCGAGCCGGTTCAGAAGGCGGATGGTGGCCGCGTTGATGCCGGGATCGAGCACCGGCTGGGCGCAGCCGGAAAGCAGCGCGACGCGCCCGCGCCGCTTCCGCTTCGGCGCAAACACGGCCGGCCCCTCCATCTCGCCGCGAGACGGCAGGGCGGACGGGGCCAGCGACAGCATCGCGGCGACACGCTGCAGCCCGGGGGTCGCCTTGAACACCGGCAACATCAGTCGGCCGAGCAGCGCGCCACCGAGCGCCAGCCGGAAGCGGCCGGGATAGGGCAGGATCGCCGCCAGCAGCGACCGCATCGCCCGGTCGTGCCAGGGGCGCGTATAGGTGTCCTCGATATAGGCGCGGGCGTGGTCGACCAGATGCATGTAATGGACGCCGGAGGGACAGGTCGTCATGCACGACAGGCACGACAGGCAGCGGTCGACGTGACGCACGACCTCCGTCGAGGCCGGCTTGCCGCCCTCGAGCATGTCCTTGATCATGTAGATGCGCCCGCGCGGGCTATCGAGTTCGTCGCCGAGTTCGAGATAGGTCGGACAGGTGGCCGTGCAGAAGCCGCAATGGACGCAGGTTCGCAGGATCTTTTCCGACGACGCCATATGCGGATCGGCGAGCTGGGCCAGGGAGAAATTGGTCTGCATCGGCTCACACGCCCGCGTACATACGACCGGGATTGAGCACCCGGTCGGGATCGAAGGTTTCTTTCAGTTTTCGCGTCAACGCCATGACCGGTTCGGGCTGCGGCTCGAAGACGGCTATCGCAGCGCGGATTTCGTCGGGCGCACGCATGCAAGTGGCATGACCGCCGGCATCCGACAGGGCCGCGCGGATCGCGGCGGCGCCCGCGTCACCCTCGGCCGGCACGGCGACCCAGATCAGGCCGCCGCCCCAGTCGTAATACAGGCGCGCACCGGTCGCGGCGCGGATCGCGGCGGCAACCTCGGGGGCCTTGTTGGGCGTGGTCGAGACCTTCCAGACGGCCTCGTCGTCATGCGCGGCGAGCGGTTCCAGCTCGCCGATCGCGGCCCAGCGCGCCGCGCTGTCGGCCCCGCGCAGGATGTCGCAGCCGCCGAACCCGGCGAGCGCATCGCCGAGCGCCTTGCCGCGATAGGCCATCTGGGTCTCGAAGCCCTCCAGACGCAGGAGCGTGCGCGCCGGCGCGCCGGCGACGGCTGGCAGATGCGCCGCGCCGGTGACCTCCCACGGGCTGCCCAGCCCGGCCGAGAGACAGGCCACGGCCTGATGGTCGTCCAGTCCCTCGAAGACCAGCGTCGCCTCGGTCTCCGGCGCGGGCAGCGCCTTGAACGTCACTTCGGTGAGGACGCCCAGCGTGCCGAAGGCACCGCTCATGAGCTTGACCAGGTCCAGGCCGGTCACGTTCTTCATCACGCGGCCGCCGGACTTCACCGTCTCGCCGGCGCCGTTGACGAACCGCACGCCGATCAACGAGTCGCGCGCCGCCCCGGCATGGACGCGGCGCGGACCGGACAGGTTGCTCGCCACGACCGCGCCGATGGATGCCGTGTCGCGATCGCCGCCGTAGAGCCGGTGCAGACGCGGCGGGTCGAAGGGCAATCTCTGGCCCTGCTGCTTCAGCCTCGCCTCGATCTCGGCGAGCGGCGTGCCGGCTTTCGCCGCGATCACCAATTCGCTCGGCTCGTAGAGCGTGATGCCGGCGAGCTTGCCGAGCGACAGGGTGGCGGCGGCCTGTACGGGCCTGCCAAGCGCGCGCTTGCCGCCACCGCCGGCGATTTCCAGTGGCTCGGACCTGGCCCGGGCCGCGCGGACGATCTCCTCGACCGCCGCTTCGCTATCAGGTGTGTACTGCGACATGGCCGGGCTCAGGCCGCCTCGCTGGTCTTGAGCCGGACCGGTTCGGGCCGCCCGGCAAGCGGGAACACCTTGGCCGGATTGAGCAGCCATTGCGGGTCGAGCATGGTCTTGATGCGCATCTGCTGGTCGAGGTCGGTCGCGTTGAACTGGCTCGTCATCAGTTCCCTTTTCTCGATGCCGACGCCGTGCTCGCCGGTGAGGCAGCCGCCGACCTCGACGCAGAGTTCGAGGATGTCGGCGCCGCAGGCTTCGGCCTTTTCAAGCTGCTCGGGATCGTTGACGTCATACAAAACGAGGGGGTGCAGGTTGCCGTCGCCGGCATGGAAGATGTTGGCGACGCCGAGGCCGTAGCCTTCGCAGATCTCGGAGATCTTCACCAGCACCTCGGGCAGGCGCCCGGTCGGGATCGTGCCGTCCATGCACATATAGTCGGAGATGCGGCCCATGGCGCCGAAGGCCGATTTGCGGCCCTTCCAGATCGCCGCGCTCTCGGCCGGCGTCTTCGCCTCGCGCACATGCACCGCGCCGTTGTCCCTGGCCACGGCGACGATCTTGGCGAGCTGCTCGACGATTTCCTCCTCCGAGCCCTCGACCTCGATGATCAGCATCGCCTCGACGTCGAGCGGATAGCCGGCATGGGCGAAATCCTCGCAGATGCGGATCGCGGGCCTGTCCATGAACTCGATCACAACCGGCAGCATTCCCTGGCCGATGATATCGGACACGCAGGTGCCGGCATCGGTGTTCGAGCTGAAGCCGACGAGCACAGGGCGCGCGCCCTCCGCCTTGGGCAGGATGCGGAGCACGGCCTCGGTGACGATGCCGAGCTGACCTTCGGAGCCGGTCATCAGGCCGAGCAGGTCGTACCCGGGGCTGTCCATATGCGTGCCGCCGAGCTCGATCACGGTGCCGTCCATCAGGACGACGGTGAGGCCGAGCACATTGTTGGTGGTGACGCCGTATTTCAGGCAGTGGGCGCCCCCGGAATTCATCGCCACATTGCCGGCAATCGTGCAGGCAAGCTGGCTCGAGGGATCCGGAGCGTAGAAGAAGCCGAGATGGTCGACGGCGCCCGACACGGCGAGATTGGTGACGCCCGCCTCGACCCTGATCGCGCGGTTGGCGGTGTCGATGTCGAGCACCCGGCTCATGCGCGAGACGCCCACCACCACGGAATCGGCGAGCGGCAGGGCGCCGCCGGCCAGCGACGTGCCGGCACCGCGGCCGATCACCTTCACGCCCTCCTCGTTCAGGACCGCGAGAACCCGCGATACCTCGTCGGTCGTGGAGGGCAACGCCACGGCGAGCGGAATCTGCCGATAGGCCGTCAGGGCGTCGGTCTCGTAGGCGCGCAACTCGTCCTCGTCGGAGATCACCCAACGGGCACCGACGACCTCCCCGAGTCGCTCGACTATGCGCGCGCGCTTGGCCAGAATGCCAGCATCTACGGCCGGTAAAGCCAGGGAAGACATAGGGTTTCTCCTTCAAACCGCCCCTCGTTCCAGTGGCGGCCGGTTTTTTCCTTGATGCAGTTTGGCAACGTATCCGTTACTCTCATGAACAAAAGTCTACAAGAATTGTTTCCCTGAGGGAAAATAACACTGGGGGAGGACATGGCCGACCTGACGGATATGGAAATCTTTGCCAGGGTCGTGACGGCTGGGAGCATGTCGGCAGCCGGGCGCGAAATGGGGCTTTCGCCGGCGGTCATCTCCAAGCGGGTGCGGCGCCTGGAGGAACGGCTCGGGGCGCGCCTGCTGCAACGCACGACCCGGCAGATCGCCCTGACCGAGGACGGACAGGGCTATTACGAGCGGGTTATCGGCATCCTCGCATCGATCGAGGAAGCCGAGTCGTACGTCACCCGACGCAACGCGGCTCCGCGCGGGACGCTCAAGATCACCGCGCCGACGTCGTTCGGGCGCATGCATATCGCGCCCAACCTGGGCCGGTTCTCCGAACTCTATCCCGACCTGACGCTGAGCCTGATGCTGTCGGACAGCTTCGTCGACATTGTCGGCGAGGGCTACGATCTAGCGGTGCGCATCGCCGCGCTCGAGAATTCCAGCCTGATCGCACGCAGGCTCGCGCCGAACCACCGCGTGATCTGCGCCTCGCCGGCCTATCTCGAACGCGAGGGCGAACCCAAGACCTTGGCGGAGCTGACCCGCCACAATTGCGTCTTCGCCACCCATCAGGACCTTTGGCAGCTCGAAGGACCGGAGGGGCCGACCTCGGTTCGCGTATCGGGGAACCTGCAGACCAATTCGAGCGAAGTGGTGCGCGAGACGGTGATTGCCGGGCTCGGCATCGCGCTGCGCTCGACCTGGGACGTCGGGCCGGCGCTGCAGCGCGGCGACCTGAAGATCATCCTGCCGGACTTCCGGGAGTCGCGGCGCGTCGCCGTCTACGCGGTCTATCCCAGCCGTCGCTTTCTGCCCGCGCGGGTCAGGGTGTTCATCGATTTCCTGGCCGAGCTGTTCGGGCCGGAGCCCTACTGGGACGAGGGGCTGGACCTGACGTTCCTCGATCCCAAGGCCGGGCCCGACCGCGAGGCGGCGGCCTGACGCGCGCGGCCATGGTCTTCGCTTCTTTCGTAACGATTCACGGTGTTTCGCCAACACGGGTGCGAGCGCCTCGCATTGGCTGGCCATCCCCTCCACCGTGCGTTTATGTTAGTCGCCAATATAGTGCGCAAAGCTGATAGTGATTCGGAAAATGATCATTCGACTGGCAATTTTCGCTGTATTTTCTCTGTTCTTCGGCAGTGTCAGCGGCAACCTCGCTCTTGCCGGCGGGGATGCCGGCAAGGGCCAGGACCTGTTCCACACCTGCGCGGCCTGCCACCAGATCGGTAACGGGGCGAGAAACGACGTCGGCCCCGTGCTCAACAATATCATCGGACGACGCGCGGCGAGCCGCGACGGCTTCGTCTATTCCCGGGCCATGAAGGAAAAGGGCGCCGACGGCCTGGTGTGGACCGAACAAACGCTCGACGCCTACCTCGCCAATCCGCGCAACTACGTGCGCGGCACCCGCATGGCCTATGCCGGCTTACACGATGACGTCGCCCGCGAGGACCTGATCGCCTTTCTGAAGACGCTCAAGTTCGACGGCCCCGCCGAAACGAAAATCCTGAAATAGGACCGTCCGCCGGCTCGCTCGCCTGCCTCACTCGCCAGCCTCACTCGTCGGTGTGACCGCCGCGGATACGGCGCACGAGGAGCCAGACGAGGAGCACCGCGACCGGCACGGCGGCAGCTGTCGCCAACGACGGATCGAAGGCGATTCCGAGCACCTTCTCGCCGCCCTTGGCGAGGTAGCCTATCAGGCCGACGATATAATAGCTGACGGCGGCAACCGACAGGCCCTCGACCGTGCGCTGCAGGCGCAACTGCAGGCGCGCGCGGCGGTTCATCGATTGCAGGAGATCGCGGTTCTGGCTTTCCAGCTCGATGTCGACGCGGGTCCGCAACAGGTTGGATGTCCGCGCGAGCTTCTGCGACAGATCCGTGAGCCGCCGCTCGACACTGTCGCAAGTACGCAGCGCGGGCTTCATGCGCCGGGAGAGAAATCCTTCGATCGACCCGTATCCGGGAATGCGCTCCTCGCGGATCGAGACGAACCGCTGCGTCACCAGTTCCCAGTAGGCTCGGGTCGCACCGAAGCGGTAGGTCGCCCCGGCCGCTTCGGATTCCACTTCGGCCGCGAGCCCCACCAGCTTTTCGAGCAGTTCGCGGGAGAGCTGCAAACCGACCTCATCCTTCATGCGCAAGGTCAGAGCGGCAAGCTCGGATTCGATGCGGTCGACGATCGGGCGGATGCGCTGGGCTTCGGGCAGACCGAGAATGGCGAGGGTGCGGTAGGTCTCGATCTCCAGCAGGCGCTGCACCAGCGCGCCGGCGCGCGCCGGCGTCAGCCTGGCGTTCGCCACCAGCATGCGCGTGAAGCCGGACGGATCGGGCCTGAAATCGGTCGCGACGACGGCGCCGCCGCTATCGGCGCGCGCCACGCACAGGCTCGAGGCGTCGAACATGCCGAGATCCGGCAGGTCGTCTTCCATTGGCACCAGCGCCAGACGGGTCGCGGCGATCAGCGGCCCCGGAGGCTTCGGCAGGAAGGCGGACAGGGAGGCGATATTCGGGGCGGCAAAGGCATCGTTGGGCGGGGGGGCGACGGCCAGCGTCATGGTGGTGAATTCGGTGTGCCGCTCCCAGCGCAACTCGGCGCCGCCGAGGGTAACCACATGGTGCCGCGCGCCGGGGCCCGGCGGCAGGGCGCCATGCGCCGTGCAGAAGCGGGCGAGCGCCTCCAGCTCCTCGGCCGCGTCCACGTCCGACAGGAACGCCATGTGATGGAGGACGCGCGGCGTCTCGACCGGCCGGAAGGGCCGTGCATGCACCTCACCAGCCAGCATGTCGCGCAGGGGGTGGATTTCAAACGACGCCTGGGTCTTCGTTGGCTGCTGCGCGCCGTTCTGTTCCGCAGTGTTGTCCATTCGCGTCGTCCATGTGCGATCGCCGTCGGGTCACGAAAAAATCGGCGGCGACCCTAAACCAGCGGTTCGGCGAGGCAAGCCCTTTCGCGCGGCTAATGCAGCAGATAGCTCGGCAGCCAGAGCACCAGCGCCGGAAAAGCCATGCACAGGAGCAGGCCGATCACCTGCAGGGCGACGAAGGGAATGATGCCGCGATAGATGTGCTGGATCGTCACCTCGGGCGGGGCGACGCCCTTCATATAGAACAGCGCGAAGCCGAACGGCGGTGTCAGGAACGACGTCTGCAGGTTCACCGCCGCCAGCACCAGGAACCAGATGACGTTCGCCTGGGTGACGCCCTCCCAATCGCCGACATGGCCGCCGAAATCGAGCAGGCCCACGATCGGCGCGAACACCGGCAGCACGATCAGGGTGATCTCGATCCAGTCGAAGAAGAAGCCGAGCAGGAAGATCATCAGCATCAGCACGGACAGGATGCTCCACGGGCCGACGCCGGTGGCCTGGATGAACTCGATGATCAGATGCTCGCCGCCGAGCGTGCGGAAAACGAACGAAAAGCAGGTCGCGCCGACGAAGATGCCGAACAGCATGCCGCCGGTCAGCGCCGATCGCTGGCAAACCTCGACGAAGACATTCCAGGTCAGGGCCCGATTGAAAACGGCAAGCAGTATCGAGCCGCCAGCACCGACGCCGGCGGCTTCGGTCGGCGTCGCGAAACCGGCGAAAATCGAGCCGAGAACCAGCACGATCAGCACCACGGGCGGCACGAAGCTGCGCAGGATCATCGCCCAGAACTCGCCGCGGTCGGCCGGGCCGATATCGTCCGGCAGCGGCGGGGCGAGATGCGGCTTAACGTGGCACAGGGTCCAGATGTAGACCGCGTAGAGCAGCGACAGCAGCAAGCCGGGAATGATGGCACCGATGAACACCGTGCCGACCGGAACCGACAGGAGATCGGCCATGATCACGAGCATGATCGATGGCGGGATGAGGATACCGAGGGTTCCGGACGCGGCGATGGTGCCGGTGGCGAGCGGCAGATTGTATTGCCGCTCCAGCATGACGGGCAGCGCCAGCAGCGTCATCATCACCACCGAGGCGCCGATGATGCCTGTGGTCGCCGCCATGATGGTGCCCATCAGCGTGACCGACAGGGCCAGACCGCCGGGAACGCGGCGCAGCAACACCTGCAACGCGTGCAGCAGGTCCTTGGCGACGCCGGATTTCTCCAGCATCGTCCCCATGAAGATGAACATCGGGATGGCCACGAGGACCGGGCTCTCCATGGTGCCCCCGTAGATCCGCAGCGGGATCAGGGAGAGCTGCTGGAGCCGGAAGACGCCGGCGAGGTCGCCGATCAGGGCAAAGGCCAGCCCGACACCGCCGAGCACGAACGCCACCGGGTAGCCGGTGAACAGCAGCAGCGCCAGGACGAAGAACATCCAGAGCGGCAGGAACTCGACGAATATTTCCATAGCCCCTGCCCTCAGCGATCCGCGGTTGCCGGTTCAACGGCGTCTTCGGGAATATCCGCGTGATGGGTTCCCGCGTAGTAGCCGGACGCGGACCGCAAGGCCTCCGGTCCAAACAGATAGACGACGCACTTCACCGCGACCGCAACGCCGGCGAGCCCCAGGATCAGGAAGCCGAACGGCAGGAACGACTTGATGATGAAGCGCAGCGGCAGCCCGGTCTGGGCCGACGACTGCTCCATGAGCTTGAACGAATTCTGGGCGAAGTCGTAGCCGAAGCGCATGACCACGTAGCAATAGGCGACGAGGAAGAAGATGCAGCCCAGAAGCTCGATCCAGACGCGGGTGCGCGGGGCGAGCTTGTCGCGCACGAGCTCGATGCGCACATGCGCGTCCTTGATGTAGGCGTAGCCGAAGCACAGCAGGAACAGGACCGCGTGCAGATGCCATTCGGCTTCCTGCAGCTTGGTCGAGGTGAAGGTGTGATACCAGCCGGTCTCGGCGAAGGTCGGCCAGAATTCCAGCATTTTGCGCTGGCTGACGTCGTAGATGATTATGAAGATCATCGGCACGTAGAGGAACGACGCCGCCTTGCCGATCCAGACGGTCATGTCGCCGAGGGCATCGCTCTCCCGCAGATAGAACGACCAGCCGTCGGGGCTGGCCCGACGCGCCGCGATTCGGATGGCGATCGCAACCAGCACCAGGGTGGCCACCACGAGCAGCCCGGATACGTTCGTCGTGACGTCGTGAATGGACAGGACGACTGAGGAAAACGCGTCACCGTCCTCCGCCGCCCTGGTCATCAGACGCAGGTCCGCGCGCGACATCTCGAAGGCATCGTCGACAGGGACGGAAACCGCCATCAACGCAGCCGAGGTGAGAAACAAGCCCGGCCGGGCTCCTTTCGCGGCGGCAACGAAAAGGGCGACGAAACCGATGATCAGCGCGATCCAGTGAAGACCGAACGGCGCCATCACGACGGCGAAGGCCGAGATCACGGCCACTAAAGCGCTCAGGGTGCCCATCGAACCAAAACCGTCCGGGTGTGCACGGCCCGGACCCGCCGGGCCGTGCATCGGGTTTTTCGAATACGGCTCAGTCGAGGTAACCGAGGTCCTTCCACTTCTTGTAGTTCTCGCGGAACGTCGCCAGCGATTCCCAGACGCGGGCGAAATCAGCGTCCGCGGCAACCTGCTCGGCCACCACCTCGTCCCAGGCGGCCTTCAGCTGGTCTAGGATCTCCGGCGGCCACCGGTGGATCTGCACGCCATTCTTCTCCAGTTCCTGAAGCGCCTTGAACTGGATCGCCTCGCCCTCGGCCAGGCCATAGGCGATGGCGGCGTCGCACACGGTCTCGATCTGTGCCTTCTGCGTATCGGAGAGGCTCTCCCACAGGTCGAGGTTGATCATCAGGTCGAACAGCGTGGCCTGCTGATGCCAGCCCGGGAAATAGTAATGTTTGGCGACCTGGTAGAAGCCGAGGTTCAGGTCGATCGCCGGCATGGAGAACTCGGTGGCGTCGATCGTGCCGAGCTCGAGTGCCGGGAAGATGTCGCCGCCTGCCAGAAGCTGGGTCGAGACGCCCATCTTCTCCATGACCTTGGCGCCGAGGCCGAAGAAGCGCATCTTCAGACCCTTGAGATCGTCAACCGACTTGATCTCGTTCTTGAACCAGCCGGACGCCTCGGGCGCGATGACGCCGCAGGTGACCGAGTGGATGCCGTATTTCTCGTAGATCTCGTCGAACAGCTCCTTGCCGCCGCCGAACTTCATCCAGGCGATATACTCGCCGGCCTGCGGCCCGAACGGCACCGCCGCGAAAAGCTGCAGGGCGGGCACCTTGCCGGCCCAGTAGCCGGGCGTGGACCAGCCGGCTTCGACGGCACCGGAGGCGACCGCGTCGAACACCTCAAGCGCGGGAACCAGGGCGCCCGGTTCCTGGAAGACGAGCTCGATATCACCGTCGGTGACGGCCTTCAGTTGCTCCGCGATGTGCTTGCCGAGCGTGCCGAGCTGGGTCAGCGAGCCCGGATAGGTCGACTGCATGTTCCACTGCTCGGCCTTCGCAGCGCCCGCAAAGCCGACGCCGAGAGCCAGAGCCGATACGGCGAGTAGTTTCTTCATTTTATGAAGTTCCTCCCTGTTGAACGTAGCCCCGGTTTCTTGCCTTCCGGGTTTCGCAACGTTCCGAAAACAAACGACGTGTTTTAGATTCGCCGCCTAAAAATAGACCGAATACACGCGCGGAGGCCAGTCCTCCATTGGTGGCAGACTGGTCCGGAATGCCCGTTACTTGCCGAAATTTTGGGCAGCCCGCGGTGGGCCGCATTGGGAACCGCGACGGGGGCCGCGTCGCGGCCGGCCGGTTCCCCGATTATTCGGCCGGATGGCCGCGGTCTCAGGCCGTCAGTTCGCGATAGAAATCATAGGCCGCCAAGATAATGACGACGCCCACCACGACGGCGAGATCGATGCGCATCACGTAGACGACGAGTATGCCAAGAAAAGCGATCAATGCGATCAAAGCCAGGGCCGCGAAAAGCCTGTCAGTCCACATTGTCCGGCTCTCCCGTGTTCATTGCATCACGCATGTGTCGCCAGCTCCCCCGCCAGCCAGCGCGCGGTGCGCAACAGGCGCCCGTCCTGCCCGCGACGGCCGACGACCTGGACGCCGATCGGCAGACCGTCATCGCCGACCATCAGCGGCACGGTGACCGCAGGCACCTGGCAATAGGTCCAGATCGTGCAGAACGCGGGATCGCCCGTCGCCTCGAGTCCGGGCGCCTCGCCCGGCGCCGCCGGCGTCACGATCGCATCGTAGCGATCGAAGATCTGCTCGAGCGCGCCATTCAATATGTCGACCCACTCCCTGGCGAGAATGTAGTCCACGGCGAGAACGCGCCGTCCGTCCTCGATGATCTCGCGGAGGCGTGCGCTCAAGCGATCGCGACCGTCATCGTAGTAGCGGGCGAAATGGCGGGCGATGTCAGCATTCATGACGGTGCGATGCAGGTCGATCGCCCGATCGAAAGGCTCGGGCAGCGCCACCTCGTCGATCGCATCGCCCAACACGTCGCAGAGCTCGGCGAAGCCGGCGCGCGTGTCGTCGTCGGCCCGGTCCCAAACGGGCGTCCGCACGAAGGCGAGGGTCGGGCGCACCGGCGGCTCGGCCGTCGCGGTCTCAAGGAGCTTCGGCGGCCCGCTTGTCCGCATCCACGGGTCGGCGGGATCGTAGCCGGCGATGACATCGGCAAGCAGCGATGCATCTTCGATCGATCGCGCCATGGTGCCGATGGAATCGAAAATCGGCGACTCGGTCAGCACGCCGCGGCGCGAGACGAGATCGTGGCTCGGCTTGAATCCGTAGACGCCGCAGAAGGACGCCGGGCGGATCACCGAGCCGTTGGTCTGGGTACCGAGCGCACCGGGCACCATGCCGGCGGCGACGGCGGCCGCCGAGCCGGACGACGAGCCGCCCGGCGTGCGGGCGGGGTCGTGGGGATTGCGGGTCTTGCCAGGGGCATAGACCGCGAGCTCGGTGGTGACCGTCTTGCCCAGGATCACGGCTCCGGCGGCGCGCAACCGAGCCACCACCGCGGCATCGTCGCCGGGGCGGCGCCCCTGATCGAGGACCGTGCCCCGTTCGCACGGCAGGCCGCGCACATCGATGATGTCCTTGATACCGATGGGCACGCCGTGCAGGGGGCCGAGCGGTCGCCCGCTGGCCCGGTGGGCGTCCAGGGCCCGCGCCTGCGCCAGGGCATAATCCGCGTCGAGGTGGGCCCAGGCACAGACCTCCGGCTCGCGATCGGCGATGCGGGCAAGGCAGGCTTGCGTGACCTCCTCCGCCTTGACCGTGCCGGCGGCCACGAGGCCGGCGAGCTCGACAATCCCTAGGTCCGCCAGTCCGGTTCCCGGCATCTCGTTCATCGCCCGCGCCCCGCTAACGGCCATAGACCTGCTCCGGAAGCCAAAGGGCGATTTCCGGGAATATGTACAGCAGCGCCATCGCGGTGAAGATCATCACCAGGTACGGCATCACGCCGGCGAAGATCTGCGTCAGACGCACGTGTGGCGGGGCTATGCCTTTCAGGTAGTAAGCGGCCATCGCCATCGGCGGCGTCAGGAACGAGGTCTGCAGGTTGAGCGCGATCAGGATGCCGAACATCAACGGATCGATGCCGAAGTGCGGCAGCAGCGGCAGGAAGATCGGCACGAAGATGATGATGATCTCGCTCCACTCGAGCGGCCAGCCGAGCAGGAAGATGATCAGCTGGGCGATAATCAGGAACGTGATCGGCGACAGGTCGAGGCTGAGCACGAATTCGCTGATCAGTTGCTCGCCGCCGAGATAGGAAAACACCGAGGAGAAGGTCCACGACCCGACGAACAGCCAGCACACCATGGCCGACGTCCGCACGGTCAGATAGACCGCCTCGCGCAGTCGCTGCCAGGTGAGCGCCCGGTAGGCGACGGCCAGGACGAGGCCGCCGAGGGCGCCGATGGATGCGGCTTCCGACGGCGTCGCCAGCCCGAACAGGATGGCCCCGAGCACCGACAGGATCAGGAAGGCGAGCGGGAAGAACGAGGTCAGCAGCATCAACACGACCTGTCCCGCCGAGACGTCGCCGATTTCTTCCTCGCTCGGTTTCGGCGCGATCTTCGGATTGAAGGCCGCCCGGCCCATCACATAGAGAAGGTACAGCCCGGCCAGCATGAACCCCGGAAACAGCGCGCCGGCATAGAGCTTGACGATCGACACGCCGGATGTCGCCGCGTAGACGATCAGCATGATCGAGGGCGGGATCAGGATGCCGAGACAACCGCCGGCGCAGATGACGCCCGAGGCGAAGCTCGTGTCGTAGCGGGCTTTCAGCATCGCCGGAAACGCCAGCAGGCCCATCAGCGTGACGACCGCGCCGACGATACCGGTGGCCGTCGCGAACAGGGAACAGGTTACCAGCGCGGCGATGGCCATCGATCCCGGCAGGCGGCGGGCGGCTATGTTGAGGGTCTGGAACAATCGGTCGACGATGTTCGCTCGTTCGACGATGTAGCCCATGAACAGGAACAGGGGCACCGCCGTCAGAACGTCGTTCGACATGACCGAATAGGTCTGGTTGACGAACAGGTCGAAGACGCGGTTGTCGAAGAGCGACCGCATCCGTTCGGGGTCGTAATAGGCGTAGTAGCCGAAGCCGAGACCCATGCCCATCAGCGTGAATGCGATCGGGTAGCCGAGCAAAATCACGAAGATGAACGCGCCCAGCATGAGAACGGCGACTTGCGGGTCTGTCATGGCCGGTCACCGTCGGTTCGGGGTTTATCGCTGGTATCTGTACCGCCGTCGCGCGGAGAGACGACGTCCACCGCCTCGGAATAGTGGCGCAGTTCGTCGCGTTCGTGCTCGCGCAGGAGAACCTGATCGAGTTCCTCGACGTCCTCCAGATGCCTGGGCCAGACGCCGGTGCGGATACACAGGATGCAACGACAGACCTGTGCGAGCCCCTGGATGAACAGAAGCAGGCCGGCGGCAATGATGATGGTCTTGAACTGGAAGACCGGGATATTCGCCGGGCTCATGACGCTGACTTCGAGGTAGCGCCAGGAACGGCTGGCATAGCGCCATCCCGAAAAGATCAGGGCAAGCACGGCCGGGAAGAAGAAAAGCACGTACAGGACGAGTTCGACCCTGGCCTGGGTTTGCGGCTTCCACAACCGATAGAGAAAGTCGCCACGCACGTGGCTGTCGCGCGACAGCGCGTAGGCGCCGGCCATCATGAACAGCGCGCCGTAGCCCATGTAGCTGACGTCGAAGGCCCAGGGCGTGGGATCGCGCAGCACGTAGCGCACGAAGACCTCGTATCCGACGCCGAACGTCATCACCAGGATCAGCCAGGCGAACGCCTTGCCGAACCAGGCCGTCAGCTTGTCAATGAAGAAGATGAACCGTTCCATCGATGTCCTTGGCGATGTCCTTGGCGAAGCCGTTGGCAGTGCCCCGGGAAATGCCCTTGGCGATGCCGGCGGCCGCGCGGCCGAAGGGGCGACGCACGGCGTCGCCCCCAATCGTCAAACACGGACCGAACGATCCATCAGAAGCCGAGCTTGCCCGGGAAGTAGTGTTCGTAGGCAAGCTTGTAGTCGGCCGTGTTCATCAGGTCGTAGAAGGCCACACGCTCCGACCAGGCGCGCTGGCTGTCGACGACCTTCTTGAAGAACTCGTCCTGCGTGAGGTTTTCGAGAACCTGGTCCCAGGACACCAGTTGGGCCTGCATGACCGAGGTCGGCGTGCGGTAGACATTGACGCCGTCCTCATTGATCAACTTCTGCAGGTCGCGCGAATAGTTGTCCATCGCGAGACCGTAGTTGGCGGTGTTCGCCGCCTCGGCACCATATTCGAGGATGGCCTGCTGCTCTTCCGGCAGCGACTCGAACAGGTCCTTGTTGAAGATGATCTCGAAGAACTCGGCGGCCTGATGGTAGGAGCCCATCATGTAGACCTTCGAGACGTCCTGGGCGCCGAAACGGCTGTCCGAGGTCGGATTGTTGAACTCGAACGCCTCGATGACGCCGCGTTCCAGCGCCGGCACGATTTCGCCGCCGGGAAGCTGCGTCACGCTCAGGCCCATGCCCTGCATGATGTCGGTGGCCAGACCGACGGTGCGATACTTGAGCCCCTGCATGTCGTCGGCCGACGAGATCTGCTCCTTGAACCAGCCGAGCGGCTGCGTGGGCATCGGCATGGCGAAGAACCCGACCACGTTCAGGCCGAGCTTGTCCTGCACCAGTTCCCGGTACAGATCCTTGCCACCACCGAAATGGATCCAGGCCAGGATCTGCGAGGCATTGGCGCCGAAGACCGGGCCGGTGCCGAACAGCGACGCGGCCTTGTCCTTGCCGTACCAATAGGCCGTTACGGTATGGGCACCGTCGAGCACGCCGTCGTGACAGGCATCCTGGACCTGGAAGGCCTGGACCACCGCGCCGGACGGCAGAAGGTCCACCTTGAGGCGCCCGCCGGACATCTTCTCGACGCGGTCGGCATATTGCTGCGCCATCTCCTGGAAGATGTCCGACGCGCTCCAGGAGCTCTGCATCTTGAGCGTTTTGGTCTGGGCCCGCGATACCTGAGGCATCGCGACGGTGGCGGCAGCACCGCCGGCGACGGTGGCGGCACCGGCCAGGAACTTCCGACGGCTCGCGTTCTTGGGAGCGCCGGATTCTGCTACCGTTTTGGCATCTTCTGATTTCTTGGACATAGACAACCCTCCTAAAGGTCGTTTCCCCAAGCGACCTAAGTCGCGAATACCGCAGCGCATTCTTGGGCTTCATCGTGCACGACTTTGTCGCGCCGACCGCCGGTTGTTATCGTCGACCCCGTTTGCTCGGGATCAGCGCTCGGATTATTCATTTGAACGCAACGTATTCGCATTTAGCAATGAAAATCGGAGAACATCGCCTTTTCCCAGCGAGAAATATTCCTTATCAGGTCAGCATTGCTTCCCTAATTCGCCCCCCGCGCGTACGGCAACATGCAAAGCAGACAGAGGACAACGCGGATACTGACTGACCCCGATATTGGCCGACGGGGATTCTGACCAACGCAAACACCGGGCGTGGACCGGCACCGGCAAAATCCCGGGTTCCAGTGGATCACGCTTGCGGGTATCTACGTCGGTGCGAAAACGCACGCCCGGTCGGGTTTCGGCGGGGTGTCAGATCCCGGGGAGCGAACGCTATGGGACCCGTTGTTGAAATTGCCGATCTCGAGCGCCTGGCCCGGCGCCGGGTGCCGAAGATGTTTTTCGACTATGCCGATTCCGGCGCCTGGACCGAGAGCACCTACCGCGCCAACAGCGAGGACTTCGGCAAGATCAAGCTGCGCCAGCGCGTCGCCGTCGACATGACCAACCGGTCGCTGGAGACCACCATGATCGGCCAGACGGTGGCGATGCCGGTGGCGCTCGCTCCCGTCGGCCTGACCGGGATGCAGCATGCCGACGGGGAGATCCTGGCGGCGAAGGCGGCAGCGGCGTTCGGCGTTCCCTTCACGCTGTCGACCATGAGCATCTGCTCGCTCGAGGCGGTGGCGGAAGCCACAAAGAAGCCGTTCTGGTTCCAGCTCTACGTGATGCGCGACCGCGACTTCATCAACGCTCTGATCGACCGGGCGAAGGCGGCCGGCTGCTCGGCGCTGGTTCTGACCCTCGACCTGCAGATCCTCGGCCAGCGCCACAAGGACCTGCGCAACGGCCTGTCGGCGCCGCCGAAATTCACGCCGAAGCACATCTGGCAGATGGCCACCCGGCCGGGCTGGTGCCTCAACATGCTGGGCACCAAGAACCGTACCTTTGGCAATATCGTCGGCCACGCGAAGGGGGTCGGGGACCTGTCGTCGCTCAGCGCCTGGACCAACGAACAGTTCGATCCGCGTCTCAGCTGGAATGACATAGACTGGATCAAGGAGCGCTGGGGCGGCCCGCTGATCCTGAAGGGCATCCTCGATGCCGAAGACGCCAAGATGGCGGCCAAGACCGGCGCCGACGCGATCATCGTCTCCAACCACGGCGGGCGGCAACTGGACGGGGCGCCGTCCTCGATCGCGGCCCTGCCGGAGATCGTCGAGGCGGTCGGCGACAAGATCGAGGTGCATCTGGACGGCGGCATCCGCTCGGGACAGGACGTGCTCAAGGCGCTGTGCCTGGGCGCGAAGGGCACCTATATCGGCCGCGCCTTCATCTTCGGGCTCGGCGCGATGGGACAGGCCGGCGTCAAACAGGCGCTCGACATCATCGCCAAGGAGCTCGACATGACCATGGCCCTGTGCGGCGAGCGCACGGTGAGCGCGCTGTCGCGCGACAACCTCTACAGGTACGGCCAGCTGTAGACCGGCCGGGAGCGAAAGGCGGTCCACAAGGCTAGAGAGAATCGGTCACGCGGGGCGGACACAGGACGCGGGCTGCACGGCCGCTCGGTCCGGATCCGCGAACAAACGGGAGGGGTCGACCGTGTCGGCACTGATCACCTATCTCACCACCATCCGGTTCGGCGAAGGCTGCGTCGGCGAGATCGCCGAGGATCTGGCGCAGCTCGGTATCGAACGGGCGCTCGTCGTCACCGACACGGGCGTCACCGCCGCCGGCCTCACCGAAACGGTGATGGCGGCGGCAGGCGAAGGGCGGATAGCGGCGGTCTTCGACGAAACGCCGTCGAACCCGACCGAAGGGGCGGCGGAGGCCGCCCTCGCGCTTTATCGGGCCAGTGGCGCGGACGGGCTGATCGCGGTCGGCGGCGGCTCGCCGATCGATCTGGCCAAGGCGGTGGCGCTGATGGCGACGCACGAGGGGCCGCTGGAGTCCTATGCGGCGATCCTCGGCGGCATCCCGAAGATCACCGCCGCGGTCGCGCCGGTCGTCGCGGTGCCGACGACGGCGGGAACCGGATCGGAAGTCGGGCGCGCCGCGCTGGTGACGCTGAAGGACGGGCGCAAGCTCGGCTTCATCTCGCCGCACCTGTTCCCCAGGCGCGCCGTGTGCGACCCCGAGCTGACCTACGGCATGCCGGCGACACTGACGGCGGCGACCGGCATGGACGCGATCAGCCACTGCATCGAGACCTACCTGTCACCGCGCTTCAATCCGCCGGCCGACGCGATCGCGCTCGACGGCCTTGCCCGGGCGGTCCGGTTCCTGCGGCGCGCCGTGGCGGACGGCGGCGACGTGGAGGCGCGCCGCGAAATGATGATCGCGGCGCTGCATGGCGGCCTCACCTTCCAGAAGGGTCTGGGCGCGATCCACGCGATCTCGCATCCGCTCGGCGGCCTGAAGGCGGTCTCGCTGCATCACGGCACGCTGAACGCGGTGCTGCTGCCGCACGTGCTGCGCTTCAACGCGCCGGCGGCCGAGGAGAAATACGCGGTGATGCGCCGGACAATCGGTGTCGCCGAAGACACCGATCTCGCCGCGTGGTTCGACAGCCTCAACGGCGAGATCGGCATGCCGAAGACGCTGTCGCAGATGGGTTTCGAGCGACAGCTCATCGCGCCGATCGTCGCGGGCGCGCTTGAGGACCATTCCGGCCCGACCAATCCGCGCCCGCTCGACGAGGCCGCCGTCACCGCGTTGATGGAAGCGGCGCTCTAGCCCCTGCCCTGCGCCGCCGCGTGAGCTGGAAGCCATCGCGGATGTTGAGCCCCATCAGCGTGATGTTGACGGCGCCGACGGCGAGTTCGATCGCCTGCACGGCATAGAACGTCGTGCCGAAGTCGCCGGCGGCGGCCAGCCGCTGCAGATACACGGCGCAGGGGATCAGGATGACGATGCCGTTGCCGGCGATGAACGGCATGCGCCGTTTCTTGGCGGCGACGAGTCCCCGCGGGTTCGGCCCGGCGAGCCGGAAGCCGCTCGCCCCGGCGATCGCCAGCGAGGGGATCAGCACGATCATGCCCCACAGGATGCCGGTCTTCACGGTGGCGATCGCGGACGCCGATCCGAAGACCTCGACGGCGACTGTCGATGTCCAGAAGACGAGGATCGTGAGGAAGCCGACAAAGCCGGCGGCGGGATGAATTCGGCGAAGCATGGAATCTTCCTTGTGCTTTACGACGACTGTCCTTCGAGCCGCTGCGCCAGCGCGGCCAGCACACGGCGGGCGGCGGCGATCTCGGCGGGCGACATCCCTTCGGCGAGCGCGTTCGACCAGGGCGCTTCCCGCGCCGAGGCGTCCGCGTAGGCCGCCTCCCCCTTGGGCGTCAGAACGACGAGATGCGCGCGCTTGTGGTGCGGGTTCGTTTCGAACCGCACGTAACCCTGCCCTTCCAGATCGTTGACGACCCGCTGCACCGCCTGGCGGGTCAGTCCCATGACGCGCGCGAGATGGGCGACCGGCAGCGGCCTGTCGGACAGGGCGATGGACCCAAGCACCTGCCAGCGCGCGCTGGTCAGGCCGAGCGGCGCGACCAACCTGTCTCCCGCGGCGAGCAGCGCGCCGTTGACGCGGAAGACATCGAGCATCAGCGCCGTCAGTTCGGCGCCGGAGTCGGTGTGGGCGGGATATCGAGCATCCTTCATGAGCAACATATGGTCATATTGACAATATATTGTCAATATCGGCGCATCAAAGAACCACTGGCCGATGCGGCCGCCTAGCTTTTCTGAAGCCGATGGGTGGCTTCGATCCCCTCGCGCAGGCGCTTGTCGCGACCGTAGAGATCCTTGCGGAAGTGCACCGTCCCGTCCTTGTTCACCCAGGCGGTGAGATAGGTGACGTGCACCGGTATGGGCGTCTCCAGATTGACCACGGTCTTCTTGCCCGAGGCGACGACCTTGCGGATGCGGTCGGCGCTCCAGCCCTGCGCGCCGAGGATCACCTCGCCCAGCGCGATCGGATTCTCCACGCGCATGCAGCCGTGGCTGAACGTGCGGTGCGGGCGAGCGAACAGGCCCTTCGAAGGGGTGTCGTGAAGATAGACGTTATAGGCGTTGGGAAACATGAACTTGATGACGCCCAACGCATTCTCGGGTCCCGGATCCTGACGCAGCGTGTAGCGGAAGTCCGATTTCGTGATGGTCGACCAGTTGATCGACATGGGACTGATCGCGGTACTGCCGGCGTAGATCCGGATGTTCTGCTTGGACAGCGCCTCCGGCGATTTCTTCAGTTTCGGCAGGTACTCGTTGCGGGCGATCGAGGCCGGCACGGTCCAGTCGGGATTGATGACGACGTATTTCATCGTCTCGTCGAAGACGGGGGTGCGGGCATAGGGCTTGCCGACGACGAGCCTGGCGGTGTGGATGGTGCGCCCCTGATCGACAACCTTGAGATACTGGTCGGCGATATTGACGAAGACATAGCGCTCGCCGGGATCGTCCTTCATCCAGCGGCGACGCTCCAGATTGAGCTCCATGGTGGCGATACGGTCGTCGATCGGCGTGTTGATCGCAGCAAGCGTCTCCTTGCCGACCGCACCGTCGACATCAAGGCCATGGCGCGCCTGGAACCGCTCGACGGCTTCGGCCATTTCCGCGTCGAACAGCGTGGAGGACTCGTCCGGGTCACCGTCGTAGTCGCCGACGGTGAACAGGTAGGCGCGCAGCGGCACAACGCGCGGATCGTCCAGGCCGGGCTTCAGCGTCTCGCCATCCGGAACGGTCGGCCAGCCGCCTTGAGCGGCGATCTCCCGGTATTCGGCGAGCATCGTGGCCAGCCGGGCATACTCGTCGGTCTTCGGGGCCAGGGACAGCGCGTAGGGACCGATATTGTCGGCCTCCTCGGCGCCGCGGATTAGCTCGCTCGCGTCGATCGGCGTCGGATTGAGATTAATCTCGGAATCGACCGATTCCGGCGCCACCCGTCCCGCCGACAGATCGCGGCCATAGTCGAGGAAGGCGCGCGTGAGCAGGAGGTCCAGTCGCGCGAGACTGTAGATGTCGCGCTGCTCCATCAGTTCCGAAAGCCGGTCGACATAGTAGTCGGTCGGCTCCAGGCCCTCGGCACCGGCGTTGCGCAGAACCGCCAGCAGCTCGTGCCCCTTCGTCTTCGGCCCGCTGTCACGCACCCAGATCGGGGTGAAGGACCGCAGGTGATAGTAGGCGTAGACCTGGAACAGCCGTTGTTCGTCGATATCGTTGCCGAACGGCACCTGCCCGTCGCGGATAATCCGGGCAATCTCGCCTGCGACCAGCTTGGGCTGCTGTGCCTTGGTCGCAGTTGCCATCGCCGTCGCCATCACGATGAACGCAACGACGACGACCATCCATAAAGCGCGTTTTCTCGCGACCGCCATAGACCACTCCCGATTGCCTTGCCGATATCGCACCGAACTCGTCGCAAGAACAGTCTAGCGCGAAGCCGTAGTGGATTTCAGCGCCTCAACAATTCGTGAGACGGAAATTTACTTCCCACACCGCTTGTTTCCCTTGGTTACCGGCCGCACTATTTGGACACGACAATAAACGGCACACGCCAGGGAGGAGCGTCATGACCGTATCACGCAGAGGACTGCTCACCGCCACCGCACTGCTCGGCGCAACCAGTCTCGCGCCACCGGGGGCCCTTGCCACGGAAGAGGAACCGGCGGTCGCCGATAACGGCCTGTATACGCAACCGTTCTTCGTCGACACGTTTATGAACTTCGGCGACGACCACGCCGAGGCGGCGGCCGAGGGCAAGGGGCTCGTGCTTATCTTCGAACAGCGCGGCTGCCCCTATTGCCGCGAGATGCACCGGGTGAATTTCGCCGTACCCGAGATCGTCGACTTCGTGACGGAACACTTCAACGTCATCCAGCTCGACATGTGGGGATCCCGGGAGGTGACGGATTTCGACGGCGAGGCCATGGAAGAGCGGGCGCTGGCGCGCCGATGGGGCGTCAA
The DNA here is from genome assembly GCF_025397915.1 of Microbaculum marinisediminis. Taxonomy (NCBI): domain Bacteria; kingdom Pseudomonadati; phylum Pseudomonadota; class Alphaproteobacteria; order Hyphomicrobiales; family Tepidamorphaceae; genus Microbaculum; species Microbaculum marinisediminis. The sequence continues at coordinate 221,674 of NZ_JALIDZ010000001.1, forward strand.
CTTCACGCCGACGCTGGTCTTCTTCGCCGCGGACGCGGATGTCGCCGGCAAGCCGGGGAACACCGTGGAGTCGGCCCGCCTGCCCGGCTACTTCAAGCCGTTCCACTTCCTGTCGATGTTCCAGTTCGTCGAAAGCGGCCGCTACGACGAGCTGCCCTTCCAGCGCTTCCTGCAGGAAAAGGCCGAGACGTTGCGCGAACAGGGCGTCGAGGTCGATCTCTGGTAGGCAACCCGCTGCAGAACCGGGTGACGCCGTTCGGCGCGCTGATCGCGACGCCGGCGCGCGGAACGCTGCTCGGCAATCGCGGCGGCAGGTTCCATGACCCGGAGACGCGACGGCTCGGACGCCGCCGTTGGGCTTCGCGGCAGTGGATCGCCTGCGTCCTAGCCTTCAAGGAGCGCCATCGGCGGGTCTGGGGCGACGGTTACACCGAGCTGTTCTTCCTCGACGAGGTGACCGCGCTGGCGGCGGGCCATCGGCCCTGTTTCGAATGCCGGCGGCAAGACGCCGTTGCGTTCGCCGGGGCCGTGGCGCGTGGGCTCGGATGGCCGGCGCCGCCGCGCGCAACGGCGATGGACAGACAGCTGCACGCGGAACGGCTCGACGGCAGAACGAAGCGCTGCCATGTCGCAGACCTCGCAAGCCTGCCGGACGGGGCGATGATCGCGTTGGACGGGCAGGCCTTCGCGGTTCGCGACGACCGGCTACTTGCCTGGGAACCGGCGGGATATGCCGCGGCGATGCGGAGACCGAAGGCAGCGACGGTATCGGTGCTGACGCCGCCACTCGTCATCGCGGCGCTGGATGCGGGCTACCGGCCAGGCTGGCACCCGAGCGCGGAACCTTAGGCCGCGGAGACGGCTGCCTTGGCCTTGGCGAGGACTTCGACGATTTCGTCGCGCGGGACGGGTGGAGAAAACAGATAGCCCTGGACCTCCGTCAGCCCTTCGGCACGCAGCGTCTTGAGCTGGGATTCCGTCTCGACGCCCTCCGCCGTCGTATCGATCCCGAGATCCGACCCGAGGCTCGCCACGGCGCGGATGATCGCCCGGCAGTCGTCCTTGGTCTCCAGGTCGGCGATGAAGGAGCGGTCGATCTTGATGCGATCGAAGGGGAAGCGCCTGAGATAGCTCAGCGACGAGTATCCGGTGCCGAAATCGTCCATCGAGATGCGGACGCCGAGATCGCGCAGCCGATGCAGGGCGGCGAGCGTGTCCTCGCTTTCCAGCAGAAGCACGGATTCGGTGATCTCGAGTTCCAGCCGGCCGGGGTCGAGGCGCGCCTGCGACAGCGCCTGCATGACAGACGAGACGATGCCAGGCGCCTTGAACTGGACCGGCGACAGGTTCACGGCGACGGAGATGTCATCGGACATCCGCGCCACCTCGCAGCATGCGGTCCTCAACACCCAGTCCCCGAGCGGGACGATCAGCCCCGTCTCCTCGCACATCGGCACGAACTCGACCGGCGACAGCAGCCCGCGCTCGGGATGGCACCACCGCAGCAGCGCCTCCAGGCCCACGACCCGGCCCGACGAAAGGCCGACAATGGGCTGATAGAACAACTCGAACTCGCCCGTCACCAGCGCCTGGCGCAGGTCGATTTCCAGCGCCCGGCGCGATTGCTGGTGGACGTCCATCTCCGCCTCGAAGAAGCGGTAGGTACGGCGGCCGTCGTCCTTGGCGCGGTAAAGCGCGAGGTCGGCGTTCTTCAGCAGCAGGTCCGGCTCGGCACCATCCTGCGGAGCCAGCGCGATGCCGATGCTGGTACCGACCACCACCTGCTGCCCCTCGATGGTGAAGGCGGCCGAGAGCACCTCGATGATCCGCCGGGCGAGCGTCGCCGCGCGTTCCGGCGCGCTCGGGCCGGGCTGCAGGATGGCGAACTCGTCACCGCCCAGCCGCGCTACCGTATCGGTCTCGCGCACGCAGACCTGAAGCCGGCGCGTCACCGCCTGCAAGAGAGCGTCACCGGCGGGATGCCCGAGCGAGTCGTTCACGGCCTTGAAGTTGTCGAGATCGAGGCACAGCACCGCGAAGCTCCCGCCGCCACTGGCGCGGGCAAGCGACTCTTCCATCTTGTCGCGCAGAAAGAGCCGGTTCGGCAGGCCGGTCAGCGCGTCGTGGCGGGCCATGTGGGCGATCTTCGCCTCGGCCCTCTTGCGCTCGGTGATGTCCTCGTGGATAGCCACCGACCCGCCGCCCGGCATCCGGGCATGGGCGATCAGATAGATGCGACCGTCCCGAAGCTCGTCGACCATCTGCGAGCGCGTGTCCGAATCGACCATCCGAAGACGGTTTCGCGCGAATTCGGTCGGGTCCGCGCCGGTGTACAGTCCGGTGGCGATGCGGTGGTCGAGGATCGTCTCGAGCGGCGTGCCGGGCCGCGTCAACGGCTCGGGCAGGCCGTACATCTCGGCATAGCGCTTGTTGCAGACGATGAGCCGGCGGTCGTCGTCGAACATGCAGATGCCCTGGGAGATATTGTCGATCGCCGTCTCGAACAGCTGGTTCTGTTCGGCGAGCCGGGCGTTGGTGGCGCGGAGCGCCTCAAGCGCCTCGGAGAGCTGGTCGCGCGCGTTCCGCTCGGCAGTGATATCCGAGCCGACACCGCGGTATCCCTTGAACGCGCCCGCGTCGTCGAACACCGGCTGGCCACTTGTCGAAAACCAGCGGACCTGACCGTCCTTGCGTTTATAGGGATAGACGAAGTTGCGAAACGTCCGCCGGTTCAGGAGATCGTCGACGTGCGGCTGCCAGAATGCCTCGATCTCGGCATTGGCGGAGATCTCGACGCGGCTCTTGCCGATCTCCTGTTGCGGGGAAACGCCGGTAGCCTGCTCCAGGCTGCCGGAGAAGTAAGAGAACCGATAGGTCTCGTCCATTTCCCAGAACCAGTCGGATGCGAGTTCGGCGAAATCTTCGAGAAGTCGACCTGCCAATGGGAGGAGTCCGTCATTTCGGTGCGGGGCCGAAAAACCCCGCTCTATTGCCAAGCTGGCATCTGACCACCGAGTGCCTAAACAAAAGCTAATCCGGTCTGCCGGATTTGGACAAGAATTCAGCCACTGATCCCGAGGCGACGGGTCAGGAGGGCAGCGGGCCGACCGTCGATCGCCGCCAGGCCGATACCGATGAGAGCCATGCCGAGAAAGTCGTCGGGCCGGACGGTTTCGCCCAGCAGCATCACACCGAAGGCAAGCGCGCTGATGGGAATCAGGAAGGTCACGAGCAGGAGATTGGTGGCCCCGGCGGCACGCAGGATGCGGAAATAGATCACGTAGGCGAGCGCGGTCGAGACGACAGCAAGGCCGAGGATCGACGCGACGGCCGTGCCCGACGGCATCGCCTGCCGCCATGGCATGTCGACGGCCAGAACGATCGGCAACAGCAGCACCGACGAGGCCGTCACCTGCCCCGCGGCCACCACCATCGGCGGCTGCCCGGAGAAGCGCCGCCCCCAGATGCCGGCGAAGGCGTAGGAGACGGCGGCAGCAACACAGGCGAGCTGGGCGAACACGGCGAGACCGACCCCGTCGAGGGCATCAACGCCGATCAGCACGGCCACGCCGGCAAGTCCGATCAGCACGCCGAAGAGCTTCGCCGCCGTCAGCCGCTCGTCGCGCGTCAGGACATGGGCGAGCAGGACGGTGAAGAGCGGCGTCGCCGCGTTGAGGATCGCGGCGAGCCCGCTCGAAACCTCGGTCAGGCCCCAGAAGATCAGCGAGAACGGCACGGCATTGTTGACCGCGCCCAGGACGAGGAACGGCCCCCATTCGGCACCGCGCGGCATCGTTAGCCCCATGGCGCGAACCAGGACATAGAGCGTCAGCGCGGCGATGGAGACGCGCAGGAAGGCGACCGTCACCGGCGGCACCTCGCCGACGGCCACCTTGGCGAACAGGAAGGATCCGCCCCAGAGCAGCGAGAGGATCAGGAGCAGCGACCATTCGGTGCCCCCCATGCGCGGCGACAGTGCTTGCATATCGAGATGAACCCCAAGGCGCGACGTGCGTTTCCCATTATAGGAGCCCGAGTACTTCGAGGCCCCGCGCCCGGCCACCCGGTTCTTGCAACCGGCGCGACCGCAAGGCATTTCGATGGAGATACGCGATGCCACACAAGGCGAAGCACGGCAGGACCGATCCGAAGACGGACAAGAACGCGCCCAAGTCCCGGGAGAAGCGCAAGGAAAATCGCGAGCTCGACCGCGAGCTCGACGACTCCTTCCCCGCGAGCGACCCGCCGTCGATCACCCAGCCGGTGCCGGATCACGAGGACTGAGCGCCGGAGATTGCCGGCCCGTGATTGCAGGCCGGCGCACCGGGTATTATCAAGGCACCGTGCCATTCAGAGGGCGTGTGCCATGGACTTCGAGCCGAGCGAAGAACACCGTCTGATCCGCGACACAGCGCGGCGTATCGCGGCGGACCGCCTGGCCCCGCTTGCGGGGACGCTGGACGATGGCGGCGGGCGGGCGCCGTTCCTGGAAAACCTGAAGGTTCTCGCCGAGAGCGGCTTCATGGGGCTGAACGTTTCCGGTCATTACGGCGGCAGCGAAGCCGGATCGGTCGGCTTCGCGCTGGCGCTCGAGGAGATCGCGCGCGGCTGCGCCTCCACGGCGGTGACGACATCGGTCACCAACATGGTCGCCGAGATCGTCGAGGTGTGCGGCACCGAGGAGCACCGCGCGGCCTACCTGCCGAAAATCTGCGACGGCACCTATCCGGCCGCCGGCTTCTGTCTGACCGAGGCCGGCGCCGGTTCCGATCCCGCCGGCATGCGGACGTCCGCGCGGATCGACGGCAACGAATGGGTGCTGAACGGCTCCAAGCTCTACATCACGTCAGCCGAGTATGCCGGGCTGTTCGTGGTCTGGGCGGTGACGGACCCCGACGCGCCGAAGGGCAAGGGAATCACCTGCTTCCTGGTCGAGGCGGATGCCGAGGGACTGATCGTCGGCCCGGCGGAAAAGAAGATGGGCCAGACCGGCTCGGCCACCAATCCCGTCACTTTCGAGAACTGCCGGATCCCCGCTTCGGCCGTACTTGGCGACGTGAACGGCGGGTTCCGCATCGCCGTCGGCGAGCTCGCCGGGGGTCGCATCGGCATTGCCGCGACCGCGCTGGGAATCGCGCGCGGCGCCATGGACCTCGCCATTCGCTATGTGCAGGAGCGCGAGCAGTTCGGCCGCAAGATCGCCGACAACCAGGGCATCCAATGGATGATCGCCGACCGGGAGACCGAACTGGAGGCCGCCCGTCTGCTGATCCTGCGGGCAGCGACCTTGAAGGCGGCCGGCGAACCCTACGCCCGGGAAGCCTCGATGGCCAAGCTCTATGCCAGCGAGGCGGCGCAGCGGGCGACCTACACAGCGCTGCAACTGCACGGCGGAGCCGGCTATATCCGGGAAACGGGGCTGGAGCGGCTTGCCCGCGATGCGCGCATCACCACGATCTACGAGGGCACCTCGGAGATCCAGCGGCTGATCATCGCCCGCGAAACCCTGCGCTCGGCCTGACGCCTACTCCTTCTTCGCCAGATAGACCGTCTGCGTGAACGGCTCGTCCTGCAGCGGATTGTCGAAGGTCACCTCCTCGGCGCGGGCATCATCGAAGACCTGCCGCAACCGCGCGGTGAAGCTCTCGTCCGGGCGGTCGTTCGACCACAGGCCGAAGACACCGCCGGACCGCAAATGGGCGGCAAAGCGCGCAAGTCCCGCTTCGCCGTAGAACGCGGCGTTGTCCGGATCGAGCAGGAAATCCGGCGAATGATCGATGTCCAGCAGGACAGCGTCGAATACCCGGCCGGAGGTTTCGGGATCGAAGCCGTCCGCGGACGCAGCAAGCGCGAAGAAATCACCGTGCACGAAGCGGCAGCGCGGATCCGCGGTCAGGTCCCGTCCCAGCGGGACCAGTCCCTCCTCGTGCCAGTCGATCACCGCCTGCAGCGCATCGACGACGACGAGCGAAGACACCCGCTCATCCTCCAGCACGGCCTTCGCGGTGTAGCCCAGCCCGAGGCCGCCGACGACGACGTCGAGCCCTTTTCCCGCGCGGTCCGTGTCCACTTCGGCAAGACCGAGCTTCGCCAGCGCGATCTCGGATGCCGTGAATTGGCTCGACATCAGGTACTCGTCGCCGAGCTTGATCTCGATGACGTCGACGCCGAGCCGCAGGTCCCGCCGCCGCCTCAGGCTGAGCGCGCCGATCGGGGTCGGGCGAAAGTCCAATTCCTCGAAGAATGCGCTCAAGTTCCTACTTTCGCTCCCCGGTCGCCCCCCGGTCGACATCGCAAACACGGATTATATGCCAACCAGTCGATACGACGGCGCTGACCTTTCATAAAGCGGCGATCCCAACATTTCGTGCAAGTCCCCCCCCCCCCCCGCATGCATGATCGTAGGGGCAGGCATGACACCATTCGTTCATGCCGTTGACCACGATCAAGGTTCCGGCGCACTCTCACACGCAAGATGCCGACGGGCTGGGGCTGAAAACTCTGGAGGCGTTTCGATGGTTCGCAAACTGGTGACCTGGATTCTCGTGGCGGACGGAGCGCATGCCCGCATTTTCGTCAATGACGGCGTGGGCAAGGGCGTGAGCGAGATTGGAGACCGCGCATTCCTCGGCGACCGGCTGCGCGATCGCGACATCCAGGCCGACAAACCGGGACGCGCCTTCGATAGCCATGGACAGGGCCGCCACGCGATGGAACCGCGGACCGACCCCCAGCAGCATCAGGAGCGCGAATTCCTGAGAGGCGTCGTCGAATGGGTCGCGGCCAAGCCGCAGGAAGAGCAGTTCGACCGGCTCGTGCTGATCGCCGCGCCGCAGGCACTCGGCGATCTGCGCGATCTCCTGCCCAAAGGGCTCTCCGCAAAGGTCACGGCGGAAATCCCGCGGAACCTGGTGAGATCAAGCGAAAAGGACGTCGAAAGCCATTTGGCCGACGTGTTGGCGGTCTAGCCTAAACCGGCACTATTCCTTAACGGTATTGGGCCTTAACAGAACGGTCGTCCGAGGCATGGGCGAAGAAGGGAAAACGGAGCAACCTCATGGCATTCAAGGATATTCTGGTGCACCTCGATTCCGAGGCGGGCAGCGGCGCGGGCGGGCGCAGGCAGGCCTTCGCGATATCGCTGGCAGCGGCTCATAACGCGCACCTGACCGGCCTCATCTTCGCCCTGGAGCCGACGATCCCGCCGATGATAATGGGCGAGGTGCCCGGCTCGTTGCTCGAATCCCAGCGCACCCGCGCCATAGAGGCCGCACAAGAAGCCGCCGACGCGTTCACCGAAGCGGCAAACCGCGCCGGCATCCAGTCGGAAGTACGCGTCGTCAACTGCACGGAAGCAGCGGCAGGCCCCACGCTTGCCATGCACGGGCACACGTCGGACCTGATCCTTGTCGGCCAGCCGGAGCCCGACGACGTCCTGGCGATCCGCGAACTGTTGGTCGAGGCGGCCCTGTTCGAGTCGGGCCGCGCCACCCTGGTCGTGCCCTATATCGGACCGGGCGAGGCGAAACTCGACCGCGTCATGGTCGCCTGGGACGGCCGCCGGCAGGCGAGCCGCGCCGCCAACGAGGCCATGCCGATCCTGAGGGCGGCGGAATCCGTCTCGGTCGTCATCGTCGGCGACAACGTACCGTCGGCCCATGGCGGCGAGCCGGGCGCCGATCTGGCGCTGCATCTCGCCCGGCACGGGCTGAGCGTCGACGTCAAACGGGTCGGCAGCGCCGGCATCGACGTCGGCAACGCGCTCCTGTCGCATGCCGCGGATTCCGAAGCCGACCTGCTCGTCATGGGTGGCTATGGCCATTCCCGTTTCCGCCAGTTCATGTTCGGAGGCACGACGAACTCGATCCTCGACAGCATGACGATCCCGGTGCTCATGGCGCACTGACCCCACGGTCGTTTCGGGCGGCTGCGACATGTGGCCGCCCTGTCATGGCCCCGTCGCTGCGGGTGCGATAGAAATAGGGATCTTTTCGCACCCGCAAAAACACATGGTGCCGCTATGACCGTCCGAAATCTCGAAGCCGCCTTTTCGCCGAAATCGATCGCGCTGGTCGGCGCGAGCCCGCGCGAAGAATCTGTGGCACACGTCGTCCTGCGCAACATGCGGGATGCGGGCTTCGCGGGGCCGGTCTACCTGGTCAACCCGAAATACACCGAAATCGAAGGCCAGCCCTGCTACCCCGGCGCCGCCGCGCTTCCCGGGCCTGTCGATCTCGCCATCATCGCCACGCCGCCGCAAACGGTGCCGGGCCTCGTCGCGGAGTTCGGCGCCCACGGCGCCCGCGCCGTCGTCGTGATCACCGCGGGTTTCGGAAACGGTCCCGGTTCGCTGCGCCAGCAGACGCTCGACGCCGCCCGGCCGCACACGCTGCGGGTCTTCGGTCCCAACACCGTCGGCCTGCTCGTGCCCGGCATCGGGCTGAACGGCAGCTTCGCGCACGCATCGCCCCTGAAGGGCGACCTGGCGCTTCTGTCGCAGTCGGGGGCGGTGATCGTCACCATGATCGACTGGGCGAACGACCGCGGCATTGGGTTCTCCTCGATGGTGTCGCTCGGCGACATGGCCGACGTCGATTTCGGCGACCTGCTCGACTGGTTCGCGGCCGACGTGCACACCCGCGCGATCCTGCTCTATGTCGAGGGCATCACCAATCCGAAGAAGTTCATGTCGGCGGCGCGCGCAGCGGCGCGGGTCAAACCCGTCGTCGTGGTGAAATCCGGCCGCCATGCCGAAGCCGCCAAGGCGGCGGCCTCGCATACCGGGGCGCTCGCCGGCGTCGACGCGGTCTATGACGCCGCCTTCCGCCGCGCCGGATTGCTCCGGGTCTTCGACCTCGACGAGCTGTTCGACTCCGTCGAAACGCTGAGCCGCGTCAAGCCGTTCCACGGCCGGCGGCTGTCGGTCTTGACCAATGGCGGCGGCCTGGGCGTGCTCGCCGTCGACCGGCTGGTCGACTTCGACGGGTCGCTGGCCCCGCTGTCGGAGCAGACCTTCCTCCGGCTCGACCAGAACCTGCCGCCGACCTGGTCGAAGAGCAATCCGGTCGACATCATCGGCGATGCCCCGCCGGAACGGTATTCGGCGGCGCTGGAAGCGCTGCTCGACGACGAGACCACGGACGCGGTGCTGGTGATGAACTGCCCGACCGCGCTGTCCTCGAGCGACGCGGCGGCCGCAAGCGTCGCCGAGACGGTCCGCAGTCACGAGAGCAAGGTCTGGCCGCGCAAGCCGGTCTTCGCCGCCTGGCTCGGCGGCGCGAAGGCGGCGGACGCGCGCAAGGTGTTCGATCCGGTCGCGGTTCCGGTGTTCTCGACGCCGACCGCGGCGGTGCGCGGCGTCAGCCATCTGGTCCGCTACTCGGAGGCGCAGGACATGCTGATGCAGACGCCGCCGAGCCTGCCGGCGGATTTCACGCCGGACGTCGAGACCGCCCGCGCCGTCGTCGCCGACGGCCTTGCCGCCGGCAAGACCTGGCTCGACCGGCCCGAGATCGCGAAGATGCTGACCGCCTACGGCATTACCGCCGTCGCGCCGGAAACGGCGGAAACGGCCGCGGGCGCACGCGAGATCGCCGCGCGGCTGCTGCCGGAGTTCGGGGCCTGCGCGGTGAAGATCAATTCGCCCGACATCCAGCACAAGAGCGACATCGGCGGCGTGCGCCTCAATATCGAGACGCCGCACGCCGCAGAGGAGGCGGCCCAGGAGGTCATCGCCGCAGCGCGCGCCGCGGTGCCGGACGCCAGGATTCTCGGCGTGACCGTGGAACCGATGATCCGACGGCCGGGAGCCCGCGAGCTGATCCTCGGTCTCGCCGACGACAAGCTGTTCGGTCCGGTGGTGCTGTTCGGACAGGGCGGCACCGCGGTCGAGGTGATCCGCGACAAGGCGCTGGCGCTGCCGCCGCTCGACCTGACGCTCGCCCACGACCTGATCGGGCGCACCCGCATATCGCGCCTGCTGAAAGCCTTCCGCAACGAGCCGGCCGCCGACATCGACGAGGTCGCGCTGACGCTCGTCAAGATCGCCCAGATGGCTGCAGACATCCCGGAGATCCGCGAGCTCGACCTCAATCCGCTGCTCGCCGACAAGGATGGCGTCGTGGCCGTGGACGCGCGCATCCGCATCGAAGTGGAAACCGGAACCGACCGGCACGGCCTCAACCCGCGCTTCGCCATCCGCCCCTACCCCAAGGAATGGGAGCGCGAACTCACCCTCAACGACGGCACGTCGGTGCTCGCCCGCCCCGTGCGTCCGGAGGACGAGGCGCTCTACAACGCCTTCTTCGCCAAGGTGGACAAGGAAGACCTGCGGCTGCGCTTCTTCACGCCGAAGCCCGACCTGTCGCACCGCTTCCTCGCCAGGCTGACGCAGATCGACTACGCCCGCGCCATGGCCTTCGTGGCGCTCGATCCGGACACAGGCGAACTCCTGGGCGTCGTCCGCATCCATGCCGATCCGGACCACGAAAAGGCCGAATACGCGATCCTGGTGCGCTCCGACCTGAAGGGACGGGGCCTGGGCTGGGCGCTGATGCAGCTCATCATCGACTATGCCCGCGAAGACGGGCTCAAGACGATCCACGGCGACGTGCTGGTCGGCAACCGGTCGATGCTGTCGATGTGTCGCCAGCTCGGCTTCGCCGAGGTCCTGACGGCCGCCGATCCCGACCTGGTCACGGTGACGCTGTCGCTCGACTGACCCCCCAGGGCGGACCGCTTGATTATGCCCGCCGCATGGGAGACCCTGACGGTTCCGATCGGACGGGGATGACGCGATGGCGCGGCCGGAAGTGCAGGCTTGGCAGTTCTGGGCGCTGCTGTCGGCGGCGTTCGCGGCGCTGACGGCGATCTTCGCCAAGGTCGGCGTCGCCAACGTCAATTCCGACTTCGCGACCCTGTTCCGCACCGCGGTCATCCTGCCGACGCTTGCCGTCCTCGTCCTCGCGACCGGCCAGATCCCGTCGCTCGCATCGGTCTCCGGACGGACCTACCTGTTCCTGACGCTGTCGGCGCTGGCGACCGGCGCGTCGTGGCTGTGCTACTTCCGCGCCCTGCAACTCGGCGACGCGGCGCAGGTCGCCCCGGTCGACAAGCTGAGCGTCGTGCTGGTCGCGGTGTTCGGCGTCGTCTTCCTCGGCGAAAGGCTGACCGGGCGGGGCTGGCTCGGCATCGCCTTCGTCACGCTCGGCGTGCTACTGATCGCCTGGAAGCGCTGACGACCCGACCGGGGACCACATTTCATGCTCGATACGACGACCCTGGTCATCGCCATCGCGCTCGCCTATCTCGGCGGCGGCATCATCAAGGGTGTCATCGGCGTCGGGCTGCCCACCATCTCGATCGGCGTCTTGAGCCTGTTCATCGCGCCGGGGCAGGCGGCGGCCTACATGGTGATCCCGGCCTATGTCACGAATATCTGGCAGGCCTGGCACGGCCCCTATCTCCGGGCCCTGCTGAAGCGGTTCTGGTCGCTCTACCTGGCCCTGTTCGCGGGGTCGTGGATCACCGCCGGTATCCTCGCCAACGAGAGTTCCGGGCTCGCCGCCGGCATCCTCGGCATCCTGCTGTCGATCTACGCGGTATTCGGCCTGACCAATCCCAGGATCCATATCTCGAAACGGGCGGAAACCTGGCTGTCGCCGCTGGTGGGCCTGACCATGGGCATGGTCGTCGGCGCGACCGGCATCTTCACCATGCCCTCGATGCCCTACATGCAGGCCCTCGATCTCGACCGCGACGAATTCGTCCAGTCGATCGGACTCCTGTTCACCTTCGCCACGGTCACCCTGACCAGCATCCTGCTCGTGCATGGCCTGCTGCCTACGCTGACGCTCGGAATGTCGGCCATGGCCGTCGTCCCCGCGATCATCGGCATGGTCCTCGGCCGGAAGCTGAGAGGCCGGATAGATCCGCCGCTGTTCAAGCGGATCTTTCTCGTCGGCATGCTGTTGATCGGCCTCAACCTGGCAGCCCGTTCGTTCCTGTACTGAAGCCGCGCCGGCCCGAAAAAGCGCCGGGCAGCCATAGGTAGCGCGGAGCCGGTAGTCCCGGCCTGCCGGGGCAGCATTTAGGGGAATTGCCGTCGCCGCCCGAACGCGCAATCATTTTGCCGCTTCAGCAACGGGAGGCGGCACTGGATCCGTTCGACCAGCCCATCGATACCGCACTTGCTTGGTACAGTCAGGTCGCACAGCTCGTCGCGCGGCCATCGACGCTGTTCCAGGCCGGTCTGATCGCCGCCGCGTTCGTTCTGGCCTTCCTGGGCGGGCGCCTGCTGGAGCCGCGACTGGAAGACAGGCTTCGGCAGGTGCGCGAACGACGCGGGCTTCTGCGGTTCCTGGCCATCCTGCTGCGGCGGCTGACGTGGCTGCTGTTCCCGGTGTTTCTCTGGATCGAATTCGCGGTGCTGCGGGTCGTCACATGGCCGAGCCGCAGCTATCTGATCGGTCTCGTCGCGACGCTGGCCACCGCCTGGATCGTGATCGCCGTCGCCGGACGGACGATCCGCAACCGCTTCCTGGCGCGGGTGACAACGGCGTTCGGACTGGCGCTGGCGACGATCCTGATCCTGGGGCTGTTCGACGAGACGACGACGTTCCTCGACTCGGTCGGCATCTCCATCGGCGACCTCAGGCTGACGCTGCTGTCGCTGGTCAAGGCGGCGATGCTGCTCGGGATCTTCCTGTGGGCGGCCAAACTCGCGGCCGGTCAGGCAGAGCGATGGATCGAAAGCAACGAGGACCTGACGCCTTCGTTGCAGGTTCTGCTGTCGAAGTTCGTGCGGATCATGCTCGTCACGGTCGCGCTGCTCGCGGTGCTCGGCTCGATCGGCATAGACCTGACCGCGCTCACCGTGTTCTCCGGCGCGGTCGGCGTCGGCATCGGCTTCGGCCTGCAGAAGGTCGTGTCGAACTTCGTCAGCGGCATCATCATCCTGATGGACAAGTCGATAAAGCCCGGCGACGTCATTTCGCTCGGCGAGACGTTCGGCTGGATCCGTCTGCTCAGGGGCCGCTATGTCTCGGTCGTTACCCGCGACGGGCGCGAGTACCTGATCCCCAACGACGATTTCATAACCGGTCAGGTGGTGAACTGGTCGTTCACCGACCGGCTGGTTCGGCTCGACGTACCCTTCGGCGTCAGCTACGGCAGCGATCCGCATGTCGTGCGCCGGATCGCGGTCGACGCCTGCAAGAATGTCGATCGCGTCTCGGTCGATCCGCTTCCGGTCTGCCACCTGACCGCGTTCGGGGACTCGTCCCTCGATTTCCTGCTGCGGTTCTGGATCGCCGATCCGGAGAAGGGGCTAACCAATATCCGTGGCGCGGTGATGCTCGCCCTGTGGGACGCCTTCCACGAGAACGGCATCAAGTTTCCCTTCCCGCACCGCCATCTCATCGTGGAGAATCCGGTTCCCGTGGAGATCCGCGAGGCAAAGAAGCCCGCGCAAAGGGGCGGGCGAAAGCGGGCGGAGCCCTAGCCTATCCCGCCAGCGCCTTTTCGCGAATTTCAGAAATCGTCGTCGTCGGCAGGATCGCCTCCGGGTCGACCTTCAGGTGGATCAACGCGGGCTTGCCCGAGGCCACCGCCCGCTCGAAGGCGGGCGCGAAGGCCGCGGTCTCCTCGACGGTTTCGCCGTGCCCCCCATAGGCGCGGGCCAGCGCGGCGAAATCCGGGTTGTCGAGCGGGGTGGCGATGACGCGGCCGGGATATTCCCGCTCCTGATGCATGCGTATGGTGCCGTACATGCCGTTGTCGACGACGATGACGAGGATCGGCAGCGCGTACTGGACGGCGGTGGCGAACTCCTGCCCGTTCATCAGGAAGCAGCCGTCGCCGGCAAACGCCAGAACCATCCTGTCCGGCTCTAGCCGCTTGGCCGCGACGGCGGCCGGCACGCCGTATCCCATCGAGCCCGACGTCGGGGCGAGTTGGGTGCCGAACCCGCGGTAGCGCAGGTAGCGGTGCAGCCAGGTCGCGTAGTTGCCGGCCCCGTTGCAGATGACGGCATCGGCGGGCAGCCTGTCGCGCAGCCAGGCGACGATGGCGCCATAGTCGCAGGCGCCCGGCAGCGGCGGCGGGGTGCCGCTCCAGGCGTGATAGGCGGCATTGGCCGCACGCGTCTCATCAGACCACGGACGGCGCGCCGGGGCGGGAAGCGCCGCGGCGGCGGCGGCGAACGACGCCACATCGGCGTGGATGCCGAGCGCCGGCGCGTAGACGCGGCCCAGCTCCTCGGCGCTGGCGTGGACGTGAACCAGCGTCTGCGCCGGCGTCGGTATGTCGATCAGCGTGTAGGAGGAGGACGGCATCTCGCTCATCCGTCCGCCGACGAGAAGCAGGACATCGGCCTCGCGCACGCGTTTGGCGAGCGCCGGATTGGGGCCGATGCCGACGTCGCCGGCATAGTTCGGGTGGGTGGAGTCGAACAGCATCTGGCGGCGGAACTGGCAGCCGACCGGAAGGTCGAATGTCTCGGCGAACGCACGGATGTCGTTCAGCGCCTGCGGGGTCCAGCGCGTGCCGCCGAGCACCATCATCGGCTTCTCGGCAGTGGCGAGCAGACCGGCGAGCCTGTCCATCGCGGAGGGGGCCGGCGCCGTCGGGATCGCCTCGGCATAGGGCGTGGCCGGCGCGATCGCGTCTCCCGCCAGCATGTCCTCAGGCAGGGCCAGCACGACGGGACCGGGACGGCCGTTCATCGCCGTCATGAAGGACCGGTGAACGAACTCGGGGATGCGCGCGGCGTCATCGATCTCGGCCGCCCACTTGGTCATGGAGCCGAACACGGCGGCGTAGTCGACCTCCTGGAAGGCCTCGCGGTGGCGCATGTCGCGGCCGACCTGGCCAATGAAGACGATCAGCGGGTTGGAATCCTGGCCGGCGATATGGATGGCGGGCGACACGTTGGTGGCACCGGGGCCGCGCGTGACGAAGCAAATGCCCGGGCGCCCGGTCAGGCGCGAATAGGCATCGGCCATCATCCCGGCTCCGCCTTCCTGGCGGCAGATGGTGATCTCGACATCGGTGTCGTAGAAGGCGTCGAGCGCGGCCAGGTAGCTTTCACCGGGGACGCAGAAAACGTGATCGACGCCCTGGGCGACAAGCGCGTCGACGAGGATCTGTCCACCGGTGCGGGCCGGCATGTTGGTAGCGTCCATTCGGCATCCCTCCAGAAGGCCGGCACATCTTAGCGGGTGCCACCGGCGGCGCCAGCCTCTGTCCCGCTGCGTTTCAGTACAACGGGTCGGCACAACGGGGCGGCATAGCGTGCCCGAAAAGTGAAGAAGCCCCCTCGCCTGCGCGGCGACGGGGCTTCGTCAACTCCGGACGAACCGCTACTTGGCGGTCTTGATCGCGATTTTCCTGGTCTTCTTCTTCGACTCGGCCGACTTGGGCAGGCTGATCTTGAGCACGCCTTTCTCGACCCGGGCCTCGACCTTGTTCGGGTCGACCTCGTAGGGCAGCGTGAACGAGCGCTGGAATGCGCCGTAGGAGCGCTCGGAGACCATACGGCCTTCCTCGCCTTCCTTGCGCTCGGACTTCTTCTCGCCCCTGATGGTGAGCAGGTTGTCGACGAGCGTCACCTCGACGTCCTTCTCGTCGACGCCGGGCACTTCGGCCGTTACCTCGAGGCCCTTGTCGGTCTCGTGAACGTCGATATTGGGCATCAGAAACCGCCCGGTCAGGGCACCGACGCTCGGCCAGGTCTTGGTAAAATCGTCGAAGACCTTCTCCACCTCGCGGTGCAGGGCGCCGAACGGGTCGTCCTTGTCACGACCCCAGAGTGCTGGAAGACGCATGATCAGACCTCCTTTCCCAAGGTGTCCGCCGCGTCTTCCGGCCCTCTGCCGGCTTCTTATGCGCGCGGCGGATCGTTCCGAACGAAGCTAAGAAGCCAATTCCGCTGTTTTGAGGGCATACCTCCTGCGACCTCAGTCCCGATGGCTCAGGCGGGCTCGACCGAAACCACCTGAAAGGTGTGCATGTCGCCGTCCTCGTCGCGGATCGACACGTACTCGCCAACGCGGAACGCGTGGCTGGCGAAGCGGTACCCGGCCTCGTCGTCATCGTCGGTGGTGTCGTCGTAGTCGAAGACCCAACGGGCATACTCAGCGCCACCGGGCTTGTGGACAAGCTTGCCGATCTCGTCCTGTTCGCCCGCCCAGAAGCGGCGGACGATGCAGCGATCCCGCGCCTTGCGCCAGACCTCGGCGTCGATATGGCCGTCCGAATCAAGGGGCGCGACGAATTCGTAGCCGTGATGGTCGCTGCCGTTCGGGTGATCGTGGCTGCGCGCGAGGTTGAGCCGGATGCGCTTGAGATGCAGCGAAGAGTTCGTCATTCGGTACCACTCCTTGAACCATTTCGTCCGGCGATAGCCTGCCCGCCCCTCGAGAGCAAGCGTCACGGCGATCATATCCGGGCAGCATACCATCGCCTATCTTGTCCGCGAAAAGCCATCTCGCGGCGTTGACAAAGCTCAACCGCATGGCCACTCCGGGACGGGAAACACGAAGGGCCGCAATGACCGCCACCACCGAAGACCAGGCCTGTCAGGCCGAAGTCACCGCGTTTCTGGCCGATCCGGCGACCTATGGAACCGGTCTTGCCGCGGTCGAGCGGATCGACACCCATGCGGCGATCGTCTTCCTGGCCGGTGACACGGTCTACAAGATCAAGCGTGCGGTGCGCTTCCCCTTCCTCGACTTCTCGACACTGGATCGCAGGAAGGCGGTCTGCGAGCGCGAAGTGGCCGTCAACCGGCTGACCGCGCCCGAGCTCTATCTCGGCACCGTGCCGATCACGCGCGAGGCGGACGGAACGCTGGCGCTCGGCGGACAGGGGGTGCCGGTCGAATGGGCGGTGCACATGCGCCGTTTCGACGAGACGAAGACGCTCGACAAGCTGACGGCGACGGGCGGCCTCGACAACCACCTGATCGACGAACTGGCCGAACGGGTCGCCGACCTGCACGCCAGGGCGCCGGTGGCGCATCCCGCCGATGCCGCCGGCGAGGTCGCCCGGGTCGCCCGGGAAAACTGCGCCGAACTCGCCGGGCATCCCGACCTGTTCGCCGCCGACGCCGTCGCCGATCTGCTCGAGCGCACCGACGACGCGCTCGCCCGGCTCACGCCCCTGATCCGGTCGCGGGCGGCGGCGGGGCAGGTGCGACGCTGCCACGGCGATCTGCATCTGGGCAACGTGGCGCTGATCGACGGCGCTCCGGTCATCTTCGATGCCATCGAGTTCGACGAAACGCTCGCCACCATCGATATCCTCTACGACCTCGCCTTCCTGATCATGGACCTGTGGCAGCGGGGCCTGCGCGCCCCGGCGAATCGGGTCTTCAACCGCTGGCTCACCGAACGGCGCGATCCGGACGATCTCGACGGACTGGCGCTGCTGCCGCTCTTCCTGTCCATGCGCGCGGCGATCCGCGCCAAGGTCGCGGCCCCGCGCGCGGCGCACCTGACGGGCGCGGCGCGGCGGGAAGCCGAAGAGGAAGCGCGCACTATGTTCGAGGTCGCACGCGGCTTTCTCGACCCGCCGCCGGCGCGGCTCGTCGCCATCGGCGGGCTGTCGGGCAGCGGAAAGACCACCGTCGCCTACGCCGTCGCGCCCCATATCGGCCCGGCGCCGGGCGCCGTGGTGGTGCGCAGCGACATCATGCGCAAGGTATTGTTCGACACCTCGGAAACCGAACGGCTGCCGGACGAGGCCTACGCGCCGGCGGTCGGCGCCCGGGTCTACGCCGAGATCGAGGCGTGGGCCGCCCGGGCGCTCGCCGCCGGCCACGGGGCGATCCTCGATGCCGTCCATTCCAAACCCGCCGAGCGCGATGCCGCCCGCGCCGTCGGAACCGCGGCCGGCGTGGCTTTCGACGGCCTGTGGCTTCAGGCAAATCCCGAAACCATGATGCGACGAGTCACGGACCGGACGGGAGACGCCTCCGACGCCACGGCCGAAATCGTCAAAAGGCAGCTCGCATACGAGACCGGTCCGATCGACTGGACAATCGTCGATGCCGGCGGCGGACGCGAGGATGCGATCGCCCGCGCCAGGCAGGCCCTTGCTATCGATTTATCAATACCCTCGAATTGACCATAGGACCCGTCGGATCCTCGAACCCCGTCGGGTCCACGAACAAGGAGACTTCCATGCCCCGCTTACCCCTCGTGCTCGCCGCTTTCGTCCTTCTCGCCGCTCCGCGGCTTGCCGGCGCCGAGGAGATCGAGGCCGTGTTCAACTGCGACGGCGATCTCACGCTGAACGTGGTCTTCGACAACGACGCCGAGCCAAACACCGCCGTCGTGACGATCGAAGGCCAGGATCCGATCACCCTGCCGATCGCCATATCGGGCTCGGGCTACTACTATACGAACGGCAAATACGGTCTGCGCGGAAAGGGCGACGAGGCGACCTGGGAAGTCGGCAGGATGGCGCCGATCAACTGCACGGCCGAAGAGTAACCACGCCAGCAACCGACCGGAGGACGGGATGGGACCAGTTCGACGTCTAGCGCTTGCGGTCGCAGGCACGGTGGCGTGCCTGGCCCCGGCGCAACCGGGCCAGGCCGGCCAGACCAGCGTGGTCTATGGCTGCGAGGGCCGGTTCAAGCTGCACGTCACCTTCGACAGCGACGCCGGCACCGCGACTGTGTCGGCGAGCCATCTGGGGACGCTGACCATGCAGGCCGTCCCGAGCGGCGATGGATTCCACTACAAGTCCGGCAAATACCAACTGCGCGGGCGCGGCAACCAGGCCTCCTGGCACGTCGGCATGAGCAAGCCGCTCCCCTGCGTTGCCGAATAGCACGGAAGCCGCAAAGCCGGGGCAGCCTCAGACATCGATCTGATACGCCAGGAACGGCGTCTTGCGACCGATGCGGTCGTAGAATGCCCGGGCACGGTAGTTGTCCTCCGCCGTCAACCAGCGAATGACCGCCCAGTCGCGCTGGCGGCATATCTCCTGCAGCGCCACCATCAGCGCTTCCGCGGCGCCGGACCCGCGCGCCTGCGGATCGACGAACAAGTCGTTCAGGAAGCAGGCCGTGTTGGCGCCGAGCGGCCGGGCGAAGGCCTGATAGTGGGCAAGCCCGATGGCCCGCCCGGCGTCGTCGAGGGCGACGATCGCCTCGGCTTCATGGTCGGGATCGAAGATCCAATGCCAAACGCGCTCGCGCATCTGCGGCGTCTGCGCGACCTTGTAGAACGCGGCGTATCCGGCGAACAGCCGTTCCCAGTCCTCGCGGTGCTCCGGGGCGAGAGGGACGACGTGGACATTGGACTTCGGCTGCATGGAGGGCTCCTCGATGTGGCAGGACGTTAACGCTACGCCATCGGCGCATCGAGGGCGAACGTCATTCCGCGCGGAAATGCCGTCTCCTCGGGCGAGGCACACGAAATGCTCTACGGCAGCAGCACCGCCGCGCCGGTGAGCCGCCCGTCCCGCAGGCGGGCCAGTGCATCGTTGGCCTGGTCCAGCGGGACCGCCTCGACGGTCGTCTCCACCGGGACCTCGGCAGCGATGCGGAGGAACGCGTCACCGTCGGCGCGGGTCAGGTTGGCGACGGAACGCACCACCCGCTCACCCCACAGGATCGAGTAGGGAAAGGACGGGATATCGCTCATGTGGATCCCGGCGCAGACGACGGTTCCACCCTTGCGAACGGCTTCGAGCGCCGCCGGCACCAGCGCGCCGACGGGCGCGAAGATCACGGCGAAATCGAGCGGCTCGGGCGCCGGCTTGTCGGAATCGCCGACCCATTCGGCGCCGAGCGCGGCGGCGAAGTCCTGGGCGGCGGTGTCGCCCGGCCGGGTGAAGGCAAAAACGCGCTGGCCGAGATGGCGGGCGACCTGGGCCATGATGTGGGCGGCGGCGCCGAAGCCGTAGATGCCGATCGTCTCCGCGTCCCCGGCCATGCGGTGGGCGCGATGGCCGATCAGACCGGCGCACAGGAGCGGCGCCGCGTGCCGATCGTCGAAGGTTGCGGGCAGCGGGAAGCAGAAGCGGGCATCGGCGAGCATGTGCGTGGCATAGCCGCCGTCGAGCTGATAGCCGGTGAACCGGGCCCGGTTGCACAGGTTCTCCTGTCCCGACCGGCAATAGCGGCACGCGCCGCAGGTCCAGCCGAGCCAGGGCACGCCGATGCGATCGCCGAGCGACAGGCCGGCGACGCCCTCGCCCAGCGCGGCCACCGTACCGACGACTTCGTGACCCGGCACGATCGGATAGGGAATGTCGGGCAATTCGTTGTCGACAACATGCAGGTCGGTGCGGCAGACGCCGCAGGCGTGCACAGCGATCAGCACCTGGCCGGCGCGGGGCGCCGGTATCGGCCGCTCTCGCATCACGAGCGGCGTACCCGGCGCCTCCAGAACCATTGCCTTCATCATGCCTTCAGGCGCCATGGCGACAATCCGTCTGCGTGTTCGGTTCCGTAACGGCGACATTTGAAGCAAAACCGCCCGGCAGTTGAAGCAATTCCGGACGAGTTCGTTCAACACCGGTTAGCGCAAGTGCCCTACGCTGTGCAATGGAGGGGCTGCGGGGTGTCCCGGTACTGCGTACCAGGGTTTCGAACCCAGACGGAGGGACCTCGCGATGCTGGACATGCGTCAATTCGCGCTTCTCGCCGTGCTTGTCGGCACCATGGTTGCCGCGCTCGGTCCGGTGAGCATCTAGACCCTTGGTATCGCGGGACCGACGGCTGCAGCCCCAGTCCCGCGATACCGCGACGATCGACGCGGGTACTATCGCTCATCTGTAGCAGGTGCATTCCGACATCCGCCCCGGAACGGTCGTCCGCCACTCTCCCTGCCAGCGCCGGTTATGGCTCGTGCAGACCGCCGGACAGACGGTCTTGGCCTGCTGGTCGCTCCAGATCGGGCCGGCATCGAAGCTGCGCCCCTCGCGCCGGCCGCTGCTGCCGCCGCCGAACCGGCAACTGCAAACCGACATCCGCCCCGGAGCCGTGGTGTGCCAGCTTCCGTTCCAGGCCCCGCCCGCCCCCGCGCAAACGGAAGGACACTTGTTTCGGGCGTCCTGATCGCTCCAGATCGGGCCGGCGTTGATGTCCCTGGCCAGGACCGGTGCGGCGGCAACGACGCCGACGACGAAAAATGCCGCAGCCATCGCTGCGGCCAGGCGGTGAATCATGAGCGGCTCTCGTATGAACGGGATTCCCGACACCCGGTGAATCCCTGGAAGCTTTGACCGGATCGGGTTACGAAAGACCGACTTCGACCGTTCCGATTGTCCGAATTCTTCATGAGCACCCCCGCGGCGTCCAAAGAGCAACCCGCGCTCAAGCGCGGCCTCGGCCTGTGGCTGACATCGTTCTACGGTCTTGGCGTCGTCGTCGGCGCGGGCATCTATGTGCTGATCGGGGCGCTGGCCGGTATCGCGGGGACGGCGGCGCCCGTCTCGTTCCTGATCGCCGGTATCGTCGCGGGCATGACGGCGCTCTCCTACATGGAGCTCACAGCGCGCCTGCCGGAAGCCGCCGGCGAAGCGGCCTATGTGGCCGAAGGGTTCGGCTCGCCGACCCTGACGCTGATCACCGGCCTTGCCGTCGTCGTCGTCGCGACGTTGGCCGCAGCGACGATCGGCGCAGGTGCCGCCACCTACATGACGACGATCGCCGCCTTGCCGAACTGGGCTCTGGTCGCGGTCATCGTCATCGCGCTCGGCGCCATATCCGCCTACGGCATCGTCGAGTCGGCCACCTTCGCCGCCATCCTGACGGTCATCGAGATCGCCGGCCTGGTGCTCGTCGCCGTCTCCGCCCTGCTTGCCGAACCAGACCTCCTGACCCGGATCGGCGAGATCGCGCCGCCGCCGACCTGGGCGGCCTGGTCGGGGATCCTCGCCGGCAGCGTGCTCGCCTTCTTCGCCTTCCTCGGCTTCGAGGACATGGTCAACGTCGCCGAGGAGGTGGTCGAGCCGGAGCGCACCCTGCCACGCGCCATCGCGATCGTGATGGTCGTGGCCACCCTCATCTATCTCGCGGTCGCCGCGATCTGCGTGCTCGCTGTTCCGGTCGCCGACCTTGCGGCCGCACCGGCCCCGCTCGCGCTCGTCGCCGCGCGCGGACTGCCGGGGGCGGCGACGATCGTCACGGTGATCGCGATTTCGGCCGCGCTGAACGGGGTTCTCGTCCAGTTCATCCTGGCGCCGCGCATGCTCTACGGGCTGGCCAGACGCGGGCGCCTGCCGGGCTGGTTCGGCCGCGTCTCGGCGCGCACGCGGACGCCGGTCAACGCCACCGTGTTCATCGTCGTCATTGCCGGGTTCCTCGCCGCGACGCTGCCGATCGCCGATCTGGCGGCCATGAGTTCCCGGTTGATCCTGACGATCTTCGTCGTCGTCAATCTGGCGCTGGTCAAGATCAAGCGGCGCGGCGGGGCCCGCCCCGCCGTCACCGTGCCGTTCGCGGTGCCGGTGCTCGGGGCGATCCTGTCGGCGGCCCTGCTCTTGACGAGCTTCCTGCTTTGATCGTCTGCTGCGGGTTCACTGCAAAGGCCCACCCCCAGGAATCGCCATGCTGCGCTTTGCCGCCAACCTGTCGATGATGTTCACCGAGCTACCTTTCCTCGACCGTTTCGCGACGGCACGGGAGGCGGGCTTCAAGGGCGTCGAGTTCCTGTTTCCCTATGACTTCGAGGCGGGAGAGATCGCCGCGCGGCTCGACGATAACGGCCTGACGCAGGCGCTGTTCAACCTGCCACCGGGAAACTGGGAGGCTGGCGAGCGCGGCCTCGCCGCCATGCCCGGCCGCGAGGCGGAGTTCGACGCCGCGCTGGACACGGCGCTTGCCTATGCCGAGGCGCTCGACTGCACGCTGCTGCATGCGATGGCCGGCATTCCGGGCCCGGACATCGACCCGGACGCGGCGATGGACACCTACGTCTCCAATCTGAAGAAGGCAGGCGACGCGGCGGCGGCGCGGGGCGTCACCATCCTGATCGAGCCGATCAACCAGCGCGACAATCCGGGCTACTTCCTCTCGGACCTGGAAGCGGGGCGGCGGGTGATCGAGGCGGTCGGATCGGCGCATGTCCGCCTGCAACTCGACCTCTATCACCGCCAGGTCACGCGCGGCGACCTGATCCACGCGATCCGCGACTATCTCGACATCAGCCGGCACGTCCAGGTCGCCAATCCGCCGGAGCGCGCCGATCCCGGCACCGGCGAGATCAACTATCCCCATGTGTTCGCCGAACTGGAAAGGCGCGGCTATGCCGGCTGGATCGGCTGCGAATACCGCCCGCCGGCCGGGACCGCGGAGAGCCTGAACTGGTTCGAGCCGTACCGGGCGTGATCGGCCCCAGGCGGATCGGTTCGCCCGCAGGCGCGCGCGTCTAGCGGATCAGCAGCAACAGCGCCGCATAGGCCGCAGCCCCGGCGGCAAAGGGCAGGAAGCGGCTGTCCTTGTCCTCGGGCAGCTCCTCCTTCAGCGTGTTCATGATGACACCGCCGGCGAGGAACGCGAACAGGAAGCCGATGAGGATCGGCGGCACCTCCGTATCAAGCGCGCCGACGAGCCAGCCGACGGACACGCCGGCGGCGAGGACCCAGCGCGTTTCCGAATCGTAGTCCTCCGGGTGCTCCTGGCGCTGCCCGAAATCGCTGGTCGAAAGATGCAGCAGCATGGCGACCACGTAGATCGCCAGCGACCAATAGCCCGCCTGCTCGCGGTGCAGGAGCAGGTAGCCGATCAGGAAGTTGAAGAAGAAGAACGAGGCCAGATGCAGCCCCTTCACCTCGCGCTCGAGCCGGCTCTCGCCGGTTGCGGCAAGACGGCGGCCACGGGAGCGACGGGCGGCATTGTCCAGCCCGAAGAAGAAGACGAGGCCTGCGAGCGCGATCAGGTAGACCCAGGCTTCCGCCGCGCTGTCGCTCAGGTGCAGCTCGCGGGCGAAGGTGTGCTGGTGGCCGGCGAGCTCCGGCAGCACGTGCAGGAAGACGTAGGTGACCGCCACCCCGCCGGCGAACGACAGCAGCGCGTGGCGCGGCCTGCCTTCGAGAAAGACCAGGCGGCCTATGAAGAGATGGGCGGCGATGAAGGCGAGCGCGGCAAGGCCGCTGAGAATCAGTATCGGCGTGGTCATGGCGACGGCTTAAACCACAATCGGTAAGGACCGTCGCTCCGACAACGTCTCCAGCACCACCTCGGAGCGCACCTGACTGACGCTTTCGTGCGGCAACAGGACGTCGTTGACGAAGCGGGCGAGATCGGGGAGCGACGCGACCACGACCTTCAGGAGATAGTCGGCCTCGCCGGTCAGCGCATAGGCTTCCTGGACCTCGGGCGTCATCGCGGCGAGATCGCGGAAGCGGCGGGCATTGGCCGCGTTGTGGCGCGACAGCGTGACATGGATGAAGACGACGGTCGACAGGCCCAGTCGCTCCCCGTCCAGTTCGGCGCGGTAACGGCGAATGACGCCGTCCTGCTCGAGCCGCGCGCGCCGGCGGGAGACCTGCGAGGCGGACAGATGCACCCGCTCGGCAAGCCCCTGATTGGTCAGGTCGCCCTTCTCCTGCAGCGCGTCGAGGATGCGCAGATCGATCGCGTCGATATCCATCCTTATGCGTACTTTCCCCTATTTATGCATGAACTGTGCATACAGTGCGTGATGCTCGTCGATTATGCAAACACCTCGCGCGAGGCATGCGCGATACTCGCTACAACATGCATCGGCCCGGCTGCTCCGCCAGCACAGGGCCGCGACAGCGAGAGGAGATCGCCATGGGTCCGTTTCCGCACGACGCACCGGCCGCCAGGATCGACGACACGAATCCGATGGGCACCGACGGCTTCGAGTTCGTCGAGTTCGCCCACCCCGACGCCGCGGTCCTGAAGGACCTGTTCGCGCGCATGGGCTTTTCGCCGGTGGCCAAGCACAAGACGCGCGACATCTGGGTCTACCGGCAGGGCGACATCAACTATGTCGTCAACGCCGATCCCGACAGCTTCCCGGCGCAGTTCGTCGCGGCGCACGGGCCGTGCGCGCCATCGATGGCCTGGCGCGTGGTCGACGCGCAGCACACCTTCAAGCGCGCGGTCGAACTCGGCGCGACGCCCTATGAGGGCGAGGAGGGTGCAAAGACGCTCGACGCCCCCGCGATCCGCGGCATCGGCGGCAGCCTCATCTATTTCGTCGACAGCTACGGCGAGAAAGGCTCGCCCTATTCGGCGGACTTCGCGTGGCTCGGCGCGGAGGATCCTAAGCCGGAAGGCCACGGCTTCTACTATCTCGACCACCTGACCCACAATGTCCGGCGCGGCAACATGGACACGTGGTTCGACTATTACGTCACGCTGTTCAACTTCCGCCAGATCCGCTTCTTCGACATCGAGGGCAAGCTGACCGGCCTGTTCTCGCGGGCGCTGACGAGCCCGTGCGGCAAGATCCGCATCCCGATCAACGAGTCGGCCGACGAGAACTCCCAGATCGAGGAATATCTCAAGGATTACAAGGGCGAAGGCATCCAGCACATCGCCGTGGGCACCGAGGACATCTATGCCGCGACCGACAGGCTCGCCGACAACGGCGTGACGTTCATGCCCGGCCCGCCGGATACCTATTACGAGAAGAGCCACGAGCGCGTGCACGGGCACCAGGAGCCGATCGAGGCCCTGAAGACGCACGGCATCCTGATCGACGGCGAGGGCGTGGTCGACGGCGGCGAGACCCGCATCCTGCTGCAGATCTTCTCCAAGACCGTGATCGGGCCGATCTTCTTCGAGTTCATCCAGCGCAAGGGCGACGACGGCTTCGGCGAAGGCAACTTCCGCGCCCTGTTCGAGTCGATCGAGGAAGACCAGATCCGCCGCGGCGTGCTGAAGGCCGACGCGGCGGAATAGGCGGCCGGCGCTATCGCCCCGTATAGACGGGCGCGCGGCGGGCGATCCATGCATCGAGCCCCTCGCGCGCATCGTCCGTCGCGGCCATCCGGGCAAACTGTTCGCGCTCGATCAACAGCCCCTCGTCGATCGTACCGTTGATGCCGCGTGTGACCGCGGTGATGATGCGCGCGGCGGCCAGCGACGAATGTCGCAGTATGCGGCCCGCCAGGGCGAAGGCTTCGGGCAGCAGGTCGTCGTGCGGCACGACGCGATTGACCAGCCCGATCTCGCGGGCCCGTTCAGGGCCGAACGGGTCGCCGGTCAGCAACAGTTCCAGCGCGCGCTTGCGACCGGCGAGACGCGGCAGCCGCTGAGTTCCGCCGAATGTCGGCGGAATGCCAATGTTGATTTCCGGCTTGGCGAACAGGGCACGCTCGCTGGCGACGGCCAGATGCGCCGCTTCGGTGATTTCGCATCCGCCGCCGTATGCGATGCCGTTGACCGCCGCGATCACCGGCTTCGGAAACGACTCCAGACGCGCCGTCATTGCCTGGCCCCGGCGGCAGAAGTCGCGGACGGCGACATCGACGCCCGCCGCCACGCTGCCGGCGAATTCGGGGATGTCGCCTCCGGCGGAAAAGGCCCGCTCGCCCGCCCCGGTCAGGATGACGGCCCTGACGGCCGGATCGGCTTCCAGACCGTCCAGCACCGCCATCAGCCGGTCGATCAGCGCGTAGTTAAGCGCGTTGAGCTTCTCCGGACGGTTCAGCGTCACAAGGGCCAGTTCATTTCGGGCTTCAACGGTCACAAGTTCGGACATGACATCTCCATCGTCTTCCAGGTCCTGACAAACTTGCCGGGAGGCTGGCGCCGGGATAGTGTCCTGTAAACTCACTAGTCGGTATACATACGATGCCACGCGACAGCGCCGAAACGAGGAAACGCATCCTCAATGCTGCCAATCGGCTCTTCTATGCGCAGGGCATCCGGGCGGTGAGCGTCGATGCGGTGGCGGAGAAGGCCGGCGTCACCAAGAAGACGCTCTATTACCACTTCAAGAGCAAGGACGATCTCGTCACCGAGTACCTGACATCGCGCGACCAGCCCAACCTGGACACCTTCCGGAAATGGTTCGACGAGACCGACGGCCCCCTATCGGACAAGGTGTTCGCGATCTTCGAGGGCGTCGCCAAGGGGGCAAGGCACCCGAAGTGGCGTGGCTGCGGCTTCCTGCGCACCGCCGGAGAACTGGCGGCCATGCCCGGACACCCCGCCGTCAAGGCCGGTGCCGCCCACAAGAAACGCTTCGAGCAATGGCTGGCGGACATGTTCGCCGCCGACGGCATCGCCGCGTCCGACACACTGGCGCGACGGGTGAGCCTGCTTATGGAAGGCGCCTTCGCCAGCGCGCTCATCCATCGCGACCCGGCCTATGTCATCGATGCCGGCGAGGCCGCGCGGGACCTGGTGTCGCACCGGCCGTAGCAGCGGCGGCGCAGGCGCCTTTACCGACTGTTAACCAACGAAGTTCACAGTCGAAACACCTAGGACTTTTCTCGATCGAGACGGGGACGCCGGAAACCGGCGGAGACAGGCGGTGCCAGCCGGCGCCGCCTGTTCTTTTTCGTGCCTTCGCCTGCTTGAGCGGTCCGGTTTGCCGCCCTACTCTCGCCGTGACACGACCGGGAGGGAGGACGTCCATGACGGTGGCGGCGACGATCGACAGCGGGCTCAAGGCCTACGGCAACATCATCGGCGGCGACACGGTGGCGGCCGCCGACGGGCGCACGATCGAGGTGCTGTGCCCCTCCGACGGCGTCGCCTTCGCGTCGATTGCGCGGTCGGGTCCGTCGGATGTCAGTCGGGCCGTGTCGGCTGCGCGGGCCGCCTTCGACGGCGCCTGGGGCACGATGCCCCCGCACGAGCGCGGACGCCTGCTGATGGCGCTCGCGCGCGCGATCCTCGACCACTTCGACGAACTCGCCGCGCTCGAATCCCGCGATACCGGCAAGCCGGCGCGCCAGGGCAAGGCCGACATCACCGCGGCGGCGCGCTACTTCGAATTCTACGCCGGCGCCTGCGACAAGCTGCACGGCGACACCCTGCCCTTCCTGCCCGGCCACATGGCGCTGACCCTGCGCGAGCCGCACGGCGTCACCGGCCACATCATCCCGTGGAACTATCCCGCCCAGATGTTCGGCCGCTCGGTCGGCGGGGCGCTGGCGATGGGCAACGCGGTGGTGATCAAGCCGGCGGAGGATGCCTGCATGACGCCGCTGCGCCTGACCGAACTGGCGCTCGAGGCCGGCTTCCCGGCCGGCGCGATCAACGTGGTGACCGGCTATGGCGAGGAGGCCGGCGCGGCGCTGGCGGGCCATCCGGACATCGACTTCCTGTCGTTCACCGGCTCGCCGGAGGTCGGCACGCTGGTGCAGGCGGCGGCGGCGAAGAACCATATCGGCGCGACGCTGGAGCTCGGCGGCAAGTCGCCGCAGATCCTGTTCGCCGACGCCGATCTCGACGCGGCTCTGCCGATCGTCGTTTCGGCGATCATCCAGAACGGCGGCCAGACCTGCTCGGCCGGCAGCCGCGTGCTGATCGAAAAGGGCATCTATGATGTTGTCACCGCGGACCTCGCCGCGCGGTTCTCGACCCTGCGGGCCGGGCCGCACCAGGCCGATCTCGACGTCGGTCCGCTGATCAACGCGGGCCAGCGCGACCGGGTGGCCGGCTTCGTCGCCCAGGCGAAATCGGACGGCGTCCCTCTCCTGGCCGAGGGCGGCATCGCCCCGGACGCGCCGGCCGGCGGCTTCTATGCCGCGCCCGCCCTGTTCGGCCCGGTGCCGCGCGAGAACCGGCTTGCCTGCGAAGAGGTGTTCGGCCCGGTGCTGTCGGCGATCCCGTTCGACGACGAGGCCGATGCGATCCAGCTCGCCAATGCCTCCGACTACGGCCTCGTCGCCGGCGTGTGGACGGCGGATGGCGGCCGCCAGATGCGCGTCGCCAAGGCGCTTCAGGTGGGCCAGGTCTTCGTCAACTGCTACGGCGCCGGCGGCGGCATCGAGCTGCCCTTCGGCGGGCGCAAGAAATCCGGCCACGGCCGCGAAAAGGGCTTCGACGCGCTCTACGAGTTCTCGACCACCAAAACCGTGGTGTTCAAGCACGATTAGAGGCGCCGTCGTGGCGCCATCGGCAGCGAAAGCCGTGCTTTTGCAAGGGCTAAGCCGCCCGCGCCCTGCCACCGCGCGCGATCAGCGGGACCAGCACCGCGCCGACCGCGCAGGTGATCAACAGGTACCACATGGCGCCGTGATAGCCGGCCATGAAGGCGTCGCGGAACAGCGGCAGGATCTTCTCCTCCAGGCCCGGCGTCAGCGCCCCCAGCGCCGTCGTCGCCTGGCTCGGATCGGACAGGAGGCTCGCCACCACGTGACGGTCGGCATCGGTCAGGGTGATGGCTTCGGCCGCGAGAGCGGCATCGAGGCTCGCCTTGTCGAGCACTTCGAAGATCAGCCCGCCGATGGCCAGGGCAAGGCTCGAGCCGACATTCCAGATCGAATAGAGCACGCCGATGACGACACTCGCGCGCGCCGTCGGAAACGGCGCGGTCGCGGCGAGCGTCGCGGTCGCCTGCTGCAGCCCCCAGCCGAGACCGAACAGGCCGAGGCCGAACAAGACGAACGGCACGGCGCTATCCGGCGCGAAGAAGATCTGCGCCAGCGCCGACAGAACGAGCCCCACCTGACCGAGGGCAATGAAGCGCATCGGGCCGTGCTCGTCGGCCAGCCTGCCGATGAGCGGCGGCACGACCACCACCAGTGCGGAGATCGGCAGAAGCATCAGGCCGGCGACATAGGGCGCCTCGCCGCGCACGGTCTGCAGGTATTGCGGCGCCATGAAGCTGCCGAGCCCGATGAAGCCGCCGAGCGTCAGGGCCACCACCGTGCAGGCCAGAAACACGCGGTTGCCGAACAGCGCGAAATCGATGATCGGGAACGCCACCCGCCGCTCGACGACGAAAAAGACGGCGAGCAACACGATGGCCGCCGCCGCCGTCGCCAGGAACAGCGGTGAGGCCCAGCCCCATTCGTTGGCCTTCATGATGGCGACGACGAGCCCCGCCATGCCCGGCGTCAGGAAGGCGAGGCCGAGCCAATCCACCTTTTCCCCGGTCTGCGGCGGCGTCTCGATCACCGCATCGAAAGCGACGAGGAAGCCGACGACCACCACCGGCACGTTGACGTAGAAGGCCCAGCGCCACGAGAGCGCCGACATCAGGACGCCCCCGATCAGCGGGCCGACGGCCATGCCGAAGCCCGTGACGCTCATGAACACCGCCAACGCGCGGCCCCGCTCGGCCTCGGGGAAATGGTGGTTCACCAGGCCGATCGAACAGGTCAGAAGGGCGGCCCCGCAGATGCCTTGCACGAAGCGGCAGGCGATCAGAACCTCCGCGCTCGGCGCGGCCCCGGCCACGAACGAGGCGATGGCGAAGACGACGACGCCGATATAGAGCGCCTTGCGCCGTCCGTAGATGTCGCCGAGCCGCCCGTTCGTGACCATGAACACCACCAGCATCAGGAAGAAGGCGTTCATCACCCACTGGAGCTGGTCGTTGGTTGTCCGCAGGTCGCGCTGGATGCCGGGCAGGATCGTGTTGACGACGGTGAAATCGACGAACACGACGAAGCACAGGATCGAGATCCCGACGAGCGCCCGCCACCGCTTTTCGTAAGGCTGGTCCGGCACAGCCGCCATAGTACGCCGCCTTCCGATCTTTGATGCCGCACCGTAACCGGGCTACCCTGCCCCCACAAGGCAAGCGGCGAGAGGAGGCTGCCATGATGGACGCGCCCAAGTCCCTTGTGGGGCTCAGCATCGAATGGACCGGCGTGCACCATTCCGAGCACGGCGACTTCACCGACATCTCCGTGCACACCGTCACCTACGAGACCGAAGACCACTGCTATGTAACGGCGGGCGGCCAGCGCGTCGGCGAAGCGGCCTATGTCTACAAGCGGCTGGATCAGCGCATGGGCATCGTCATCTACCGGCCGCGCGCCTATCAGGGCCGCGACGACGTCGTGCTCAACGCGATGTTCGACTTCCACGAAGGCACCGACCGCGCGGTGCTCACGGCGGGCGGGGCGCCGTTCGCGGTGGCGGTGGGAACGATGCGGGTGGTGGATACGGCGGCGCGGCCGTGAGGGGCGGCGCGCTTCGTCACGCCCGCAGCTTGCGCCGGATCACCAGGAAGGCGCGGCGGTAGTTGAACAGGCCGCCGAGCAGGAACAGCGCGCTGCCGATAACGAACTGGGCGGCGAGAAAGGTGAGCGTCCGCGTCTCGTCGGCAGACGCCGCGAAGCGCCACAGATAGGGCACCGAGGCGACGGCGAAGAGCACCGAGCCGATGACGTAGGTCACCGCCGTCAGGTTCATGAGCTGCATCGTGACCAGGCTCTCGGCCTCGACGATCTGCAGGATGTTGACCGAAGCACCGACGACGAACAGCAGGCTGCCGACGATGAAGCACCAGGCGCCGCCGACGACCCAGTCGATCGCGGAGAGAAACAACACGCTGCCGACGATGAACAGCAGCGAGCCGAGGACATAGGCGCCGACCGCAAGCGCCTCGAGCGTCAGCTTGGCGACCGTCCAGTTCAGTCCGGTGCGCTGCGGCGTGTGCCGTGTCTCGCGACGGTGGCGCACCACCTCGGCGACGTCGTGGAGGTTGACGGCGAGATACATCAGCGAGCCGACGACGAAGAGCCAGGCGCCGACATCCGCCCAGGCCTCAAGCTGCGGAAAGAACATCACGCTGCCGACGATGAAGACGACCCCGCCGAGCTTGTAGGTGACGGCGTTGATCGTTTCCCAGCGGAACTGGTCGCGCGCGCTCGGATGCGCCCGGGTCAGATCGTACAGGCGCGGCCGGTTGGCGATGAGATGGGGCATGGAACGCGATGCCTCCGGCGAACGGGATCGCGAGGCAGGCTAGCGCGCCCCGGCCGCCGGGGCAAAACGCCCGGCCGATCCCGCACAGGATCGGCCACCACGCGGCACCACGGAAGACCCGACCGCCGTTGCGGCGGCCGGGGGCTTCCGATTGCGGGCCTTTGGGTTGAGGCGCCGGGCCGGCATTTCCGATTGCGGCCGCGCCGCGGCCTCAGGCGCCGCCGTTTCTCTGGATCGCCCTGACGTCGTCGGCGGTGATGCCCTTGCCGCCGATGCCCCATTCGCCGCTGGCGACCTCGTGC
This sequence comes from Microbaculum marinisediminis, assembly GCF_025397915.1. Taxonomy (NCBI): domain Bacteria; kingdom Pseudomonadati; phylum Pseudomonadota; class Alphaproteobacteria; order Hyphomicrobiales; family Tepidamorphaceae; genus Microbaculum; species Microbaculum marinisediminis. The sequence goes on from NZ_JALIDZ010000001.1 coordinate 253,807, forward strand.
ACCCGCACCCAGGTGACGCCGCGCATGGCCTCGCCTTCAATCTCGACCATCGCCTCGGTGACCTTGGCAATCATCTCCTGCTTCTGGGCCTTGTCGAAAACGCCTTCGATCAGCTGGATATCGACGAGCGGCATGGTGTTTCCTTTCCTCTTGCGTCCTCGCGCCGGGAGGATCCGCGGCGCCTGGACGAAACCTCTCCCACCGATCGGCCGCCGCCGGCCAGTTCACGAACTGAATCGACCCGGTACAGAAACTGAACTGGCCGAAGAAAAGCCGGCGCACTAGGCTTCGACGACAGAGGCAGGCAGACACGCCGCATCAAGGGAGATGAGCATGGCGGAAGGCAGCTACAACCAGTTTTGCCCGGTCGCGATGGCCGCGGAAATCCTGTGCACCCGCTGGACCATGGTGCTGCTGCGCGAGCTGGTGGCCGGATCGTCGCGGTTCAACGAGCTGCGCCGCGGGGTGCCGCGCATGTCGCCGGCGCTGCTGTCGAAGCGCCTGAAGGACCTGGAGGACGCCGGCATCGTCGAGCGGCGGCCGGTGCGCGGCGGCGAGGCCATCTCGGAATACGCCCTGACGCCGGCCGGGCGCGACCTGCAGCCGGTGATCGAGGCCGTCGGCGTGTGGGGGCAGAAATGGGTCGAGACGAACGCCTCGCTGGAGAAGCTCGACCCCAGCCTGCTGATGTGGGACATGCGCCGCAACATCGATCCCTCGCCGATGCCCGATAGCCGAAGCACCATCCAGGTGATCTTCAGCGACCAGCCGGAGGCACGGCGCAACTGGTGGCTGATCGTGCAGCAGGGCGCAGACGTCGACCTGTGCTCCGTCGATCCGGGCTTCGACGTGGACCTGTATCTGGCCACCGACCTGCGCACCATGACCGAGATCTGGATGGGCTATGTCGGCGCCGACGCGGCGAAGGCCGACGGCCGGCTCATGGTCACCGGCAGCCGCCGGCTGGAGCGCGATCTCAAGACCTGGTTCGGCCTCAGCCCGTTCGCCAAGGTGGACAAGCTGGTGGCCTGAACGCCCGGCCCGCAAGACCGCGCCCGCACTGCGCCCCCCGCGAAGACCGGCCCGGCGACCGGTGCGGCGGGCTACATCTCCGCCTTGATGTAGGCCACGAGCTGGTCGACCATCGTGCCCCAGCCCTCTTGGAATCCCATCTCCTCGTGCTGCTTGCGGGATTCCGGATTGCCGTGGATGGCGAGCGCCTTGTAGTGCGTGCCGGTATTCGTCGGGCTGAGCAGCAGGGCCCCGGTGAAGAAGGGCTTCGGCGAGGGACGAAAGCCGGCCAGCAGCGCATCGGTGAAAATCAGCTGCTCCTGCGGAACGACGTCGAGAAAGCAGCCGAAGTTCGGGAATTCCTCGCCTTCGGGAGATCGCATGACGGAGTTGAAGGCGCCGCCGGGCCTAAGGTCGATCTCGCAGGAGGCGAGCGACCAGGGCTTCGGGACGAACCAGTGCTTCAGGTGGGCCGGCGTCGTCCAGGCCTTCCAGACGAGGGCGACCGGCACGTCGATATCGCGCTCCAGAACGAGATCGCGTTCGGGATCGGGGGCCAACAAGGGGGACGTCATTCGCTGTTCTCCTGCTGCATCCGCAATGCGTAGGCATCGAAGCGACCGGGACCGCGTTCGCGCATGGTACGCGGCCTGCCTCGCCCGCCCTAGCCCCGCTTCATCCGGTCCAGGTACGTCCGGATCATCTCGCGCGAATACAGCGCCATGTGGCGCGGCGGGAAGCCCATGTCGTCGGGATAGTCGCGCAGGGAGAGGATCGGCGCATCGAAACCGAACGGGGCCTTGCGGAAATCGAGCCGGCGGAAGTTGCCGTCGAAGATATCCTTGTTCGTGAAGCCGTCTTCGGTCGGATAGGTCGTCATCAGGACGTAGGGCACGGTCGAGGCGGCGAAGTTCTCCAGCGAGCGGACGATGTTGTCGAAGGAGAGATGGATGTGGCAGTCGCGCACGTGCCAGATATCGGCCTCGACGAAGGCGTCGCGGGTGATGTCGAAGACCAGCAGGTCGACGTCGCGGCCGGCATACTTGCGCTGCAGCGCCGCCATCAGGTCGGGAACGATGTCGCCGCCGCTGTAGCGGATGCCCGGCGCGAAGGCGATCGGCTCGATCCACTGCATGTCGCCGCAGGGGGCATCGAAGATGCGGATGTCGCCGTCGGCCCCGACGATCTCGCGGGCGGGGCCGGACAGGAAGCGGCGCAGCTCCTCGACGTAGATCGGGGTGTACCACGACGACGAGCCGCTTCCCGACACCGAGTCGATGCCCTTGCCGGTCCGGGCCGCGACACCCTGATACTTGTCGTCCTGCCAGAACTGCCCGGCATAGATCGTCGAGAACTTGTCCTGCAGGCTGTCCTTGCGGCGGATCTCGCCGAGTTCGCGCCTGAGCCGGCGCTTGCGCGCGATCGTCTCGATCCGCCCGCGCAGGGCGGCGGCGAGGCCGGCGAACCCGGCCTCGCGCCAGGCCCGCCGCGCGGCGTCATAGTCCTTGGCCAATCCCATGTCGGTCCCGCATTCGTCGGCGGACGCGCGATTGCGTCCGCCAGCCCCCTTTAGCGGGCGACGGCGGCAAACGCCAGACGGGCCGGCAGGCGCCGGCATGACGGCCGCCAGATCAGAGCGCGTCGCGCTATAGTAATTCCAGAGACTATCTCGCCGCCTCCGCGAAGCGGCAACGTTGGGGTTTCCACAGGCCAAAGTGGGTCGCGATTTGACGATCACGACGCCAAGGTCCACGCTTAGATATCCCCAACCGCGCTGATTTCTTTCATCGCTCCGGAGTCCTTCCGGGACGGCAAGGAAGGCGGCCAGACTTGTCGGCCACAGTGAATCAACATCGAGAGGACGCGCGTCATGTATAAGAAGATCATGGTGCCGGTGGACCTTGCCCATGTCGAAGTGCTCGGCAAGGCGATCGATACGGCAACCGACCTGGCCAAGCTCTACGCGATCCCGGTCTGCTTCGTCGGCGTCACCGCGGAGACACCGACGTCGGTGGCGCATACGCCGGAGGAATTCGCCCGGCGGCTGAAGGCGTTCGGCGAAAAGCAGGCCGCCGCGCACGGTCTCACCATCGAGACGGCGGCCTATCCCAGCCACGACCCGTCGGTCGACCTCGACAAGACGCTGATCGCCGCCGCGCACGAAACCGGCGCCGACCTCGTCGTCATGGCAACGCACGTACCCGGCGTGCTCAAGCACATCTTCTCGACACAGGGCGCCCAGGTGGCCTCGCACGCCGACGTGTCGGTGTTTCTCGTGCGCTAACCGGGACAGGAGACGAACATGAGTGACGAAGGCATCGCCGCGCCCGAAGGCGCAGCCGACATCATCGACACCGACTATACGGTCGGACAGGACAACATCCAGGCGCAGGTCGGCCCGTTCGGCCTCGACATCCACAACCCCGTGTTCCTGATCTCGGGGCTGTCGATCGTCGCCATCGTGTTCCTGACGCTGGCGCTGCCGGATCAGGCAGGCACCTTCTTCGGCTGGCTCAGGCCCGCCATCACCTCGACCTTCGACTGGGTGTTCCTGCTGGCCGGCGACATCTTCGTGGTGGTCGCGCTGGCGCTGATCGTCACGCCGCTGGGCAGCGTGCGCATCGGCGGGCAGGAGGCCACGCCCGACTATTCCTATACGGGCTGGTTCGCCATGCTGTTCGCCGCCGGCATGGGCATCGGGCTGATGTTCTACGGCGTGTCCGAGCCGATCTCGCACTACACCACCTCGCTCGCCGAGGACGCGGGTTCGCCCGACAGCTGGGCGCCGCTGGCCGGCGCCGCCGGCGACGAGGCGGAAGCGCTCCGGCTCGGCATGGCCGCGACCATCTTCCACTGGGGCCTGCACCCGTGGGCGATCTACGCCATCGTCGGCCTGTCGCTGGCGCTGTTCGCCTACAACAAGGGCCTGCCGCTCTCGATCCGCTCGATGTTCTATCCCGTCTTCGGCGACCGGGTGTGGGGCTGGACCGGCCACGTCATCGACACGCTGGCCGTCTTCGCCACGCTGTTCGGTCTGGCGACGTCGCTGGGCTTCGGTGCAGAGCAGGCCAATGCCGGCCTGGAATTCCTGTTCGGGGTGCCGGTCAACGACGTCTCCAAGGTGATCCTGATCACGGCGATCACCGGCGTCGCGCTGATCTCGGTGATCGCGGGCCTCGATGCCGGCGTCAAGCGGCTGTCTGAGATCAACATGGTGCTCGCCGCGCTCCTCTTGCTCTTCGTCATCGTGATCGGTCCGACGGCGGCGATCCTCAGCGGCTTCTTCGGCAACCTCGTCGCCTATGCCGAGTACCTGCCGGCGCTGTCCAATCCGTTCGGCCGCACCGACACCAACTTCAGCCAGGGCTGGACGTCGTTCTACTGGGCCTGGTGGATCTCCTGGTCGCCGTTCGTGGGCATGTTCATCGCCCGCGTCAGCCGCGGCCGCACCGTGCGCGAGTTCGTGGTCTGCGTGCTGCTGATCCCCTCGCTGGTGTCGGTCCTGTGGATGACGGCCTTCGGCGGCACGGCGATCACGATGCTGAGCGCCGGCGCGCAGGAGATCGCCGACGCCTCGCTGGAGCTGAAGCTGTTCACCATGCTCGACGAGCTGCCGCTGGCGGCGATCACCTCGTTCATCGCCATCGTGCTGGTGATCGTGTTCTTCGTCACCTCGTCGGACTCCGGCTCGCTGGTCATCGACACGATCACGGCCGGCGGCAAGATCGACGCACCGCTGCCGCAGCGCGTGTTCTGGGCGACGTTCGAGGGCCTGGTGGCGATCGCGCTGCTGCTCGGTGGCGGCCTGGGGGCGCTACAGGCGGCCTCGGTGTCGACCGGGCTGCCCTTCACCCTCGTGTTGCTGGTCGGCTGCTACGCCCTGATCAAGGGGCTGATGTCCGAACCGCGCGGCAAGAAGACGTAGCGTTCCGCAAGACCGCGGCCCGGCGTTCGCGCGCCGGGCCGCTCTTTGCCCTCGACTAGGGTCTCGGGCGCCACTGCGACGCATTCGAACGCGTCGCGTCTACGCCCTTCGGAAGCAATGCTTCCGCTGCCGGCGTCGCCGGCACCGGGCTGCGACCATCGCTCGAAATGCGGTGCATTTCGTCCGGCTGCGCCGGGCCGCTCTTTGCCCTCGACTAGGGTCTCGGGCGTTCGTCACTCGAAATGCGGTGCATTTCGTCCGGCTGCGCCGGGCCGCTCCTCACTCCTCCGGCTCAGTCGTGAACATCAGCGGGAAGCCGGCGCGCTTGCCCAGGTCCGTGGCCTCCGTCGCCTTGGTCTCGGCAACGTCGCGGGGGAAGACGGCGACGACGCAGACGCCCTTCTGGTGGGCCGTCAGCATCACCCGCTCCGCCTGGGTGTCGCCCATGCGGAACACCGCCCTCAGCACCATCACCACGAATTCGCGCGGCGTGAAGTCGTCGTTGAGCAGCAGCACCTTGTGCAGGCGCGGCCGCTCGGTCTTCAGCCTGGTCTTCGTGCGCCCCTTCGGGCGCGGCTTCACCGTGATATCGCTCATCGGGGCCTCCTGTGAGGCGGACCTCCCTTGAGGCGAGCCTCCCGAGAGGCGGGGCCTCCTGTGGGGCTCGAACCCGGTGACCTCAGAAAATAGCACCCGAAACCGCGCTGTCAGCCCCCGACGTCAAGTCGGAGCTGTGACGGGCCTTTAGGCCCCAGGGCCGCGCCTAAAGGCTTCGCCTCAGGGTCGCGCCGGCCTGCCGAGCCGCCACTGCAGCGCCAGCAGGGCCAGGCCGAACAGCGGGATCAGGATATCGGTCCAGAAGATGATGCCGGCGTTGCCGGGCGCGAAGTTGTGCGCCTCGACCATCTGCCGGACATGGCCGACGGCGGCGCCGAGGGTGAAGATCGACGGCGCGAGGATCGCGGCGAGCCGCAGGTCGAAGCTGCCGAACGCGGCGATGAAGGCGACCACGGCGAAGCCCAGGCTCGCCGTACCGACCTCGAACTGGAACGGGCTGTCGGCCCAGCCGATGAAGGCGGCCGCCATCTTGCCGAAGAAGACGTGCATGACGAAGTTGTAGAGGTAGGACACGCCGATCGCGAAGAAGATGTGCCAGGACAGCAGCTTCTCGACGACGACCGCCGTGCTCACCGGCTTCGGCGCCCGGGCAATCGCCACGAACGAGAAAACGAGCCCGAGGACCAGAAAGGTCAGGGTGAAATTGGACAGTACAAACGTGATGATCGCCGCAATCATGCCGCCCCCCAATAAGCGCGAATCAATCCCGCAGGAGATCTTAGCCGGTCAATCGAGGGTGCGCCGATAGCGGAGCAGCGCCACCAGCCCGACCGCGAACCAGAAGGCGGTGATCGCCCAGAGCTCCGTCACGATGTCGGGGAACCCGTTGCCCTTGAGCACGATGCCGCGGACGATGCGCAGGAAATGGGTGAGCGGCAGCACCTCGCCGATCCATTGCGCCCAGACCGGCATGCCCCGGAACGGGAACATGAAGCCCGACAGCAGGATCGAGGGCAGGAAGAAGAAGAACGTCATCTGCATCGCCTGCATCTGCGTGCGCGACACCGTGGAGAAGGTGTAGCCCAGCGTGACGTTGGCGGCGATGAAGATGAGGAGCGCGAACAAGAGAACCGTCAGCGAGCCGAGCATCGGCACCTCGAAGATCGTCCAGGCGGCAGCCAGAATGACGAAGACCTGGATGAAGCCGAGGCCGATATAGGGCACGATCTTGCCGACCATGATCTCGACGGGCTTCGCCGGCATCGCCAGCAGGTTCTCCATGGTGCCGCGCTCGAGCTCGCGGGTGAGCGCCATCGCCGTCATCAGGATCGTCGTCATGGTGAGCACCACGCCGAGCAGGCCCGGCACGATGTTGTACTGGGTGATGATCTCCGGATTGAACATGCGGTGGATCACGACCTCGACCGGCGGGCGGCCCTGCTTCAGCGGCTCCAGCGGACCGCGCAGGTCGTGCTCCAGCCCCGAGTTTACGATCTGCGCGATCGCCCCGACCGCGCCGGACGCCGCCGCCGGATCGGTCGCGTCGGCCTCGAGCAGCAGCGAGGGCGTGTCGCCGCGCATCAGGTCGCGGCCGAAATCCACCGGTACGGTGACGACGAAGGAGACGTCGCCGCGCGCCAGCATCTCGCGGGCCTGCGCCTCGCTCTGCGCGGTCTCGACGAACTCGAAGTAGCCGGAGTTCTGCATCGCCGCGAAGACGGAGCGGCCGAAGCGGCTCGTATCCTGGACGATCGCCGCCGTCGGCAGGTCCTTCGGATCGGTGTTGATGGCAAAGCCGAACAGGATGAGCTGGATGATCGGGATGCCGACCATCATGGCGAAGGTCAGCCGGTCCCGGCGCATCTGGATCATCTCCTTCATCAGGATGGCGCCGATGCGGGAGAGCGAGAGGGCGGTCATTGCGCGACACCGTTGTCGCGGCCGGGTTTCCGGCCGGGGTCGCGGCTGGAGGCGATCGCGCGGGACCGCGAGCGTTCGTCGGGCGGCCGTCGCGAGGCGGGCTCGAACCCGCCCGGCGCGGCGCGCCGGGCAACCCCTCTCCCCATCCCTCCCCCACACGGGGGGAGGGAGGAGCAAGCGGCACGTCCCGGCGTCGATCCGATGGTCTGCGGTTCATCCGCTGGCCGGACCATCGCGAACCGGCACGGGCCGTCGCGGCGAATGGCCCCCTCCCCCCTTGTGGGGGAGGGATGGAGAGAGGGGGCGCGGGCCGAAGGCGCGCGGAGCGGCACACCGACGATGCCGCCATCGGGAGCGCCACAGGGCGCCCCGCCCGAACGGGACTGCCGAAGATCGAGAGGAAGCGCCGCGGTCATTGTTCCAGCGCCTGGGCGTCGGTCATCAGCTTGATGAAGACGTCTTCCAGGCTCGTCTCGCCGGGCTCCGCCTTCAGGTTGCGCTCCCGGGCGACCGCCGTGACGCCCTTCTCCAGCGCGCCGCCGTCCGAGCCGACGACGTGGATATCGGTGCCGAAGGGCGCGACCTGCTCGACGCCGGGCAGCGTCCGCAGCTCGTTCATCAGCCGGCCGGACCCGTCGCCGTGGATGACCCAGGTCTTCAGGCCGGATTCGGCGACCACCTGCGCGACGGTGCCACGGGCGACGATGGTGCCGTAGGCGATGTAGACGATGCGATGGCAGCGCTCGGCCTCGTCCATGTAATGGGTGGAGACGAGAACGGTCAGCCCCTCGTCTGCGAGCGCGTGAATCTCGTCCCAGAATTCGCGCCGCGCCTTCGGGTCGACGCCGGCCGTCGGCTCGTCGAGGAGCAGGAGCTTGGGCTGGTGCATGACGCAGGCGGCAAGCGCCAGGCGCTGCTTCCAGCCGCCCGACAGGGTGCCGGCAAGCTGGTTCTGGCGGTCGGCCAGACCGAGCCGCTCCAGCGTCCTGTCGATCGTTTCGCCGCGCGGCCTCAGGTCGTAGAGCCGGGCGACGAAATCGAGGTTCTCGCGGATGGTCAGGTCTTCGTAATAGGAGAAGCGCTGCGTCATGTAGCCGGTCTGCAGCTTGATCGCGGCGGACTCCGTGCGGATGTCGTGGCCGAGCGCGGTGCCCTCGCCCTCGTCTGCCTTGAGCAGGCCGCAGATCATGCGGATCGTCGTGGTCTTGCCGGAGCCGTTCGGCCCGAGGAAACCGACGATCTCGCCGCGCTTGACGTTGAGGTCGACATTGTCGACCACCGTCTTGGTGCCGAAGCGCTTGGTGAGGCCGCGAACGGCGATCACCTCGTCTGATGTAGCGGCGAAAGGCTGGTCGGAGGCGGGTGGCGCGGTCATGGCGCGAACCTCACGTCGACCGGCTGGCCGACATTCAGGCCGGCGGTGTCGTCCGGGTGGGCCTCGACCATGTAGACGAGCTTCTGGCGGGCGTGGACCGAATAGATCACCGGCGGGGTGAATTCCGCCGAGTCCGAGATGAAGGTGATCTTCGCCGGGATCGGCGCGGCGCAGCCGTCGCAGGAAACCGACACCGCCCCGCCGAGCGCCGCCTCGGCCAACCGGTCCTGGGGCACGAAGAAGCGGACCTTGAGATTTTCCGGCGGCAGCACCGAGACCACCGCGCGGCCGGCCGGCACCACCTCGCCGGGTTCGTAATAGGTATCCTGGACGCTGCCGGCCATCGGCGCGGCGCCGGTCAGCCGGGCAATTCGGGCGTCGATCCGGGCGACCGCCTGCGACGCGGCGTCGACGGCATCCTGCGCCGCCTTGATGGCGTCGGGGCGGGCGGCGAGCTTGGCGACATCGATCTGGGCGGCCATCGAGGCCAGCCGCGATTGCAGCGTCTTAAGGCGTTCCTCGGCGTTCTCGGCGTTCGCGTCGGAGACGACGCTGGCCTCGTGGAGGGTGCGGTAGCGCTGATACTCCCGGCGCGCGTATTCCAGGCTGGCCTCGATCTCGTCGTGCTGGGCCTGGAGCACGTCGAGCTCTTCCTTGCGCCGCCCCTTCTCCAGATCGGCGAGCTGGGCCTTGGCCTGGGCGAGCCGGGCCTCGGCCTCGGCGCGCGCGGCGCGGGCGTCGGTATCGTCGATGCGGAACAGTTCGGCGCCGGCCGTCACGGCGTCGCCGCGCCGCACGTCGAGGGCGACGAGCCGGCCGGTCTCCTCGGCGCCGACATCGAGGAAATCGCCCTCGACATAGCCCTGCAGGACATCGCTCTTTTCCTGCCAGAAGCAGCCGGACAGGCCGACCGCCACGAGCAGGAGGACCGGAAGCCGCAGGGGGCGCATCACGCCCTCCCCGCCTCGATCGTCGCGTCGAGGTGCTTGCGCAGCACCTCCCGGACAAGGCCGATTTCGGGCTCGCCGTAGCCCTTCCAGCCGAGGCGGCGATCGACCATGGCGCGGCCCATGCGGAAGATGACGAGCTGACCGAACAGCATGAACACCGCGGCGATGCTCTCGGGGGCGGATTCGGACTGACCGGTGGCACGGGCGTAGAGCGCGGTCATGGTCTTGTGCATGCGCTCCAGGAAGCCGTCGTAGATCACGTCGAAGGTCGGCGAGGGATCTATCTGCTCGCGCAGCACGAACGGCGCCCAGCGCGACGCCTCCGGATGGCCGAGGATGACCTCGACGGCATTGCCGGTGACCATCTGCAGCATGTCCCGCGCCTGCCCCGGGTCCACCTCCCCCCGGTCGAGCGCGGTCGCCACCGCGTCCACCGCCGGGCCGATGCGGCCGGCGACCTCGTCGACGATGTGCTGCGCCACCGCCTTGTGCAGCCCGTCCTTGCCGCCGAAGTGATAGGGGATCGCGGCCAGGTTGACGCCGGCGCGCCGGGCGATCTCGCGGGTCGAGGCACCATCGAAGCCGAAGCGGCCGAAAGTATCGAGCGCGGCATCGATCAGGCGCTGCTTGGTGTCCTCCGCCGGCCCGCGGGCAGGCTCGTCGCGGCCGGCCATGTTCGCGGGCGGCTTCTGTTTCCTACCTGGGCTCGATTGCGTCATCACGTCGATCCGAATGCTGATTGTCCGAGATAATTAGTTCATTCGAACGATTAAGTCAATCGATTGAATTATTCGGTATGACCTCACCGGCACCGCGCGCCGCCCGTCGAAAACGGGTCGACGGGCGGCTTTCCTCGAAAACCCGGACAGGCTAGTGCTGGAGAAACGGCATAGGCCGACAGCAAGAAACGCAAACGAGGGAGATACGCGATGGCAGGCAGGCTCGAGGGCAAGGTGGCGGTGGTCACCGGCGGAGCGTCGGGGTTCGGCGAGGGCATCGCCAGACGCTTCGCCGAGGAAGGCGCGAGGGTGGTCGTCGCCGACCTGAACGGCGACGGCGCCAAGGCAGTGGCCGACGACATCGGCGCTAAGGCCGTCGCGGTGAAGGCCGACGTCACCAGCGGCGCCGACGTCAAGGCGATGATCGCCGCGGCGACCGACGGCTTCGGCGGCCTCGACATCCTGGTCAACAATGCCGGCTACACCCATCGCAACAAGCCGATGACCGAGGTCTCGGAGGCGGAGTTCGACCGCATCCTCGCGGTCAACGCCAAGGCGATCTATCTGGCCGCGCAGGACGCCGTTCCAGCGATGGAAGCGAAGGGCGGCGTGATCATCACCACCGCCTCGACGGCCGGCCTGAGGCCGCGGCCGGGGCTGACCTGGTACAACGCCTCGAAGGGCTTCGCGATCACCGCGACGAAGTCGATGGCGGTCGAACTGGCGCCGAAGAAGATCCGCGTCAACTGCCTGTGCCCCGTCGCCGGCGAGACCGGCATGCTGCATCTGTTCATGGGCGAGGACACGCCGCAGATGCGCGAGAAGTTCATCTCGACGATCCCGCTCGGGCGGCTGTCGACGCCGCTGGACATCGCCAACGCGGCGCTGTGGCTCGCCTCCGACGAGGCCCAGTTCATCACCGGAGTCGCGCTGGAGGTGGACGGTGGCCGCTGCATCTGAGTGTGAGGGTACGATGTTCGACATGTTTCGGTTCCGCCGCCTCGTCCCGTTCGCCGGGCTCGTCATGATCCTGGCGGCGATCCTGATGGGGGCTGCCGGCGCGGGGGCCCAGGAGACGCCCGCGCCGCTGTCCGAAGCCGAGCTGTTCGGCGACGTCTTCGTGCATCCGCGCGACCGCTTCTACATGCCGGGCAAGGCGCCGAGCCGGGCGATCCTGGAATCCGAAACGGTGGTCCAGGACGTCCGCGGCCAGGTGAACCGGTACGAGTACAGCCGCGGCAACAGCTTCATCGCGCGGGAGACCTGGCAGGACGACCGCGGCGAGAGCCAGGGCCGCATCGGCATCGGCCGCAAGTTCTGAGGGATCAGCCGAAGGCCCGCCTGAGCGCGGCGACGTGCTCGGGCCCGATGCCGCAGCAGCCGCCGATGATGGTGGCGCCGCGCCGTACCCAGCCGCGGGCGAAGTCGAGATAGGCCGGCGGGTCCAGCTCCGGCCGCAGGATCGCGGTGTCGGTGTTCGATTCGGTGTCGTCCGTCATCGGCACATAGGCGTTGGCATAGACGCCGACGGGCAGGTCGCCGCCGAGATCGCGCAGCGTCTGGCAGGCGAGGCTCACGGCCGCGCCCATCACCTCGGGCTGGCTGCAGTTGAACAGGACCGCGCCGGCGCCGAGCCGCACGGCGGCGCGCACGGCGTCGTCCACCGTTTCGTGCGAGCGCAGGCGCGGATCGGCGAGATCGGGATGATCGTCCTTCAGGGTGAAGGCCAGCCACAGCGGGCGCCCATCGTCCTTCAGCGCCGTGCGCACGGCCTCGACTTCGGCGATCGACCCCATGGTCTCGGCGAGCCACAGATCGACATACGGCGCCTGCGCGCCGATCAGAACGGCGAGCAGTTCGGGCGCGCGCGCGGGATCGAACAAGTCGGGGCGATAGGAGCCGAACAACGGCGGCAGGCAGCCGGCCACGCGCACCCTGCCCTCGCCTGCCGCGTCGGCGGCCTCGCGCGCCAGACGGCCGGCGAGCGCGGCGAGCCGCGCGGCATCCGCGGCGAAGCGCGCCTCTCCGATATGATAGGGCACCAGGGCATAGGCGTTGGTGGTGAGTATCTCGGCGCCGGCGGCGACATAGGCGTCATGGGCGCGGCGCACGTGGTCGGGGCCCTCCATCAGCGCCAGCGCCGACCATTCGGGCCTGCGGAAGGGCGCGCCCGCCGTCTCGAGCTCCTGGCCCATACTGCCGTCGAGGATGACGATCGATCCGCTCATGGCCACCAGCCTGACCGATCGGCGGGCGAACTACAATCGGTCGCGAAGCGCGAACCAGGTCATGGCGGCGACCAGCGTCGGCGTGCGCAGCCACTTGCCGCCCGGAAACGGCGGGCAGGACATCGACGCGAAGTCGTCGAGCCGGTCCGGCGCATCGGTCAGCGCGTCGGCCAGCAGCTTGCCGCCGAGCGGGGCGATGGTGACGCCCTGGCCGGAATAACCGGCGCCGACATAGACGCCGGTCCTGATCTTGCGGATATAGGGCAGACGGTTGACGGTGACCGCCAGCGTGCCGCCCCAGGCATGGTCGATCCGCGCGTCCCTGAACTGCGGATAGATGTTCAGCATGTGCTTGCGCACGAAGGCGCGGACGTCGGCGGGGAAGGTCCGCGTGTAGGTCTCGCCGCCGCCGAACAGCAGGCGGCCGTCCGGCGTCGGGCGCCAGTAGTAGATGACGAAGCGGGAATCGGAGGCCGCCTCGCCGCCCTTCAGGATCCCGCCCGGCGCGCCGGCACCGATGGGCTCGGTGGTCAGGACGTAGTTGTTGATCGGCATGACGCGCGACTCGACGTCGGGTTCGACGCCGTCGAGATAGCCGTTGCCGGCAAGGATCACGGTATCGGCCGATACGCGGCCGCGCGGCGTCACCAGCACCGGCGTGGCGCCGCCCTCTAGTCCGGTGACGACGGTTGCCTCGTGGATGCGCGCGCCGGCCGCGGCGGCGGCGCGGGCGAGCCCGAGTGCGAAGTTCAGCGGGTGCAGATGGCCCGCGCCGGCATCGCGCATGCCGCCGAAATAGACGTCGGTGCCGAGCGCTTCGGCGAGGTCGTCGCGCCCGACCCATTCGATCTGGTCGTAGCCGTACTCGCCGCGCAGCTTGTCGACGTAGCGCCGTTCGCCGGCGACGTAGCGCTGCTTGTGGGCGGTGCCGAAAAGGCCGTCGCGCAGGTCGCAATCGATACCGTGACGATCGATCAGGCCGCGCACAAGCGCCTTCGCCTCCTCGGCCAGCGCCCACAGCCGCTTCGAACGCTCGACGCCGAACTGCGCCTCGGTCCATTCGACGTCGCGGCGCTGGCCGGAGTGGATCTGGCCGCCATTGCGGCCCGACGCGCCCCAGCCGACGCGGTTCGCCTCGAGCAGGACGACGTCGACGCCGCGCTCGGCCAGATGCAGCGCCGCCGACAGGCCGGTGAAGCCGCCGCCGACGATGGCGACGTCGGCCCGGATGTCGCCGTCGATCGCCGGGAACGGGTCGAGCGCGTGCGCCGTCTCCGTGTACCAGGAATCGACGGGATACGGTTCCCCCGGCCTTTCCATCGCGGTCTCCGCGCCTAGCCGATACGACCCTGCTTCTTCAGCTCGGCATAAGTGTCGTCGAGAGTCTTCCCGATGAGCTTGGCCATCTGGTCGATCTCCTCGCGGGTCATCACCAGCGGCGGCGAGATGATCAGGGCATCGCGGACGCCGCGCATGATCAGGCCGTTGCCGAAGGAAAAATCGCGGGCCATGGTGCCGACCTGGCCGACATTGTCGAACCGCTCGGCGCGGTTCGGCTTGTTGGGCACCAGCTCCAGCGCGCCGACCAGGCCCTTCATGCGCGCCTCGCCGACCAGCGGGTGCTCGCCGAACTCCGCCCACTTCTGCTGCAGATAGGGCGCGGCCTCGTTGGCGCAGTGCTCGACCACCTTCTCGTCGCGCATGATGCGCAGGTTCTCCAGCGCCGCGGCGCAGGCGGCCGGATGCCCCGAGTAGGTGTAGCCGTGGTAGAACTCGCCGCCCTTTTCGATGACCACCTCGGCGACGCGGTCGCTGACCATGACGCCGCCGATCGGCAGGTAGCCGGACGACAGGCCCTTGGCGATCGGCATCAGGTCGGGCTTCAGGTCGTAGGTGTCGGAGCCGAACCAGTTTCCGGTGCGTCCGAAGCCGCAGATGACCTCGTCGACGACGAGCAGGATGTCGCGCTCGGAGCAGATGCGCCGGATTTCCGGCCAGTAGGTCTCCGGCGGGATCAGCACGCCGCCGGCGCCCTGGATCGGCTCGGCGATGAAGGCGGCGACATTGTCCTCGCCGAGTTCGTCGATCGCGCGCTCGAGCTCCCGCGCCGCCCAGACGCCGAATTCCTCGGGCGACATGTCGCCACCGTAGTCGAACCAATAGGGCGGCGTGATGTGATGCACGCCGGGAACCATGCCGGCCTGGGCATGCATGCCGGCCATGCCGCCGAGCGCCGAGGCGGCCACGGTCGAGCCGTGGTAGCCGTAGTTGCGGCCGATGATCACCTGCTTCGACGGCTTGCCGAGAAGCTGCCAGTAGTAGCGCACCATGCGGAACACGGTGTCGTTGGCCTCGGACCCGGAATTGGTGAAGAAGACGTGGTTGAGGCCCTCGGGCGTCAGCTCGGCCAGCACCTCCGACAGCTTCGCCGCGGCGGGATGCGTCGTCTTGAAGAAGGTGTTGTAGTACTCGAGCTCGGTCATCTGCCGGTGCACGGCGTCGGCGATCTCGCGGCGGCCGTGGCCGATCTGGGTGCACCACAGGCCGGCCATGCCGTCGAGAAAGCGGTTGCCATCCGTATCCCACAGCCAGATGCCGTCGCCGCGGGCGATGACGCGGCTCTTCTCCGCGTTCAGCGCCTTGTAGTCGGTGAACGGGTGGAGGTGATGGGCGGCGTCGACGCGCTGAATGTCGGCGGTCGAGAGATTGGGGGCATGGTTCATGATGGCTCCTGTCGGAAGTGTCGCCTTGCCCCCGACGATCGGCCGGGGCGGCGACGGGCTCGTCATACGTTCAACAGCAGATACTCGCGTTCCCACGGGCTGATCACCCGCATGAAGGTCTCGAACTCCTCCTGCTTGAGGGCGGAGTAGACCGACACGAAGGTCTCGCCGAACACCTCCCGCATCGGCTCGCATTCCTGGAACGCGGCGACCGCCTCGAGCAGGCCGCGCGGCAGGTCGTAGGGCAGATCGCGGGCCGACCCCTTGATCGGATCGGAGGGTGTCAGCCCCTTCTGGATACCGAGCCAGCCGCAGGCGAGCGAGGCGGCGATCGCCAGATAGGGATTGGCGTCGGAGGACGGCACCCGGTTCTCGACGCGGCGGGCGTCCGGCTTGGAGCGCGGAATGCGCAGGCCGACGGTGCGGTTGTCGTGGCCCCACTGGATATTGATCGGGGCGGCGGTATAGCGCGCCAGCCGCCGGTAGGAATTCACATACGGGGCGAGCATGCACATCGCTGCCGGCAGGTATTCCTGCAGACCGGCGATGAACGAGAAGAACTCGGTGGTCGGCTCGCCGTCCGCGTCGGAGAAGATGTTCCGGCCCGTCTTCGCATCGACGATCGACTGGTGGATGTGCATGGCGCTGCCGGGCTCCTGGGCGATCGGCTTGGCCATGAAGGTGGCGTAGGTGTTGTGCTTGAGCGCCGCCTCGCGGATCGTCCGCTTGAACAGGAACACCTGGTCGGCGAGCTCCAGCGGGTCGCCATGGCGCAGGTTGATCTCCATCTGCGCGGCGCCTTCCTCGTGGATCAGCGTGTCGATCTCGAGGCCCTGGGCTTCCGAATAGTCGTAGATGTCGTCGAACAGCGGGTCGAATTCGTTGACCGCCGAGATCGAGAACGACTTGCGCCCCGTCTCGGGGCGGCCCGAACGGCCGATCGGCGGCTCCAGCGGATAGTCCGGATCGGTGTTGGGGCGGACCAGGTAGAACTCCACCTCGGGCGCCACCACCGGCTTCCAGCCGCGGTTCTCGAACAGCTTGATCACCCGCCGCAGCACCTGCCGCGGGGCGAGCTCGACCACGCGCCCGTCGGAGTGATAGGCGTCGTGGATGACCTGCGCGGTCGGCTCCTCCTCCCAGGGCACGATGCACAGCGTGGCGAAATCCGGCCTGAACAGGAGGTCGCCGTCGGCCGGGTCGAGGCCGGCGAGGCCGTCCAGTTTGGGATAGTCGCCGCTTATCGTCTGGTAGAAGATCGACTCCGGCATGTTCATGACGCGGCCCTCGAAGAACTTCGAGGCGGGCATCAGCTTGCCGCGTGCGACCCCGGACTGATCCGGCACGATGCACTCGACGTCATCGATGTTCCGGGTGGCCACCCACGCTTTCGCTTCGTCGAAAGAAGCAACCCCGCGCGGGGACTCCAGGGTCTCTTGTGACACTTTTTTGCGTGGCATCCTTGCGCAGCCCGCGACCATTGCGCGAACGTCTAATAGCCGCGCCGGCCGCCTGATGTTTCGGATGCCCCAATTTTGTGATCACAAATCCCGAAAGTCAATCCACCGACCGACTTCAGGCACAAAGGGCGGGCGCGACGATCAGCTCGCCCCGGCGTGGCGCGGCGACGGCTCGTCGCTTTCGAAGACGCTGTTGCCGATGTGCTGCATGCCGTCGCGGATGTCGGACCGGATGGCGTCGGCCAGCGCTTCGGCGTCGCGGGCCAGGATCGCGGCGAGCGCCTGCTCGTGATAGTCGACGAGCCAGCTGGTGCCGACCCGGCCGTAGACGAGGCGCATGAACGGCCCGAACTGCATCCACAGGCTCTCGATCAGCGGAACCAGCACCTCGGAGGGCGCGGCGCTGTAGATGTGGAAATGGAAGGCGTGGTTGGCGGCGACATAGCCCTCGACGTTTCCGGTCTTGAGCTGCTCTTCCAACCCGTCATCGATCTTGCGCAGCGCGGCGACGTCGCGGCGCTGGAGGTACGGCAGGGCGCGGCTGGCGGCGGCCGGCTCGAGCCGTTCGCGGGCCGTCACCAGCTCTTCGAAGCGCTGCCGCGTCATCTCGGGAACCGCGATGCGCCGGCTCGGCGTCATCGCCAGGGCGCGCTCGGCGACCAGCCGGCTGACGGCCTCGCGGACCGGCATCGGGCTCACCCCGAGTTCCGAGGCCAGACCCCGCAAGGTCACCGGCCGGCCGGGAACGACGCGGCCGCAAATCAGGCGAGCGCGCAGCTCCCGATAGACGCGCTCGTGCATGGTCTCCCGCACACCTTCCGACTCTCGTCCGGCACCCAAGTTGACAGCCCTCTCGAAGCGTGATCACATTTGCCGATAATAATTCCAGAAAGCCCTTCTAGACGCAACCGACGGCATATCCATGGCCCACCCGGTGGTGGAACAACCCATACCCAGGATCGCGGACGAAGCCGCACGCTTCACCTCGGCCAATCCCGACATCGAAATCGTCGAACTGCTGCTGCCGGACTCCAACGGGGTGTTCCGCGGCAAGTGGATGCCGGCC
Organism: Microbaculum marinisediminis; assembly: GCF_025397915.1. NCBI lineage: Bacteria > Pseudomonadati > Pseudomonadota > Alphaproteobacteria > Hyphomicrobiales > Tepidamorphaceae > Microbaculum > Microbaculum marinisediminis. Next base: position 271,742 of record NZ_JALIDZ010000001.1, read on the forward strand.
AATCACATCGACGGGCTGTTCCGCGATGGGCTGGCGCTGGCGAAATCGGTGTTCGCGCTGGATGCCTGGGGATCCGACGTGCTGGCGACCGGCCTGTATCACGAGACCGGCGACCGCGACGGGATGTGCCGGCCGGTGCCGGGCAGCCTGCGGCGCGTGCCCTGGGCGGAGCGGCCGACGGCCCAGGTGATGCTCAGGATGGACGACGAGGACGGCGGGCCGTTCTTCGCCGACCCGCGAACGCTGCTGGAGAAAGCCGTCGCACGGCTGGCCGCGCGGGGCCTGCGCCCGGTCACCGCGTTCGAGCTGGAATTCTACCTGTTCGCGGACGCCGACGCCGGCACGGTGCCATCGGCCGTCAACGAGGGCATCGGCCCGGACCGCACCAACATCTATTCGGTATCGGACCTGCGGGCCTACAGCGACCTGTTCGCCGAGATCGAGGCGGCCGCCGAGGCGCTGGACGTGGCCACCGACACCATCATCTCGGAAGCCGCTCCGGGGCAGTTCGAGATCAACCTCCTGCATGTCGGCGATCCGTTCGCCGCAGCCGACCAGGCGCTGATGCTGCGGCGGATCATCCGGCAGGTCGCGCGCAAGCACGGGCTGAAGGCCTCGTTCATGGCCAAGCCGTTCGCCGAGCGCTCGGGCAACGGCATGCACGCCCATGTCAGCCTCGTCGACCAGGACGGGCGCAACGTGTTCGGCACCGGCCCCGACGGCGAGGCGCTGCTGCGGCGCTGCGTCGCCGGCCTGCTCGACACCATGCACGAGGCGACGCTGCTGTTCGTGTCGACCTATAACGGCTTCCGCCGGCTTTCCGGCGCCTATTCGCCGTCGAAGGCGCTGTGGGCGGAGAACAACCGCTACGTCGCCGTGCGGCTGCCGCGCGCCAGCGGGCCGGCGCGGCGGTTCGAACACCGGGTCGCCGGCGCCGACGCCAATCCGCATCTCGTGCTGGCCGCCATCCTGGCCGGCGCGGAGCGGGGGCTGGCCGAGGACCTGCCGTTGCCGCTGCCCGTCGAGGGCGACGTCAGCGCGGTCGCCACCGACCGGCTGCCGCCGACCATGCGCCATGCGCTGGACCGCTTCGAGACGTCCGACTGGATCGCCGATACGTTCGGCGCCGAATGGCGGGACTTCTACGGCAAGATCAAGCGCCAGGAACTCGAGGGTTTCGAGGCTTACGTGTCACCGCTCGAATACGAGACGTATCTGTGACGCGGCAGCGCGTCAGACGCGTGTTGCGCGCCGGTGGAATCGGCGCTATGGCGAGTTTTCGCGGCAGGGTGAAGCGCCCGGAACCCAAGGGTTTCGCGGCTTAGAATTTGCCGCTCGGATTCGTAACCTAAATATGTGCCGCGGGAACGCGAGGGACGGTGTTGCACGCCAGTGAAATCGGCGTTTTGATGCGACGCAGAGAGACGGGACCGCGCAAGACGGTCCGAAGTCAAAAGCCAACGGAGAACAGGAGAACAGAATGATCGTCAACCGTATCGCCACCGCCCTGGCCGTGAGCGCCGCGATGACCGTCGCGGCCACGGCCCAGGACAAGGTGGTGCACGTCTACAACTGGTCGGACTACATCGGCGAAGACGTCCTCGACGAGTTCACCGAGGAGACCGGCATCAAGGTCGTCTACGACGTGTTCGACTCCAACGACATCCTCGAGACCAAGCTGCTGGCCGGCAGCACGGGCTACGACGTGGTGGTGCCGTCCGGCACCTTCCTGGCCCGCCAGATCCAGGCCGGCGTGTTCCAGCCGCTCGACAAGTCGAAGCTGCCGAACATCACGCATCAGTGGGATGCGATCGCCGAGCGCATCGCCAAGTTCGACCCCGGCAACGAGCATGCCGTCAACTACATGTGGGGGACGACCGGCATCGGCTACAACGTCGGCATGATCGAGGAACGCATGCCCGACGCGCCGGTGGATTCCTGGGCGATGATCTTCGATCCGGAGGTGGTCTCCAAGTTCGCCGACTGCGGCATCCACATGCTCGACGCCGCCGACGAGATGATCCCGGCCGCACTCAACTACCTGGGCAAGGACCCGGACTCCAAGGACCCGGCCGAGATCGAGGAAGCCGCCAAGCTGATCGAGACGATCCGTCCGCACGTCCAGAAGTTCCACTCCTCGGAGTACATCGAGGCGCTGGCCAACGGGAACATCTGCCTGGCGGTCGGCTGGTCGGGCGACATCCTGCAGTCGCGCGACCGCGCCGCGGAAGCCGATACCGGCATCGAGATCGCCTATGCGATCCCGAAGGAAGGCGCGATGATGTGGTTCGACAACCTGGCGATCCCCGCCGACGCGCCGCACCCCGAAGAGGCGCTCGCCTTCATCAACTTCATGATGAAGCCCGAGATCGCGGCTGAGAACTCGAACTACATCTACTACGCCAACGGCAACAAGGACTCCCAGCCGTTGCTGGAAGAGGACGTGATCGGCGACACGGCGATCTATCCCGACGAGGAGACCGTCGGACGGCTGTACACGACCACGCCCTACGACCCGAAAGTCCAGCGGGTGGTCACCCGCGCATGGACCCGGATCAAGTCGGGCACCTGAATGCAGAAGCCGATCCGGGCCGGGGAAATTCCCCGGCCCGTTTCCTGTCCGGATCGGTTTTCTGTCTTTTGCTAGTGTCGCATCGGCACGGGGGGGGGTTGAATGGCGGCCAAGGCATCCGGGCCCATCAAGCGCAAGTTCGCGCCATGGGAAGACCCGTCGGCGAAAGCGTTTATCCGCTTCGACAACGTAACCAAGCGCTTCGGCGACTTCGTCGCCGTCGACAATCTCAGCCTCGACGTCTACGAGCGCGAGTTCTTCTCGCTGCTGGGGCCGTCCGGTTGCGGCAAGACGACCCTGCTGCGAATGCTCGCGGGCTTCGAGAAGCCGAGCGAGGGGCGCATCCTGCTCGACGGCCAGGACATCTCCGGCGTGCCGCCACACCGGCGGCCGGTCAACATGATGTTCCAGTCCTACGCCCTGTTTCCGCACATGACGGTGGAGGGCAACATCGCCTTCGGCCTCAAGCAGGACGGCATGGCCAAGGCCGACATCGCGGCGCGGGTCAACGAGATGCTGCGGCTCACCAAGCTTGAGCCCTTCGCCAAGCGCAAGCCGCACCAGCTCTCCGGCGGCCAGCGCCAGCGCGTCGCGCTCGCCCGCTCGATCGCCAAGCGGCCGAAGGTGCTGCTCCTCGACGAGCCGCTCGGCGCGCTCGACCGCAAGCTGCGCGAGGAAACCCAGTTCGAGCTGATGGACCTGCAACAGGAGCTCGGCCTGACCTTCGTGATCGTCACCCACGACCAGGAAGAAGCGATGACGGTGTCGGACCGCATCGCCGTCATGGACCACGGCAAGATCATCCAGGTGGCCTCGCCCGCGGTCATCTACGAGTTCCCGAGCACGCGCTATGTCGCCGACTTCATCGGCGACGTGAATTTCCTGAGCGGCAAGATCGCCGCGCTCGACGACGCGGGCGTGCGTATCAGGAGCGACGAGATCGCCTGCACCATCGTCGCCAGCCAGGACGACGTCGATGCGACGGTTGGCGCCGACGCCTGGCTCGCCATCCGGCCGGAGAAGATGCGCATCTCGCTCGACGAACCGGCCGACACGGCGACCAACTGCGTCAGCGGCGAGGTCTGGGATATCGGCTATCTCGGCGACGTCTCCGTCTATCACGTCAAGCTCGACAACGGGAACGTCATCAAGTCGACGGTGACCAACCAGACGCGCCTGGTGGAACGGCCGATCGGCTGGGACGACAAGGTGTGGCTCACCTGGCCGCGCGACGCCGGCGTCGTCCTGACGACGTGAGGAGGTGAAGCGATGGCCGCGCCGACCCGCAAACCGTTGATCAAGTCGAAGAGCCTGGTGGTTCTCGTCCCCTACCTGTGGCTGCTTGCCTTCTTCCTGGCGCCGTTCCTGATCGTCCTGAAGATATCGCTGTCGCAGACGGCTATCGCCATGCCGCCGTACCTGCCGACCTTCGACCTGTCGGCGGGAATAGGCGCGTTCCTGGAGAGCCTGCGCGAGCTGTCGCTCGACAACTACGCCTTCCTGGCGTCGGACTCGCTCTACATCAAGTCCTACCTGTCGAGCCTGCAGATCGCCCTGGTCTCGACCTTCATCGTTCTGCTCATCGGCTACCCCATCGCCTATGGCATGGCACGCTCGCCGAAGGCGTGGCGGCCGACGCTGGTGATGCTGGTCATCCTGCCGTTCTGGACGAGCTTCCTGATCCGCGTCTACGCCTGGATCGGCATCCTGAGCCGCGAGGGGCTGCTCAACACGTTCCTGAGCTGGATCGGACTGATCGACTCGCCGCTGACCATCCTGTCGACCAACATCGCCGTCTATATCGGCATCGTCTATTCGTACCTGCCGTTCATGGTGCTGCCGCTCTATGCCGCGCTCGAGAAGATGGACGAGTCGCTCCTGGAGGCGGCGTCCGATCTGGGCTGCCCGCCGTACAAGACGTTCTGGGTCGTCACCTTCCCGCTGTCGCTGCCCGGCGTCATCGCCGGCTGCTTCCTGGTGTTCATCCCGGCGGTCGGCGAGTTCGTGATCCCGGATCTGCTCGGCGGATCGGAGACGCTGATGATCGGCAAGACGCTGTGGGCGGAGTTCTTCTCAAACCGCGACTGGCCGCTGGCCTCCTCGGTGGCGGTGATCCTGCTCCTGATCCTGGTCATCCCCATCGTGATCTTCCAGAACCTGCAGCAGCGCCAGCAGGAGCGGAACACATGAGGAAAGGCCCCAGCCTCTTCAACATCGTCTCGGTGACGCTCGGCTTCGCCTTCCTCTACCTCCCGATCGTTCTGCTGGTCATCTACTCGTTCAATGCCGGTCGAAACGTCGCCATCTGGGCCGGCTGGTCGACCAAGTGGTATGTGGCGATGCTCCAGAACCAGCAGCTGCTGGACGCGGCCTGGGTGACGTTGCGCGTCGGCCTCCTGTCGGCGACGGTCGCCACCGTGTTCGGCACGCTGGCGGCGCTGGCGCTGGTGCGGCACGGCCGGTTCTACGGGCGCACGCTGTTCTCCGGCATGGTCTACGCGCCGCTGGTCATGCCCGAGGTCATCACCGGCCTGTCGCTGCTGCTGCTGTTCGTGGCGGTCAATTTCGACCGCGGCTTCTGGACGGTGACCATCGCCCACGTCACCTTCTCGCTGTGCTTCGTCGCGGTGGTGGTGCAGTCGCGCCTCGTCACCTTCGACCGCTCGCTGGAAGAGGCGGCGATGGATCTCGGCTGCCCGCCGTTCAAGACCTTCTTCGTGGTGACGCTACCGATCATCCTGCCGGCGATCATCGCGGGATGGATGCTGGCCTTCACGTTGTCGCTCGACGACCTGGTGATCGCCAGCTTCACCACGGGCCCCGGCGCGACGACCCTGCCGATGCGCATCTATTCCGCCGTCCGCCTCGGCGTCACGCCGGAGATCAACGCGGTCTCCACCGTGCTGATCACCATCGTCACCTTCGGCGTGATCACCGCCTCGCTGATCACCAAGCGGCAGGAAGTGGAACGGCAGAAGGCCGAGCGCATGGCGGCCGCGGCGCCGTAGCCGGCGTCCCGCTGTTTGGGGTCGAAGGCCGGAGCGATCCGGGCCCGATACGGCTCGGCCTTTCGGCCGCGCTCTACGAGCCGCAGGTGCAGGTGGTGTCGTGCGCCTCGCGGATGGCGTCGAGCGTGCCGGTGAAGCCGTCTGCGACGGCCGCTGCCCGGTCGAAGGCCAGATCGAGATACCAGAGCCGTTCGAGCGCGGCGAACGCCCTGGACAGGTCGTCGCGGCGCTCGGGCGTCAGCGTAGTTCCGGCCGCCTCCACGCCATCGCGGGCGGCAGCGAAGATGGCGGCGCCGGCCGGCGGTGCGTCGGCGGGGGCGATCGACGACAAAAGCGACGCCGCGACGTTCCTCGGCTCGATGCCGCCGTCCACACCCAGGCTGCCGTAACCCGCCGTGACGACCGCGGCACGCGCGGCCTGCTGCAGGCTGGCGCGATAGGCGCCGATCTCGTCCGCCCGCTTGGTGAAGCGGCCGATATAGTCCTGCAGGATCGCGGTCCATTCCGCCACGCCCGTGCACAGGCCCGGATAGCGGTCCTGGCCGAGATAGACGCCGATGTCGTTGATCAGCCGGCCGGAGATCCAGCGGATGTCCTCGGTGGTGTAGTAGCTGTCGAGGCCGCGCGCCTTGGCGATCCGTTCGGAAAACCGGACCGCGGAGGCGGCCTCGCGCCCGCCATCCGGCCTGAACGTGAAGACGGTACGCCCCGGCAGCGATGTGTCGGCCTCCCGCGACGCATCGACCGCAGCGCGCAGAGCGGCGAAGGTGCCGTAGCGGATCCGCCGCAGCGCCGCGTGGTAGGCGTCGGCGCAACTGGCGATCGGCCACTCGGCCTCGGCGACCAGCGTCTCGCCGCTGGCCGGGACGCTTGCGCGGATCCGCGCCTCGCCGCCGGTGCCGCGTGCCCCGCGCTCGGTGCCGTCGGCAAGCTCGACGACCAGGGGCAGTTCGATCGAGCCGCCGGGCGCCAGCGTGCCGACGGTCGCGCGGACCGTGTTGCCGTCCCGCGTCCAGGTGCTGGCGCCGGTCACCGCCGGCCAGGCGCCGGCCAGCTCTACCTCGACCCGGATCGCTTCCAGCGGCGCCTCGCCCCGGTTCTCGAAGATCAGCCGCGCCACCGCCCGCGAGCCCGGCGAATAGGATACCGGGCCCGGCTCCGACGTCATCGGCGGCTCGGTGACCACGAACAGCGTCAGCCCCCCTTCCTGCGCCGCGGCAATGGACGGCAGGGCGACTCCAGCTGCCACAAGAACGGCGGCGACGGAGACGGCGAGGAGAGGAAAACGCTCCCGAAAGCGACGAAACAACACGGACGACATGCGCCGACGGACCCGGATCAAAAGCGACTGCGCGATTCGCCCGTCAGGATACACAACGACACCGGCCCTCGCGACGACCCTGGTCGCGGGGGCTGGTCCCCGGGGGCGGATCGCGGGTTCGGAGCTCTACTGCCTCGGCGCCATCGGTTGCTCTTCGCTCGGCGCGGGCTTGGGCGGCATGTCGCGGCCACGCTGGACCAGGTCCTCGACCACGTCCTCGGGCTGGCTCTGCTGCAGATCCTTACGCAGCTGCTCGATCTCCTCGGGCGCCGCGGTCGGTCGATTCAACAGCCAGACCGGATCGGGATAGAGGGTCGGGTTGGCGATCGGTCCTTCGATCACGAACGGCACCGAGAAAATGCCTGCAGACCCGTTGATCGCCGATTCCGACGCCGCGCCCAGATCGGCGGTGCCGTGCCCGGCGATCGAGGCGGAGACCAGCCGAACCTCGCCATCGGCGGACACCGCGATCTTCGGCCCCGTCACCCGGAAATCCTCGGTCGTGGCGGTGCCTTCGGATACGGTGAAGGTGGCGGTCAGGTCGTCGAGATCGGTGGCGGCCGACGTCGCCGGCCAGCCCTCGACGCGGCCGGTTTCCAGCGCGGCCAGCAGCTTTTCGATGTCGATGCCCTGAATCGCGCCCGGTGAAATCGCCAGCGTGGCATTGCCAGACAGGCTGGCGACGATGCCGGCCACCGTGCGGCCCGTCCCCGACAGGTCCACCCGGGCGGTCGTCGTGCCGGAGATGCGCGAGGAGCCGCTGAGCGCGGTCAGCAGCTGACCGATATCGGTCTTGTCCAGCTTCAGGGCGACCTTGATCCTGGCCCCGTCCGGGGTCGGCGTGGCGCTGATGCTGCCTTGCGCCATACCGCCATAGAGCGTCGCCTCGCCGACGCCGAGATCGATGGCGCCCTTGCGCACGGTGACCGTGCCGGCGGTGCGGCCGAGGGTCAGATCGCCATAGGTCACGCTGGCGGCGGACACCCGCAGATCGGCGCCGAAGCGCTGCAACGCGGACAGGTCGACGACGGTCGACATGGCCTGTTCCGGCTGCGGAACCGTCGGCGCGCCCTCCTCGGGCGGGGTTCGGTAGACGCCGAGATCGAGGGTCTCGAAGGCGAGCGTGCCCTGAATCCCTGTCTGCTTTCCGCCGAGCGTGATCTTCACGCCCCCCTCCGCCTCGTTGTTATCGAGGCTGAGGACCAACTCGGACAGGGACAGCGAATTGCCGATCAGATTGATCCTGCCGGCAAGCGACACCGCGTTGAGGCCGGGTCCGGAGCCCAGGTCGGTACCGATCCAGCGCAACAGGCCGCGCACCGACGGCGCCTGCAGCCGCGCGGTGCCCTCGAGCTGGGGATCCGGCTTGTTGTGGGCATTGCCGTCGAACGCGACATTGGCGACACCCGATTCCACGCTGATGCGGGCCTGGGAACTGCCGTTGTTCACGAAGTCGAGCGGAGCCTCGGCGCCGAGACCGAACCGTACGTTCTCGCCGTTCCAGATCAACGTGCCGGTAGCATTCAGTGGGGCGGCGAGACGGGACCAGGATATCGTAGCGTTGACGGCGGTCAGGGCATGCCGGGCGCCGGTCCGCTCGTTCGCATAGGCAATCGCACCGTCTTCGATGCGGAAGCTTCCCAGATGCTGGTCTTCCACCGGCGGCGGCGCGGTATCGTCTTCGGCGGCGCGTCGGCGGCCGGCGATCCAGTTCCCGCGGCCGCGGCGGTCGACCGCGAGGCGGACGCGCGGACGCACCAGCACGAAATCCTTGAGCTCGACATGACCGATCAGCAGCGGCAGAACGGCGACGGACCCACGCAGCACGTCGATCGCGGCGATCTCGTCGGCCTCATCGCCCTCGCGCCGCGTCAGCACGACATCGTTCAGCTCGAACACCGGAAACGGCAAGAACGAAACCGTGGTCGCGCCGCGGATCTCCACCCAGTTGCCGGTCAGCGTGGCGACCTTCTCGGCGGTCGCGCGCAGCACCGCGTCCTCCGAGACCCGGGTGGACACATAGAAAAGCGTGCCGGCCGCAACCGCCAAACAGGTCGCGGCGGCCATAACCAGCCGCTTCATGGCGTCGACCTTTGTCGTGCCGCTCGCACTCCGTCCTCGGTACTGTTTCCGCGGAATCACTATATTTCCGCCACCGACGGGTCAATTCCGGCCCGATCGGATGGCGTCGCGCCGACGCCTGTGGCAATAAGCCCGAAACGTATTCCGGCCGCTCGCCATCGCCGCGCCCGGCCGAACAGAAGTCGCCAGGAGCAACCATGTCCGATCAGCCGCTTTGGTCCCCGCCCGCAGACACCGTCGCGAATGCGAACATGACGCGGTTCATGCGACTTGTCGATGAACGGCACGGCCTCCGCCTCGACGGATACGAGGCTCTCCACAGATTTTCCGTCGAGCGGCGCGAGGACTTCTGGTCGGCCGTCTGGGATTTCGGCGGCGTCATCGGCGAGAAGGGCGAGACCCTACTGAAAGACGGCGAGCGCATGCCCGGCGCCGCGTTCTTCCCCGATGCCAGGCTCAATTTCGCCGAGAACCTGCTGCGCCGCTCCGACGACGGCGACGCGCTCGTGTTCCGCGGCGAGGACAAGGTTAGCCGCCGGATGAGCTGGAAGGCGCTGAACGATCTGGTTTCGCGGTTGCAGCAGGTGTTTCAGGCGCATGGCGTCACGGCCGGCGACCGGGTCGCGGCGATGATGCCCAACATGCCGGAATCGATCGCGGCGATGCTGGCCGCGGCCTCGCTCGGGGCGATCTGGTCGTCCTGCTCGCCGGATTTCGGCGAGCGCGGCGTGCTCGATCGCTTCGGCCAGATCGAGCCCAAGGTTCTGATCGCCTGCGACGGATACTGGTACGCGGGCAAGCGCATCGAAGTCGCCGAAAAGCTCGCCGCGGTCGCCGACAGATTGCCCTCGCTCGAGGCGGTGATCGTCGTCCCCTATCTCGACATCGCCGAGGAGGTCGCGGCCAAGGTCGCCAAGGCGGTGCCGCTGGCCGAGGCGATCGCCGGCCATCCGGCGAAAGCGGTCACGTTCGCCCGCCAGCCGTTCTCCCATCCGCTCTACATCCTGTTCTCGAGCGGCACGACGGGGGTTCCGAAGTGCATCGTGCATTCGGCCGGCGGCACGCTGCTGCAGCACCTGAAGGAGCATCAGCTCCACTCCGACATCCGGGCGGGGGACCGGGTATTCTACTTCACCACGCTCGGCTGGATGATGTGGAACTGGCTGGTCAGCGCGCTGGCCGCCGACGCGACGCTGCTGCTCTATGACGGCTCGCCGTTCCACCCGACCGGCAACGTCCTGTTCGACTACGCCCAGGACGAGAAGATGACGCTGTTCGGCACCTCGGCGAAATATATCGACGCGGTGAAGAAGGCGGGCCTGAGGCCGCGCGACACGCACGACTTGTCGACGGTCCGGGCGATGGCCTCGACCGGATCGCCGCTTTCGGCGGAGAGCTTCGACTTCGTCTACGAGGCGATCAAGCCGGACATCCACCTGGCCTCGGTCTCCGGCGGCACCGACATCGTCTCCTGCTTCGTCCTCGGCAATCCGATCGCGCCGGTGTGGCGCGGCGAGATCCAGGGACCGGGGCTGGGCATGGCCGTCGACATGTGGGACGACGACGGCCAGTCCTGTCCGCCCGGCGTCAAGGGCGAACTGGTCTGCACCAAAGCGTTTCCGTCGATGCCGATCATGTTCTGGAACGACCCTGACGGCGCCAAGTACCGCTCGGCCTATTTCGAGCGCTTCGACAACGTCTGGTGCCACGGCGACTTCGCGGAATGGACGGTGCACGGCGGCGTGATCATCCACGGCCGCTCCGACGCGACGCTCAACCCCGGCGGCGTCAGGATCGGCACCGCCGAGATCTACGCCCAGGTCGAGCAGCTTCCCGAGATCGTCGAGGCGATCGCCATCGGCCAGCAGTGGGACGACGACGTTCGCGTCGTGCTGTTCGTCCGCCTCGCAGAGGGCGTCACGCTCGACGACGACCTGATCGCCCGCATCCGCAAGCAGGTCCGCGAGGGCGCGAGCCCGCGCCACGTGCCGGCCAAGGTGGTCGCCGTCGCCGACATCCCGCGCACCAAGTCCGGCAAGATCACCGAACTCGCCGTGCGCGACGTGGTGCACGGCCGCGAGGTGAAGAACAAGGAGGCGCTCGCCAATCCGGAAGCGCTCGACCTGTTCAGGGATCTGACGGACCTGAAGAGCTAGCGGACCGGATCACGCCGGCGGGGCGACCAGCGAGAAGCGGCCGCCCTGCGGGTCGGTTCCATGCACGATCCATGCGCCGCCGGGGACGTCCATCGGTTCGGACCTGGTCGCTCCGCCGGCCTTTCTGACCCGTTCGACGGCCGACCGGATCTCAGGAACCGTGAAGTAGTAGTCCCAGCCGGCCGGACTGTCGGCGGACCGCTTCATCATGCCGCCGAACATGGTGCCGTCCTTGCCGAAGAGCTGATAGATCCCCATCGGCCCCATATCGAACGCCTCGCCCTTCTCCCATCCGAACAGGCCGGAATAGAACGCGAAGGCGCCTTCCAGGTCGTCCGTCATCAGTTCGTGCCAGCCGGTATGGCCCGGCGTCATCGGACCGGCCTCGGCGGGGCCGTCACCGTCCATGGGCAGCGCCGCGAACAGGCAGAAGGACGCGCCGTAAGGATCGGCGACGACGGCGAAGCGGCCAACGCCCGGAATGTCGTCGGCGGCACGGTTGATCGCGCCGCCCGCGGCCTGAACCTGCTCCGCAGACGCGTCGACATCGGCGACCGCGACGTAGCCGATCCAGAACGGACCGGCGGCATCGCACGGCCCTTCCGGCATATCCATGATTCCGGCGACATCTGCACCGTTCGCCGACAGGAGCGTGTAGTCGATGCCCGGCATGCCGGAATCCCGGCCGGCCCAGCCGACCACGTCGCCGTAGAACGCCCGCGCCGCCGCGGTGTCCGTCGTCATCAGCTCGTACCAGACGAACTTGCCCTGGAAATCCGACATCGAAATACTCCCTGTGATTCCGTTTGGTTGCTGTCGCTCGTTGGCCGGTTCAAAGAGATATCGGGCGGGCCAATCCGGTACTCAGGCGCCTTCGTAGGCGCGCCTGAGCGCGGCAAGATCGATCTTCTTCATGTCCATCAGCGCGGCCATCGCCCGTTCGGTCCGGTCGGCCTCGCCGCTTTCCAGCATCGCGTACAGCTCGGCCGGCACGATCTGCCAGGACAGGCCGAAGCGGTCCTTCAGCCAGCCGCAGGCCTGCGCTGCCGGATCGCCGCCGTCGGCAAGGGCCGCCCAGAACCGGTCGACCTCGGCCTGGCTATCGCACCGCACGACGAAGGAGACGGCTTCTGTGAACCTGAAGTTCGGTCCCCCGTTGAGCGCGGTGAACTGCTGGCCCGCGATCCGGTAGGTCACGGTCATCGCCGAGCCCTCGGGGCGGCCATGGTGCTCGAAGCCGGCCTTGCCGAAGCGGGTTACGGAGAGGATCTCAGAGTCGTCGAAGATGGACACGTAGAATTGCGCGGCCTCCTCCGCCCGGCCGTCAAACCAGAGGCAGGGGGTGATCGTCTGCACGCTTGCCATGTTACCTTCACTCCTGCGCTGGCACTCCTGCGCCGGCCGGGGCGATCAGGGTTCGAGACCCATCATCACCGCGTTGCTGACGGGATCGAACGGCGCCGAATTGTGTTCGTGAACGATCACCCACCGGTCGTCGCGCCGCTCCAGACCAGCGCTCGCCCGCATCCAGAACGTATTGGTCTCGCCCTTCGGGTCGGTGCCGCCACAGCGAACGAGCCAGTGCCCGAACGCCACGTCGCTGCCCGCCGATACCGCGAGGTCGCGCATTTCGAAGACGGGATCGGTCATTCCCTCGCACATGGCCATGCACGCCTCCCAATGCGCCTTGTAGGCATCGCGCCCCTCGAAACGCAGCTCGCCGATGGCATCGAAGGCCAGAATGTCCGGAGCGTAGAACGACGCGATACGATCGCTGTCGGCGGATCGGATGGCTTCGTAGTAATCCCCCATCACGCCGCGAACTTCCTCTTCCGGCGTCGTCTTCGTCAGCGGCGCGTCCATGAATTCCTCCTGCCGTTGGCACATGTCGATGCTGGCGGCCCGATGCCGCCGTTTATTGCTTGACTACTTGAGTTGATATCAACATATTATCGGCATGTCAAACGCCCCCCCGGTCGATCTCGAGACCGCGCATTTCATCCGCGACCATTGCCTGTGCCTGCATGCGCAGCGCGCGGCGCGCGCACTGGCCCGGCGCTTCGACAAAGCGTTGCGGCCACTGGGCCTCACCAACGGCCAGTTCTCGCTCATGACCGCGCTCTCCCGGCCGGTACCGCACGCAATGGGCAATCTGGTGACCCTGCTCGCCATGGACCGCACGACGCTGACGGCGGCGCTAAAACCGCTCGAACGACGCGGCCTCGTCGAGATCAGGACCGATCCCGACGACCGGCGCAGCAGACAACTGATGCTGACGCCTGAAGGCCGCGCGCTGCTGGCCGAGGCGGTGCCGATCTGGCGCGACACGCACGCGGAGGTCGAGGCAGCGCTCGGCGTCGACCCGGATGCCCTGCGGGCCGGGCTCAACGCGCTGAATTCCCGGGATTAAAAAACGCTTCGGGCTAGAAAATCGTCCAGCTAGAAAGTCGGGGCGGACGGGTCGCCGAACGGCTCCGCCTCGATCCGCTCCACCTCCTCGACGAGACCGGCGATCAGGCCCTCGTCGGCCTTCAGATGCGGGCGCTCGGCCTCGAGGATCGCCCGAAACAGGGCCTTCTTCGCCGCCAGCGCGTCGATGCCGGCCGCCGCGTCGCCGGCCGCCGCGAGCACGACCGTGACGAGACGGTCCGCCGAGACGAGGCGGCCCCACAGATAGTCGTTCTCGCGCCAGGCGCGATTGAAGAAGGCGGCGAAGCGGCGTAGCCGCAGGCCCTTCAACTTGGCCATCGCCGGGCCCTTGCGGATCGTCCGGGCGTCGGCGGGCGAGATCCGGAAGACGCGGATGATGTCGAGTTCGTCGAGGTCCTCCCACTGGGTCATCGGCAGGGTGAGCACGTCGAAGAACGGGAAGCCGATATAGGCGACCATCAGCTCGGTCCTGGCCCAGCCCGGCAGATAGTTCAGCACCATCAACGAGAAGATCTCGTCGAGCCGGTCGTCGACCTGCTGCAGGCCGAGATCACGGCCGAGACGCTCGATCGCGGCAAACCGGTCCGCGGCGCTCGAGTCGGGATCGGCGAGGCGAAGCGCGGCGCCCAGGGCGTCCGGATCGGCGGGCGGCTCCGACATGCGTTCCTTGATGCCGTCGAGCAGGTCGTAGAACTCGGTCTTCAGTTCGTCGAGTTTGGCGGGATCGACCGGGTCGGCTTCCGCCTCCGACCGGCTCGAATAGTAGAGCTCGTTCAGGTGTCGGATGACGAAGCGCAGCCGGCGGACCCGGAAATCGGCGTCGAAGGCGCGCAGGAAGGCGATCGCCTCCGCCGAGACGCGGCCGTCGGGATCGCGCGCCTCGATCAGCAGCGGTCGGGCGATGCGGTGACCGAGCCCGGCGAGGTCGCGCCCCTCCGCCGTTTCGATGAACGCGCGCAGGCGGCGGGCGACGGTCAGGATCTTCAGGTGCAGATAGCTTTCGAAGGCAAAGCCCGCCTCCACGGCCGCGCCGCGGTTGGCAACGTCGCGCCAGGCCGCGAATATGCCGGCCGAGGGCGCATCGTCGCGATCCTCGTCGAGCATCGACTGCACCAGCAGCCGGATGCGCGGGCGCGCCGCGTCGACGACCTCCGAGACCACCGCGATCCGATCGTTCAGCTCCGCGACGCGCTCTAGTTCGTGGTGGATGGGTTCGTTGCGCGGAATCTCGGCCATCGAGGCGAAGATCGCCCGGAAGAACCCGGGCAGTACCTCATTGTCGGAAAACTCGATGTCCGGGTTCGGGTCGACGAAGACGATACGGCGCACCACCTCGCGGTTGGCCGGCCGTCCCGACAGCGCGGACAGCGCGGCGGCGAAGGGCTTGTTGGTCACGACCGCGCCATCGACGAAGGGAATGGTGCGCGGGTCGCGACCATCGCGGGCGACCTCGGCGAGCTTGGCCCGCATGAAGGCGTCGCGATCGGGCCAGTCCATACCCCGGCGGTGCAGAACCGCCTCGGTCTCCTCGATGGTGGCGGGTGCAAAGGCGCCCGGAAACGAGGATGTCGCGCGGGCGGCGAAGATCAGGCCGGGGATGGCGGCGCGGTCGAACTCGCTCTCGATCAGGCCCGAGGCGCGGCGGCGATAGCGGAACCGCATGTCGAACTGATGGTCGAGCTCGATGGCGACCGGCGGGTCGTCGAGCGGCACCTGGCGGGGATGCCCGTTGTAGTCGGTGATCGACACGAACAGGTCGAGGGCGTGATCATCGGGCAGGAGCGAGTGGCGGGGCGTCCCCTCGCCCACCGCTTCGCCCATCGCCGCCCCCATCGCCTCCGCCGCGTCGAACATCCAGCCGGTGAACCGAGGGCCGGAAAAGGGCGGCTGGAACCAGCGGGACCGCACGAAGCGGTCGAGCTTGGTGCGGGTTTCCTCGTTCTCCGCCAGCACCGGGTCATAGCGCAGGATGCGGCTGACGACGGGCGTCATGAACCGCTTGGAGAAGGGGCCGGCCAGCGCCTCCTCCTCGATCAGCCGGGTAACGTCGGCGTTCTCCAGCCACATGTCGCGCAGGGGATGCAGCGGCAGGTCGTGGGCCAGCGCGCGCGATAGGAAGATGCCGTTGATGCCGCCGGCCGAAGCGCCGGCGATGACGTCGACGACGACGCGCAACTCGGTGTGCCGGGCAAGCTGGCGCAGAAGCTCGAAATAGACGCGTTCGGTGTCGGTCTCGCGTCCCGGCCCCGCTTCCGCCGGCCCGATCCCGGCGGTCTCGCGCTGCTCCGGCTGAATGGCATGGAACAGCTTCGACGCGCGGACGAGCTTCTTGATCTCCCGGCAGACGCCGAACATGTAGACGGCGAGCGAGACGCCGCCATACAGCACGAGAGCGAGGCGGAGCTCCTTCTCGCGCATCGTTTCCTCCAAGGGGATCCCCGTTTGGCGACGTCGCTGCGTCACCGGCGACAATTGTCGCGAGTCGCGCCGTCGCGGCAAGCGCCGGCGATCAAATCGTCGGTACGGCGCCGCGGACCGCCTGGTTGGCGATGCGCTTGGGCAGACGCGAGGTCCGGGCCAGCAGCGCCACGGGGACGAGGCCGGCGAGCACGATGGTGAGCGCGGCGATGGCGCCCTGCTCGACCATCTCCATCGAGGCGTAGGTATAGACGTGGGTCGCCAGCGTCTCGAAATTGAACGGGCGCAGCAGCATCGTCGCCGGCAGTTCCTTCATCGAATCGACGAAGACGAGCAGCGCCGCCGTGGCGACGGCCGGCCTGAGCAACGGCAGGTGCACCTCGCGCATCGCGGCCGCCGGCGTGCGGCCGAGCGACCGTGCGGCCATGTCGATATTGGGCGTGACCCGCTCGAGCCCGGCCTCGACCGTTCCGAAGGAGACCGCGAGGAAGCGGGTGGCATAGGCGTAGACGAGCGCGGCGGTCGATCCGGTGAGCAGCAGGCCGGTGGAGATGCCGAGCAGCGATCGCGCCATGCCGTCGACCAGGTTGTCGAGGGCGGCGAGCGGCACCAGGATGCCGACGGCGAGCACCGTGCCCGGGACCGCGTAGCCGACACTGGCGATCCGGGTCAAAAGCTTGACCGTGCGCGCGCCGGTCAGCCGCGCGGCATAGGCGAGGACCACGGCGGCGGCGACGGCGACGGCGGAGGCAACGATCGACAGCCCGACGCTGTTGGCCGTCAGCGTGAAATAGGCCGGACCGAAATCGGTCGCGAAACGCCGGGCGGCCGCATCCAGCAGGTAGAGCGCGGGGAAGACGAAGCCGATCAGCACCGGCAGCCCGCAAACAGCGAGCGCGCCGGCGGCTCGCCAGCCGGTCAGCGGATAGTCCGGCAGGGCCTGCAGGCGGCGCGAGGTATGGTGGAAGCGCTGCAGCCGGCGCCCGCGCCGCTCCAGCCAGATCAGGAACAGGACGACGACCAGCATGACGCAGGCGATCTGCGCGGCGCCGGCGAGATCGCCACGGTTGGTCCAGGTCGAGTAGACCGACAGCGTCAGCGTCTGGACGCCCAGAAACTGCACCGCGCCGATATCGTTGAGGCATTCCATCGCGGCCAGCGTCACGCCGACGACGACGGCTGGTCGGGCGAGCGGCAAGGCGACGTGGAAGAAGGTGCCGAAGGCGGTCTTGCCGAGGGTACGAGACACGTCGAGGACGCACATCGACTGCATCAGGAAGGTCGCGCGCACCGTCAGGTAGACATAGGGGTAGAGCACGAAGCTCATCACGAAGATGGCGCCACCGAGCGTGCGAACCTCCGGGAACCAGTAGTCGCGGGCGCTCTGGAAGCCGAACAGGGCGCGGATGAAGACCTGCACCGGCCCGAGCGAATCGAGGATCTCGACATAGGCGTAGGCGACCACGTAGGTCGGCACCGCCAGCGGCAGGAGCAGCATCCATTCGAGCGCGCCGCGGCCCGGAAACCGGCACATGGAGACGAGCCAGGCGCTCGATACGCCGACGATCGCGGTCAGCATGCCGACGCCGAGCATCAGCAGCACGGTCGTCCAGGTCGACCGCGGCAGCACGGTGGACAGCAGGTGCGGCCAGATCGAGGGATCGCCGCCGAAAGCGATCACCACCAGCGCGACGATCGGCATGACCGCGAGCGCGGCGATCGCGAGCGCGCCGAGGACCATCCACGGATGATGACGCAGGGCGGACCGGTGACGCGCTACGACCTGAGCCTCACCGTTCACCGCCCGACGCATCGCTCCTCCCGGGCTTTCAGCTCAAGGCCCGCGGGGCCGGACGCTCGGCGAGCGCCATCATCGCCTCGTCGGAAATCGGCTCGATCTCGAGGCCGGCCTCGGCCAGCTCGGCGGCAAGGCATTCGGCCGCCGACACGAGCTCGTCGATGCGGGCGCCGGCGATCAGCTGGCAGGCGGATTCGCAGGCCAGCGGCCGCATGCCCTTCTGGCAGCCGGACACCAGCCGGAGCGCCAGGCACTCGTCCCGGCACATGACCTTGCACGGCCGCGGATAGCAGTCGATCGTCCGGCACGCCTCCGACCGGAGCACCCGGACCCAGCCGGCAAGCTCGGAGACGACCCGCTTGGCGCGGGTCGGTCCAAGCTCGCGGCAGTAGTCGTTCCAGACCGCTTCCCAGCAGGCGATGTCGCCGGTCTCGTAGCCGGCGAGCCAGCCGCGCATGCCGAGCACCACGAGGCGTTCGGCACGGCGGTCGAGCGATATCGACGAGAGACCGGAGTCCGTCATGGCGTGTTCCCCCGAAGAGACCCTCGAACAGGCCGTAGCCACCTCAACCCGCAACGCTCACGAGTTCGGGCCCGCGTCGAAATTGACCTCGTCGACGAGGGCGCTCGCCTCGGCCCGGTTCTTCGCCACGTCGGTGAGCGGCAAGGTATCGGCCTTCAGCGCGCCCCAGGACGCGACGATGTCGGACGGCGGAACGCCGGGCTTCAGGGGATATTCGAAATTGACCTCGGCATAGAGCCGCTGCGCCGCGTCGGAGGTCAGGAACTCGATCAGCTTGATCGCCTCGTCCTTGTTCGGCGCGTTCTTGGCCAGCACGACGCCGGAGATGTTGACGTGGGTCCCCGCACCCTCGGCATCGGGGAACAGGACCTTGATCGCCTTGGCCCAGTCCTTCTGCTCGGGCTCCTGCTCGTTGGTCTGCATCAGGCCCATGTAATAGGTGTTGCCGAGCGCGATGTCGCATTCGCCGGCGAAGATGCCCTTGGCCTGGGCACGGTCGTTGCCGGTCGGCTTGTGGGCGAGGTTGTCGCGCACGCCGGCGAGCCACTCCTTGGTCTTCTCGGCGCCCTCGTGGGCGATGCGCGAGGCGATCAGACCGATATTGTAGGGATGCTGGCCGGACCGGGTGCAGATCCTGCCGTGCCACTTCGGATCGGCGAGTTCCGCGTAGGTGATGGTGTCCTGTGGGACGCGATCGCGGGAGGCGTAGAGGACGCGGGCGCGCTGCGACAGGCCGACCCAGGCGCCGTCAGCGTCGCGATACTGCGCCGGAATGTTGGCCTCGACGGCCTCGGAGACGATCGGCTGGGTGATGCCGGCCTCCTTGGCGCGGTTGAGCGTGCCGACATCGACCGTGACCAGCACGTCGGCCGGGCTGTTGGCGCCTTCCGCGGCGATGCGCTCGATCAGCTCGTCCTTGCCGAACAGCACGTTCACCTTGGTGCCGGTCTCGGCGGTGAAGGCGTCGAACAGCGGCTGGATCAGCCCCGGCTCGCGGGTCGTGTAGACGTTGACTTCGGCAGCCGACGCGGGCAGCGCGGCGGCAAGCGTCAGGGATGTGAAAATCAGGCTGGAACCGGCCCACAGGGACCGGGAAAGAAACGGCTTCATGTCTTTCCTCCAATTGACAGGGGTCAAGGCCCTGCCATCAAAGGCCGCGACACCGGCGGGATGCCGGGTCGACGGCGACAAAAGCGGAAGCCGAAGCGCGAGTCAACAAATTCGGACAAATAAAGTCGAGTTTAGTCTGGAATTAGAAAACTTCTAATTTCAAGCACCGCCGCAGGCCCAAGTATTCCGCCTCTTTTCGCGAAGCATCCGCTGCGTCGTGCACATGAATCTCGTGACGTTTCCCGGCATCGAAGCGACACCGGACGCTCGGTCCATCCGGCAGGACAGGCGCGACCATGCCATGCGACGGACGATCGCCGGCGGCGGTCTTGCTACTCCGCCAGCACCCTTTGCTGCGGGAAGGTGATCTCCACCAGCGTCCCCTCGCCCGCCTTGCTGGTGAGATTGAACGTCGCGCGGTTGGCCTCGGTCAGCGCCTTGGCGAGCGGCAGGCCCAATCCGGTGCCGCGCTCGCCGGTCGACGGCGCGGTGGCGAGCTGGCGGAACGGCTCCATGGCGGTGGCGACATCGCTGTCCGACATGCCGACGCCGGTGTCGCGCACCCTGAGGTGAACCTCGCCGGTCTCGCCACGCGCCGTGGAGACGATCACCTGGCCGCCGGGCGGGGTGAACTTGATGGCGTTCGACAGGATGTTGAGCAGCACCTGGCGGATCGAGCGGGCATCGGCGACGACGCCGGGAAGGCCGCTGGGCAGGCTGGTGCGGATGATGATGCGGGCGCGGTTCGACTGCGGCTGCATCACCGCGACGCACTGCTCGACCAGGTCGTTGAGCCGCAGGTTGGTGAAGGACATCTGGAGCTTGCCGGCCTCGACCTTGGACAGGTCGAGCAGGTCGTTGACGAGGCTCATAATGTGCTCGCCGGACTCGCGGATGTCCTTCATGTATTCGCGGTAGCGGTCGTTGCCGAGCGGGCCGAAACGCTCCTCCAGGATCACCTCCGAGAAGCCGATGATGCCGTTCAGCGGCGTGCGGATCTCGTGGCTCATCTTGGCCAGGAAATCGGACTTCTGGGCGCTGGCGTCCTCTGCGCGCTTGCGCGCGGCGATCAGGTCGGCCTCCGCCGCCTTCCAGTCGGTCAGATCGCGCAGAACCACGCAGATGCGCACCGGCTCGCCAGTTCCGACCCGGCCGGGGCTGAACTGGACCGGCACCGGCTCGCCCCCGGTCGAGAGCGAGATCTCGCGGCCGTTCTCCAGGACGCTCGGGACGCCGCCCTCAAGAAGCCCCTGCAGCAGGTCGGCGACGGCGGAGCGATCGTCCGCCACGACCAGATCGGTGAAGGACTTGCCCGCGAGCGTTTCCGCGTCGACGCCGACCAACGCGGCGCCCCGCGCGTTGGCCGACTGGATCACCCCGTCGGCATCGAGCACGAAGACTCCGTCGAAGGCGGTATCGAGGACCGTCTTGAAATCGTCCGCCGGCGCCTCTTGCGGCGGCTCCGCCCTGGCCTGCGCCATACGGACACTCATCAGCATGGCCGGGCCGTCCACCCACGGCGTGCGACCGAGGCGCACCTCCACGGGGACCGCGGTACCGTCGCGCCTGCGCGCCGTAACGGCCGTCCCGGGTTCGTCGTCCTCGCCGCGCCCCTCGATCAGCGCGCCGATGCCGCCGGCAACCTCCAGATCGTCGATATCGGCATAGCCGAACACATCGAGGAAGGCGCGATTGGCGGCCAGAACGTGCTTGTCGCGCAGGATGGCGAGACCGACCGGGACACGGTCGAAGACCTTGAAGACGAGGTCGGGCGCGCGTGGCTGTTCCGGTTCGGCCGCTGCCGCAGCGACCGGCGCCTGCGTCGGCATCTCTGTCGGCGTACTGGACGGCACGTCGGCCGGCACTGCGGGCGGGACTTCGGCCAGTCGCTCGACCGTCCCGCCCAGGTCTTCCGCTTTCGGCTCGGCTTCGCCCGCGCAGGATTCGGAGACGATCTCCTCCGGTTCCACCCCGGATTGGGAAGCGTCGGATTGGGAGACGTCGGCCTCATCCGCTGCTTCGGCTTCCCGCTTTCCGTCGTCCCACCGGGCCCCGAGCGCCTCGGCGATCGCCTCGAAGGCGCTGCGTTCCTGGTCGTTGAGAGCGCCGTCGACTGCGGGCTGCTTGAAGGAATGCAGCCGCAGGACACGCGAGCCGGCACCGCCGACTTCGGCCGTCTTCGGCGTTGTTTCCGGCGCGGCCGGCTCCTCTGCCGGTTCGGCTTGCTTGTCGACCTCGGCCTCGCGTTCTGCGGGCGGCTCCTCGCGTTTCGCCGGTGGCTCGTCGGGACGGGCGGAGACGATCGTCAATTTCGCGCGCTCACCGGTGCGGGCAGGCGGCCATGGCCTTTCGACCGGCGTCGGGGCCGCATCGGCGCCCATCTCGGTCGGCGCCTGCGCCCCCTCATCGGTCTCGACCGGCGTCACCGAGAGCACATCGGCAAAGCCGCGATAGCCGACGAAGGCCCGGCCCTCGCCGAAACGCGGAAGTGCCGACAGGCGCAACCGGGCGATCTCGCCGTAGTCGGTCGGCCAGTCGATCTGGATATTGCTCCAGGTATCGCGGGTCTCGAGCGCCTTGGCGACGCGCTCGTCCGTGTCGATCAACAGCTCCAGGTCGATATCGATCCACTCGCGACCGACCACGTCGGCGGCCTCGGGGCCGACGATCTCGGCGAAGGCAGCGCCGACTTCGAGGAAGCGACCGTCGGCATCAAGCTGGAAAGTGAAACGGCGCACGTTGGGCAGCGGCCGCCCGGCGCGCGGCGGGCCGGCTTGGCGCTGCCGCGTAGCCGGTTCCTCGGCGGTCGCCTCTTCGACCGGTTCTGTCTTTGCCTCCCCAACGAGAGAGGTTTCGGCGACACCGGGGGCTTCTTCCGCGGTTTTCCCGGTGGTCTCCCGCGCCTCCGCGCCGAAGACGACAAGCGAATACGGACCGTCCGGCAGCGCGAGCGCAACGCTTTCGCCGGCCTCGGCATCGAGATCGGCGGCGGCCAGGTTACGGCGAAGCTCGCCCGCGGCGCCGGTGAGGATCAGCGGCGTCGACACCGAGGCGAACGCGGCGAGGAAGCGGTCGTCGAGATCGGCTTCGGCCTTGCCGTTCCGCCCGGCGACGATCAGCACGATGTCGCGGCCGATATCGGCGAGCAGGCGGCACTGGCAGGGAATGGATATGTCACGCAGGCCGACGAAGAACCGCAACAGCGCCAGGCGCATCGAGCCGTCGCGCGGCAGCGAGCGGCCGAGACGGGCAAGCTGGTTCATGCCCGGGCGTTCCATATCGAACCGGCGCGCGGCGAGCCGCCCGAAGTCGGATTCGTCGAAGAAGGTGATGCCGGCGGCGCTGGCGAGCAGGATGCGGCCCGCACCCACATCCCACACCCACGCCGGCGCGGCGCCGAGAATGGTTTCGGCAACGCCGGGGGCGCGCAACAACATGGACTCGTCGAGCCGGCCAGTCATTTCGGCTTCCAGTTCCTCATCCCGCCAAATCCGCGGGCCGTATCGTCGCCCGGCCTCTCAAGGCCTGCCCCCTCGAGCGAACGAAGTTCGGTCCTGCCGCCGCACAAGCCTGCCGACCCGTCACATGAGGCTGTTATAATCGTAGGTCACGAGGGCCGTCCAGCAGAGCCCCCCTTTCGCGGCCTCGGCATGCGCCGGAATGGTTAAATCCCACAGGCTGACGTGGATGACCGGCAAAATGCCGGCTTGTACGAACGATACATTCGACAGTCTGGCGACAGACTGGGCATGATTCGAGGCGTCACCCAAAGCAATATCGCGCGGGCCCGAATCACCGTCCAGGGCACCCGCCCGGGCATGATCGCGACGCGGCCGGCCATCGACGACTTAGGCGACTGACGCGAGCCCGCGGAGCTATCAGCGCACAATTTGTGCGCTGCAATATTTTCTATTGCATTGCACAATACGGTTCCCTATATTTCCGTTAGGTACAGTGCGTGGAGGCTAATGATGCCCGCGCCAGACACGGAAATCCCGAATTCATCGCATCGGCGGCCGCATGCCCGCCTGCCGAACCGAGAAAGGATGATCGCCATGACCACCACCAAGGCAAAGACCGCCACCAAGGCTGCCCCGAAAGCCGCTTCCGTGAAGCAGGACGTCACCGGGTTCTCGTCGCTCGAGATGCCCGCCGCCTTCCGCGAGATGGCCGAGAAGGGCGCGATGCAGGCCAAGGAAGCCTACGACTCCTACAAGTCGCTCGCCGAAGAGGCGACCGACGCGATGGAAGACACGTTCGCCACGATCAACAAGGGCGCGACGGACTTCCAGTCCAAGGCCCTGGGCGCCGCCAAGGCCAACTTCAATGCCGGCTTCGATTTCGTCGAGAAGATGCTCGGTGTGAAGTCGCTTGCCGAGGTCGTCGAGTTGCAGACCGAGTTCGCCCGCAAGCAGTTCGATACCCTGGCCGCGCAGGCCAAGGAGATTCAGGATCTCGCCAGCAAGGTTCAGGCCGAGACCGCCAAGCCGTTCAACGACGGCGTCGCCAAGGCGATGACCCAGTGGAAGGCGGCCTTCTGAGGCCCCGACGCCGCCGGAGACTCCATCCAAATCGAAAAGCCCGGCCCCCGTGGCCGGGCTTTTTTCGTCTCCGCCGGCCCGTTGTTTCCCCGGCCCTTGCGCCGGACGGGCTTTGTCCGTATTTACTGCCCGAACGTCCGTGCAGCTGTAGCTCAGTTGGTTAGAGCGCCTGATTGTGGATCAGGAGGTCGCTGGTTCGAATCCAGCCAGCTGTACCATTCAAGATCAATCCCCTAAGCGCAGATCTCCCCCATCGGCGGCGCGTTTGTCGCCGGCGAGTTTGCCGCTCGCGCCTATAGGCTGGCCGCTCCGCCGATCGGCGCCCGGGCGAGGATTGCGGGCGCGGAACTGACGGCAAGACCCAGGGTGCAGACGGCAGACCGAACGTCTGTTTCAAGACCGTTCCTGCGAAGATGGACGCAACGTCGCCATTTCCTGACGGTCTATTCGCCTCCCCCAGCATGACCAAGACCATTTCCAGCACAATCAGGCGTTGATCTATCGCTGCCTGCACGCCATACATTATCCAAGATGCTTCTGAGGTCCGAACAACAATAGACCGGGGATCGAAATACCGACGACGCCCTGCGAAAACTGAAAACGACAGACGGGGAACCATACCGACAAACAGTGCGGGAGGAGATTCGCGGGTGCCCTCTTGGCTTCGGGCGGACCGGTCCATTGACTGACCTCGTCCACGCGATCATGTGCGGCGGTGCCGGGACACGGCTGTGGCCCTGGTCGCGGTCGTCCTGCCCCAAGCCCTTCCTGACGCTCGCCGGCGACCGCTCGCTGCTGCAATCGACCGTCGACCGGCTCGACGGATTTTCGATGGCGGTCGAGACGATCGTCCTCGGCAACAGGGATGACCGGGTCGCGATCGCGGAGCACCTGCGCGACACGTCCGGCGCCGCCGAGATCGTCCTCGAGCCGGAGATCCGCGATACCGCCCCGGCGGCCCTGGTGGCGGCGCTGCGGGCGCAGGCCCGGCTTTCCCCCGGCGGGCTCGTTCTGCTGGCACCCGCCGATCACGTCATTGCCGACACGGGCGCCTTCCACGCCGCGATTACCCGCGCGATGCCGGCGGCAAGGGCCGGATATGTCGTGACGTTCGGCATCGGCCCGACGCACCCGGCAACGCGCTACGGCTATATCGAGTACGCAGACGCAGACGCACCGGCGGGCGGCGATGGTGTCTTTCGCGTGCGCAGCTTCCGCGAGAAGCCCGACGAAGCGACCGCGGAAGCCTTCGTAGCGAGCGGGAATTTCCTCTGGAACGCCGGGATCTTCCTGTTCGATCCGGCCGCGCTTCTAGACCAGGCCGAGACGCTGCATCCCGAGATGGTGGCGACCTGCCGGGCAGCCTGCGACAAGGCCAGCCGGGACATCGATTTCCTGCGCCTCGACCCCGAGGCCTATGCGCGGCTCGGGACGATTTCCTTCGACCACGCGTTCGCGGAACGGCTCGGAGACAGGCTCGCCGTCGTCCCCGTGTCGATGGGTTGGTCCGATATCGGCTCGTGGACTGCGCTCTATGAAGCGCGCAGCGAGCAGGCGGAGGCCGGAAACGTGATCGAAGGTCCGGTGGACCTCGTCGATTGCAGCGGCTCCCTCGCCTTCAGCGACGGACCCGCCCTCGTCGCGCGAGGTCTCAGGGACATGGTGGTGGCCGCCAGCCACGGCGCCGTCTTCGTGGCGCCGCGCGCGGAGGCGGACAAGGTCAAGGATATCGTCGCCACGCTCGCGGACGCCGGCAAGAACGACATCGCCCCCCATGACCGGGTGATCAAGCACTGGGGCTGGTACCGGGTGATCGGCCGTGGCGACGGGTTTCAGGTCAAGGAAATCGTCGTCAACCCGGGCGAGCGGCTGTCGCTGCAATCGCACCGGCACCGGGCGGAGCACTGGATCGTCGTTCACGGCACAGCCCGCGCCACCCTTGACGGGGCATGCAGGACGCTGCCGGCGAATACCTGCATCCATATACCGGCGGGCGCGCGCCACCGCCTCGAAAACCCCGGTGAGGCGCCGGTGCACATCATAGAAATACAAACGGGCGCCTATCTGGAGGAAGACGATATCGTCCGTCACGCGGAAAACGACGAGCCGGATTGATATCGCCGGTCGCACGCCGCGGGCGGCTCTACCATTCGAACACGTCACCACCTATCCGAACGCTGTCATCACAGGCGCTCCGCGCTGTCTCCATAGAAGGCCCGAAATCTCGGGATTTCAGAGTGATGGAGGCGGTCCGGCCGGCGCTTCATGCAGCCTGGTGATGCTGTCGACGACCTGCGCCACCTCGGGATCGTCCAGCGGCGGGTGGCAGCGCATCCGGTTCCAGGCGAGCATGAGTTCCAGAGCCACCTCCGGATCGACGCCGTGCCAGAGCAGATGGCCGGTCAGCGACGCGATCGTCGCGTTGCGCTCGCCCTCGCCCACCCCCTCGCGCACGAGCCGGCGCCAGTCGGCGACGGAGCGGCCGACGCGCGCGCCGGTCAGGGCGCCGTACAGCCAGCGCGGCAACGGTGCCGGCGAGATCTCGTCGGGCGAATGCCCCTTGCGCCAGACATACGGATTGCCGGAGGGGTGGATCGACGGCGGGGCGACGATATAGCCGCCGTCGCCACGCAGATCGATCCCCTGTTCAAGCCCCGCGCGGTTTCGAAGCGGCGTCCCCGGATGCGCGAAATACAGGTGACGCCCTCCGCCGCCGCTGATCGCCTCGACCGTCGCCGGCATCGGCCCGTGGCGGCGCTCGAGGCGATCCAGCGAATCGTCGCCGCCATGCTTCGGATCGACATCGATCACGATGAGGTTCGATATCTCGCCGGTGACGATGCCGACATTGGCGTCCGGCCAGCGACGATACCAGCCCGCGACCTGCTCCCTGGTAGGCGGCGTCGTCTGCAGGGCCTCCCATTTGACCAGCGGCCGCTTCTCGCGCGGGCGGACCGGCAGGACCGACCAGCCGCGCGCACGATAGTTCTCGGCGGCCTCGAAGGCGGGCGTCGGTTTCGGATCGTCCGGTTTCGCCATGGCGTCGCTCACTCCGGGCGAGCGATGCTAGCGCCTGTCCGCCCCACAAGGATAGGCTCGCGCGCGGGACCCCGAGGACGCAGGTAAACCGTCTTACCGGAGGGCTCACCGGGCGGATCGCCGTGCTCGCGGCGGGATACGGGCGGGCGCTCCTCGATCTCCCGCAGCAGCTTGCGCCGGAACGCCTCGGCGAAATCACGATAGTCGCGGGCGACCATGACGAAGGCGTGCGCCCCGACGATCACCTCGTCGCGGTAGTAGTCGTCGAGATCGGGCACATCGTTGAGGATCGCGAGGCCGTTGACCGTGATGCCGCGGCCGAGCGCCATGCCGCGCGCGTCGGCAAGGAGCAGCACATTCTCGCGCGGCGGCGTCTCTATCCCGTCCCCCGAGACGTCGACGACCCGGCGAACGCCGGAGATGCCGTTGCGCTCCATCAGACGCATCGCCTCGGCGATCCCCGAGCCGAGGCCGGTGCCGCCGCTGATGAGGCGCGGAAAGGCCTGGATGTGCCGCGCGAACGCCTCAGCATCGGACGGCCCCTCGATGACGTGCCAGTCTCCGGCGTGTTTCGGCAGGCTCGCATCCGCCCAGACGATCGCGGCGATGGCGATGCGTCCGATCGGTCCCGACGCGATCGCGTCGAGCACGTCCCGGTCGCGGATGGCGCTGGCGACACCGCCGACCTGCAGCGAGAACTCGCCGGGATCGACGCTGGCCGACGCATCGATCGCAAGCACCAGTTCCAGATCGACCCTGGTTTCGGCGCGCGCCGGCGGGCCGGGCACGAGGCTTGCCCCCAGAACGACCGCCGCCACGGCAATGAGTCCGGTCCGCATGGCCAGAACAGTGACACGACCGGGCACCACCTGGCCACTCCGCGCCACAGAGGACTTGACCGGAGGCCGCGCTTGGGCTCGGCTCCGTTGCGACAGAACCGAGCCGGACATCGCCATGACATCCAGCAAGAACCACCTGGACCCCGAAACGCTCGCGGCCCAGGCGCTCGGGCGCATCGACCGGGAGACCGGCGCGGTCGTCCCGCCGCTGCACAGCGCCTCGACATTCGCCCGCGACGCGGACTACGCGCTGATAGGCCCGCACATCTACAGCCGGGACAGCGCACCGACGCTCGCCCACGCCGAGGACATCGTTGCGACGCTGGAAGGCGGCGCCGGGGCCCGGGTGTTCGGTTCGGGCCTGGCCGCCTTCGCCGCTCTGACCGAGACGCTTGCGCCGGGCGCCCACGTGGTGGCGCCGCAGGTCATGTATTACGCCGCGCAGGCCTGGCTCAGGCGCCTGGCGGAACGCGAACGCCTCTCGCTCGACCTCTACGACCAGACCGATCCGCAAACGCTCAAGGCGCTGGTGAGGCCGGGACGGACCGAGCTGGTCTGGGTGGAGACGCCGGCCAACCCGACCTGGGACGTGATGGATATCGCCTTCGCAGCGGAGGCCGCGCACTCCGCCGGCGCCATCCTCGGCGTCGATTCCACCTGCGCGCCGCCGCCGACGACCCGGGCGATCTCGCTCGGCGCCGACATCGTGCTGCATTCGGCGACGAAGTACCTGAACGGCCATTCCGACCTGACCGCCGGCGTGCTGGTGACGGCCAAGGACGACGCGCGCTGGGTCGATATCCATGCCGTCCGCAACCTGACCGGCGGCGTCCTGGGCGGCTTCGAAGCCTGGCTGCTGATCCGCGGCATGCGCACGCTGTTCGTCCGCTTCGCCCGCCAGTCGGAGACGGCGCTGGCAATCGCACGGCATTTCGAGGGGCATCCGCGCGTGGCGGGCGTGCTCTATCCCGGCCTCGCCAGCCATCCCGGCCACACGATCGCGGCGAAACAGATGACCGGCGGCTTCGGCGGCATGCTGTCGATCCTGGTCGACGGCGACATCGATACGGCCAGGGCCGTCGCGACGCGAACCAGGGTCTTCGTGCCCGCCACGTCGCTGGGCGGGGTGGAAAGCCTAATCGAGCATCGCCGTTCGGTCGAAAGTCCGGAAAGCACCGTAGCCGATACCCTGTTGCGGCTCTCCGTCGGGCTGGAATCGGCGAACGACCTGATCGCCGATCTGGAGCAGGCGTTGAAAGGCTGAACGGGTCCCGTTTGGTGTATAGGCCGCGCTCGGCTACCATCACGCGATGAGCCGTCCGGACCTGAACGAGATAGCCGAGAAATTGCGCGGCGAACTCGCCGAACTGGAAAGCCTGAGCGAGACGAGCGCGCGATCGCGCGGCACCGTCGTGCTCGATCAGCAGAGCGTCGGCCGGCTCTCCCGGATGGACGCCATGCAGGGACAGGCCATGGCGAAGGCGGCGGAGCAGCGCCGGCGGGGGCGCATCTCGATGATCAAGGCCGCCCTGCAGCGCATCGCGGATGACGCGTACGGGGACTGCGAGGAGTGCGGCGAGCCTATCCCGGCCGGCCGGCTCGCCATCGACCCGACCGTGACGACCTGCGTCGGCTGCGCCTCGGCGCGCTGAGCAGGCGGGCTTGCCGAACCGCGAACAGCCTGTCATCCAGAGCCTGCGTCCGAACCCTCGTCGCCAAGGAACATCCGATGTCGATCGTCGCCACAGTGGAAGAGCTCGAAGCCATCTACGGCCAGCCCAGCGAAGCCTCGATGGTCAAGGAGGTCGACCGGGTCACGCCGCACTACGCCGCCTATATCGCGGCGTCGCCTTTCATGGCACTGGCGACAAGCGGTCCGGAAGGGCTCGACTGCTCGCCGCGCGGCGACAAGCCAGGCTTCGTGCGCATCCACGACGAAAAGACGCTGATGATGCCAGACCGGCGCGGCAACAACCGGGTGGATTCGCTGCGCAACATCGTCCGCGATCCCCGCGTCGGGCTTTTGTTCCTGATCCCGGGGTCGGGCAGCACCCTGCGGGTCAACGGCACCGCCGCCATCTCCACCGATGCGGATCTGCTGGCCTCGTTCGAGATGGACGGCAAGGCACCGCGCACGGTGCTCGTGATCACCATCGAGGCGGTGTACTTCCAGTGCTCGCGGGCGATCGTGCGATCGGAACTGTGGAACCCGGAAAACCACGTCGACCCGAAAAGCCTGCCGAGCGTGGGCACCGTTCTCGCCAGCCTGAGCAGGAACCGCATCGACGGCGACGCCTATGACAAGGACTGGCCGGCGCGGGCCAAGGCCTCCCTGTGGTGAGCCGCCGATAGGCGCGGGTCTCAGATCGCCAGGTATTCCTGGCGCAGGTCGGCATTGTCGAGCACCTCCTGGGCGCCGCCGTCGAAGACGATCTGGCCCATGTCGAGGATCACCGCGCGATCGGCGAGATGCAGCGCGGCGATGGCGTTCTGCTCGACGATGACCGTCGTCAGGCCGTGCGCCTTGATCTGCTCCACGATCTTCTCGATCTCCTGCACGATCACCGGCGCGAGCCCCTCGTAGGGCTCGTCCAGGAGCAGCAGCTTCACCTCGCGGGCGAGCGCCCGGGCGACCGCCAGCATCTGCTGCTCGCCGCCAGACAGCGTGACGCCCTCCTGCTTGCGGCGTTCGGCAAGACGGGGGAAATGCTCGTAGAGCCGCTCAATCGACCAGCCCACCGGCTCGGCGATCTGGGCAAGCTGCAGGTTTTCCTCGACGGATAGGCCGGGAATGATGCGCCGGTCTTCGGGCACCAGGCCGACGCCGGCCCGGGCGGCCTGGAAGGCCGACATCTGGTGAACCGCCTGACCGTCGAGCCAGATCTCGCCCTGCTTCAGCGCCGGGTTGTCGGCGCGGGCGATGGTGCGCAGCGTCGAGGTCTTGCCGGCGCCGTTGCGGCCGAGCAGCGCGACGATCTCGCCCTTGCGGACATGAAATCCGACCCCCTGCACGATGTAGCTTTCGCCGTAATAGGAATGCAGGTCGGTGCAGGAGAAGAAGGCGGGCGTATCGGCGCCGGCTTCGGGGCTCTCGGTCTTCGCGTCAGTCGCTGTCATCACGCTCATCACGTTCACAGGTGCGCCCCCCCGAGATAGGCTTCCTGGACCCTGGGGTCCCCCTTGATATCATCCGGCAGCCCCTCCGCAATAACCGTTCCCTGCGCGAGCACAGTGATCTTGTGCGCGAGCGAGAAGACGACATGCATATCGTGCTCGATGACGATCTTGGTGATGCCGCGCTCGCCGATCTTCTTGAGAAGGTCGATGGTGTTGTTGGTGTCGGCGCGCGACATGCCCGCGGTCGGCTCGTCGAGCAGCAACAGCTGCGGGTCCTGAACCAGGCACATGGCAAGCTCCAGCCGGCGCTTGTCGCCGCGCGACAAGCTGCCCGCGATCATGTCCTTCTTGTCGACGAGCCCGACGTCGTCGAGGACATGCAGGGCCCGGTCGCGAACCTCGCCCTCGGAGCCGACGCTCGCCCAGGCGTTGATCCTGAAGGCGCCGTCCCGGTGGGCGAAGGCGGGGATCATGACGTTCTCGAGCAACGACAGTTCCTCGAAGATCTCGGGCGTCTGGAATACCCGCGACACGCCGATCTGATTGATCTCGTACGGCTTGATGCCCAGCAGCGACTTGCCGTTGAACATCACCGTCCCGGTATCCGGCACGAGGCGGCCGACGAAGCAGTTCAGCAGCGTCGACTTGCCGGCGCCGTTCGGCCCGATGATGGCGTGGACGGAGCCTTCCTCGATATCGAGGGTGACGTTGTTCAGCGCCTGGAGGCCGCCGAAGCGCTTGTTGACATCGTTGACTTGCAGAATGCCCATGACCACCCCCTATTCCGCCGGCGCCGGGACGGCGCCCGCCTTGGAGGTCTCGGCGCCTCCGCCACCGTTGCGGCTGAACAGCGTTCCCAATCGCCGGATGCCCTCCATGATGCCGCCGGGCAGGAAGATGACGATCAGCATGAACAGGACGCCGAGCGTCAGGTGCCAGCCCTCGCCGACGAACAGGGAGGTGACCGACACGAGGAAATTCTCCAGTCCGTCCGGCAGGAACGAGAAGAACGAATGCAGGGTATTGTCGTTGAAGGCGGAGAAGATGTTCTCGAAGTATTTGATCAGCGCGGCGCCGAGGAAGGGGCCGAGCAGCGTGCCGGCGCCGCCGAGGATAGTCATCAGCACCACCTCGCCCGAGGCGGTCCACTGCATGCGTTCCGCACCGGCCAGCGGGTCGGTGACGGCGAGCAGCGCGCCGGCGAGCCCGGCGTACATGCCCGAGATGATGAAGGCGGCGAGCGTGTAGGGGCGCGTGTTGAGGCCGGTGTAGTTCATCCGGTTCTGGTTCGACTTGACAGCCTTCAGCATCATGCCGAAGGGCGAGCGGAAGATCCGAACCGAGATGAAGAAGGCCACGATCAGGATGATCGCGCAGAAGTAGAACCCCTGGTATCCGGTCAGCTCGATGCCGAAGACGTCGGCGAGCAGCACGCCCTGCGGCTCGGCGCGTCCGAACAGGCGGTCGAACAGCCGCGGATCGCTGTTGAGCACGCGCAGGCCCGTCTCGCCGTTGGTGATCGGGGTGAGCACCGAATAGGCGAGGTTGTAGGACATCTGCGCGAAGGCGAGCGTCAGGATCGAGAAATAGATGCCCGCCCGGCGCAGGCTGACATAGCCGATCGCCAGCGCGAACAGGCCGGCGAACACGATGCTCATCAGCACGGCGGGAATGGCGTTCATGCCGAGCAGCTTGAACGTCCACACCGCCGTATAGGAGCCGACGCCGAGGAAGGCCGCGTGCCCGAAGGAGAGGTATCCGGTCAGGCCGAACAGGATGTTGAAGCCGATGGCGAAGATGCCATAGATCGCGAATTTCTGCAGCAGGTCGGGATAGCCCGCGCCGATCGGCGTCAGCCAGATCGGCATGGTCAGCACGGCGGCGGCGAACCCCAGCACCAGTCCCGTGTCCCGCATGGTCGAAGCCTTGTCGTTCATTTGTCTTCGGGCTCCGTTCTCAGGTTTCCATCACGCCCTTGCGGCCCATCAGACCGCGCGGGCGCACCAGCAGCACGACCACCGCCACCAGGTAGATGATGATCTGGTCGATGCCGGGGAAGATCGCCTTGACCTCGTTCATCGAGGCGAAGGACTGGAGGATGCCGAGCAGGAAGCCGGCGGCGACGGCGCCGCTGAGCGAGCCCATGCCGCCGACGACGACCACGACGAAGGACAGGACGAGGAAGTCCATACCCATGTGGTAGTCGGGCGAGAGGATCGGCGTGTACATGACGCCGGCAAGACCGGCGACGATGGCGGCCAGCGCGAACATGACGGTGAAGCGGCGGTCGATGTCGATTCCGAGCAGGCCGACGGTGTCCCGGTCGGCCATGCCGGCGCGGACGACCATGCCGAAGGTGGTGTACTGCAGGAAGGCGAAGACACCGCCGATCACGGCGAGGGAAAAGAACAGGTAGACCATGCGCCACCAGGGATAGACGACGGCGCCGGGATCGAGCCCGATCATGGCGCCGAAGTCGATCATGCCGCGCAGCGCCTCGGGCGCGGGCTGGGGGATCGGATTGGCGCCGAACCAATGCTTGATGATCTCCTGCAGGACGATCGCGAGGCCGAAGGTGACGAGAATCTGCTCGGCGTGCGGCCGCTTGTAGAAGAAGCGGACGAGGCCGCGCTCCATCACCAGCCCGACGACGAGCATGACGGGAATGGCGAGCAGGATGGAGACGGGAACCGAGAAATCGATCAGCGTCGCGCCGAAATCGCCGAACCACGTCTCGATATACGGGGTCCGAACTTCCAGCGGCGTGCCCCAGGCCGTGGTCTGGCTGGGGTCCAGCGTCACCTTTTCCAGCGTGAACAGCTTGTGGACCGTCACGGCGCAGAAGGCACCGAGCATGAACAGCGCGCCGTGGGCGAAATTGACCACCCCGAGCGTGCCGAAGATCAACGTCAGGCCGAGAGCGATCAGCGCGTAGGCGCCGCCCTTGTCGAGCCCGTTGAGTATCTGAAGCAGTATCGCATCCATTGCCCGCACCCGTCCCCGCCGATATCGAGCGGGTCTGTCAATTGCGCGTGGCCGGCCGGATCAGGCCCGAAGGCGAAAACCCGGCCGGCAGTGCCCCATGGCGTGAGGCCAGATCAGGCGCCCGCGTTGCAGGCACCGAGCTCGCCACCGAAGATCGCCGGGTCGTACGTGACCTGCTCGGTCGGCACTTCCTCGACGACTTCCAGCAGGTCGAACTGCGAGGTCGGGTTTTCCTTGCCCTTCACGACCAGAACCTTCTTGAAGCACTGGTGGTCGGCGGCACGATAGAGCGTCGGACCGTTGCCCGTGCCATCGAACTCGAAGCCTGCCAGGGCTTCGCCGATGCCGCATGGATTGAAGGTGCCGGCACGCTCGGCGGCGTCCGCGTAGAGCAGCGTCTGGACGTAGCAGGTGTGCGCGGCCTGCGACGGCGGGAAGCCGTATTCCTGGCCGAACGACTTGACGAAGGCCTTCGAGCCCTCGTCCTGCAGCGACCAGTGCCAGTTCGTCGTGCCGAAGATGCCCTTCACGTTCTCGCCCGCGCCCTGCGCCATCAGACGCGAATAGAGCGGAACGACGATGGCGAAGTCCTTGCCGTTGACCTGCTTGTCGCGCAGACCGAACTGGACCGCCTGGGTCAGCGAGTTGACCATGTCGCGGCCGTAGTGGTTCAGGATCAGCACGTCTGCGCCGGAGTTCAGAACCGGCGTGATGTACTGCGAGAAATCGCCCGCGCCCAGCGGCGTGCGGACCGCCTCGACAGTGGTCCAGCCGAGATTCTCGGTCGAGTTCTTGATCGACTCCTCCTGGGTCCAGCCCCAGGTGTAGTCGGCGGTCAGGTGATAGGCCTTGCGGTCGGCGCCGTAGGCCTTCTCGAGAACCGGGGCGAGCGCGGCGCCGGACATGTAGGCGTTGAAGAAGTGGCGGAAGCCGTTGGCCCGCTTGTCCTTGCCAGTGGTGTCGTTGGAGTGGGTCAGACCGGCCATGAAGATGACGCCGGCCTCCTGGCACAGCGACTGCACGGCGATGGCGACGCCCGACGACGACCCGCCGGTGATCATGATGGCGCCGTCCTTCTCGATCATACGCTTTGCCGAGGCGCGCGCGGCGTCCGACTTCGTCTGCGTGTCGCCGGTGACGAACGCGACCTTCTTGCCGAGCACGCCGTTCCCCTTCAGCGACAGCGGCTTCATGGTGGTCAGCATGCCGCCGTCGCCCTCACCGTTGAGGTGCTTGACGGCGAGCTGGTAGGCGCGCAGTTCGTCGGCTCCCTCGTCGGCATAGGCCCCGGTCTGCGGGACATTGAAGCCGAGGGTGACGGTGCCGCCGGTCGGCTCGTTCAGGTAGGCGGCACGGGACGCGCTGGTGAAGATCGTCGGCAGGGCAAGGCCGGCACCGACGGCGACGGAGCTCTTCAGGAGCGTGCGCCGATTGATGTTCTTGAGACCGCTCATATGGGGTTCTCCCTAAAGATGGTTTTTTTAATCCGCATTCATGGTGAGTGTTCTCACTCGCACATGACGCTGGCGCATTTTTGAAAAGAACACAATAAGCCATTGATCTAACGCAAGCATTATGTAAAATTCCTCCACTTCGCTTTCGCAAAAAAGTAAAAATTTTACATCGCAGCGCAGCAAGAGCCGGCATTTCCCAGTGTTTCCAACGCGGAAGCCGACCGGCGCGGGACGGACGAGCATGGCGACGACCATCGTGGGGCTGAAGATCCGGGAAACGCGGCGCGCGCTCGGCCTGTCGCAATCCGAGCTCGCGCGGCGGATGGGCATATCGCCGGCCTATCTGAACCTGATCGAGTTCTCGAAGCGGCGGATCGGCGGCGCGCTGCTGGAGAAGGCCGCCGACTGCCTGAACCTGTCCCCGTCCGATCTCGACGGCGCGTCCGAGCTGCGCCTCGTCAACGAGCTGCGGGAAATCGCCGCGGACCCGGCGTTACAGCCTGCCGGACCGGGCGCGGAGACAGTCGAGGCCTTCATCGGGCGGTTTCCCGAATGGGCGGGGACCGTGGCGCAGATCTACCGCAGCGACCGTTCGAACCGGGACCTGGCGACGGCCCTGTCCGACCGGCTCACGCACGACCCCTATCTCGGCGATATCGTCCACCAGATGCTGACGCACATCTCTGCCGTCCGTTCGACCGCGGAGATCCTCGACGAGATCGCCGATATCTCACCGGAGCGGCGCGCCCGCTTCCACCGCGCGCTGGCGGTCGAGAGCCACCGGCTCACCGACGTCGCCCAGGCGCTCGCCGGCTATTTCGACACGGCGCACGAGACCGGACGATCGGTCACGCCGGTGGAGGAGATCGAGACGTTCCTGCTCGGCCGGGAGAACCGCTTCGCCGAGATCGAAGCGGCTGCCGAGGGCGCACGGGCCACGATCGCGCGCGACGGCATCCTGCGCGACACCGAGATGATCGCCGCGCTGGAGCGGCTCGGCTACACGATCGTCCGCGACGACGATCCAGGAACCGGCGCGGATAGCGCGCGGACGTTGCGACTGCCGCTCGGCACGGCGCCCGCGACGGTGATGGACCGCCTCGCAGCGGCGATCGTCGCCGAACGCCTGTCGGCGCCGATCGAGGCGGTGCTGGTCGCACAGCCGGACGGCACGGGCGCGGTGGCGCGGCTGCACATGGCGGCAATCCTGAAGACCTATGCGATCGACGCGCTTCTGCTGCCGGCGGGGCCGTTTCGCGATTCCGCCGCGCGCGTGCGGTACGACATCGAGGCGCTGGGACGGACCTGGGGCACCGGGTTCGACCGCATATGCCGCCGCCTGACCGCGACAACCGGGCAGGATGGCGGGCCGCGCTTCGCCTACATGGCCTGCAATGCCGCGGGCCACACGATCGATCGCCGCCCGCTTATCGACCTACCGTTTCCGCGCCATGGCGCGGCATGCCCGTTGTGGGCGATCTACCGGTCGTTCGCCAAGCCGGACGTGGCCACGCGGCAGGTGGCGGCCTTTCCGGACGGCAAGAAGGTGTTGTTCGTGGCGCGCGCGCGCAGGACCGGCCCTGTCGGGTTCGACCAGCCCGACATCCATGTCGCCGACATGATCGCGATTGCCGCCGAGCAGGCCGGCGCGACCGTCTATGGCGACGGCCTCGATCTCGGCACGCGCGGCAAAGCCGAACCGGTCGGCATGAACTGCCGCATCTGCACGCGGAGCGGATGCGAACACCGGACGGACGACCCGCTGGTCGGGCGACTGCGGGACTGAGCGCCCCTCCCCCCCGGGGATATGAACCCGCGCCGCGCCCCGAAATACGCGGCCCCTCATACGAATTGCCCGGTCGCGTTCCGCCGACCGGGCGTCGTAGTCTCGGACCAAGAATCAAAACCAGCGCAGCGAACGTGTCTGGGGCAGGAAGGGACACAACCGCGGCGAAACAAAACCGATTACGAAGGGGGAAACGGGCCTTTGCCCAGGCACGTGCTGATCGTCGAAGACGAAGAGAATATCGTCGAGTCGCTGTCGTTTCTGTTGGAGCGGGAGGGTTTCGAGGTGACGTCGGTGCTCGACGGCGCGCAGGCGCTGGATCGCATCGAGGAAGGCCATCCGGATCTGCTGATCCTCGACGTCATGCTGCCCGGGATCGACGGTTTCGAGATCCTGCGGACGATCCGGGCGAACGCGGCGCTGAAAGCGCTGCCGGTGGTGATGCTGACGGCGAAGATGCAGCAGCAGGACCGCCGTACCGCCGAGGCCATCGGCGTCAACGCCTTCGTGACCAAGCCGTTCTCGAACGCCGAAGTGGTTTCGATCGTGAAGAGCCTGGCGCCGTGACCAACGACCGCGACCCGGATCTGGAACGCCGGCGGTTTTCCGACGCGGCGATGGTGTTGCCCTTCGCCGGTGTGTTCCTGCTGATGCCGCCGTTCATACAGATCTTCGCCACCGACTCCGCGCTCGCAGGCATCCCGCTCATCGTCCTCTATCTGTTCGCGGTGTGGTTCGCGCTGATCCTGATCGCGTGGCGGCTCGCCGGCCCGCTGCGCCGCGCCATGCAGACCGCCCCCCACAGCACAAGCGAAACCGCTCCCCCGGAGGCGTGATGCTTTCGGCCAATCTGCTCCTCTTCGTTTCCCTGTCCTACGTCGCGCTGCTGTTCCTGGTCGCCTTCGTCGTCGACCGCCGCGCCCAGCGCGGCCGGATCGGCTGGCTGCAGTCGCCGCTCGTCTACACGCTGTCGATCTCGATATACTGCACGTCCTGGACGTTCTACGGCGCCGTCGGATCGGCGGCCCGCAACGGCCTCGAGTTCGCCACCATCTATCTCGGGCCCACGCTGGTCTTCGTCGGCTGGTGGTGGATCCTGCGCAAGCTCGTCCGCATCGGACGGGTGCACAGGATCACGTCGATCGCCGACCTGATCTCGTCGCGTTTCGGCAAGAGCCCGACGCTGGCCGTGTTCGTGACGCTGATCGCGGTGATCGCGACCACGCCCTACATCGCGCTGCAGCTCCAGTCGGTGACGACGAGCTTTCGCGTGATCATCGGCAATACGGAGGGCGACGGGCTGAACGACGGCGTCATCGCCTTCTGGGTCGCGGCCGGCATGGCACTCTTCACCATCCTGTTCGGCACCCGCAACGTCACCGCGAACGAACGCCACCACGGCGTCGTCGCCGCGATCGCGGTCGAGGCACTGGTCAAGCTGTTCGCCTTCATCGCCGTCGGCCTGTTCGCCATCTACGGCATCTCCGGCGGGATCGGCGACATCTTCAGCCGGGTATCGCCGGAACTGCTGCACGCCAACGACGTGTTCGGCAGCCGCTGGGTCGCCCTGACCTTCCTGTCGGCGACCGCGATCATCTGCCTGCCGCGCCAGTTCCAGGTGACGGTGGTCGAGAACGTCGACGAGAAGCATCTGGCGACGGCATCGTGGCTGTTCCCGCTCTATCTCGTGCTTCTGTCTATCTTCGTGCTGCCGATCGCGGCGGCCGGCCTGACGCAGATGCCCGAAGGCTCGAACACTGACATGTTCGTGCTTACGCTGCCCCTTTCCGCGGGCCAGGAGGGGCTTGCCACCTTCGCCTTCATCGGGGGTTTTTCTTCGGCGACCTCAATGGTGATCGTCGCGGCGATCGCGCTGTCGACGATGGTGTCGAACCACATCGTCATGCCGGTGGCGCTGAAGGTGTCGCAAGCCGACTACTACACCAGCGGCGACGTGCGCCGGCTGCTGCTGAGAAGCCGCAGGATCAGCATCGCCGGGATCCTGATGCTCGGTTTCATCTACTTCCGCCTGACCGGCGGATCGGAAGGGCTCGCCTCGATCGGCCTCATTGCGTTTGCCGGCATCGCCCAAGTGCTGCCCGGGGCGGTCGGCGGCGTCATGTGGCGGGGCGCGACGCGCTACGGCGCGCTGGCCGGCATGACCGCCGGGTTCGCCGCCTGGGCCTACATGCTGCTGATCCCGAGTTTCCGCGCCGAGTTCGACTTCGTCCAGTCACTGGTCCTGCACGGGCCATTCGGCATCGGCCTGCTTCGGCCAGAGGCCTTTCTCGGCCTGACCATCGACGACCCTCTGGTCCATGCGCTGTTCTGGAGCATCGCGGCGAACACGGCGCTGTTCGTCTTCGTCTCCCTGGTGACCCGGCCGACGCCCCTGGAGCGGCTGCAGGGGGCGCTGTTCGTGGACGTGTTCCGGATGCGGCCGGGAGAGCCGCCGCGCGTCCTGCATCGCACCGCGCCGGTCGAGGATCTGTTCGTCCTGGCGCAGCGCATTCTCGGCGCAGAACCGGCACGCCTCTTGTTCGCGGACATCGCCCGCGCCCAGGGCCTGCGCAGCGGCCTGCCAGTCGCCGACGACGCCTTCGTGTCGCGGCTTGAACGCGAGCTCGCGGGTTCGGTCGGCGCGGCATCGGCCCACGCGATGGTCTCGCAGGTCGCCGGCGGCGGCACGATCAGCCTGACCGAACTGATGAAGATCGCCGACGAGACGGCGCAGATCCTCGAGTACAGCCAGCAGCTGACCGAGAAATCGGCGGAACTGGAGAGCACCGCGCGGCAGTTGCGGGTGGCCAATACCAAGCTGCAGACGTTGTCGGCGCAGAAGGACGACTTCCTGTCGCAGGTCAGCCACGAACTGCGCACGCCGATGACGTCAATTCGCTCGTTCTCCGAGATCCTGCTGGAGACGCCGGACGTCAACAGCGCGCAGGCGAAGCGGTTCCTGACGATCATCAACGAGGAATGCCTGCGGCTCACCAAGCTGCTCGACGAGATCCTCGACCTGAGCTTCCTGGAAAGCGGCAAGGTGTCCTGGACCCTGGTTCCGGTGGATGCCGATGCCGCGCTCGAGCGGGCGCTCGCGTCGATCTCCGTGCTGGCCGAGAAGAACGGGGTGCAGGTTCTCGCCGACGCGCGGGCGAAGGACGTGACGGTGATGGCCGATTTCGGCCGCCTCACCCAGGTGTTCCTGAACGTTTTGAACAACAGCGTGAAATACAATACGTCCGCCGCGCCGCGCATCGAGGTGACAAGCCGCCGCGAGAACGGAACCTACGTCGTGTCGATCGCCGACAACGGACCGGGCATCCCCGACAGCGACAGCGAGATGATCTTCTCGAAGTTCGGCCGCGGCGGCGGGCGCCAGGACGTCGGCTCGAGCGGCCTCGGATTGTCGATCAGCCGCGAGATCCTGCGCAAGTTCAACGGCGACGTAATCCTGAAACCGGGCGGCGGACCCGGCGCGACCTTCGAGATCCGGTTGCCGGCGGAACGGAAAACCAGGTGACGGGCGCCGACCGGCTGGTGCCGGCGACATCGAACCGGCCGGCACAAAGGCACCGGCAAGGACCACCCGCGATCGACAGACGTGATTGACGGCGGCCAAATAAAAACGACAGGCTGCCGAGTCATACCTAAAGTAACGGCCGTGCTATTCTGGCCTCGCGTTCAATCGCCAAAGCCGAAAACGGCATTAGACAAGGGAGGACCTCATGACACTGATCGTTCCGACACGCAGCGTCGTCCTGGCCGGCGCGCTGGCCTGTATTACGTTCGCCATGCCGGCGCTCGCCTTCGAGCCGAGCAATCCCGAATGCATCGCCCCGGCCAACCCGGGCGGCGGCTGGGACTTCACGTGCCGGCAGGTGGGCAAGACGATGCAGGATCTGGGCGCCGTCCCCGGCACCGTGCAGGTCACCAACCTGGCGGGCGGCGGCGGCGGCGTCGCGTTTGCCGAAGTCGTCAACAAGCGCAACGACGACGACAACCTGATCGTCGCCGCCTCATCCGCGACGGCGACCAGGCTCGCCCAGGGCGCCTTTCCCGGCAACACCATGGATCAGGTGCGCTGGCTGGCCAGCGTCGGCGCCGACTACGGCATCATTGCGGTCGCCAAGGACAGCCCGATCAATACGCTTCCCGAGCTGATGGACCAGATCAAGGCCGACCCGCGCTCGGTCTCGATCGCCGGCGGCTCCGCAGTCGGCGGATGGGACCACCTCAAGGTCCTGCTCGCCGCGAAGAGGGCGGGGATCGACGACGTCCGCTCGATCAAGTACGTCGCCTTCGACGGCGGCGGCGAGGCGGTGACGCAGCTTCTCGCCGGCTCGGTCCAGGCCTTCACCGGCGATGCCTCCGAAGCCAAGGGCTTCGTCGATTCCGGCGACATCAAGGTGATCGCCGTCCTGGCCCCGGACCGGCTCGAGGGCGACTTCGCCAGCTTCCCGACGGCCAAAGAGCAGGGCATCGACGTGATCGGCGCCAACTGGCGCGGCTTCTACGGCCCGGGCGGCATGTCACCCGACGCGTACGACTATTGGGTCGCGGCGATCGGCAAGGTCTACGATTCCCAGGAATGGAAGGACGTCATGGCACAGAGCGGCCTGGCGCCCCTCAACCTGCGCGGACCGGCGTTCAACGAGTTCGTCGCCCAATCGGTTGCCGAAATCCAGGACCTGTCGCGCGAGATCGGCCTGATCAAGTAGTCCGACCGGATCGCAGGCGGCTGTCGGCTATCGGCTATCGACTATCAACTGTCGGGCGCCGCCTGCGGCCCGAAACAAATCGACAAGTGGCGCACGGGACGGCGCCACGGGAGGGAACCATGAGCGACCGCATCCTCGGCGCGGCCGGCCTTGCGGTGGCGATCTTCTACATCTGGAGCGCCACCCTGATCGAACTGAGCTTTATCTCGGACCCGGTGGGCCCGCGCACGTTCCCGATCATCATCGGCGTGCTGCTGGGGCTGGCGAGCATCGTCATCCTGCTGCGTCCCGATGCCGAGCCGCACTGGCCCTCAATTGGCCGCTTCGCCGAGATCGCCGGCGCGGTGGTCGTCATGGTCGCCTACGCGCTGCTGCTGCCGGTGGCCGGCTTCGTGATCGCGACCGCCGGCGCCTCGGCGGTGCTGACCTGGCGGCTGGGCACCGCGCCGCTCTACGCCGTGATCGCGGGGATCCTGACATCGCTGGGGATCTACGCCGTCTTTCACCTCGTCCTCGGCCTGACGCTGGCCCGCGGACCGCTCGGTTTCTGAAGGTCGCAGACAATGGACACGCTTGCCCTCCTGGCGGACGGATTCGGCATCGCGCTGACATGGCAGAACCTGGCGCTGGCGCTGATCGGCTGCTTCCTCGGCTCCGTGATGGGGGCGCTGCCGGGCCTCGGTCCGGCGAACGGGGTGGCGATCCTGATCCCTCTTGCCTTCTCCCTCGGCCTCGATCCGGTCGCGGCAATGATCCTGCTGACCTCGGTCTATTACGGCGCCATGTATGGCGGCCGGATCTCGTCGATCCTGCTCAACATTCCCGGCGACGAGCCGGCCCTGATGACGACGCTCGACGGCTACCCGATGGCGGTGCAGGGCCGGGCCGGCGAGGCCCTGGCGATTTCCGGCGTCGCGTCCTTCGTCGGTGCCTTCCTCGCCACCTGGGGCCTGGTCTTCCTGGCGCCGCTCCTGGTCAAGGTGGCGCTGCTGTTCGGCCCGGCGGAGTATTTCGCGCTGTTCGCGCTCGCCTTCGCCACGCTCGGCGGCATCGCCGCGCAGAACCAGGCAAAATCGGCCTTTGCCGCCGCGCTCGGCCTCGGCATCGCCATGGTCGGCGTCGACGGACAGACCGGCGTGCCGCGGCTGACCTTCGGCGAGGTGCACCTTTACGACGGCATCGACTTCCTGGTCGCCATCGTCGGGCTGTTCGCGCTGTCCGAAGTGTTCATCTTCCTCGAGCACAGGGGCGAGGGCTCCGGCAAGGGCAAGGCGGCCGAGGTCGGGATCGGCCGCATCGTCCCGCCGCTGGCGCTGCTGAAATCCTGTACGCCGACGATGCTGCGGTCGTCCTTCCTGGGTTTCGTCGCCGGGGTGCTGCCGGGCGCGGGCGCCTCGCTGGGCTCGTTCATCTCCTATTCGATCGAGAAGCGGCTGGTGGACCGCGACGGCCGGTTCGGAAACGGCGACCCGCGCGGTGTCGCGGCGCCCGAGGCCGGCAACAACGCCGCCGCCGGCGGCGCGCTGGTGCCAATGCTGGCGCTCGGCGTGCCCGGATCGGGAACCACGGCGGTGCTGCTGGCCATGCTGCTGGCGCTCAACATCACGCCGGGCCCGCTGCTGTTCCAGAACAATCCCGACGTGGTCTGGGGGCTGATCGCCGCGCTGTTCATCGGCAACTTCATGCT
The DNA here is from genome assembly GCF_025397915.1 of Microbaculum marinisediminis. Lineage (NCBI taxonomy): Bacteria > Pseudomonadati > Pseudomonadota > Alphaproteobacteria > Hyphomicrobiales > Tepidamorphaceae > Microbaculum > Microbaculum marinisediminis. The sequence continues at coordinate 315,329 of NZ_JALIDZ010000001.1, forward strand.
GCTGGCGATGAACATCCCGATGGTGGGGCTGTTCGTGCGGGTACTGCTGGTGCCGCCGCGGATCCTGATGCCGGTGGTGGCGATGGTCTCCTTCGTCGGTATCTACGGCATCTCCGGCTCCACCTTCGATCTCCTGGTGATGATCGTGTTCGGCGTCCTGGGCTGGCTCTTGCGAAAGCTCAACGTGCCGCTGGTGCCGGTGATCCTCGGCGTCCTGCTGGGCAACCTGATGGAGGCGAACCTGCGCCGGGCCCTGACGATCTCGGACGGGGACTGGAGCGCGCTGCTGGCCTCGCCGCTGTCGATCGGCCTGTGGCTGATCGCGGTCGTCGGCTTCGTCCTGCCGGTCTTCCTTGCCCCCCTCCTGCGCCGCCGCATGGCGATGCGCAAGGACGAGGAGGGAAGCATCGTCGACTGAGCGGGCGTTAAAGGGCGGTCGGCACGCTCATCGCCGATCTGCAACCCCGCTTCTCGTAGCAGCTCAGCAATCCGGCGGTATCCGTAGCGTCCGTATTGCCGGGCCAGTTCGATCGTGTCGGCACCAGACGTTCCTCGTCTGCACGTCCTTTCGGGCAGTGCCGTTGGGTGGACCGGTGCCGGCCGAGAACCTGACAGGCCCGCCGCTCCGACACCGCCAGTCGCGCCCGGACACGGTCGATGCAGGCGCGCTGACACCAGGGGCTCGGTAATTTCCCCGTGCAGCCTCGGTCAGGACCAGCTTGTCCAGCGTCAGATCAGAGACTGCCTTGCGCAGACGCTCGTTTGATTATTGAAGCCGTTTGAGTTCCCGAAGTTGGTCGGTTCCCATAGCCCCAAAGTGCTTTCGCCATCGGTACCAGGTCTGCTCGGTAATGCGAACCTCCCGGATCACATCCACACGCGTTATTCCCTGTCCGACAAGCACATCAACCTGCCCTAGCTTCGTGACAATCTCTTCCGGCTTGTGTCCTTTGTTCGTCATCTCGGGTCCTCCGTGTTCTAAACATAACGGTGGACCAATTCGGTCGGGGAGGCTCAAGTACTCAGGGCTGGCTCACGGGCAAAACGCGCCTGGCGGTGCAAATTCGGGTCCGCGGGCGCATTCATAGGCGCTGGCACGAAACACTGCTGGTTCCCCGCTGCCCGTCGAAAACGACGCCAATCTCTCCCAAATCGCAGCAACCGAATCATCGAGCAAGCCATCCCACCGATAGGCGGCGTCCAGACCTTCATCCTGTCCGAGGTTGACTTCGATGACCGCTTCGATCGCCCAGTCGGGAATCTTCGGCTCGGACGGTGCCATGTCCGTCTCGATGTTGTCGATCTCGCCCAGCAGCAGATTGGTGGCTGTCACCGGTGCAACGACATTGCCCGACGTGTCCGGCCATGGACCTTGGGAAACGGCGCCGACAGGTTCCATTTCTCCCCACGCAGCGGCGGTTTCGATACTCGGCCGCGCGTCGAGACAGGGTGAACCAAGGCACACTTCGCCTTGTGCCGCCTGCATCCCCATTTCCATGCGCCCGGCGGCCATGATCATGGCCCGATTGCCCATGACCGGCCGGGTAACCAGCCGCCATCCCACATGTGGGCCCACCCCGAATTCTTCCTCGCCCGCTACGTGTTCCTCACCGAGCGCACCAATGAGATCGTGGCGAATGGCTGGTCCGAGATTGAAGCGGACCACTTCGATATAGCTGATTGGGAGGGGAGCCGCGCTCGGCGGGGCGTCGATCCAGTTGGTCCCATAGCGGATTCGATAACGTACGCTTTCCAGCCCATGTTCCGACATGTCGAGGGCAATAACGGCCAACGGCATCGGACCGATGTCGGCAGCAGGCAAAAAGGCCGATTGCGGGCTGGCGTGGGAAAGGGCTTTGTTGATTTCATCCCATAACCGGTCCGGCTCCACCGCAGCGTAGCCGCCCTCGTTGACGAACTGCGCGGATGGATCGGCATGGACGGTAAATGGAGCAAGTCCTGTCATTACCGCCATCCCTGAGAGCAGGGCAATTGCAGTTGAGGTTTTCATCATGCCTCCGGAACTGTGCAAACGCAGGTCGGTTCACTGTACTGCTTGCCTTACGCCACATCGCTGATGGCGCGGCCGAGCACCGCCTGAGTGAAGAGGTTAAGATTGCGGAATTCGTAGCGACCGGGTTCGTCAGGCTGGGTGAAGGCCGGGGTGAACCCGAAAGAGACTGCCACGCTCAAGGGAAGGCATGGCAAGGTCTTGATCGTGGCCCCGACGGATCGTCCGAGACTGACATCTCACATCGCTTCGTTTTCTTTTCCTGGCGCCGCTCAGCCCGCGAGATGAAGCGCGGTGTCGAAGGTCCCCTCGACCGTGATGCAGTCCTCGGTATCGAGTTCAGACATTGCGCTTTCGCGCTTGCACACAACCGCGGAGAACGCGCCGCGTGCGCTGCCCTTTTCGCCCTCAATAGCCAAGGTCTCTACGGTAACGGAGGCGTGGGCGGGGTCCTCGTCGCTGACGTAGAAGTTCCGCATCCCTTCGGGAAAATAACTCACCGACGCGTCGGCGCCCGATGCGTCGGACCCGCTGACCGGACCGAAGTCGACACTCAGCACACCACGCATAATGCTCTCGGCTTCAGGGTCGTGCGCCTGGATAGACACCATGCGGATGGGGCCGAAGCTGCGGATTTCCGCCGTGGCTGTGCCTTCCGAGGGGACATGCAAGGTCTCGCCGCGATAGGACACGCCGTCGATGGTGGCCTCAACCGTGCCGATGGGCACCGTTGTCTGCGCCCATGCCGCGCCCGAAAGAAAAGGAAATGCAAGAACGGTCCAGGCAAACAGCCCGAACAGCCTTGGTGATGATGTCATGGTCCCTGTCCGTTGGTTCTGGTGGTGCCGGTGTTCGTTGCGGCAGGCTCTAGCACCGGCGCCGGGACGCCGCCCCATCCGTTCGGACGGGGCGTCGCCGAAACTTGAGCGATAGAGTGGAAACTGACCTGTGTGAGCCGAACGAGGTGGCTTCATGGGCGCATGCCCTGGGTTCAATGAGGACAGAAACAGCGACCATCGGGGGACCGGATGGCCGTGCAGGGTTTCTTTCGCGCCCGGGCCCGTGCTCGGCATGCCGTGTCGGCCGGGACCAACCGGCAGGCCGATCAGAGTGCGCTCGTACTAGAGCGCGTCCTGTTTAAATCGGGTCATCTCCTGCGGCCTTGAAGTAGTTGGAGCATTCGGTTGGGGTGAAGAGGTCGAGCATCGATCCGACCGTGTTCCACAGTGCGGCGATGGTGCGCTCGGCCTTTTGGTCGTGGCAGCACCTTGAGCTTGGCGAAGGCGTTCTCGATGGGATTGGAGTCGGGACTGTAGGGCGGCAGGGAGAGCAGGCTTGCCCCTGCAGCCTCGATCGCGTGGCGAACGCCGGCGGCCTTGTGGGCGGGCAGGTTGTCCATCACGACGGCATCGCCCTTTGACAGGGTCGGGACCAGAACCTGCTCGACATAGGCCAGGAACACGTTGCCGCTCATGGCGCCGTCGTAGACAAAGGGCGCCGTCATGCCTTCCTCCGACGCCTTCAGGACATGTGACCGAAGGTCCCCGCTCAGGGCTCTTCCCATAGTCCACCTCCATCAAGGTGGATATTGAATCATCCCAAACCACGTCGTCGCATCACGATCGATTCATCGATCACCAGACGCGCTCTAGCGCGCTAATAAGGCACTAACAGCCTATCCGTGCCCGCCTTTTGCCGCCCGAATTGCTGACGTGCGGCGCGCCCGAGCAACTACGGACTACGGAGAGAGTGTGTAAGCGGAGACTGCGGAGAGATCAGGAGAGATCAGGAGAATGGTGCCCAGGGGCGGAATCGAACCACCGACACTGCGATTTTCAGTCGCATGCTCTACCAACTGAGCTACCTGGGCGTTCCATGCTGATCCGCGCGGCGCGTGCGCCGAAGCGGTCAAGGGGAAGCGGGCGGTTTATAGGCAATCCGATAGCGGCTGTCCAGCGTGGCCATCACATTGCCGCGATGCTTTTTCGCCGCCGCCGGATCGCTCAGGCCTGCCCGTAGGGTTCGCCTTCCGTCGGCGGACCGCCATCCTCGTCCTCATCCTCGACGACGGGGATCGCGTAGGCCCCGGAAAGCCAGCGGTTGAGGTCGATATTGGCGCAGCGGCGCGAGCAGAACGGACGGTGCTCGGTCACCGTCGGCTCGCCGCAGATCGGGCATGTCTGTGTGCGGGTTGTCCCCACCGTAACCTTGCGTTCGCTCACCGCGCCGGTCCTTCAACTGTATTTCAGGGTGATCCCGCCATCGACGACGAGCTCGATGCCGGTGACGTATCTGGCCTCGTCGCTCGCCAGATAGAGCGCCGCGTTGGCGACGTCCCAGGCGTCGCCCATGTGTCCCATCGGCACCTGAGCGTCGCGCACGCGCCACATCTCCTCGACATCGCCCTCGCCGTAGCGCGCGGCCAGCCCGGCCGAGCTCTCCACCATCGGCGTCTTCATCAGGCCCGGCAAAACCGCGTTCACGCGGACCTTGTCGGGGGCGTACTGGACCGCGGTCGTCCGGGTCAAGTGATTGAGCGCGGCCTTGGTCGCGTAATAGGTGGCATACGGCACGCCGGTGTAGCGGATCGCCGCGATCGACGAGATGTTGACGATCGAACCCCCGCCCTGGCGCACCATGTGGGGAATCGCCTCCTTCATGGCAAGGAAGGCGCTTTTCAGGTTGATGTCGAAGACCCGGTCCCATTCGGCTTCGGGCAGCTCGACCACGCCGCCGACCTCGGCGATGCCGACATTGTTGTCGAGGATGTCGATCCGGCCCCACTCGCGCATGACCGCCTCGACGGTGGCGCGCACGTCCGCGTGGTCGGCGACGTCGCAGGCGACCGCCTTCGCCGCCCCGCCTTCGCCGCGGATGATGTCGGCGGTCTCCCGCGCCGCATCGGCATTGATGTCGGCGCAGAGCACGCTGGCGCCCTCGCGCGCGAACAGGACGGCGGTCGCCTTGCCGTTGCCCCAGCCCGGGCCGACGGAGCCCGCTCCCATAACCAGCGCCACCTTGCCTTCCAGCCGTCCAGCCATCGCACCCCTCCCTGGGATATCCTGCTTGGCGAAGACTAGCGGCTGACGGCTGCATGCAACAATACGCATCCGCCACAGGGGCAGGCGGCGGGGCGAACGCCGCGCGACGCCGCACGCACCCCGGCGGCTCAGCCTTTGCGGCGCGTATCGTCCTGCTGACGCAGCTCGGTCTTGAGGATCTTCCCGTAATTGTTCTTCGGCAGCGCGTCGACGAAAACGTAGTCCTTCGGCCGCTTGAAGCGGGCGATGCTGTCCAGGCACAGCCGGTCGAGCTCGGGCGCGCCGGCCTCGCCGACCACGTAGGCGACGACGATCTCGCCCCAGTCCGGGTCCGGGCGGCCGATCACGGAGACCTCGCGCACACCCGAATGGGTCAGGAGCACCTCCTCGATCTCGCGCGGATAGATGTTGGAACCGCCGGAGATGATCATGTCCTTGGACCGGTCCTTGAGCGTGACGAAGCCGTCTTCGTCCATCGCGCCGACGTCGCCAGTGTGCAGCCAGCCGTTTCGCAGCGTCTCGGCGCTCGCCTCAGGGTTCCGCCAGTAGCCGGGGACAACGCAATCGCCGCGAATGAGCACCTCGCCGGTCTCGCCGACGGCAAGCGGCTCGTCGTTGGCACCGGCGACGCGAACCTCGCAGGCGGAATTGGCGAGCCCGGCCGAGCCGATGCGTTCGAGCCAGCGCGGATGCGCGCGGTCGGCGATGATCGCCTTCGACAGGACGGTGCCCGTCATCGGCGATTCGCCCTGGCCGAAGATCTGCGCAAGCCGCGGCCCGAACCGGTCGAGCGCCTTCTTCACGTCCTCGACATACATCGGCGCGCCGCCCCATACGAGCGTGCGCAGGCCCGAGGGGTCGACGTCGCCGCCATGGTCGACCATGCGCTTGATCATGGTCGGGGCGGCGAACATCGAGGTGCCGGGACGCGCCTCGATCAGCCGGAAGATCTCGTCGGGTTCGAAGCCGCCCGATTCCGGCACCGCATTGAGCGCGGCGCAGCAGACATGCGGCATGATGTAGATGCCGGAGCCGTGGCTCATCGGCGCCGAATGCAGGATCGTGTCGGTCGGCTTCGTCGGGTCGACATCGACGAGATAGCCGAAGGTCATGGCAGCAATGTTGCGATGGGTGATCATCGCCCCCTTCGGCCGGCCGGTGGTGCCCGAGGTGTAGAACAGCCAGGCCAGCGCGTCCGGACCGGCGTCGCTCAGCGGGCCGCCCTCGTCGCGGAACAGGCCCTCGTATTCCGGCGACCCGATCTCGATCAGGTGCTTGAGGCCGTCGGGACGGTGCGCGGCAATCGTCTCGGCTTCCTTTGCGGAGGCGAAGCAGACGGTGGCGCCGGCATTGACCAGCATCCAGGCGAGTTCGGCGCCGTGCAGCTTGGCGTTGGCCGGAACCGCGGCAAAGGCGCCCCACCAGATGCCGAACATGCACTCGACATAGTGCGGGCCGTTCCTGGCGACGATGGCGACACGGTCTCCGGGCGCAAGGCCGAGACGCGCCAGCCCGGCGGCGAGCCGCGAGGCCCGGTCCGTCAACGCCGCATAGTCCTGGTGGATCGTGGTGCCGACGGCGACCGCCGGATTGTTCGGGAAGCTCCTACCGGCCCGGGCCAGCCATGCCGCTACGTTCATCCTGCCTCCGACCGTGCGGGACCTCGTCTGCCGCTAGTTAAACAGGTCCGCTCAGCCAGTTGAAGTAGACGGGATAGCCGTCGCCCTGCAGCATCGACACCGTCTCGTGCAGCGGCAGGCCGACGACGGCGGAATAGGAACCGATCAGCTTGATGACAAACGAGCCGGCGAGCCCCTGGATGGCGTAGCCGCCGGCCTTGCCGCGCCATTCGCCCGAGGCGAGGTAGCTTTCCAGTTCCTCGCGGTCAAGCCGCTTGAAGCGCACCCGCGTCTCGACGAGCTTCTGCCGGATCGCCCTGGTCGGCGTCACGACGCAGACGCTGGTGAAGACCTTGTGGTTGCGGCCGGACAACAGCCGCAGGCAGTTCGCCGCCTCGTCGACCATCTCGGCCTTGGGCAGGATACGACGGCCGACGGCAACCACGGTATCGGCGGTAACGATGAAGGCGCCGGCTGTCTCCGGGTCCCTTTCGGCCTGGCGGAGCGCGATCTCGGCCTTGGTGCGCGCCAGCCGCTTGGCCAGCGTGCGGGGCGTCTCGCCCTTGCTCGGCTTTTCGTCGACGTCCGCGGGGCGCAGGACATCCGGCTCGATGCCGACCTGCTGCAGGAGCGCGAGGCGACGCGGCGAGCCGCTGGCGAGGACGAGTGTCGGGCGTCCGGTCATCGTTTGTTGGTCCGTCTAATGGACGTCCGAAGCGGCAAATCGATCCGCCCAGAGCGCGTGAAACCACAACCTAGTTGAAACGGCAGGTGATTCGATCCTCGAGGAGATCATAGAAGGCCCAGGTGAGGCCATAGGAGACATGTTCGCGAGCATCCGGGACCGCCAAAGCCCGGCCCCGCCAAAACTCGCGCGTCCTCCTTCGGCATCCCCCGTCTCGACCGAGCAAATCCGGGCGGAAATTAGCGGATCGCGGGGGCATTGTGAACTGCTTCCTTTCTCAGCGGCGCCCGCGTTTCCGTTCGCGAACCGCCGGAAAACAGGCCTATCCCGACGGCGGCGGTTGCCAGCGGAAGCGCTGCTTGATGCGTTGCATCAGGATATCGCGGACGCGCCGGTAGGCGTCTAGCCGCTGCTCGCGGCTGCCCCCGACGACCGTCGGGTCCTCCGTCGGCCAGTATTCGGCATCGAAGGCGTTGGTGCGGGTCATCTCCAGCGCGCGATGGTGCGCTTCCGGCGCCAGCGAGACCACGAGGTCGAAGGAGGTGTCGGCGAGATCCTCGAAGGTGTGCGGGCGGTGGTCGGACAGATCGATACCGATCTCCTCCATCACGGCGGTGACGAAGGGATCGGGCTCGCCTTCACGCACCCCCGCCGAGGCGGCGTAGATGGAATGCGGGAAGAGGTGGCGCGTGATGGCGGCGGCCATGGGCGAGCGCACGGCGTTCATGCCGCATGCGAACAGGACGGCGGATGGTGACCGCGGTGCCCCCCCGGACACTGGCTAGCCCTTCCAGTGCAATACGCAAATCAGGGTGAAGAGCCGCCGGGCGGTGTCGAAATCGACGTCGATCTTGCCCTCAAGCCGCTCGGTGAGGATACGGGACCCCTCGTTGTGAATCCCGCGCCGCCCCATGTCGACCGCCTCGATGCGGCTCGGACTGGCCGTACGGATCATCTGATAGTAGCTCTCGCAGACTAGGAAGTAGTCCTTCACGATGCGGCGAAAGGGCGTCAGCGACAGGATATGGGTGACGACCGGCCCGCCGGCCTCGTCGCGAATGTCGAAAACGAGCCGCTTTTCCTGGATCGACAGCCTGAGCTGATAGGGGCCGCTGTCATGGCCGTTGAGCGCGAAGTGGTTTTCCTCGAGGAGGTCGTAGATGGCGACCGCCCGCTCATGCTCGATATCGGGAGAGCCCCGGCCGATCGATTCCTCGTCGAGCTCCACCGCGACCAGCCGGTTCGGCGATGCGCTCATGCACGCGTGCCCGTCACGCGCCGCCGCCCGACGTCTCGCCCGGGGTTCCGCCGGGAGGGCCGCCGGGCGCCTCGGACGACTCGTGCGCGGGAATCGACGCCGTCGACCAGGCCGGACCAAGATCCGACAGTCGCGCCTCCAGGCATTCGACGTCGAGGCGGATCTCCGCCCCGCCGGAAAAGACCAGGTCCACCGATCCACCGGGCGTATCGGTTTCCTCGAAGCGAATCGCCAGCAGGTTGAGAACGGCGTCGGGATTGTCCTGGCGGATGCCGCGACGGCGCACCGCCGCGACCCGTTCGAAATGCAGGGCCGTGCGGCGACGGTGATGGCCGGGATCGCGCGCGGCGCCGGCCTCGGCCCAGTCGAACCGGTTGACGATCACCACGAAACGCTTCTGTGCCGGCATCCAGGCGATATCGCCGACGCGCGCAACCGCATCCTGCAAATGCGCGGAAACGACCTCGAGATCCTCGGCATCGAGCGCGAAAAGCTTGAGCTTGCTCATATTCTGATACGCTACGGCTTCTCGAATGCGGCTCGGGACCTCACAATTCCGGCCCCGCACCCTGTGTTAGCGGCTTCGGATGGGGCACGCAACGGCGCTCCGGCCCCGATATCGGTGCGCAGAAGCACCGGTTCAAGCGTCAGGCCGGCGCGCGGCCCGGTGCATCATTCGCCGGCCCCTTGCGTCAATCACCCGCCCCTCGCGTCAATCACCCTATTGCCGGTCCGGCCCATCGTCACCGGCGGACTTCCGCGCCCGCCCCTGCGCCTTGCGCCGGGCAAGGTTCTGCCGGAGCGCTGCGGCAAGCCGCTCCTCGCGCCCCTGCGGGGCCTCCTTTTTCGGCTTTTCGGATGTCTTCGCGTCGTCGCCTGTCATACCTATATTTAGGCGATCCGCAGCCCGTTTTGGAAGTCTTGCAAGAACGGCCGCCAGGACGCTTGCGCTTGCCGTCCCCCTGTGGCAGTTTCCGCCCGCTTCACCGGCGCCCATGTAGCTCAGTGGTAGAGCACTCCCTTGGTAAGGGAGAGGTCGCGTGTTCAATCCACGCCATGGGCACCACAAAAACTCCTTACAGATCAATACACTATTGCTTTCGCGCCATCTCGCCGCTCGGCCTAGTTCGGCAGAACGTGGCAGGAACACGCGCGCTCGAGTCGTGAAAAATCCGTGGAATGGTTCGCAGAACGTTCGCGGATTTGATCAGCGGGCGCGGCTGGGATTGAACCAGCGCCCCCTACGATGCCAACGTAACGGTCGCAGTCGCAGTCATTGGGAAACAACAGGTTTTTCCGGGGGCGCTCGGGTTCGTTCGGGTGGACATTGCGGGAGCAATCCGGTGGTTTTCGCCAAGTCCGCACACAAGGCGTTCGATCGATCCCCTTGACAATCTGCGATGCGAGTCCCATATGTGGAAACTCGGCGGCAAATAATCACGACCCGGTCTCCAAACAAAATTCGAGAAGTTTCGGGTATAATCGTGATTTAGACGCGTCAGATCGTCTGCGCAATACGAACCCATAATACCTCGCAGACGAAGATAATTCGTTTTTTTATTCAATGAAACCCAGTCAGCGTCGCCTGTCGACCTCGGTCTTCGTGCCGAGCGCGCCAGAGACGCGCCGGGCTGCCCATGACGCAGCTTGACTGCTGCGCCGAGCCTTTCAGCGCAATCCTGTGCTGTGGCTCTACTAGCCTGTCCCCAAAGGAGGGAATCATGGCTACCGAAAACACTCCCATCAAAACCGCTCAGGACGCCACGAAGGCCCCGCCCGACAATCCGGGTGCCGCAAAGCCCGCCGGCACTCCGAAGCCCGAGCAAAAGGCCGGGACGAAGAGCGCACAGGCGAACCAGAACGGATCGCCTCGCAAGTAGCCGGACCGGTGAAAACGAAACGGGGGCCGCTTCTCGCGGCCCCCGCCACCCGGCCCAAAACATCACAACGGAACGCGTGGATATTTCGATGTTCAATGACACTGAACCGGTCCGAACGACCGCTCGAACAACCAGCAGCCGCCAGATCATTCGACACCATATCGCCGCCGCCCAAGCCAGATGGGAGCGGCTGACCACGGCCGACTATGCCCGCATAGCGACGACCGCCGATCTGATCACCACCGTCGGGAGCCGCTACAATCTTCCTCCCGACCAGGCGAAACGGGACGTCGACCTCTGGCTGAAAGACATCGAGTCCTAGGAACGGTCAATTCAGATGGGCGAACGTGTTTCCCGAGATATCGTGACATTCGCAGAGCCGTTCTTCGTCGAAGGTCTCGGTCGCGACCAGGCCGCGGGAAGCTACGAGGTGGTCACCGTCGAAGAGGCCATCGAGGGACTGTCGTTCCTCGCCTTTCGCGTCGTATCGACGTCGATCGTGCTTCCCAAGGCCGGACGCGGCCCCAGCTCCTACCAACTCGTTCCAATCGCGGCGCCGGTCGTCCGCGCGGCGCGGCTGCTGCCGGACAAGAAAGAGCGAGACAATCGAACCACGGAGACGTGAACCATGCACTTCGATCGGTTTGATACCGGCGCCAAGCGCGCGTCCTGTTTTTATTCCTTTCTGACCATTGTGGTCATGACAGGCATTTGCCTGCTGCTGGTGCCAGACGCCGCCATCGAAGCGCTGAACAGTTCCGGCGTCTTGTCCTGGTAATCGAGGCCATCATGACGGATCACACCATCGAGCTCGACAAGCATCGCGGAATGGCCGCGCAAAAGGCTACCGAATTGCGGCGGCTGGTCAGCGAGGTCGCGGCCGACGGCGCCAGGCTCAAGGCCCACCAGGAAGAACTCGAAAAATTCTTGGTTTCCGCGCCAGCCGCGAACTGGGGCCAGGCGGTGGAGAAGGCGCGCTATCTGCTCGCGCTCTTCGCGGCAACGCCGGAAGCACAGGACCCGCGGCGCAAGACGCTCATCGCCAATCTATTGGAAGACTTCGAGCGGCTGCTGGCGCCTCCGACATGCAGCCCTACAGATACGCAAGCCCCGCCAAGCAAGGATGAATGATCATGGCAAAAGGCCAGAAACGCAGCACCAAGGAACCGAAGAAGCAGAAGGCCGCCGAGAAGAAAACAAAAAAGCTCGCCGGACCGAAATATCTTCGGCAATCCGAAATGATCCAGTCGGGCAAGGCCGGCATCCAGAGATTAGGCCTAAAATAGAGGCATTCGCCGGAAAGCATAACCCACCCACCAGGATAATACTATAGTGTAGTTTTAAATTTCACCTATTCATCGCGACTACAAATAGCCACCAATCGCTATGTCCGCACGATTCTCATTATAAAATAGATTTACATTAAGAAAATCAAGAATGTGATTAATCAAATGAAATATGGATTTGCATAAGGGAATCCCCCTGCCATGGAACAGAGACAAGCCATCGACACACCTTTCGCGAGAGAGGCAATCGATTCAGAATCCCAATTAAAGGTCGTCCTAGAACATATTACCGGCGCACTAATCTATACAGACAGGCATATGAATATTGTATGCTGCAACAACAATTTAATAGAAATGTACGGCGCGCCCCTGGACCTGCTTCAACCAGGAGAACCGTATGCCGCCTTCCTGAAGTGGCTGGCCGTCAGGGGATACTATGGCGAAGGCGACGTCGATGCGCTCATCGCGGATCGGCTGGACGGACTGCGGAACCCCTCCGGCAAGAGTTTCGAAGACCATACCCCCGATGGCCGGATCTACAGAGTGTGGCGTCGCGACGCTGTAGATGGAGGCACGGTTACGGTAATGACCGACGTGACGGATCAAAAGCAGGCGGAGCGCGCCGTTCTCGAAGGCAGGCGGCAAGCGGAACAAACCAACCGGAAGTTGGCAACGCTGTCGTCCAAACTGTCGAAATATCTGTCGCCACAGATCTATCAATCGGTTTTCGGGAGGGATCAGAATGTGGAGATGCCCTCGAAGCGCAAGAAGCTTACGGTCTTCTTTTCGGACATAGCCGCCTTTACCGAAGCCACCGACGACATGGAACCCGAGGAACTGACGGACGTTCTGAATCACTATTTGTCCGAGATGTCGGGAATCGCTTTTCGGTACGGAGCCACCATCGACAAATACATCGGCGACGCGATGCTGCTGTTTTTCGGCGACCCGGAAACCAGGGGGGTCAAAGAGGATGCCGAAACGTGCGTCAAGATGGCGATATCGATGCAATGCCGAATGCGCGAACTCGAGCAGGAATGGCGAGACCGGGGACTGCAGCGGCCATTTCATGTCCGAATGGGGATCTCCACCGGATTTTGTACCGTGGGAAATTTCGGTAGCCACGACCGCTTCGACTACACCATTATCGGCCGCGAGGTAAATCTCGCGGCTCGGCTTCAGTCGGCTGCGGAACCCGGAAGCATTTTCCTGTCGTACGAGACGAATGCGTTGGTAAAGGACGTGGTTCTCACCGAACCTCAGCCGCCGATCACGCTGAAAGGATTTGCGCGACCGATCAACTGTTACAGGATCGTCGACACCTATGATGAACTGGCCAAGGACGACAGGGTCATCCTTCGGGAACGCGAGGGCCTGCGCGTGCTCGTTGATCTGACGAAGCAGGACCGGCGCGAAGCGATCTCGATCCTGGAAGAGGTGCTCTCACGATTGAAAGAGCGTTTGCACTAACCGGCTTCGGAAAAGGCGGCTTTACGGAAGAGAATGCACCGAACCGAGAGCCCGATTGAGATGGGAATCCGGCCAGGCGATCGGACAAGTCAGAGAGGACGAGGCGTGTCGCACAAATGTGAACCTTTCGACAGGTTGGACTGCGATGGCGGCGTGGTGCCGGGGCCCGGCCCCAAAGCCCTGTCATGAGGATAGATACCCTGCCAGACCGGGAGCGTCAGATTCTGCAATGTCTCGGCGCCGCCGTGGTAATCGAGTGGAACGACCTTCCGACCAGTGTGAAGAGAAGCCTTTTCAGATTGGCCTCTGCGGAGAATGGCGCAGATTTCGCGGATGAACTGCCGGTCCGGATCGCCCGCTTTCTGCACGATCACAAGAACAACGCAAGCGACTGAAACAGGGCCCGGTGGGAGGTATCTTCGGTCGAGCCCCCATCGGACAGTGAATTCGCAGGCGGTAGGATACGTCGTGATGTCCGGACCGGAGAACAGCGCAAATTGAGAGGACACCGGCAAGATGGCGGTGGACAATCCAGATCTTCCGCATGAGTTGGCCGACCGGTTCACCGTACCCTTTGCGCGGTTCCTGAAGGTCGAAGCCGCGACCGGCCTTCTATTGCTCCTTGCGGCAACCGCCGCAATGGCCCTGGCCAACTCGCCGTGGTCCGGTCCTTTCCTGGCCTTCTGGGAGACGCCGATCGGCCTCCATTTCGGCCCGTGGGACTTTAGCCGGTCACTGCAGCACTGGATCAATGACGGGTTGATGACGTTCTTCTTCTTCGTCATTGCTCTGGAGCTCAAGCGAGAGCTGGTCCTCGGCGAGCTGCGGCACCCCCGTTTGGCGGCGTTGCCCTTGGCGGGCGCCGTCGGCGGCATGCTCGTTCCCGTATTTCTCTATCTCGCATTCATGTCAGGCAAGCCCGGGGCGCACGGGTGGGGGACCGTGATGGCGACCGACACGGCCTTCGTCATCGGGTGCCTCGCGCTCTTCGGTAATCGCATCCCGGCCAGCCTGCGACTGTTCTTGCTGTCGCTGGCAATCTTCGATGATGTCGGGGCGATCCTGGTCGTCGCGCTGGGCTACGGCGCGTCCCTGAATTGGGCCGGTCTCGGCTTGGCGATCGCGGGCCTCGCGGTTGTTGCTGTTTCGGCTCGCGTCGGGATCAGGAGCATACCCGTCTACTTTCTTTTGGGAGGCATGATCTGGTTGTTCATCGATGCCTCGGGCATCCATGCGACGGTCGCCGGCGTCGTTCTCGGCCTGATGACGCCGGCACGAGCCTGGGTGAGCGATGCGCGGTTGCGGGGCATTCTCGAACGCGTGCTCGCCTACCCGGTCGGCGAGCATTGGAGCGGAGACACCGCCGACCGTCGCGATCTGCGAACGGCCGGCGTCGCCGTCACCGAGTCGCTTTCGCCGGTGGAGCGTTTGGAGCTGATGCTTCATCCCTGGGCGGGATTTGTGATCATGCCGATCTTCGCGCTGGCCAATGCCGGCGTCTCGATCTCCGTCGACGACATTGGGCAGCCGGTTTCGGTCGCGATCGTCGTCGGCCTGGTTCTCGGCAAACCGATCGGCGTCATGGCCTTCAGCTGGCTTGCCGCCCGCACCGGCTTGGCAACAAAGGCGCCGGACCTGAGTTGGCGTTTCATGACGGCCGGGGCATTCTTGACCGGGATTGGCTTTACGATGGCGGTGTTCATCGCTGGCCTGGCCTATTCCCCTGCGATGATCGATGCGGCGAAGATAGGGATTCTCTTCGGGTCGGTGATTTCGGCCGCCCTTGGCCTTTCGATGCTGGTCTGGCTGACGTCCCGCAGACCGGCAACTTGATTTCCCGTCCGGCTGATCGCTCTGCCCCCTTCGGGCACAGGATGGGGACCGAAACCCTAGATTAAGTCTGATATCTCACCAAATTTTATCGCTCCCCCCAAGAGTTTTTTGATCCGAAAATACTTTTTTCGCCAGTAAGATTGGAAAATTTCAGAACTCTCGATGGATTTTAATAATTTAGAATTCGGATTGACTTTTCGGCCAAAGTGAATTATATAAATATCGTTCGCTCTTGGCCTGACTTGCAGGCTGTCCCCAGCGGGATTTCCCTCCAAGACATAGCTGAATTCGGATATCCGCCGCGCGGTTGTCGCGCGGCCGATGGCGCACGTTCGCGCTCCAAGTAAAGGAAGATCCCATGAAAACGGGTTCCGTGAAATTCTACAACACGTCTCGCGGTTACGGCTTCATTCAGCCGGAAGATGGCTCGCCGGATGTCTTTATCCATGCGACCGCGCTTGAAGACGCGGGCCTGCGTGGCCTGGCTGAAGGTCAGAAGCTCAGCTTCGATGTGAAGACTGATCCGCGTAGCGGAAAGACCGCGGCCAGCAACGTGCAAATGGTTGCCTGAACGCAACCGCTTCAACGGCGTCCGGCAAAGCCGGCGTCCGAAGACCTGGAACCCGGCGGCATCGGTCCGCCGGGTTTTTTGTTCGGCGACAAGGGAGCTGGTCCGGATGGCGCCGACACGCGAGCGGCCGTCGCCAATCGGAACTTCGTTTGCGGCGACCGGTAGGCCAATTGCGAAGCAGCCGCCACCCAAGCGCGAACCGAATAAGAACCGGATGAAGCCCCCCTCCGACCGACCGGAGGGCGACAACATCCTCGAGGCTGAAATGCCGCTTTGGGCACCGCTCCAATTCTGGAGCGAAGTGATGTCGAAACCAGGCGTGCCCCCCCAACTCATTGGTGAGACATCATCGGTTCTTGGCGATTTCGCCAAGCGACTCCCTGATCCCCTCCAAGGCCTCACGAATTTTGAATAGCTGAAAGGCCGCAAACTCCGCGGCATTGGCAATTCGCGCGTCCGTATGGGGAAACTCGGATGCCGAATATGCGGGATTGAATTCGGCATTCATCTTTTGGTCCCAGCGTTCTTGTGCGCCCATTAGATCTTCTCCAAGTGGAACTGCGGGATAATGAAAATGAGAGTTCAGCTAATGTCCGTCCTCCGGATCTTGAGCAGCTAAGCGATTGAATCTATTGGAGGCCGGGCTCAGCCGGATTGTCATTCTAGGCGGTCGCCTCGCGATGCAGCAAGCGCCGCTGGCTCGATGGTGTCACGCTTGATCCTTTGACGTTCCAACAGGATTGTTTGACACATCCGAGGGAGACGTCGGCCGGTATAAGATTGTCGAGGTTCGGCGCTGAGGCCGGACAATGTCGAGCCCATCGTCAAATGACAGGTGCAAACCCTCGCGATGGCGGTCATCTTTCATTTTCGCCCTTCGCCGCAGCGTTGAAACACATCTTCAATCCCGCCAACAGCGGACTTTGCAGCACGGCATTTGCGGCTGCCGTTCAGCGCCATGAGTTGCCATGGCACCCGAAAAACGTCGGGGGATTGTCGGGGCAACCTTGGCCGCTTCAACAACTTGCGAATGACGGAGGGACATTATCGACATCGTATGTCCACACGCGGAATGAATTCAGGACATGTTGGCCGAATGAATTTATCAGCGGCGTGTCCACGGCGTCGCGCCCCCGCGCCACGACGATACGTCCAATGCGCGGCACATTATTGCGGGGATCAAACGTCATCCAACGGCCGCCGAGATACACCTCGATCCACGCGCTGAAGTCCATCGGGTCGAGGACGGGGACGCCGATGTCGCCGAGATACCCGTTAACGTAGCGCGCCGGGATGTTCATGCAGCGGCAGAACGCGATGGCGAGATGCGCGTAGTCGCGGCATACGCCGATGCCCTCTTGATAGGCCTCGAACGCCGTCCGGGTGGCGCGGGCGCTCATGTAGTCGAAGCTTATATGCTGGTTCACAAAATCACAGATTGCTTGCACACGGCCCCAGCCAGGGCTGACGTGTTCGAAGATGTCCCAGGCTATCTGGCTTAGCCTGTCCGTCTCGCAGTACCGGCTGCCCATCAGATAGATGAGGCAGTCGTCCGGCAAATCGGCAACAGGAATTTCGGCCGCATCCCAACAGATTGGGTCGGGGTTCCCGTGATCTTCGATCGTGCCATCCCCCGAGAGAGAGAAATCGCCGGGCGGCGCCACGAGGCGGCGGCAGAGATTGCCGTACAAATCCCAGTATGTGGTGGTCGCGACCTCCGGCTGCGTGACCATCTGCTCCGCCGATCGGACGTCGACAGCCCTTTCGGGATGCACCCCTAAAAGACACACCAAAGGCGTTGGTCCGGCGCAGGTTATGGAGATTTCATAGCCGTATCGGATCAGCATTATATAGCCGTTCAACAAGAAACACCGCGACCGGGGATGTGGCTGGGTTTCAGTTTCTCATTTGGTGTGGCATCGCCGCAAGGAACGCCGCACCTAAAGTTGGCCTAATGGCTACCCGCCGATGCCCAGTGCGGAGGCGCGATCCCGGCAGCAGGCCAAACCGGTATCAGCCAACCCGCGTCCAGATCAGAGTCTTCCCCAATGTGCGGAGGAGCACATAGGCGCGCAAGCGCAGCGTATTGTCGTCCCGCATCGACATCTCCGCCTGGTAGTCCACGCCATCGTCCGGGTTGTAGATTCTGCCATCGGTCCATGTGTTCTGACCGGCGCGACGAAGGCCCCGAAGGACGGTAAGTCCCAAGAGGGGCCGTGAACGTAGCGCTGGATTTCTGTTCTTCAAATCAACTAACGGCACGCCTTGAGCGTCGTTCGGCCATTTGAACCAAACGATCCTCCCGCACAGTACGTTGCCACACGGATAAATCTCGACCTGGATGCGCCTGTTGGCGTGAAGCCAGGTGCCAACAGGCGTCTGGCTTTCTGCGCCGGCCGCCGTCGTGCAGAGCAACGCGATAAGCACGGCATAAGCAAATGAAATCATACGCATAGGTCGCGCGCAGAGTGTTGCGCCGACAGACCGGAGGTCGACGACGGCGCTTACCTGGAGCCCCGCCAGTAACCAAGGTAGTATAGAGAACACTCTGAAAAAATAGAACCCATCCGATGCGGCGCCCTCACGCGTCAAGATCAAGTCGGCGGCCGCAGGGCGCATCGAGACACTGACGAGGTCAAAGGCACCGCAATTGCCGCGTTGGCGCCCATCCCCCAATTGGATTTGCCGGGGGTTTGTCATTGGCGGACGCCCGACGCCATTGCCGGCCTGGCCGGAACTCGGCACCGCCGCGCGCCAGAGACAGCACAAGATTGCCCAAACGAAATCAAATGGAATAGCTTCTACTTTTCCGCATGCTCCTTAGTTGGCGGATTCTCATGCGGGAGGCCGACCACGACGTTTTCTTCAGTACGGGCAATATAGTCCCGCGTCATCGGCAGGACATCGATCCGGCGGGTAAGTTGCATCTGGAAGACCACCATCGTGCGTCGTCGGAAGCCGATTTCGCAGAGCACCAGATAAAATTCCCACATGCGCACGAAACGCTCGTCATAGAGCGCCGCGGCATCATCGGCCCGCGCCATGAAGCGCTCGCGCCAGTGGCGCAGCGTCTCGGCGTAGTGCAGGCGCAGGATTTCCACGTCCGTGACGAGAAGTCCGGTCGGCTCGACCGCCGAGACCATCTCCGACAGCGAGGGAAGGTCGGCGCCGGGGAAGATGTACTTGCGCATGAAGGGATTGATCGGCGCCGGCGCGTCGGAATAGCCGATCGTGTGGATCAGCCCGACGCCGTCGTCGGCCAGCAGATCGCGAACGCGGGTGAAGAACTCGGCGTAATTCTTCTTGCCGACATGCTCGAACATCCCCACCGACACGATCCGGTCGAACCGGCCTTCCACCTCACGGTAATCGCGCAGTTCGAAACGCGCGCGCGAACCAGCCGGTGAAGCAGCAGCCCTCTGCATACTGTGCTCATGTTGCTCGGTGCTCAGGGTGACGCCGGTGACATCGGCCCCGAACGCCTCGGCTAGATATAGACAGAGGCCGCCCCATCCGGATCCGATGTCTAGAACTTTCAGTCCTGGCCGATCCAATTTCAGTTTCGCCGCGATATGCAGCTTCTTGCGTTCCTGTGCCACTTCCAGCGTATCGGCCGGATTCGCGAAATAGGCACAGGAGTATTGGCGGTCGGGATCGAGAAAGGTGTCGTAGAGCTCCGATGAGAGATCGTAATGATGCGCCACGTTCTGCCGTGCCCGGCCGATCGGGTTGGCCTGTTTCAGCCCCCTGCCCAGCCGTTCAAGCAAATCAATCCAGGGGTTGCTTCCGGAAGTGCCATAGTTGCGCGCCACCACGTCAAGAAAGTCGTAGAGACTGCCGTCCTCAATCACCAGCCGTCCGTCCATATAGGCTTCGCCGACCGACAGAGCCGGATTGAGGGCCAGGGTGTATTCGCTCGCTTTCGAGGTCAGGCGCAATGTGGCTACCGGAGGGGAACCGTCGCCGATCGCATGTGACACGCCGGCGGAATCGATAACGCAGAGACTGCCGTCCCGGACGATGGATCTGAGAATTGCTGCAAACATCATTTCGAGGGCTCGAACTTTGGTACATCGAGCAGCTGTATCCAGCTACTGTTCCAAGTGCGATGTTAGACACCAGCCGCGTTTTTGGCCCACGTGTGTTCAACTAACAATGCATATTAAGAAAGCTGATCTATGCGGGCAATCCTGCGTCGATTGTAGCGCACGACTTGGCCACTGCGGCGAAATGCAAAGGCAGGCCTTTAGCGCCCTTCTTTCCCAGTTCCGGCCATTAGCAGACGCGGCGGCCAGCCGCCAGCCCCCGCCGAAAGCCCCCCGCGATCACCGCGTCGGTCGTGACGAGGTCGCCGGACCCAGCGCACTCGCCCCGCAGGCGGGCGGGCGGGACCAAGCGGGCTGGCGAGCCGCGTCTGGCTGGTCACTGAACTGCCCCCCGGCATTCGCAAGACCGCTGCGCCAGCGGGACCCGTGGCAGGATTTCGGCCGCCGTTAGGGGTGTTGGCACACTCCGGCCTCGACCATGCACGAAGGTACCAATCCCGCGTTCCGGACGCATTGTCCACAAATTGGCCACCGGTTATGTCCAAAGTGTTTCGCGACTACCCATTCTTAACCGATGAGCATCGCAAAATGATGAAGTGGGCGACGGCTGGCCGGCGCCCCGTTCTATTGGCAGAGAATGAAAGGCTGCGGAGTTGCGTCTCTACTGATCGGCGGCGTTTGCCGAGTGGAATTCGGGAGTAAGGCTCAAAGCCAACACAGAATGACGAACCATCCTTATACCTGGGTGCAGACGGCAAGCGGAGAGGCCTTCGACCTGCTCGCACCATCTCCCGAGCAGGTCCATCCTGAAGACCTGGCGGAACATCTCTCCAAAATCCCTCGCTTCGCCGGGGCTACACCGAACGTTGTGATTTCCGTTGCGCAGCATTCCGTTCTCGTCGCCGAGGCGCTGCCGGTCGAGGCGCGGGCCTATGGACTGCTGCACGATGGCCACGAGGCCTATCTGGGGAACGACCAGGGACCGAAACTCAATGCGCTGACTGCGCTCGCGCCGATAACGCTTGCAATCCTGACCCAACTCCGGCTGCGTGCCGCCGCCGCCATACACATGCGGTTCGGCCTGTCCTGGCCTCCTCCGGTCAAGATTGCCGCGGCCGTCGATCGGGCAAACGCCCGTGCGGTGGCTGCGGAAAAGCGCGCCTTCATGGCGCCTGAACCGCGGCCGTGGGCAGCCCTGCCGGAGCCATTGTCCGAGATTGACGAGCCTTGGACCTGGTCGGAAGCGTCCGAGCGGTTTTACGACATGCTTTTGCGCTACGCGCCGAAGTGGCCAGTGTAGCAGCCATGCTTCCGAAGACACCCGACGCGTGACGGGGTGCCGGGCCACGTAAAATCAAATAGTCGCAACGTGGAGGGCATCGGTAAATGGAAATGAAGTCAGCCGCTTGGTAAGAAATCAACACGCTAAATTCCAAATTATTCCACTCCGGCGCCCTCGCCGTCTTCGCGCTTCCTGCTTGCGTCAGCGTCACAACATAGGTCCTTGCCGTAGAGAATTTTGCCAGCCTTCAGGTAACGAAAGCTGTCATCGTACGCATAGACCTGCCTATCTGCATGATCGATGATCATGGAGTTTGTCGCCGCGACTAACAGACCCGGAGCGGGGGTAACACGGTCCGATCCTTCGAACGCCCCGAACAGCGCGGCTTTGCGTGTCAGCGGAA
Source organism: Microbaculum marinisediminis (assembly GCF_025397915.1). NCBI lineage: Bacteria > Pseudomonadati > Pseudomonadota > Alphaproteobacteria > Hyphomicrobiales > Tepidamorphaceae > Microbaculum > Microbaculum marinisediminis. The sequence goes on from NZ_JALIDZ010000001.1 coordinate 336,714, forward strand.
ACAGAATCGCGGTGTTTGGCATGCCATGCCCCGGCGCCATCCACGGTGCGGGCAACGGTGCCGTATTCATCAAGCAGACCGGATGGTCGCTGGTGATGAAGTCTCCGGCGTCGGCTGTCGCGATGTTGAGTGTCCACTTCCGGCGCAGAAGCGTGCTTAGCACAGTATCCAAAGCATCGAGTTCATGTCGAACGTAGACGTTCTGGTGGGTTTCGATTTCGTATTCTCCGGAGCGTACGAATTTCCGCATTTCTTCATAAGGCACCGCCTCCCATTCGGCGAGATCCGTCCTCGATGCAACCACCTTTCGCATCGTGGATTCGTACTGGTTCTTGCTGCTGGTCAGTATCTCGGCCACGGACCGGTACACGCGCCCCATGAACTCGTTCCACGCATCGCGCATACGCGGCATTCTGATTGCCATAAGCGCTATAAGGTTCAGCACTAGAACGCGATCTTCACCTTCGAACTTCCCCTGTCTTGCAATCCGTTTGATCGCCGGAACGACCTTGTCTTCGAATTGTCCGTAGGCATCTTCCAGAGCGTTTGGATGATGTTCGTCCGTCTCGATCCTGTTGAAGTCTCTTTTTGCAGCGACGTTCCTGACGTTCGTGGCAAAGGATCGGCCGAGGTCTAAATCAGAGACGAATGTCTTCGCTTTTTTCGGATGAGCCCGTGGATATTTAGCAAATCCACGCAAGTATCCCTGAGGTACGTAGTGGTGATTTCGGGTGCCGGACATCTATGCAACCTTTCCGGAGAACGGACACGCAGCGTCTATCGCCAAGCAAGCCGGCCACTACCTCGCAAGAGTTTGGCAGAATACAACATAGAGGCGCGAAGTTTCCGTGAAAAACTTCGGGGGAAATGAGAGGCATCATTCTCTGCGCACCACTCCGGTCGCGGGTGCGGCCGGCCGGATGATCAGCTCGGCCGCCGGCTGCTTTTCGCCGGAGATCTGATAGGTCGTGACCACCTCCTCGAGTGCAAAGCCTTCGAAGATCCCACGCACCTCCGGCGCGTCGTTGATCGACAGGATGAAGGTGCCCTCGAGGCCGCCGAGGATCTCCGCCAGGCGCGCGAAGTCGGCGCGGCCGAACATGTCCTTCCCGTAGTCGGTTTCGCAGCCGAAATAGGGCGGGTCGAGATAGAACAGCATACCCGGCCGATCGTAGCGCGCGAGCAGATCCTGATAAGGCAGGTTCTCGATGACGACGCCGGCCAGGCGCTCGTGCACGGCCTCCAGCATGGCGCCGAGACGGCGCATGTCGAAGGCGCCCGGCGAGGCCGGGTCGACCCCGAACGACCGACCGGTGACCTTGCCGCCATAGGCGGTGCGCTGGAGATAGAGGAAGCGGGCCGCGCGCTCGAGGTCCGTCAGCGTCGACGGGTCGACCTTCGCCAGCCGCTCGAACTCGCGGCGGCTGGTGATCTGGTAGCGCAGCATTTCCAGGAAGGGGATGTAGTGGCGCTGCAGGATCCGGAAGAATCCCGCGACGTCGCCCGACAGATCGTTGATGATCTCGACCTTGGGGACGTGGCGCCGGCGGAAGAAGATCCCGCCCATGCCGACAAAGGCCTCGGCATAGCCGTCGTGGGTGACGGCATCGATCGCCCGCACGACGCGGCGGGCCAGGTTGCGCTTGCCACCGAGATAGGGCGCGGCCGGCGAAACGGGGTCGACGGTGCGACCGCCGAACAGAGTGTCCATGGGATGTTAACCGCTCGCATGCAGCCTCGCGCGTGGCGGGGCGGCGTTTGAGCTTGCTTGGCGTCGGCGGGTGTTGCCACAGCTTCGTGCCCGCGTTCGGGGTGTGTCAGCACCCCGGCCCCCGCCACTGACGTGGGGCACATATCGGCCGCGGAGGCGGCCAGGTACACCTCAGTCGCGCACCAGCCCAGGCCGGATGCGGATCGGGTCGTAGACAGCCGTCCTCAGCGTACCGTCGGCGAAGACGACCTCCACTTCGTGGTAGTAGATCCCAGCGAGCCCGCTCGTCTCGCCGGCGTCGAGGGTCAGGCGCAGGATGCCGTCCGTCGCCGCGCCGAGAACGACGAGCCCGCCGCCCAGCACCTTCTTGAGCGGCACCAGGTCGATCGGCGTCGTCGGGGCCGGTGCCGCCCACCAGCGCGCCTGGTCGAGCGACGTCAGGTCTGCGGGCTCGCCCGTCGTGTCGTCGACCAGTGCGAGGTCCGCGATCACCGTATCCCCTGCGACGGTGTCGATGCTGTAGCGCATTCAGATTTTCCCCTTGTGCGTGGTCCGGGATCGCAGGCGCCCGACAGGCCTGACGGGTTGCGTCGCGAGCCGACCGGTCAGCACCGCCGTGCCGGTGAGGCGTGCGGCGATGCGGACGATGGCGTAGTCGCGGCCCGTACCGGAGGGTACGAGCACGGCGGCGAGCACGGCCGGCCCGGCAAGAAGAATACCGCCGGCCGTGATTTCCGAGACCGCGTCGCCGGACATGACCGCCACGTCGGCATCGAGGACCCCTTGCACGGCAATCGCCGAGACGCCGGCACCGGCGAGGGCCGCCGGGCCGGAAACCAGGTTGCCCGGGACACCGAACCCGCCCGCGATGCCGACGGCGAGATCCGCGGGCCCGGCAACCAGCACCCCCTGCCCCCCAACAATCGGTCCGCCGGCGATATCGAGGCGCGCGACGGGCGCCGCGAGGCCTCCGGAAACCGACACGCCGGCGGCCGCGCTCGCCGCCAACAGAGCTGGCGCCGGCATCAGGACGCCCGCCCCGGCGACGGCGGACGTGGCCAGACCCGCAAGGGTGGCCGGGCCGGCGAGAAGCATGCCGGATACCCGCCATCCGCCGCCGAATGCCCCCGCGATCGCCACTGCGCCCGGGACCAGGTCGCCGGAGACAACGATGGTCGAGACCGCCGAGGCCGCGAGCAGCGCGGCGCCGGGCGCCAGGCCGCCGGACGCGGCGACGATCGACGCGGCCGAAGCCGCAACCAGTGCCGCATCCGCGACGAGATCGCCGGACGCGGCGACGATCGGCATTCCGGACGCCGTCAGCCCGGCCGGACCGGAGGTCAGCCCGCCCGACGCGGCGACAAGCACCCGCGCCCCGGCGTCGGCTGCCGCAGGGCCGACAAAGAGCGCCCCCGTCGCGCCGACCGCCGATCCGGCGACACCGGCCAGGGACGCCCCGCCCGCCGCCAGCGCGCCCAGGGCGGTCACGGACGGGCGCGCGGCGCCGGACACGACCGCCGAAGCGGACAAGAGGCCTCCGCCGACAGAGACCGCCGCGCCGATCGCGCCCGCGGTCGCCGGGCCCGCCGCCTGGAGGACCCCCGCCGTCGAGACGGCCGGCACAGCCGCGGCGGCGAGCGCCGGCGCCGCGGCGGCCAGCACCCCCTGCACGGATACGGTCGCGTCGCCGTCGGCGCTCAGCGCGGCCGAACCAGCGACGAGTGCGCCGGACACCGACAACGCGCCGGCCGATGCGACCTTGAGCGCGACGATCAGCCCCGAGCGCGACTGGACGCCGTTCGGGAAGCCCAGGTTCGAAGCGTAGGCGGTCGTTCCGTCGCCGGTGACGGACCGGTTCGCGCCGGCGACGAAGTTGGCGTAGGGCGCGGTCCCGATATGCGCCTCGTCGCCGAAGCCGTTGGTCGGCGCGGAGAAAAGCGCCCCGCTCAGGTCATTGCCGGATGACGAGGCGCCCCACATGGCCAGCAGCACGACGTCGGCGCTGGCGGGCGGCGTCACGGCCGCCGTGTCGTAATTGCCGCCGGAACTATTGACGAGTTGGCCGTTGCTCGCCTTGACGAGATCGGCCGTGTCGAAGCCGGACCATTCCTCGATGAGCCATACGCATTGGGCCGCACTGCCGATCTGGAACGAAAAGCTCGTCTGCCCGGCCGACTCCTGGAGCCAAAGATACGCGCCGTGATAGCCCTGCTGCGAACAGCCGGCCGGCTTGGCCCAGGCCGCGTTGGCGCCGCTGGCGTAGTCGTCCGAGACCGCCCGCAGCACAATGACGTTGCCGGCCGACGTCGCGGCATCGAACGTCATCGTGACGGTCGACGAGGCGCTTACCCCCGTCTTTCTCTGGACACGCGTGGCGGCCACGGCTCGGTGCTCAGTCGATCCTGACCGTGACCCTGAACCGGCCGGAGCCGGCGATCTCGACGCCGACCACCACCCCGGCGGCCGTCAGCGGCGCCCCGCCCTCGTCGACGCCTGGAACCTCGAGGTGATGCCCGAGGTTCGCGGCGCAGGCCTTCGCTGTCGCCGGCGAGGTGGTATAGACCGCGATATCGGCCATTGCCCGCGCCTCAGCTCGGCGCCGTCCAGGTCAGGCTGTCGAGACTGCATGCCTGGGCGGACGCGATCGAGACGTTGACGACCTCGATGTCGCCGCCGCCACCGGGGCCGGTCACGCTGCCGGACACCAGCAGCGTGCCGTCGCGATCGAGGATCTGGAAGTTGTCCGCGTCGCCCGATGCCACGGCCGCCGCGGCGATCGGCACGCCCTGCAGCGTGATGACGCCGGCCACCGCGGCGCCGAAGGCGGGGTTGGCCAAGTCGAAGGCGACGAGATCGACGGCCAAGTCGCGCAGCTTGAGCTGGGCCGTGCCCGCGCCGCTATTGATTGCCGCGTCGACGGCGTCCGCGATCGCGTTGCGCATCGCGGCTGCATGGGTGAGCGCCATGTCTGGAACCTCCTGACGAAGTGGGAAGGGATGTCGGTTAGTTGGAAACCTTGCCGCGCGCCTTCGCGGCGGTCGCAGCCGGGGCGTTCGCGGCCGGGGAGTCAGCCGCGCCGGCGCCGAGCACGCCGACGCTCGCCTTGCCCTGGGCGATCAGCCCGCCGACAAAGGCCCGGTTCAGGTCCGTGACGCGATAGCCCAGCTTCGGCCGGTAGCGGGCGACGAGCCGGCGGCCGTCGCGGAATTCGGCCTCCTCGGTCACCGTGAACGGCGCGCCGATCGCCGGCAAGGCGGTATCCTTCGCGGCCGCCGCGGCGGTCGCCTTTCTGGTCCTGGGCATGTGTCAGTCTCCTGCTGTGGTGAGTGATCCGGGCGGGGATCAGCCCGGCCCGTTGTTCAGAAACGCGAGCACGGCTTCGCGCAGCCAACCGAGGATCGAATCCCCGAGCGCGGCGGCCGCGACAACGACGATCGCGCCGACAATCCGGCCGGTCCACGTGGTCGCCTCCCAGGCGATCCGCAGTGCGCGCATCGCGCCGCGCCGCTCCGCAGCCTTGAGACGATCGGCGACCTCGCGTTCGCCGGCCGCGTCCATGAAATCCACGGCCCGCCGCGTGTCCCCCTCGACGTCGGCGACGCGGGCACCAAGATCGCGCACTTCCCGCTTCACCTCCTGGACGGCCTGTCGGATCTCCCGACGTGCGGTGTTGGCGCTTTCCTGTTCCCGCCGCTGCGCCTTCTGTTCGGCCTGGATTTCCCCCAGCCGCTCGAAGATTTCCGTTAGAATCCTGGTGTCGGCCGCCCCGCTCATTCCCCGTCCGCCCCCTGATCGTTTGGTTGTGGCCCGTAGTCGCGGGCGGTCCGGTCCGACCAGGCGACGGCCCTTGCCCGCCGGCGATCGCAATCCTGCAGCGCCACCTCGTAGCGCCGGTTCACCACCATCGCGTCGTCGCCGACGGCAACCGGTGGCTTCGGGCACGACCGCCTGAGATCCGCCGGCGCCACGGGGATCGGCGGCAACGCCGTCTCAGCGATCGCCGCCGCGACATTCGGGTCGATCTTCGCCGCGGAGCTCGAGCAGCCCGCAATAGTCATCATCAAGCCGATAAACGCAGCGGCCCTGATCGCGCTTGTCTTTGCGCTCTCGTTCATAGCGATCAACCTCGCGTGTCAGATCTGCGATCTCGGCGTCGTCCCGCTCGCGCAGCAGCGCGGAGGCCCTCAGCGCCGCCTCGGTGGCCTCGTGCCGCCGAAGCAATTCGTCGAAGGCGACCCGGCTCACCATGTCGGTAAAGGCAGCCTCGCACTGCGCCTTGGCATCGGCCGCCGCGTCCGCCCGCAGCCAGACGATCCCGCCCGCGAGCGCGGCGACGATCAGGATGGAGATCGCGACTTTCGCCAGCATGCCCCACGGCCCGCCGGCGCGCTCGAGAAGCATGCCGATCATCCGACCGCCTCCCGGTCTGGCCCCCGGTCCGGCCCCTCGCCCGTGCCGTCCGCCGGCGGGACAACGGACGTGGGGGCGGCCGGTGCCGGCGCGGCCGGGTTAGGCGGAGACTGCGGCGGCGCGGCGGCCTGGTCGGCCCGGCCGTGCTTCATAACGTTCAGGTCATCCCAGGCCGCGCCGAACACGTAGCCGCCGATCACCGAGGCCGCGAGCAGGATCAGGCCGTCGGCGATCGCCTCGTGCAGCCGAATGTCCTCGCCGAAGGCGATCAGGTAGGCGATCGCGCCGGCGCAGAAGATCAGGGTGCCGAAGACGACGCGCCGCCGGTGCGTCCAGCTCGGCTGATAGGTTGCCATCCGTTCGCGCTCCCGGTCAGTGGAGATCGACATAGCCGCCGTGGACCCAGCCGGCGAAACCGGCCGGCGTCGTCACGTGCAGCCAGTCACCGGCACGGTGATGCACCGTCAGGGTCACGCCCTGCGGGATCTCCCCGATCTTCGCGCCGCTCGGCGCGTTGCGCAGGTTGAGCCGGCCGGCCGTGACGGTGCCCGTCCCGCCGTCGCGGCGCTCGACCTCGACCGCCGCCGCGCGCTCGGATTCGGTTTCGGCCAGCGTTGCCGCCACGCCGGCGCGCATCCTGTCGCCACAGGCCTTCGCCCCAACGATCGACGGGTCGAACGCGAGCCGCGTGATGTCCCACTTGCCACGCTGCTTGATGCCAAGGTTCGGTTGAACCTCGGCATGGCTCAGCACCGTCTCGGGCGAGACCGGGATGTCGTAGGCCCGGCACAGATCCGCGACGGCGCGGATCATGGCGCTCCACTGCTCGGCCGTCATCGGCCAACGGCCGGCATGGAACGGGCTCTCGCGTACGTCGCGCCCGCCCATGCAGCACAGCGAGACGCCGATCGACCCGGTGTTGCAATTGCGCGTGTGCGCCGCGTAGGCACCGCGGATCGGCCGGGCGTTGTCTTCGATCGAGCGCGCGCCGCGCACCAGGTGGCCGTCGCCCTCGACCAGGACGTGATAGTGCTCGCGGTCGAACTCGCTGGCCCGATGACCGCCCGCCGTCCAATGCACGATGACGCGCTCCATGCGCGCGCGCGGCATCCAGTGTGCCGGGATCATGATGGTCTCCAATGTGTTCGGATGGCTAGTTGCGACGGCCCGTGAGGGACCGCCGCTCGAAAGCCGGCCCTCGATAGACCCGCCCGAACGGATAGGACCGCTCGCCTTTCCGCGGCACCATTGCGACCCGGACAAGCGGGCAGCAGGGGTTCGGGTGCGTCTCCAGGGCCAGTTCGATGACCATCTTTGCGAGACGGGCGGCCGCGGGGCCGACCGTTGCCAGGCCCAACTCGGGCGGCCCGAGGGAGAACCGGTCAGCCATCACGGCCTCCGAAACCCGAGGACGCGCGCAGTCGGATAGGTGCCGATGCCGACCTTGCGGCCGTGGTTGCCCGAGATCAGCCTGACCCCGCGCCCATCGAATCCCATGAAGTAGCCGACATGGCCGGAGCGGCCGCGCTGGGATCCGCGCCACAGAACTACGATGTCGCCCGGACGCGGACTCGAGACCGGCCGGCCGTAGCCGAGATAGGACCGCGCCAGGCGCGAGCCCGTGCCGGGCCGCCCCGCCTCGCGCTCGACCAGGTTCATGAAATCCGCGCACCACAGCGAGCGGCGGCCCGTCGGATTGCCGCCTAGATAGCGGCGTGCGATGGAAATGGCCGGCGCGTCATGACGCGAGGAGCGAGCGTGCGGGCGGCCGGGACACGGCGAACACCCCAGCGAAGGCAGGTATGCAGGGCGGGACGGGTCGTCCCGGTAGCCGGCGCAGGCGGGGAAGGCGAAATGGGCAAACAATGCTGCCCACACGATTGCTCGCATGGCGGAAGGTCCATTCTGTCGGTTTCCAGTCCCGGCTACGCGGGCGCGCAGCCCCCGCTGCAATCGAGCGTCAGAACTCCGCGTCGAAGATCAGCGCGCCAGCCGATGACGAAAACAAGAACCGAACCCCGTTCACGGGACCGAAGCCCACAGCGGCGTCAACGCGCACGCTGCAAATCCTGTTGTCGTCGCTGATCGCGCTCCCGACCAGGCTGGCGGTGTATGAGGCCCCGGTTGCATCAACGACCTTGATCGCACCGGCCTGGGTTACGGTCGGAGCCGCGCGCATTGCCACCGGCAAGTGGACCGGAAATCGCGTTTGTGTTGAGCTAGTCGCGAGGCCCGCCGCAAAAATCTCGGAATTGATAGGGACGCGCTGATAGTACCGAGCGCACCGCATGAACTGCGTCGTCGGATCGACCCGCTCGAAGGGCGTGACGACCGTGCCTTCCTCGAGCTGGGCTTCCATGACGTTGAAGGCGAAGGCCGCGTTGACCGGCAGCTCGAACCGCGCGATGAGACGGTGGCCCGTTCCGAATGTCTTGCCGGCGACAGAGGGAAGGGTTAGCGGGATCTCGAACCGCGTCGGCGTCGTGGTGATCGTCAGGGGATCGGACACGGTCTCGACGTTCGAAGACCCGCCGGTCCCGAAGGACTGGGTCAAACGGATCGTCACAGATTCCGTTCCGGCGTCGACCCACGCGTAGAAGGATATCCGGACGTCCTTCCCGGCGAGAGTATGCACGCCCTCGATGTTCTGCTGCAGCAGGTTGTACGTGCCGCCGCTGCCGGCGACCGACTGCACCCATCGAAGGCCGTTGCGCGTCCCGCCCGGGGCTTCGTCGCCCGGAGCGCGGGTCAGTTGCGAGATCGTCCGCGTCGCGCCTGACCCGTCGAAATTGAGCTGCCAGCGATCAAGCAGGTGGCTGTAGCTGCTGGGGCTGGCGAAGTTCGTCCCCCGCTGGGCGACGGTGAAGTCGCCGTTGATCAGCGCGTTGCGAAAGCCGCCGAGGGGCCCCACGTTGTCGGTGAGTTCGACCGATGCGAAGGCGTTGTCGCCCCGCGCGACGAAGAAGGTGACGACCCGCGTGCCGTCGGCGAGCAGCGCGGTCCCGGCTTGGGCCGCGGGGTCCACCTGGATCCGCACGCGGTCACCCTGGTCGTCGGTCGCCAGAACGGCGAACGAGGCGACCGAGGCGATCAGGCTGTTCTCGAAGGTGATGACGAACAGATCGCCCTTGATCGGGTTGTTCGGCGCCGCCATGGCGACGAGCCAGTTGCCGACATCGCCGCCGGTCGCCGTCAGTTTGGAGAAGTACAGCCATCCGGCCTGACTGAAGTCGTTGTCGCTGATGCGCATGTAGCCGTTGCCGGGATCCTCGTCCGCGGTGGCGGTCGAGTAGATGAACGGGTGCCCGCCGATCGGCCCGGAGGGGCCGGGAACCCCCTGCTGCCCCTTGAACGATACGCCGGCCGGCCACCCCGCCTCTGTCTTCGGGCCGTAGGCAATCGCCAGGCTTGAGGTCACGCGCAGCCAGACGTCGCCGACATTGCCGTCCTCGGGCTGCGGTGCCACGTCGGAACTGTGAATGCTGGTCCCCGCCGGGCCCTTGGCGCCCATTCGCGGGATCTGCGCTGTAAGATCGACCATTGCAGAGGGTTCCTGGAGTAGAGGGGGGACCGGACGAACGCACGACTGTTAAGCGGCGGCGCCGCTCAACAGTGGGAGGCGCCGGGTTTGAGATCGATATTGGCGAAGCGGCAGCGGCGGTCGATGTCACCAATGGTGAATACGATGTCGGCGCTGTAGACGCCCTTTTCGAGGATGCGCAGCACATCCGGCTTGACGAGGAAGGCGATGACGCCGTTGACCGGGTCGGGAATGAAGAACCGCCCGTTCGCGGTCGACAGTGTGAGGTCGACGCGTGGCGCGCCGGCCTGCTTGCGCCACTGCATGCAGGCCGAGACCACCTCGCTGAGGTCGAAGACGACCGGAGGATCTTCCTCGTTCGCGCCGGGCTGCAGCACGGTCAGCGTCCAGTCGAACGTATCATTGTCGTAGACGTCGACGACGTCCGGCAGTTCGATATAGGCCATGGCGTCTTTCCCCGATGCCACCGCGCGTCAGGTCAGGCCAGCAGCGACAGGCTGTAGTGCGCGTACATCGTGTTTGACCCGCTGGTGGGGTTGAACACCTGCACGCCGACTTGCACACCGTAGCGGCTCGCCGCGAAATCCGTCGCCACGTCGTCGACACCCGCGCCGATATCCATCACGCCGGCCGTCCTGTATCCCCCACGCGTGCCGAACTTCCGGATCGAAACCTGCGGCGTCCGCGCCCAGTTCACCGTCTGGAACGCGCCGAGCTGGCCTGTGCTGGCGCCGCCGGCGGCGACGGTGTTGAACGTGAGTTCTTCCGTCACGTCGGTAGCCATCCGGTGAGCGTTCACCAGTGGCGTGATCGTTGCCACGTTCGATCCGTTGGTGACGACGCGGGCGACCAGCATATCGTCGTAGTCGGAATCGAAACCGGCATGGTCCTCGGCGCGTGCCGAGGGATTGTAGCCGCCGCTGGCGAGATCCTTGAGCGAGAACCCTTCGGCAAGCGAGAACCGGAGATGGTAGGTCTTGCCGGCCGCGTGCGACAGCGTGCGCTGCGCCAGCGACCAGGACGTCGTGCTCACGGTGATCAAGCCGCGGAAGACGACATTCTGGGCGTCGGCGACAACGACCGCGCCGGTTCCCGCGCTGACCGTCAGTTTGTTGGTGCCGTTCTTGACTTCCGGGAAGATCGGCATGTTCCCCGCCGCGGCGACGATGTCGAACTGCGCCGCCTGGATCGCCTTGAGCAGCATGTCATCGTCGAGCGGATCGTCGGTAACGCCCATGCCCCGGATCGCGCGTCTCAATTGCGCGAGAAAGAAGTTCAGATCCTGAGCGGAGATCCACGTACCATCATTCGCGCCGGGCGCGGTACACGGCCGAAACCAGGTATCCTTGTCGGGATCCGTGATCTCGTGTGCCGGCCGGGACTCCACCGCATTGGGACCCTTGGGATTTCCAATACCAGCCATGTCAGGCGACCTCGTAGGTTATGTTGAGATGGGCGGGCACGATGCGCTCGAGGACGCACCGCAACGGTTGGGGGTCGGGCGCGCAGAGTTGCACGCAGTCGGCCACGGCGCAGTCGGCGATCGGCCACACCCCTCCGGCCCAGGCGGGGCTGTCGTTCAGCGACACCACTATGTCGAGGATCGCGGGCCGCGGCTCGACCAGCATGGCGCAGTCGGCGATCGCACAGTCGGCCTGCGGGCCCTCGACCTGCAGGCTGCGGCATTCGATCACCCAGCCGGCCCGCGCCGCCATCTCGACGAAGTACTCGCAGCGCGTGCCGCCGATCGCGGCGACCTTGGCGCAGACGTCGGTCCACAGGCCGCAATCGTCGGGAACGCCGAAGTCGGCGCTCCAAAGCTCGCGCGTCTCAGACATCGTTCCGCAGGTGAACTCGTCCAGCCCCGCGCATATTCGGCGATTGACGAAGTGCATCACTTCGGCAAACGCCGCCCAGAACCGCGCCAGCACCGAGCCTGAATCCGGATCCAGATCCCGTTCGCTCTGCCAGGCGCGCCCCCGAGGCAGAAGTGCGAGAAGCTGCTGCAGGATCTGGCCTTCGGTCGGGCAGATATCTGACCGATCGAAAGGCGTGCAGTCCGTCTTGTTCATGTCCCGCTCGCTCGCTTGGGCCCGCTCCTCGCCGGGTTCGGCCGCATCAGTCGAAATCCACCGACCCGAGGACGGCGATCTTCCCTATCGGCACCACGATATCGGTCACGGGCGAGATGATCCTGTGGCGCCGCTCTCCGGAGGCATTGGCAGCGGCCTGCCATATCCACGACGGCGAGAAGATCTCGGTCGTACCGTACGCCCCCGGCGTCGTCGGCCGCGCCTCGCGCCGGAACGTCTCGGCGATCTCCGAGACGACGGCGTCTCGCACCGCGCCGTTGTCGGGTGTGAGCCCGGCGATCTTGACATCGACGACATACGCGGCGGGCGCGAAGACCGAGTAGACCGCGCCGGCCGGCGCGAGCCCGTCGATATGATCGCTGACGCGGATGACGTCGGTGTTGAGCGGGATGCCGTTCTCGTAGAGGTCGTCCATCAGGAAGTAGACGGCAATGGTCCCCGGTCCGAACGCGGCCCGCACCGGCCAGACCCGCGTCACGCCCGCGATTTGTCGCGCCCACAGGACGTAGTCGGACGGCGCGCCTCCGTGCGGCGGATTCTGCTTCCTGAACAGCAGCCGCTCGCGATAGCGTTCGTCGTTCTCCTCGTCCGAGCCCCCGCCGATGCCACTCGGCGTGGTGGCGTTCTCGTCTATGCCGATCGGCGAGCCATTGATGGTCAGCGTCGCCCCCTCGCGCGTGTTCGATCCCGCGCCTTCGTCGATAGCCCGCAACGGCACGTCCACGGATCCCGACTGCGGGATGCTCGCGCCGCTCTGCACCCTGAAGCGCCGGCCGGCGCCATTCGAGACAATGAGGCCCGCGGCTACCGCGGATCCGACTGCCCCACTGAACCGACCCGTCCCCTCGGCATAGGTCGCGGGCAGACGAGGAAGGCCGTAGTCGGCTCCGTGGCGGTCGAGAAACGACCCTTCCGCCGTCGTCACGAACGCCTGATCGACGACCCAGCGGAGCCGCAGCAGGACCTCCCACGTCGCGGCCGTGATCACCTTCGCCGAGGCGTAGACGTTGTTCGGCCAGATCCATGCGTCGGTGCCTGGCAGATTGGCGCGGAACGCCCCGCGCACCCTCTCGGCCATCGCCTTGAGGCTGGGTGTATCGAAAGCCATGTGGCGCCTCGTTAGCGAATGGTTTGGGTCCAGATATCGGCGAAGCGCTGGTCATAGACCTTCGCGCCGTCGTGGCTGAACAGGTGAATGATCAGCTCCAGGCGCCCGGCGATCGGCAACGCCGTCGCTACCGCTTCGATCCGCGCAACGGCGCCCTGCTCGACGAGGGTCTGGAGCGCCTCGGACGCGAACGCTTCCGCCCGTCTCGCCGACGCGTCGTCGAGCGTACCGCGCTCCAGGGTCCACAGCAGCGACCCCATCTCGCCCTCGCCGAGATCGTCCCGCACGTCATACGTGTCGCCGTGCCAACCTCGCCGATCGACGAAAGCCGCACCTCCCGGCCAGCTGTCGCCGACCGCATCGGGATGTTCCATATCGTCCGGTAGCCGCCTGTCCGTGAACAGGCACAGGATCACCGCCGTATGCAGCGCCGCGGTTGCCCGCAGGCCTCCCCGGTTGAGTGCCTCGTCGTCGCCGGCGATCGCCCAATCGGCGACACCCAGATCCGGGTTCCAGAGCGAGTCCCAGAGCAGGTCCGGCTGCGGATCGCACCCCTCTGTGCTGCGAACGATGATGTCGGTCATCGATCAATACTCCGGCTTCGGGTCGTTGCCCGCGATCGGCATCGGCGACATCGTGGTGATACCCGTCTCCTTGTCGAGCGTGATGTGCATCAGCGTGTTGCCGCCGTCCTCCGGATCGTCCTTCTCCTTGACCTTCACCTGTGCATACCGGTTCTCGGCGAGCACGAACCGCAACGGACCGAGCGCGATATGGATGGCGTCGCGCTGGCTGTGGATGTTGATCCGGTTCGTCTTCAGAAAGACGACCTGCCCCTTAGCGTCGTAGAGGACGGCTTCCCCTGCCTCGAGGTCGCGCGGGCAGTGATCCTTGTGTTCCAGCCCGATGATCACGGGGCGGTCGCGCCGCGCGCCCCCCAAAAGGACGACCCCTTCCGACCCGACCGGAGGGTGACTGTGGAAGCCGTGCGGCTCCGCCCGCAGCGCCCGGCGGAACTCCTCGCCGGCGAGCCCGGTCGCCCGCACGAGCTGCTGCGTGCCGCTGTCGTCGGTCTCCTTGAGGGCGACCCGGTCGATGACGCCGCGCAGCGGATCCCGGTCGGCCCAGCTCATTCCGGCATCTCCGTCCACGCGTCGTCGGACTTCGACTTCTGCGGCGCCTTACCGTCGTAAGCGCGTGGGTCGACCAGCGCCAGGAGAGCCCGCGATCCCTGCCCGTCCTGAGTGAGGCGCACCGTTTCGATCAGCATGTCGCCATGAATCCGTAGCCACGGACAGTCCACGAAGACCAGGTTGTTGGGTTGCCAGACGGTGCCGGTGTCGTCACGGAACGACTGCGCCGTGATCGACGCGCGCGTCGACAGGCCGGCAAGCCTCTGCGCCTCGATCATCGCCCGCCGCGTCGCCGTCGCGACGTCGGTCGCCGTCTCGGCGATCACGACGCGCGGCCGGTATCGCCCGACTGCGGGATCCTGTGCGGTTCCTTCGACCCGCAGCGCCTCGTCGCCATGCCCGGCACGGCCCTGTCCTTTCACCATGTGGTCTGAGAACCGCTTGGCGTGACTGATATGCCCGCTCGCCGCGAGGATGTTCTTGCCCAGCAGCAGGGCGCCGGGCTGCCGACCTGCCTCCGAGGCGTTCGTCAGTTCGACCGAGCCGTCGGCAAGCCCCATCAGGCAGATACCCTGTTGCCGGCAGACCCGTTCCGCCGCCCGGAATGCAGTCTCCCCCTGGATGATCTGGAAGTCGGGCACCGGGTCTCCGGGCACTTTTGCGCCGATTCCGATGCCGAACTTGTCGAGGTCGCGCGCTATTTCCGCCGGCGTCTTGTTTTCAAAGTACCCGCCCTCGATAACCGCCGCGCTGTCGACGTAGTCGCCGGCCTTCGATCGGCCGGTGACGGTCACCTCGTGCCGGTGCGCGTCGTAGCTCGGCGAATAGTCATCGACATAGCCGGTAACCAGAAGGTCGCCGGCACCGCGATCGCCAGTGCCGCGATCGCCAGCGCCCGCGCGGATCTCGACCGCCGTCCCCGGCCTGAACACCCATGGATCCAGATCCGATTGGCCGGATGGCGCGAGCTGCCCTTCGCTGACCGTCAGCGTGAATGATCGCGCGGCCCGGTTCAGCCCGTAGGCGACCTGTACTTCCTTCCAGCCGCTGTAGACCTCGCCGCCGGCTCGGACCGTGACAAACTCCCGGGTCTCGCTCACCGCGCGAGCGCCTCGAGGGGTGACGGCATGAAGCTGGGATGTGAGGCGCCGTTGCGGGCGATCAGTTCCTCCGCGCGCGCCGCGTCGGCGTAGAGCCGGTACGCCCACCAGACCGAAGGCATCGAGCGCGAGGCCGAGACCTCTATCACCGGTGCGAGATCCGTGATCGTACGGCTGATGAATTCGATCACCGCGTTCCGCAACCCGATCAACACCTGCAGCTCCTCTTGCCTGGTCGCAACGGCGATGATCCCGTCGAACAGGTCCGCGACATCGGCGCGGGCCTGTATCGCCGCGCTCCGGGTCTCGAAGATCACGTCGACGATCGCCTCCGAGTAGGCGGTCGCGATCGCAGTGACGCCCGTGCGCCTCACAAGGTCCGCCACCCGGTGCGCCACGACACCGGTCGTCGCCGGTATCGTCAGCGTAGCCGCCGCCGGCGACTCGAGGGGCAGCGCAGCAGCGGCGTGTTTCAGGACCTTGGCGGCTGCGTTCGGGGCCGCCGCCACTCGGAACGCCGTCACTGCCGTCATGATCGCCGCAGGAATCGAGGCAATATCAACGCTGGTGCCGATCGGTACGACGTCGCCCTCCGCCAGCGCCGGCGCGGCTGCGTACAGGTCGATCAGCCCCTGCGCCGCCTCCGCTGCGCTCCTGGTCGCGAGCGACGCGGAGACCCGCTCCGCCTCGACGGCGGCCGCAATCGTTTCGATCTCGCCGGCAACGGCGGCGATGATGTGATCCGGCGGCCTGGAGAACAGCCCGCCGGCACTGGTCAGCGCCTCGTACTGGCTCGCGAACGCGGTCTCCATTGCCGCCACGAGCGCCTCGGCGGCCCGGACGACCCGGCCGGCGTAGAACGGCGCGGGATACGGCGCGGCGCCAATGCCGGGATCCTCGACGAAGATGAGGTTGACGGCGACATAGCCATGTTTGTCCTTGCGCCGCTCGGTCTTGGCCTCGAGGCAGATGGCGCGCCGCGCCCCCAACAGGGGCAGCACGAGCGTGCCGGCACCTTGCAGTGTGCAGACGTCGAGGAGCGCGCTCAGCTCGGCCTCGATCGTATCGGACGCCAGATAGGCCGTCAGCCGATGATGGCGGGCCTTCTGGCCTAGCTCCTCCGGATACCAGGCGTCGCGGTTCGGATACTCGTGTACCTGGACCCGCTTGCCGTACTCGCCGGAATCCATCTCGACCTGAAACGACACGCCGCGATACGACGCCGGCCATAGCGTCGTCAGCCAGTCCCTGCAGCTCGACATCTCAGAGCTGCCCGTCGCCTGGAATGCTGTCGGTCATGCCAACCCCGACGTCAACCTGGATATCGCCCTCGTCACGCGCGGACATGCCGATGACGCGCCCGGGCCCGTCGACCCGGATGCGGACGTCGACATCGGCACGTCCCTTCAGCTCCGCGCTGACCGGCGCCGTCACTTCAGCCTCGATCGTGCCGCCGCGGATAAGGTCCTCGAGCGTCGGCTGTCTTCGGGTGACGGACATGCCTCCGTCGATCGAAGGCGGAAGCGGTACGGATCCGAACCGTCGCGCGTCCCGCGAACCGAAATTGATCGGCGACAGACCGCCCGAAATGACCTCGACCGGCAGCGGCACCGGGAGCGGAACATCCCCGCCCGGCTTCGACCTCGGGAAGGGAACCTGACGGCCCGGCCGCGCCGGAGGAACAGGAATGAACGGATGCAGTGTATCTGCGGTCCGCCCCGGATCGAAAAGGCTTCCCCCGCCTCCCAGGGGCGTTGACCCCGGCAGGCGATCCAGCCAGATCTCCGAACGGGTGATCTCCGCCAACCGCCTCGAGTAGGCGTTTCTTGACGCCCCGTAGGCTTTGTATTTGCTGCGGGACTGCGCACCGGGCAACGGATTGCCCGCAAGATCCTTGGGCATATACATGTCGACGAGCGCCTCGGTGTCGGGAACCGTCTGGAACCTGTGGACGCCATGCCCCGGCATCGCTCCCTTGTCTTGAAACGGCATCCAGAAACCCGGCTCGCCAAGGCTTTCTCTGCGGCTTCTGTCGGCCGCGGCCTGGGTCGCCTTGTAGTCCTTCGACCATTTGTAGCCGAGTGCCGCGGCTCCAACGCCGACGCCCGCGATTCCCAGCACACGGCCGAGGAACGGGTACCGGACCAGGACGCCACCAACCACGCCCAGCGCCTTCCCGAACTTGAGGAGGCCGGATACTCCCAGGCCAAGTGTGAACAGGACGGGACCGATCGCGGCAAGCCCGCCTCCCAACGAAATCAGGAGCCCGGTCGTTTCCGGGCTCAGGTTCTCGTCCAGTGCTTTCAGGGCCCCGGAAAGCTGCTTCAGAACCTCAACCTCGTAGGGTAGCAGTTGCTCGCCGATCTTGATCTTCAGGGACGACTTGATGCCTTCGAGTTGAACCTTGAGATTCTTGGCCGATTCCGCCTGCTCGTCGTAGGCGGCGCCGAATGTTCCCAGCACCTGCTGCTCGTCGTTAAGCGCGCGCAGGATCTCCGTGTATTTCTTGAAGCCCCCCTCGGATGCCAGCGACATGGCGAGGTTCAAGCCCTCGACCGAGCCGATCATCTTGATTGCGGCACCCCGGTCGGTCTTCGCCACCTCGACGAAATCGGCGAGCCAGCCCGTCAGGCCCTTGGTTCGCAGCGCCGCCTCGCCGAACTCGATACCGTACCGCTTGGCCATCTTCGTGGCATCTGCGCCGGGCTTGATGATGTTCGACAGCAACGCCCGGACGCCGGTGTAGGCCTTGTTGGTCTGCAGGCCGGCGGTCGTCGCAGCGGCGACGGCAGCCTCGACCTCCTCGAATGATACGCCGACGCTGGCCGCTATACCGGCGACCTCGCCGAGGCCCGTCGCCAACTCCGCGACGGTCGTCTTGCCGTACTTCTGCGCAGTGAAGAATTGCGCCATCACGACATTGGACCTGTCGGCGCTCATCTGCCAGGCATTGAGCGCCGAAGTGCCACCGTCGACCGCGACGCCCAGGTCGGTCAAACCGGCAACGGCTAGCTTTCCCGCATTGCCGACGAATTCGACCGATCGACCGGCTTCGATACCCGCCGAGACCGTATCGAACAGGGCTTTCGGAAGCTCCTGAACATCGATCGGAATGTCGGCGAGAACGTCGAGTGCGTCCGCCTTCATTTTTTTGAAACCGGCTTCGAGACCGAGGTCGACGGACTCGAAGCTGGTTGAATCCAGCAGGGTCTTGACGCCCCGCATCGCGTGGTCGAAGTCCTCGGCCGCGTCGATGGACGCCTTTCCAAAGGCCAGGATCGGAGCGGTTACCGCAGCAGTCAGCAAACCGCCGCCGACCATCATCGACTTGCCGACGCGACCGAGGCGCGCTTGGGCACTGGTGATGTCGTTGACGGCCCGTTTGACCCCGCCGCCCTTGTAGGCGGTGGAAATGACGGCTTGCGCTTCGAGTATCCGCTTCGACACTGTCTGCTGATCCGGTTCTATCGGGTGCTGCGGCGCTTGACCCGCGCCAGCCAACGACGATGAAAATCAATGAGCTGACCGACGGTCAGGGATTCCACGAACTGCGGTTGCCAGCCCGCCTCGAAGAGGAGATCGTCGATCAGCTCGTTCAGTTTCCCGCGTCGTTCAGGAATTCTCCGACCGCGTTTCCGACGACGATCACATCGCGGATCGCCAGGCCTTCAAGCACCAGCTCGTCGAGGCCGCTGCACGCGGCGATGTACTTTCCGATCACACCGTGCCGGATGACCTTGCGACCGATCGGATTGTCGTTGTCGTCGTAGCCGGTGAGCTCGACATCCATCGGCGGCCCGTACTTGAAGTACAGGTCCGCTCCCGGCTCCCGCAGTTTCAGCTCCCGCACCGGGCCGCCGTGCGTGTCGAGCGGCCGAGACAGAGGCACCGTAATCGTTCCGTCCGCGTTGACCGTCCAGGGCCCCTTCCCGGCGCCGCCGCCGTCCGACGTCTTGCCTTGCGCCCCGGCCTTACCGGCCGGCGCCGTTTCGCTGCTCGTCATACTCGCCTCCTGTCGATTGCGGGATGCCCCGCGCTCAGCCCACCTGTCGGGCGATCTGCGACATCACCGTGAATCCGGTGATCTCGCCCGTATCGGATGCCAGCGACGGTCGGCCGGTCATCCGTGCGCGGGTGAACAGATAGCGCCGCCCCATGTCCGTGAGCTTGGCGGTCACGTCGATGAGGCAGCCGAGCAGCTCCTCCATGCGCAGACCGCACCGGTCGGAAAGGACGATGTCCATTTCGTAGAGCCGCGGCTCCGTCGTGAAGTACTGGCCTCCGTCCTGATTGGCTCCGCCAGTGACCTCCCGGTTCGCGAACCGAACCGTCACCGCGGCCCGGGCGCTGTATTTCACGCCGTCGATCGTCAGTTCGACGCGCCCGCCGGCATTGTCGCAACAATCCATGATAGCTCTCCTTTTGAGGTCCCGTTCGCGTAGGGAGCGGGGAACCGACGATCCCGGCCGCGCCTATACCCGCCCGACAAGAAGCGAGGAACGGAGCGACCGGGGATCCAAAGACGACCGACCGCCCTAGGCGGCCGCCGGCGAGCGGAGCTGCAGGAAGGTCGTCGCGTTGACTGCGAAGATCCTGAGCTGGTTCACCACGTCGTACGGCAGATAGACATTGACCCGGTTCGCGTCGGTGTTGTCGCGCTCGACGATCAGCTCCTGGGCGAACAGGTCCGTGTTCTCGAGAACACCGTCGGCCACCAGTTCCTGATAGCCGTGGATGATCGTCTCCTCGATGTCGCTGGGCGTGGCCACGCCCTGCAGGCCGAAGGGATTCTCGTCGGCAAGCGCCACGCGGCCGTAGGTCGACGTAATCTTCGCCTTCAGAAAGCGGAGCATGTACATCGTCTGCGCCATCGTATTGACGTCCAGCCAGGTTGCGTCGGCGCTGCTCCAGGCGTTGGTCTGATAGGTCGTGATCAGGCGATCGATCGCGACCGTGCCGTCGCGGCGCACGTGGTAGGTCGAGATCCCGTCGAACAGCGCCGTATTGCGATCGGCGATGTCGAAGCGGTCCGCGATCTTCGGCGCGACGATCCCGTGCAACTCGAGCGAATGCAGCGGGCGGGACAGCTCGGGGGCATCCTGCAGGTGATCGCAGGCGCGGCCGCCGACCGCAGCCGCCCAGGACCACGGCGGCGACGGGCTATTGTAGGCGCCCAGGATTGAGACATGCTCGTCGTTGCGCGAAAGCCCGAGCGTCGACAACGCTCCGAGCGCCCCCGCCTTGAAGGCGATATAGTGGCCGTAGAGCTGCTCCAGCGGCCCCCAGCGCCCGGTCTCGCCGTCGAGGAAAAGCCCGATCGCGCCCAGGTTGGTGGCGTCGGCATAGGGGGCGGCGAACCAGTCGTATTCCTCGTCGCCGAGCGAGGTCAGCGCCGACGTGAAATCGGGATCTCCGGCACCCGTCGCCATCGCCGTGATCGTCAGCAGGTCGGCCGCAAGCGTCGACTCGTCGCCGATCAGGTCCGTGTCGATCCGGATGTCGTTGCCCAGCGCGCCCTTGTGCCTGGCGGTGATGTCGCATTCGTTGGCGTTTACGCCGTTCACCACGGCGGTTACGGGCAGCGAGGCCTCCGCGTTGATCGCCGCGACCAGGGCCGCGGCGACGGCGTCGTCGTCGTCGGTCGTGGCGACGCGGATCCGGAGCCGAACGCCGGCAACGTAGATCGTCAGGGTGCCGGCGACCGATACCGGGGTACCGGCGACCGTGATCTTGCCGACAGCCGCGGTGCCGGCGCCGTCGTCTTCGAGCGGCAACGCCCAGATCTCGCGAAACGGCGCGTTGAGCCGAGCGATCCGACACATCTCGGCGAGCATCGAGCCCGCGCCGAACAGGCCCGCGCCGTTGTCCTGCGTCAGGACCGGCTCCCCGGCCGTCGCGGAACCGGCCGGCAGCATCTGAGCGATCAGCAGCAGCCGGGCGTTCGACTGGTACGGCGCCCCGCCGGAATTGATCTCGGCATAGAACAGCGGGACGCGGAGATTGCCTGGAATGGAGTTAAAGGCGACGGGCATGGATCAGTCCTCCTTTTTCGCCGACGTGGCCTTGGCCGGCTTCTCCGGCTTCGGCGGTTTGGCTTCGATCGCATCACCGTGCTTGATCCGCCGCAGCCAGTAGTTGGTCCGGGGCACGTGCTTTCCTGATGGCAGCACGGCCTCATAGCCGCGCTCGGGATCGCGCAAGGTGCGTCCCTCCGCCGGCTTCACGTAGAGCCTGGTCATCGTTGTCTCCTGTTCTCGGACGTCGCCTAGATGTCGAGGTTGCCGATCGGCGCGTTGACGACGCCGACCTTGCCTTCGGCCACTTCGCCGGCATGGACCTCGAGGCCGACGGTCGCCAGCACGGGAAGCAGCGCGGTGGTGGGCACCCCGGCTTCCATCAGGTACGCGACGATTTCCTGCACCGTCTTCGCCTGCCCGCCCGATGCGGCGGCGACCGCTTCGGCGACGAGGCGCAGCGGGCCTGGCAGATCGCCGATTCCTCCGCTCGGTGGCGGGTCGTTGGTCGGCGGCAAGGCAACGACATCTACCGGACAGGACGCCGGGAGCCGAACAGTCAAGGTCACCGTCCGTGCGGCGAAGCGTGTCTCGCCTTTCGAATCCATGACACGGCTCGAGGCAATCTCGGTAATCCCCCGGATCATCCTGCCCCAGAGTCGCCCCCAGGTGCTCGCCACGTTGGTCAGCGCCCGGATCGACTGGTATTCGAGCAGATCGAGGACCGCCTCGAGCTCCGCGTCGGTCTGCGGCATCTCGATGACGACGCCGTCGTCGGCCTTTCGCGTCGTCGCGCAGACCAGCTCGAGCGTCAGCTCGACCGATCTGTCGAAGGTCAGGCCGCCCCCCGCCCGCTCGACGTTGGGGCCGCCGTCGGCATCGGTGTAGACGATCCCGAGCGGGACGGTCCTATCCTCACCGAACTCGTGCACGGGCTCCATGAGCGTGTCGTACCAGTACCGGCCGGCAAGCGTCGGATGGGTCCCGGAGCCGTCACCGGCATCCGTCAACGCCAGCAGCGTGGCAAGCCGCAGCGCGGTCCGTTCGAGGCTCATCGCAGGAGGCGCGGAGCGAGCGCGCGAGCGACAGGGAACCGAAACATGGTCAGGCCTCGACTTCCTGCAGGACCAGGTGGAGATTCACCCGTGTCAGTCCGTCCGGTTCGATCTCCGTCACGCGAAAGACTTCGCCGGTCGCTTTGCGCTTCACCTCGTCCCCGCGACGGATCTCCCACGGGACCGCCGAGACGAGGACGGAGACCTGTGGCGTCGTCGTCGCAAATCCGGGCCGATCGCGCTTGCCGCCGCTTTCGTCCACGTCGAGCGGCGCGCTGTCGAAGATCGCAGCGACATCGGTAGCCAGCGGCCGACCGGGATCCGCCGACGGCCGGCCGTTGACGCTGTCCGACATCTTCGCCGGGCGGAAGTCGAACCGTTCCTCGTCCCCAAACGTCGTATCGACGATGGGCTCGACGATCCCGGCGAGAAGGTCCTCGAAAGGCGACGACATGACGGGCTACGCGTCGACGCG
Source organism: Microbaculum marinisediminis (assembly GCF_025397915.1). NCBI lineage: Bacteria > Pseudomonadati > Pseudomonadota > Alphaproteobacteria > Hyphomicrobiales > Tepidamorphaceae > Microbaculum > Microbaculum marinisediminis. Next base: position 359,354 of record NZ_JALIDZ010000001.1, read on the forward strand.
GGCTATTTCCGGGAAGCCGTCTTGCGGCGCCCGGCGCCCGCGCCCTTGGCCGGCGCGGCCTTCGCGCGCGTTCTCAGCGGCGGCGCGTCCTGGGTCTCGATACCCTTCGGCCGCGCGGCGGTCTTCTCCCAGACCGCACGGTCTGTGGCGACGAGATCGGCCGCCGTCACGGCTGCGATATCTTCGGGGACGACAAGCGTTTCACCGACCTTCAGCAGACGTCCCATGCGGCGGCTGCCGCGAGTGATTTTGATCGCGTTCATCAGGAACCTCCTCGTTCGTCGCTTAGCGGACGGAAGGGCCGGGCCCCGTCTAGCGGGGCCCGGCGCCGCTAGACGGCTTCGTTGGCCCGCGCCGAACCATTGAGCCGGACGGAGCCGAGCGTGTCGCCGGCGCCGCCGGCCACCACGGCGGTCGCCGCGCCGATCAACAGGTTCCCGGATGCTGTCGTGGTGCAGTACTTGTTCGTGTCGTCCCAATAGACCAGGGCACCCAGGCCCCAGGCCTGCGACGGCGCCTTGTCGAGCTCGTACGCGCCGTTCGTGTCGATATCCACGTCGTCACCGGAGAGTGCGGCCTCGGCCGCCACGCCGAAGATCTGACCGACCTGCAGGCCATCCCCTGCTTCCACGTTGTAAGGCGCGGGGACCGTCAGATAACGGCCTTCCTGAATGAAGTTCTTCATCACCATTGCTCCCGTTCGGCCGGCCCGGTCGGGGCCGGAATGTCCTCGAGTTGGAGCCGGCGGCTACGGCCGCCGGTTCAGTTGGTCATTGGAGATCAGACCGGCGCCGCTCCCGCGTTGCGGTACGCGCCGCGGTAGTCGGATGCACCCGCGCCGAAGTCGTGCTCGAGCTTTACCTTCATGCCCTGGACGTCGAATGTGTCCTCGGCCGTCAGGCGCGGACCTTCGAAGCCCTCGAGGTTGGAATAGACGAAGACCGGGGCCACCTCCGGATCCGCGAAGAGATACCAGGCATAGTCCGGAATGCTCGCGTCGCTGGCCGGCATCAGGTTCCGCATGGATTCGGGAACCGCGTTGCCCGGCGCCGACGGCGTGATCGTCGCGACGAGCTGCTCCGCCGACGTGATCGAATCCGGGCCGCACAGGATCGTCTTCGGCTTGAGGTTCAGCTTGATCCCGTCAAGGGACTTTTGCTTCGCCATCATCGCCCGCCCGATGCCGATCGACGCGACCGTGATCGCGGTACCGGTACCGGTCAGGTTGCCGTGCCCCGTGTGAAACACAGCCTTGTTGTCCGTGAGCAGGGTCGGCCCGGCTCCCGACGCCGACAACAGCACGCTGAAGACCAGATCGTTTTCCCAGTCCGCGACCCGAACGCCGTAGGAACCGAGCATCTGCTCGATGGCCCCGAGCTGATCGTTGATCAGCATCTGCCGCGTGATCCGCAACTGCACACCATACGGCTTGGTCTGAACCACCTCCTTCGACTCGCCGAAGGTTCCGCCCTTGATCTCGCCGCTTTCGGTAACCGGCTGGAGGGCCGGGAAGTCGCCCGCCCGGATGACGTTCATCGCCTTGAAGTCCGGCGTCGTCATGCGGGCGGAGAACAGCCGATAGGTGGGCGCCGCGGCCTCGTAGCGGTCGAGGAGCCGGACGTTCATGGCATCGGTGAAGATCCCCGGGAAGTCCGACGTCGTGTGGAACGCGCGCTGGAACATCTCGGTAACCTGCCGGCCGGTGCGCAACGAACCACGCCAGTTGATGCACTCCGCAGCGATCTCCGCGATATCGCGTTCGGCCCACTGCCGCGCGTGTTCGGGGACCTGGACGCTCCGATTTCCGCCGGCGCGCGCGAGGCGGGCCGCGAGCGCATCGCGCATGCCTTCGCGGCGCGACGTCGTTTCATCCAGCCCGCCAAGCTCGACATGCGGGAAGACCGGATTGCGGTCGCCGCGGGTCGCCAGCTCGTCGAGGACAGCGGTACGGACAGTGGCGATATCCGATCCGGCACTGGTGTGCTGGGCAACAAACGCTTCGCCGAGCCCGTGACGCGTGGCGAGCGACTGGATTTCAGCGACGCGCGAGCGCTCGCCGGCAAGGGCCCGCTGGACGCGCCCTTCGACGTCATCACCGGCACCTTCGGCCTGCTGTCCCGCGACCGGTGCGGGCGGATCCGTCTCCGCGGCCGCGGCCTCCTCGGCAGCGGCAATGTCGCTGCGGAGCTGCTCGATCTCCTCGACAAGGCTGCGATGCTCGGTCCGGATACTCTCAACCTGGTCGGCGGGAGTATCATCCTTGATCTCGGCTTCCTTCGCCTTGGCGCGCTGCTCGAGTTCCTTGAGATTCGCCCGCATGACAGCGACCGGAATCGCCATGTACTCGACGGCGTTGCCGGCGAGGTGCTGGAAGATGTCACCGGCCACGGCGAGCGCCGGAGAGGCAGCGGGATGCCCGGCCGCAGCGAAGGCGTGATCGGGCAGGAAAGCGACGACGGTGCACGCGGCAACGATAAGCCCGAGCGCCGCCATGAAGGTCTTGGAGATATTCATGGGTTCTAGCTCCTTGTCGAAACCGGGCAATGCACCGTCACCCTGCGGCCCGGAGAGCGCAGGCGGTGTTACGTGAAACGAAGGGTTCGCGATTTGGCGGTGACGTCCGCCCTACAGGCCGAGGCGCCGGTTGCGCATTTCGATCTGCGCACGCGCGGCCCGGGTCAGTGCACCAGCGTCTCGGGAAATAAACTCGCACGGCTGCAGCGTGACGTGTTCGTCTCCGCCCGCGCGGAAATGAGCGCCTGGATCCGCGGGGATCGGCACCGCCGAAATCTCGTAGGGCTCCCAGTCGATCGCCCGATGCAGCGGCACCTGGCCATCCCGCTCCGCGATCTCGACACGATGGGTCCGGTAACCGACGGAGATGTTGTTGATGATGCCGTCGCGGATGTCCCGGATCGTGCCCTCCGCTTCCTGGCGGCGCGTCAGCAGGATCTTGGCGGTCCCGACTCCGTTCGCAATCCGGGCCGAGTCCTTGACGACGGATCCCAGCACGGTCCGGAGGGACCAACCATCGTGCGTGTCGAGGAACGGGGCCCCGGTATTGAGCCGATCCAGGCGGACGGCATCCGGCGTGACGATGAGCTCCTCGTCGAACTCGCCCTCGCGCCAGCTCACCCGTCGAACCGTGGCCCCGGTCGTGAACACGACGTCAACGGTGTTCGATTCCTCGTCGAACGATTCCGCGCGCACCAGGGCATCCCGCAGCATCGGCGGGAGCAAGATCGTCTTTGACATGGAATGTCCTCGCTTGATTGGAAGCCGCCCGGTCAGGCGACGGTCCGGAATCGGCTTCGCGGCGCGAAGGCCTCGGCGGCCTGCTGCGACTGGCTCGGCTGCTCGTTGCCGCCCTTGGTCACTCTCCGGGGATCGGAATCCAGGATGAGTTTGGCGTCGTCGAACTTCTTGTTGCGCTCGACGATTTCGTTCATGACCTCATCCGGATCGCGGCCGGTCTTCGCGACGGCATCGTCCCAGGTCAGTGTGCCGCTGCGCATCGCGATCAGATCGGCATTGGCGTCGTCGATCGGGTTCACGCTTTCGAACGCCGGCGGACTGTATTTGCAGGGCACGTACGGCACGGGAAGCTTGCCCGCGAGAAAGGCCGCCTCGCAGAACCACGCCCGCACCGGCGCCAGGAACATCGGAACGATGTTGAGCCACTGAATCGCGTCGACCAGCCTGCGGAAATCGACCAGTCCGACGCGGCTCGATGTGAAGTTGACCTCGCTCAGGTCACCCGTCATCAGCGCCTGCGGGATAAGGTATCCCGCCGCGATGACGTGGTGGCGGACGCTTTTGTAGTCGACATAGCCGCCCGTCGCCTGCGGGCTGTTGAACTTCACGTCCTTGCCGTTGTGCGCGTAGGCGATCATGCCCGGCTCGAACTTCTCGATCGCGTTGCCGTCGGCGTCCTCGACCTTGACGGGCGCGAGCCCCTCGTCGTCCTCATCGGCGCCGGTGACGATCGCGACAACACAGGCCTCGATCTTTTTGCGGATCCGCTCCGAAAGATCATACTCGGCCTCGTCGAGCAGATCCGTGATGACCGCCGTTCCCCACGGCACTCCCCGCGTCTGCGTCCGTTCTTTTCGGTAAAGGTGCAGGAGATCGCTCGCCGGGACCGGATCGCTTCTGAGGCGAGACGAATTCATCACCCAGGCATTGCCGGGATGATCGCGGAAAAGCCAGTAAGCCGACCGGGCGCCGATACCATCGAACTCGACCCCTTGCACCACCTTGTGGCCATTCGATATCAGGCCGGACTTGGTGTGATCGAGGTGATCGCCCTCGAGAATCTGCAGTTGCAGAGGAACCGCCAGTCCGTCGCTGGCCTTACGGCCGCGCCGGCGGATCAGGGCCTCACCGCCCTCGACCATGATTCCGACGGCGAGTTCCTGGAGCCCGTAGAAGTCAAGCTGGCCGTCGGCATCGGCCTGAGCGACCCACTCGCTCCAAAGCGCGTCCGTCTGTGCGTTGAGGTCGGGATCAGGACTGCTGGACCGGGCGATGATGCCGGCGCCAACCAGGTTGTTCTTCCAGACCGTGCAGGCCTTTCGGGCGTGAGGATTGTTCCGCACGAGGTCGCGATGGCGCGCACGGAGCATCGGGAGCGCCCGACCGATCTCCGCGTCAGCGGAGGTGCTTGACCGCGCCGTTCCGTCGCGCAGGCGGCCGAGCGCGGCGCCGTCGTATTTGCGCGCGACGGCGTCGAACGCCGCCCGCGCCACGACCCGCCTGGCCGCCGTCCGCGGAGCCACCACGGCGATCGCCCGGTCGATCCAGTTCGCCTTGTTCGGCATGTCAGCGGTCTCCCCGCGAGAAGCTGGCGAATGCGCCGGTCTTGCGCTTGCCGGCCTTGCGGCGCTCGAGGAAGCGAATACGGCGTTCGAGATCTTCGGCGTTCGCATAGGTCACTTCGCGGTCCCGGAAGCGCACCTTGAGCGCCCCGGTCGCATAGGCTTTGCGGAGTTGTGCGAGTTCGGCGTCGATGTCTTCGGCCATGATCAGTCCAACCAACCCTTCCCACGGCGGCCGGAGGCGGTACCGCCCCCGCCGAGCCAGTCGCTGTCGCGCACCTTCGCCGGCGATGCGCGCTTCGGCTTCTCTTTCGCGGGCTTCGTGTCGAACGGCTCAGCCGCACCCGTCTCGAACAGATCCGGCGCTGCCTGCACACCGTGAACCGAGGTCAACAGGTCGGCCCACCGCTCGGCCGTCAGTCGCCGCTTCTTTTCAAGGTGCCATGCCAGCGCGAGGGCGTAGACGGTGCAGTCAAACCAGTCGTTGGCCCGGCCGGCGATCCGTTTCCATTCCCGCTGCGCCTTCGGGCTGATCAGCTTGCGGGCACGACGGTTCGACGACCGGATATCCTCGTCGGGATCGACCAGGCGCTCGGCCGTCAGTTCCTTCGCGAACTCCTCATCGCAGAGGTCCGGCGACAGATGGATCGTGTTGCGTGGCCAATGCCCGTTCTGATCCGGGCCGTCGACGAGATTGGCGAGCCCCGCCACAACCTCGGTTTTGACGTCGTAGTTGCCAACCGGATAGAGGAGGACTTTCGCGATCCGCCGCTTGTTGCGGTCGAGGACGTCCTTCTTCTTCGGCGATCCCAACCAGGGCAGGCCCTGCTGATGCCGACCGTCGAGGGCGTAGCAGTTCGGCCGCCCGGAACAGAATCGGTAAACCCGATCGGTGGCGAAGCCGGAGTCGACGCCCGACAGGTCGATGCCCTTCTCTTGGTCGCCGGCGGTCGGATAGGTCCGGCCGAGGGCATCGGCAAGGGCTATCCAGGGATCGTCGCTCTTGTCCGGCGCGCCTTCGAAGATCTCGCGATCGACGAGCCAGCGTTGCCCCCGCGGCCCGATGGCGTAGCACGTCCACTTGATCCCGTAGCCCTGCACGTCGGAGGTCGACACGACGAGGCCGGCTTGCGCCGGGATGCAACGGCTCGGATAGGCGTCCTTCCGGGCTGCGGCGTGGATCGTCTCCCATTCGACCGTGACGCCGCCCGGATCGTACGGTTCGGCGAGATCCTGTTGGCTGAAGGTCCGCAGCGATGTGGTATCGCTTTGAGCCTCCTCCCATCGGGCCCAGATGTCTGCGAGCCGCTCCCGAGGCGCATACGCGGCCCAGAGGTGGAAGCTCGGTTGCCAGTCCTGGCACCGTCCTTCGCACGGTGGGCACCGCCATTTCGGCAGGTCTTCCGCCGAAACCGTTTCAGGCACGGGATTCTCCCCCTCGCGTACCCGCGTGGGGATCCATTCACCCCGGGCCATCATGTCCGGCTTATGGCCGTCCAGGATGATGCCATCGCATTGCGGGCACCGCAGGTGCGCAGGCAATCCCGCCCCGGAATCGGGTCCCCGCATCTGATCGAAGCGCAGGGGATGGAAGACGGCGCAATGCGGACAGGGCACATAGAAAAGCCGGCGGTCGCCGGCTTCGTAGTCCTTGGTGATCGCACACTCTCCGACGATCCCGGGCGTTGATCCCTCCCACTCCTTGGCGAGATCGCCGTACATCTTCTGTCGTGCGCGGGCCTGATCTCGCGGGCTGCCGCGGCCGTCGACGTCGCGCGGGTAGCCGGTGACCTCGTCCATGCCGAGGTACTTTATCGAGACCATCTGCAGGCCCTTCGACGATCCTGCGTTGACGATCTGGCAGAAGCCGCCGGCAAATCGTTTGTACGACGTTGTCGATCCCTGCTCGTCGCGGCTGTTTGCCGGAGCGACCTTGTGCCGGATGCGCGTCGTTACCTCGATCGTGGGCTGCAGCTTGAGCCTGTTGAACTTGGATGCCTCCTCGAGCGTTGGCATGACGATCATCATCGATCCCGGCTCCTGATCGACGATGAAGCAAAACCAGTTCTCCAACGCGGTCGTCTTGCCGAGCTGGGCGGCCCACCGCGCTGTAACCCTCCGCGCCGGATGATCTGGATGCAGGCAATCCTGCGGCTCGCGCAGGTAGGGCACCCGGTCGGTGCGGAACTTGCCAGGCCACGGCGATCCCGATTCGTCGGACACGTAGCGATAACGGTCGGCCCATTCGCTTACGGTCAGGGTCTCGACCGGCCGGCTTGCGGCTGCCAGACCGGCGAACAGCACCTCCTCTCCGGTCCGAAGATTCGGGAACCGGCTCCGGGTGTCGTGATAGGTCATTGCAGGGCGAGCGCGTCCGCCTCGGTCGACGTCGGTCGGGTCTCGCCGGCGTCCCGGCGCCTGTGGATGGCGTCCAGGCGCTTCATCATCTCCTGATGGAACCGCTCCACACCGGCGCGCGCGAAGCTCTTGAGCGCGAGACGGACAATGCGTTCGTCCCAGCCGTACCTCACGGCCAACGAGGCCGCTTCCGTCTCGACCGCGCGCTCGAACGCCGTCCGCATCAGAACGAGCGCCTCACGACCGGCCCGATCGACCTCCGCCGTCACGGTCAGTTCGCCGCGGCGTTCGGCGACATCCATCTCGCGGAGTTCGGCGTCGGCCATTGCCTTGCGGGCCGCGCCATCCGATTGGGTTCGGCTGAAACGCTGACCGCCTTCGGCCGCCGGCGCGCCGCTGCCTCCGCCGGCCGGCTCCTCCAGTCGGACATCGACCCGTACGTTCTCCGACCGATGCCGCGCGAGTGCCCCGAACTCGACCAGGTTGCTCCGTCCTTCCCGTTTGGTATGGAGCGCTTCGCTGTGCTGCTTCAGGTACCGCGACAGCGACGAGCGGTCGATTTTGTCGCCGGCCGCGGTTAGTCGCCGCGCGGCTTCCGTGATCGAGATCCAGTCTTGCTGCATTCGTGCACCAATCCGTGCGGAACACGTGCGCCGCACGTGTATCCGTGTACCGGTTGCGAGCCGATCTACTGGTGAAAACTCAGGCGCAGCGAGCCCGTCCGGCGTTCGCCTCCAAGGAAGGACCCAAACGGGGGGCCCTCCGGGTCGCCGCCGACGCGCTCACAGCCCGTACTTCGCCTTGATCCGATCGACCTCGCGGGCCAGCTCGTGACCCAGCCGCGGCAGCAGCTCGCTGTCGACCAGCCGTTCGAACGTCGTCTTGGCGTCGTCCCTGATCATCTCCACCGGGATCGACGGCCCCCACAGCTCGCGGACCGGCAGACGCTTGGATCCGGTCCGGCGGAAGATCCCGACGTGGCCCGTGCCCATCCTGGCCACGAACGTGCCGGGAAACACCCGCCGTTTCTTCCACGGCGCCGCCGATGCGCCGCGACGGGTCTGCCGACCACCGAACTTGAAGGCGGGAAGGTGCGCCCCCCGTCCGATGATGCGATAGATCGGGGCCGACGTGCTGGCGAGTTCCTTCCGCATCGCCTTGCCGGCGTCGCCGACCTTGAGCCCGGCCTGGCGCGCCGTGGCCCGACGCACCGCGGTGAAGCCCTTGTTGCCGACGTGATTGATCGCCCGCACCGTGGCCTTGTCGCGCGAAGCGGCCGCCAGCTCCCCGACGCCGCGCGCGAGCCTGTCGATCTCGCTCGCATCGACCCTGACCTCGACGAGCGGGACGAACCGCGCCACGTTACCGCCTCAAGGTCAGCGCCTGGAGCCCCGGACCGCCAGCCTGCGGGCGGCCGCGTCGCGCGCCAGCGCCCGAACGTCCTGCACCATCGTCCGGCCGACGTAGCCGACATTGGCGCCGAGCGCCTTGCGATCGCCCTTGGCGATGGCTTCGGCCGCGCGCCGGAGGGCCTTCCGCCGTTCGCCGCACCGACAGCCCATTGCCCACTCCCCGGATGTTCGATTGTGGCCTAGAAACGCGAAACCCCGGCGCGGTTTCCCGGCCGGGGCAGAATCGTTCACGTTGACGGTTTTCAGGGGTACGGCGAGTCGGGAATTCGAGTCAAGCCCCCGGCTTCCTTGGCTTGATGCCGTCGCGAATTCGCTGGGTCGATTTCCGCGATTTCCGCTTACCTTTGGAATCGCCCTCGGGTGCCGCGTCCCAGAGCCGGCTGTCGATCCCCGGGCGCCCGCCCGCCTGCCATGTCAGAACCCGGTTCGGCTGGTTGCCCTGCCCCCGGTTGAAGTGGCTCGACAGCGCGTTGAGGCCCGCCCGCAGCGGCTCCAGCGTCTCGTCGGTCACCGGCTGCGCATCGAACAGCACGCCGCTGGTCACCTGCTGCGCCCGCACGCCGGCTTCGGCCAGTTTCCGCGACGCCCGGCCGTAGCGAGCCTTCACCGCGTCGACCTCGCCCCGCGAGAACTCCCGCCCGCTCAGGCTCGCCCCGCCGACGCCCGCCATGTCGATCGCCACGACCCGGCCAAGGCCCAGCCCCTGCACGATCCGATGGATCTGGGTCAGCGCCTCATACTGCACGCCGGCGCGATACTGCCCCTCGCTGATCATGTTCAGCAGGCGCGCCCGCCCCAGCGGCGTCTCCGCCAGCGGGCTCAGCGCGTGCTTCGCCCCCACCGCGTCGCGCCGTTTCTCCAGCGCCGGCGCGCGCACGTCGCCCGCTTCGATCAGCCGCGCCACATTAGCCCTCACGCTCGTTCCCTTCGCCAAGTCCGCCTCCTCCTCGTTCCGCCAGATGTCCATGCCATGTGTCCATGTCAGTTCCCCGCCTCATGCCGCCCCGCCTCATCCCACCCCGCGGCCCGGGTCGTGCGTCCGCCGCCACCGGTCCGGATCCTGCGTCGGGGCCGTCCGCCGCAATCCCCTGGCATCGCGGCCGACGATCACGCGGTCGTCCGCCGTCTCCACCGTCACCTCCAGCCAGCGCGGCCCGTCGCCGTCGTCGCACAGGATCTCCGCGCCATCGCCCGGCGCCAGGCCCGGCCGCGTCAGCGGCTTCAGCCCGAACGCGGCAAGGCGCTCGGCAGCGAAGGCGCTGATCTTCGGCGCCGCATCGGCGCGCGCCTTGGCGGCCAGCGCCGCCTCCCGGTCCATGCCCGGCGGCCACGCGCCCGGCAGGTGGAGCCAGAATTCGGTCTTGCCGCCGACATCGAGGCGCAACCCCCGCTCATTCAGCCAGCGCGCCCAGGCCCAGGCCTCCAGCGCGCCGGAGTGGACCGGCTGCAACGCGGCCGCCGCGTCGGCGCCGGGCAGGTCGTCGCGCGGCCAGCGCAGGCCGGCCGGTCCGTCCGCCTGTCGGCGCAGCGATCCGGCGATCGGCTCGAGCCGGTCCCCCCGGTCGGTCAGGCGGAAGATCAGCGCCCACCATTCCTTCGACCAGGTCCGCACGAAGGGGGCCGCCGGCGGGTCGCGCCGATCGGGCGCCAGCAGGCGCCAGTCGCGGGTCTTGAGGTAGGTCAGCCAGCTTGGCCATTTGGTCCGGCCCGCCTGTTTCTTGGCGTCGTCGACCACGGCCTCGATCGAGCGTTCGGCAAGCACCCGCTCGTCATGCCCGCCCAGCGCCTCCCATGCCCGGATTTCCAGCGGCAGGTTGCCGCCCATCTTGCCCGGCCACCGGGATTTGCCTCGCCAGAACAGGTCGCTGTCGACGAAGTCCCCGGTGTGGTCGCCGGTCCCGGCCGCTCGGCTCGCTACGCCCCTCGCCTCTTTCGGGTTTTCCTGATCGCGATCGCCCGCGCTTGCGCGCTCTCTCTCCGAGGAGGGGTTATTGGAGGGGTCTGGAGGGGTTGGGTGACTCCCGGTGTCACCCTTGGGCGCGCCGCCTGTCACCCTCCCGCCGTCGGCCGTGTCACCCTTGGCGTCCGGCTGCAAGGGTGACACGGTGTCACCCTTGGATTCCCCCTCCGCTTCCCCGCCGGCGCCGCCATCGGCGCCCCGGGCCAGCGCATCCCAGCCGACGTCGGAGAGCCGGCGCAGCACGTCGAGATCCATCGCATATTCCCGCGTCGAGCCGGGCCCGCGCCCGCCCTCGCGCACGATGCGCAGCAGCCCGGTATCGACGAACGCCTTCAGTTCGCGCTGCACCTGGCGCGCCGAGCACTGCGCCGCCCGGGCGATCGTCGAGACCGCCGGATAGATCCGCGTGCCGTCCTCCTCGCATGCGTCGATCAGCTTCAACAGCACCAGCTTGCGCGCGCACGTGGCCATGTCGCACTTGAAGCCCATGCCCAGCAGATAGGCGCTCATAGCCCGCAGAACCCCTCACATTCATTCAGGAAAGAGCCTTGCCCGCGCTCCTCCGCGGTCGATAAATCGACGTCCCCGAGCGGTACGCGATCGGCATGCAGGAACTCGCGATGCTTCTTGCCGGGTGTGTCGCGGATCAGCCGGTCGATCTCGACAGCGTCAGCGAAGCTGTCCGGATCGTTGTCACGCAGCCAGCGCCATTCGGCGTTCGTGCGGTACGGGCAGAAGATGCAGGCGCTCTTGGGCGGGACCGGGTAGCCATGGCGTTTCAGCCACTCGATACAGTCGCCGCGCGACATCCTCATTTCGAGCAGCGGGTAGCGGTTGACCGTCCAACGCGTGAACGCCGCGCCGGCACGGACGACCTCGTCGGTGCTGATGCCGATCCAGACTTCGGCCGAGCCCGGCGGGATGCGCTGCCGGGACTTGTAGCCCAGCAACTCACGCTGCATCCGCTCCAGCGGCTCTATCTTGTACTCGCGCGTGCATTGGCGGCGGCCCTGTCCGCCGTTCTCGGTGAAGAAGGGCGCCGACACGAACCGGTTCGGCGTGCCGTCTCGCCGGACACCGTTGCCCCCCGCAGCGCGTCGGCGGATCGAGTCGGACAGCCGCTCCCCCTTGGACACGCGCAGCACCTTGACCTGCCCGTTCGTCCTCCGGGTAATCTCCCCTTCGAGGTAGTCGAAATGGCGCAATGTCGCGGGGAGCTCGTCGCCGGTGTCGGCCATGATCACCGCGTCGGGCATCGGCCCTATCACCCGAGCAAGCATCATGTGAACGAGAGTGGATGACTGGATGCCGGCGCCAAGGGAAAGGACGCGCAGCTTCGCGCCCTTTACCGGCCCCCAAGACCAACCGCCAAGCCGTTTTCGCGCAGCCATTATCCCGCCCCCATGAAGTCCAGTTGGTCCGCCGCGCCCGGGCCGCCTGCCCCGCCGCGCCGGCCCCGCCGCGCGGGTCTGCGGGCCTTGGCCAGCAGCGCCATCGCCCGTTTCAGGCGCCGGCCCAGCTCGGTCGAGCGGCGCCGCTCGGTCGCCAGTTGCCGGTCGCGCCGGGCGATCTCGGTCTCCAGGAAGTCGGCCCGCGCCTCCAGGAAGCGGCGATAGGCGGCCGCGTCGTCCGGCCGGCGCTCGTGCGCCGCGCGCGCCCGGTCCAGCGCCTCCGATGCCTCGCGACAGCGCCGGTTGAGATCGCCTTGCGTCATGGGGCACCCGGCCCACTGTAGAGCGCGCCCATTACACCGCCGAGGCTCCACAGCGCGTATTGCCCTTCCAGCCAGCCGAAGCCGTCCGCCAGTTCTTCGACGATCACCGGTGCAGACGAATCCTCTCCATGCACGCTCGCCACCTTCAGCGGCCGCCCGGCCCAGACAAATACGGTGCCGACGGCGATAGGCGCCGGCCGCTCGAGAACCGGGCCGGCGAGAACGGATATCGCCGCCGCGCTCATTCCGCCCCCCGCTTTCGCTGGCGCACGGCATGTTCCAGTTTCGCGATAGCCAGGACCGCCGGGCGGGCCTCCGGCTCATAGGTGTCGTAGGGCCGATACCAGCGCCCACCGCTCAGGCGCGGCAGAAGCGCCTTCGGGATCGCCTCCCAGTTCGACGGGTCGCAGTTCGTCTTGTCCCCGTCGAGGCACTTGAGCGCCATGTCGTCGGGCAGCGGTCCATTCGCCTGTTCCCAAAGCCAGCGGTGCTTGTGCACGTAGCGCCGCTTGTATCCGGTGTGCGGGTTCCGCTCGTTGACGCTGATCTCGACATAGCCGTCCTTCGACACCCGTTCGTGCCCGGCATATTTCGTGTTGTGCGGTTCCTGCCCCTTCTTGAACTGATGCTTGCGACAGTTCGGGTGATTGGCCGCGATCGGGAACGGCCGGCCCTTGTTGTGCGGCGCGTGGCCGGCGGCGAAATGCCCGGTGCGGCCGGTCTTCCAGCCCTTGCGCGTACGAAGCGCCTTCAGGTTCGCGGCCGACACGTCGGTACGGCCGAACCGCGCGACGAAGCCGGCGTGGTAGTCGCCGATGACCATCGCGCGATTGTCCTCCAGCCACGCGAGCTCCTGGTCGCTGTAGCGAATGGCTTGCCCCTTCATTGACCCTCGCCCCCGATCCCCTTGCCGATCAGCGGCAGCCGCTTTTCGATGTAGGCGCCGTGCTCCGCGAAGAGCTTCGCCGCGCGCAACTGCAGGTCCGCCCCGTCCACGATCCGGTCAGCCACCTTGACGATGGCCTCCGCGCGCTTGACCTCGGTGTCGATCTGGCCCTCGTTCAGATCCTCGTCAGACAGCCGCTCCAGCTGCGCGAACAGGTGGTCGTTCAGGTCCGTAAGCTTGTTTTTCGTCATGGCTCCGCTTTCCCGGTTCCGCCCATCGGCGCCCCCGCCTTGCCCATCAAGGTGATCCCCAGACGCCAGCACGCGGCGCAGACGGCCGCGCGCGACACCGGCGCGCCGAGGCGGGCGCTGGCCAGCGGCGCGATCGCGCCGGCCGACAGGCCCGCCGCCGCCTGTGCGGTGAGCCAGTCCTCGTGATCCGCCCATTTGCCCCGCCGGTCGCCGCATCCGGGAAGCCGCACCCGCGTCATTCCGCCGCCTCCCCGGCCGCGCCGCGGCGCACCCGGACCATTCCGAACACGGCGCCCGAAATGTCGTATCCAGGCAGCGCGGCGCGCGTCATGTCGGCCCATTCGGCCGGGATCTGCCCCCGCGAGATCCAGCCGCCCAGCCGTTGCCGGGTCGCGCCGTAGAAGCGTTCGGCCGCCTTGCGCCCGCCAAGCGCGCCGACGAGGTCGCGAACGTCGCGCAGGCGCCCGGTGGGGAGCGGTGCGCCCCCGCCATTCGCCACGTCGGCCCCGGTGGCCTCGCCGATCAGCGCGCCGAACACGTCGGCAAGCGCGGCATAGGCATCGGCTTCCCGCTCTGCCCGGTCGCGCCGCTCCCAGTAGCCGTCGGCCAGCCCGACACCGCCGGGACCGGCACCGCCGGGGCCGCCCCCGCCACCGGTGGCCGCCCGGGCGATCTCCTCGCGCTGGCGCGCCCGCAGTTGCAGCGCCTCGGCCCGGCGCGTGACGGCCTTCTCGCGCGCGGCCGCGTACAGCTTTTCAGGTGTCAGCATCACGATGGATTTCCTTCTTCCCTGTCGGCGCGATCGGGATCCAGTCGGCCGGCGCGCCGACGTTCCCCGCGAATGGCTCGAAGGTGATCGCGGCTACCCACGGGTTTGCCTCCCAGCCGAAACCGCGAGGCGCGTTGAGGCGCTCCCAAAGGTCGCGGAACTCCTCGTCGGGACTCGGATCCCATTCATCGGGGAAGCAAGGATTAGGACCGAGGCAACCGGCGCAGCCCTCCGCGATCGCGTGCGCTTTGGTGATGTCCTGCACCCGCTGGACACGAACGTCGGTCACGCGGAGCGTGAGACGGGAGGCCCAGCGGGGCATGTGGATCGACGGGCGCTTCAGCCAGACCGCATCCGGATCGGGTGCGGCGAAGGCACCGTTTCTAAACGCTTCCGGATAGTGCCTGTTGGGTACGTTCGGCGGATTACCGTCGATCGCATAGTGGATCCGCCTGCCCCATAACCATGACGTAGGTTCAGGCTCGCCGGAGGGTAGCGTGCCCGGGTAACGCGCCGACTGCCAGACCGACTCCCGCACCCACAGCAGGTCGCCGGGGATATAGCGGAGCGGGATTTTGCAATCGGCATCCGGGGCGACATAGCCGAAGACGGCGGTTAGCTTGGGTGCATAGATGCCGACGAGGGCCATGTCTGCCGGAGGCTGCGGCTTCAGCACCCGCCGCGTCTGCGTCTTGCGCCCGTGGAGGATCGCGCGGACCATCGGCCCGGAGAACAGGATCGGCCGTGTTTTCGGCTCAGCCATCGACGCCTCCGGCCGTTGTCGCCGCCGGCATCTCGCGCCATTCGCGCCCGTCCAGCAGCGCGCCGGCGGCCTTCTTGCCGAGGCGGTAGACATCTGGCGCGTCGTCGCAGTGCATTTCTTCGCTCTCGCGAGGTGTAACGCGCCCAAACCGCCAGCTATTGCCGAACCACCAAGCACCAGTCTCCGTCCTGGTCGGCGGCCCCGCGGCACACTCGCCCGGCGCCCATTCGCCCCACTGTTTTAGGAAGAACGGCACGCCCGCGGCCTGACACTGATCGCGCAGGGACCGCGCCCAGGCGGGATGCATCGGCCGCGCCCCGCGCCCGCTCTCCCCGCCGACGATCACCCAGTCGAGGCGACTGCCGCTCTGAAAGTCCGGCGGACCCGAAAGAGCATCGTCGCAAAGAACGGCGTCGCCGATGCGGCCTCCCGTTGGGATCATGGTCAGATCCACCGGTCCGAGCAGCGGCTCCGCGCTCACGAACCGCACCGCCGCCGGCGTCGCCAGCAGGTCGGGGATCCGTTCGTCGGCGCGGGTCTGGTCCTCCGCGCTGACGCCGAGCCAGACGTTGGGAAGCGGCCAGGATGGCAGACATTCCAGCGGTCCGTCGTATCCCAACTTGATGACCGCTTTTCCAAGCCCATCCGCCCGTCGCAGACAGTGCGGCGCCATGTAGTCCCGCATCCGCGCCGAGCGTTTCGTCAGCACCTGGAATGTGTGCTGCGGCGCAAGCGCCATGACGGCGAAGACGCGGTCGATCCAGTCGTCGGGGACGGCTTCGTGGAACAGGTCGCCCATCGAGTTGACGAAATACATCGTCGGCTTGCGGCGCCGCAGCGGCTTCGCCAGCACAGCCTCCGGCGCCAGTGCCACCTTACCCGTCCAGACCGGACCGGCCCTCGAGTCCTGCGTCGTGCCGGCGTAGTGCAGCAGATGCGGATCGCCCGTGCCGTCCGGCCGAGGCGCCATCGCCTCCAGCCGCGCGGCCATTCGCATCGCGTAGCAGTTGGTGCAGCCCGGCGAGACGACAGAGCAGCCGGTGACGGGATTCCAGGTCGCGTCGGTCCATTCGATCGTCGAGTGCTCAGCCATGTGGACCTCCTTCATCCCTGTCGGGCGTTCCGCCTTCCGCGCCTCTTGCGTCCCCGCCCGGATCGCAATCCGCGTCGATCAGCGCCTGGCAGGCCTCGTTCAGCGAAACGGCGAAGGCCACCGCCCGGCCGAGGCAGAGCGGCGCCACGGCGACGATCCGCCCTGTACGGTCATGCAGCTCCACGAAAATCTCGCCGTCCGGCCCGTGCGAGACGACGACGGTCGAGGCCACGGGTATGGCGGTGGGGGCCGGGATGCCCATCACGACGCCCTCACCGCGGCCGCCGCAATCGCAACGATTGCCAGCCCTGCGATGACGCACAGCACCGCCAGGAGCCGCCGGGCGTCGCCGTCGCCGAACAGCGGGGCGGACCGCCGATCGCGATCCCGTCCGGACCGCGCCGCAGCCGCAGCCGCATCCGGCGCCGCGAGTTGCTGGTCGAACCGGACGCCCGGACCGGCGAGGATCGAGCGCGGCGCGGCGAGCGCACACGCCTGGATCGTCACGTTGGCGACGAAGGGCGTGTCACCGATCAGCCGGATCGCCTCGCGCTCCGCGTCCGTCGCGGGAAAGGTTCGGAAAACCGGGGTTGTCATGCGGCGCGCTCCTCGTCTTCGCCCGCAGGCTGATGGTCTTTCCAGTCGACGCGGTTGACGATACGCGCGCCCGAGTAATCCCCGTCCTCGTCGCGCTCCCATACGAACCAGGCGGTGTTCATCCGGCTCTCGGCTTCCGGCCCGGCCCAGCCATCGCGGTGCATCATCGGCAGGCGGCGCGTGAACACGTGGATCCGCGCCGGCGGACAGTCGTCCATGACGTAGTTGCGGTCTGGGTCGTCGAAGCCGCAGAGGAAGTTGAGGTTGAGCAAGAGCGCCATCTTCGGCGGCCGGTGCTCGCGCAGCGCGTGGGCGACGAAGGCGTTGAGCACCTTGCCGTAGGGCGGATTCGTGATGATCGTCGGACGCTCGCCGGTCCACAGCGCGCCGCGCCATGGTCCCCGGATGCCCTGCTCGGCGTCCGACCAGCGTGTCTCGAGGAAACTGCCGACCTCCTGCAGCTCGCCGTCGGCGTTCGCCCGGCTATAGTCCTCAAGATCGGTGAAGACGACCTCGTGCCCCGCCGCCTCCAGCACGCGACAGATCGCTCCGCGCCCGCAGGCCGGCTCCCAGATCGTGCGCACCTGCTCGAACCGCTCCACCGCGAGGAGCGCATGCATCGCCTCGGGCGGCGTCTCGTAGAGATTGTTGCCGCGCTCACTGTCCGTGGCGCTGTCGGTGCCGATGGCGGCCCGCAGGTTGATGCCCCCCTTCTCGGAAAGCGCCCGCTCGCGCCAGCGCGCGATCATCGCATCGAAGGCATCGGCCGCGATGCCCGCTGCCTTCTGCATGCGGCTCGACGTCTTCTTGTCGATGCCGAGTTCGGCGAGCGTGACCTTCTCCCCCCGCGGCAGCGGGGCGGGGCGATCGGCCTCCGAAACCGGTTCCGTGGTGGAACCGGTTTCTGCTGGGCGGGTCGGTCGCCCTCCGGCCGACAGCAATCCGGCCTCCTTGATCTCCTTCAGCAGCGCACCGCCACGCCGATCGGCGTGCAGGCGCATCTCGGCGGCGTCCACCTCGAGCTGCCGGTTGTTGGCGCGGCGGGCATATTCCTGGACGGCCGCCATCTTGTCGGAGATGCCGCGCACCTCCTCCAGCGTCTTGGCCTCGGCAAGCGCACGGCAAGCCTCATCGTAGCGGGTGAGCGCCGTCATGGGGTCTCCCCCCATCCGTCGCGGAGGACGTCGAGCCTGTCGTTCTCGACTGGCCCTTCGGCCTTCCAGCGGGCCTCGTGCGGCCGGCTTGGAAGCGGCTGGATCACGCCGCCGCGGATCCCGCGCTCGCGCATGCACCGGATCGCCAGCGCCCAGCTCTCCAGCCCGTCCGCCGCGCCGTCGTAGGGGATATCCCTGCGCCCCTGGTCGGTCATCGGCTCAACCCGGTTCGGCGGCTTTGGCCGCGCTGCGGATCTCCAGCGCGGCGCGCATCATCGTCTCGGTGCGGGCCATGACGGCGATCCGCGTCGCGATGTCCTCCTCGGTCACGGCCTCCGAGACATGACGCAGGTGCCGCATCAGGGCGGGCATGCCCGCGCCGCGGGCGATCAGCGCGATCAGCAGGACGTCGGCCTGATGGGTCCACGTCACGATCCCTCCCGTGCCCGTGCTTCACGGGCGAGCCGCGCAAGCGCTCGCTTCACGTGTGACACGTCGTGAAATGGATTGTTTTCGCAGGCTTTTCCCGGTCCCGCCTCGGGGCCCATCGCCGGCGGATTGATCCGCGCGAGGCTCTCGACGATCTCGGCGATCAGCGCCGGCGGGGCGCTGTCGGAGACGGTGAATTCGTTGGGATGCTTGCCGGTCCACGCCGCGATCCGCAGCAGCGCGCCCGCGCTCAGCGCCCGTCCCTGGCCGATCCGGCACAGCGTCGCCGCCGAGAGACCGCCGATCGCCCGCGCGGCCGCCTCCATCGACGTGATGCCCAGCGCGAGCCGGCGCCCGAGCACGGCCGCGGCGACGATCTCGTGCGACAGCCGGCCGCGATAGGCGGGCACGTCCTTCCCGGCCGGCGCGAGGCCCACCGGATCGAGATCCAGCGGATCTAGATCCAGCGCGGCGCAGACCGACAGATAGTCGCCGGCCGACAGCCCCCGCCTGGCCCGCAACGCCCGGATGCCGCTTCGGCTGACGATCCCGGCGCGCGGATCGAGCCGCGCCGACGCGACGCGCCCGAGCCGCTCCCAGTTGATGGCCCCAGCTCCCGGGCGCGTGCTCATGATCCCGCCGCCTTCCGCAGCCGGCGCTCGTGGTGACGGCGCGCGCGCCCGCGCAACCAGTCGGCGAAGGACTGCACGATCTCGGCGAGACCAATGAGCCACGCGCCGCTACGTCGCCTCGTCGCCACCGATCTGCCTCCTCAACGAGTCCAGTTCCGCCCGCGCCGCCGCCGCCCGCCGCTCCAGTTCCAGGAGCCGCGCGCCCCTCTCGACATCCGCCCACCAGTCCGGCGCGCGCCCGAACTCCGGGTCCATCAGCTCGCGGATGAATTCAAAGCCCGCATCCGAGCGGATCAGGTTCGCGAAGGTCGCCCCGCTCGGCTCGGTCCGTTCGGCCAGCGTCATCTGCGCCGAGCGCACGGTCGTGCCGGCGAATTGCGCCAGCCAGTGGGCCGTCTTGACCGGCCACAAACGCCGCGCGGCGCAGATGACCGACAGCAAGGCCATGTTTTTCTTCCTGTTTTTGGTGGGGGTGAATCGCGCTTCGTTTTTTGCGAATCGCGCTTCGCGGCCGCCGTGAGAGGCTTTGGCCATGACATCGACGATAGACATCACACCCGCCCCCGAATGCCGAGGCCCGCAACGACGTCGCCACGGAGACCGCCGCGCGGCAGGTGCGACAGACGCACCGAAGCAGCGAATGTGGCCGGAAGGCAGCTCATTCCGCCGCCTCGACGATGGGGGCGGGATAGATGTCCGGGCCACACGGGTGAGCGGGTGCCTTCATGGCAGACACCACGCGATGAATGCCGCCACGGCTTCGGCCGCGAGCAGGAACAGGACCAATCGGGTGAGGCCGGGCGTGACGGTAAGCGTGCTATGCTTGGCGCCTTCAACCGCGGAGATATCGATGGACGAAGACGTCAGCGACGACGCCCTTTTCGAAGTCCACCAGCGGATCGTCGGGCTCGAATTCTGTTTCGCCGAACTGGTGCGGCTGCTGCACGAAACGGGCGTCATCGATGGTGCCGTCCTTTCCGAGCAGATCGGCCTGATGTTCGACGACTTTCAGCGGAAGAATGAGGACGGATCGCTTCTGACGGAGATTCATCGATGCCGCGATCTCGTGGACATGGCGACGGCCCCTGAATGGAACGGGCCGACCTCCATGCCGTTCTCCACGCGCCCCCGGCGCGGGAGCCGTCGCGACGATCAGTGATGGTCGTGGCGTCGATCATTCCGCCACCTCGACGGTGGGGGCGGGATAGATGTCCGGTCGAAGCTCGTGGCGAGGAATGCCGGTCACCTCTTCAATCGGGATGACGAACTCGGCGGACACGCCCTTTTTTGAGCGCGTCAGCCAGTACCAGACCTGCGATTGCGTTGTACCGATCTTCGCCGCCAACGGCTTCTGGCCGCCCACGACCTCTACGGCTCTCTGAAGCGCTGACGTACTCATAAGGACGAAGGATCACTAAAATTTTGGTACCAGTCAACCAAAAACTCTGTGGCAACGCCACTACCGAATGATTGGTAGTGTCCCGGCTATGTCGAAGCTCGGAAAAAGAGTCGCAGCCAGGCTAAAAGACCTGGGTCATGAAAAGGACGGCCAGACTTGGCTCGCGAAGAAAATTGGCATGCGGCAGCAGGGCATACAGGCGATCATCGCCGGCCGATCGGAACGTCCCCGTAAGCTTCTTGAAATCGCCCGCGCACTACAGACGACGCCAGAATACCTTGTCGGTGACACGGACGATCCGGAGCAGCGTGAACTAACCTACGCGCCACTCCCCGAGAGTGAGCCCGATTGGCACCAGCGCCACCACCAAGCCGAAGCCGGCGATGTGGCCAACCTGTCGATTCGCGGCGGCCTCGGGCTCGGCAGCGTGGACGGCGTTAAAGCCGACGACAACGGGGAACTCTACGCAGACCAAATTGCAGGGTATTGGAGCTTCCCGGACACCGTGAAGGCCGGCCTCCGAAACCTGAAGAATATCTATGCCCTCCCGGTCATTGGCGACAGCATGGAGCCCGCTCTCAAGTCCGGCTCCTTCGTCTTCGTCGACATGTCGCATACGGTCCCGCAGCCGGAGGACATCTACGCTTGTGACTACGGCGACGGGCTGTCCATCAAGCGCCTGCAGCTCATACCGCGCTCCAAGAAGATCCGGGTCATTTCCGATAACGAACGATACCAGACGCATGAGCTGCTTCGTGATGATGTCCGGGTCTATGGTCGCGTCGTCGCCTGGTTCCAGTGGCGGGGGTGAGCGCGGGGCACGCTCGCTAGAATAGACGGGGAGTGAACGACGGAGTGGCTCGTAACTGGGCGGTGCAACCTGATTGGGATCGCGGATGTGGGAGCAATCCACGTCGCAACAGGTATCGTCTCTGCAATGCTACTCGTCGCCAGCGTCTGGATCGCTGTTTTATAGCTGCAGCGATCCTCAGCACGATCTTCAGCTGATCGGGCCCCATCTGGCCGCCCGACCCGGCCGGCGGGCGGTCGTTGCGAAGGAAGATCGATTACCCCCTTACCGGCTGACAATGGTTGCCTGCTTCCTCCGACACTGACAATCTGGAGTAGTATCGAGCGTATCTCGGCGAGTCGGTTCGGTTTGTTGGTTGTCGTTCATTGGCAAAAGGAAGATGGCGCTTAAGTTTCATCCGCGCGCGGGGCAGATTTTCGTTTGCGACTTCAAGGGCTTTAAAGAGCCCGAAATGGTCAAGCCAAGACCGGTGATTGTGATTTCACCAAGGCTGCCCTATCGATCCGAGATCGTTGCTGTGGTGCCGATCAGCCTGACTGAGCCTCGGCACCATCTGCCATTTTGCTACCGCCTCTCGAAAAACTATCACCCCGACGAACCCGACGGTCTGCCCTGCTGGGCGAAAGCAGACATGCTGATGAATCTCGGCACATACCGCTTGAACGGCTTCAAGGTAAGGCGACGCAAGTACGAATACCCGACATTGTTGCCTGATGATTTGGCCGGAGTGCGTCGGGCGGTGCTTTGCGGTCTCGGACTGGACCGGATTGAAAAGCAGGCCTGATTCTACTATATTGTCGGGCGTAACCCGGGTGTCGGGCTTTAAGACCTAGCAAGCTAGGCAGGCTTCCACTGAGCGATGACAAGCTCCGGAAAGCCTAGATATTGTCACCGTCCCAAAGCCCCGCCTTGCGCGGGGCTTTCGGCTATCTGGGGCGCGGACAGATGCGCGTCTCGGAACTGCCTGATTAAGCTCTCTGCTTGGAGCGTCCGCAGGCTGGTTTTTCCGGATTACTCGTCATAGATATGCACAAGGTGAATCTCTGACGGCTCGAAATCGAGCCCGATCCGTTTGGATAATAGCACTATATCACCCTTGATGCGATCTTTCCCCCAAAGTTGCTCCGGCGAAGCCGCGTCCATCAGCTTCATTCGCAGTCTCTTATTGTAGAGCCCGACCGGGATCGCAGCCCAGCCAACAGCATCTCTATCTTTATCCTGCGCGTGTATTTCTAATGTAACCCCATTGTGATGACGTGACTTTTCCGTCTTTGACGCCGCCTCATAAGCATAATCCATAGGCGCATCCGCAACGGTTTTGCTGTCTATTTCGGTTTCATTCACCAATATCGGAGCGTTCGCCTGCTTCTTGCTTGGCATGAAGAATTTTACCGCGCTATCCCCCAACTGTTTCATCCGAGTCTTTGTGCAGTACCTCTTATCGAGCAATTTCTTGACTTCTTCCTCTGATTTGCCGGAGCGCTTAGCTAAATCGGTTATCAATGACTTTTTGAATATTCGTATAGGGGTATCTTGCACTTTACCAAGCATGAGTTTTTGTACGAAATCAGCACCATAAACAATCGCCACCAGCGCTAGTATAACGAGTAGCGTTTCGGCATTTTCCGGTACGGCGTACCCGGTGTGATCTTCTATCAAGGCCGGGAGTCCCTCTTGCAGCTCATCCTGAAAGAGGGCAAACAGCCCTACGACTAGTATTTCCTTGAGGCTCCCGTGCGAGATTTGCCGGACTCGGACGTCGATTTTTTCGACAACAAGCCCAGGTATGAAATTCTCTAAGTTTTTTCCGGCTTCCTCCAGAATCCTCTGAAGTGCAAGCAGGCTGTTGATTATGTCGGGTATCGGAACGGGTTCCGTAGTCTGATACTCGACCTTGAATGGCACTTGAATTTCCATTGCGCCCCTCCCACACGTTCCGCGCGTATAGAAGCAGGCAACAACTGCAATGTGGAGTCAGAATCGAGAGGGGCGCGACTGGTGCATGGCATGAGCCGCACGGAAATGCCTCAATAAGCACGCCACGAACGGTTTCCGCGCTACACTCCCGTTTCGATCGGTAGGCGCGGCCGCGCGCATCGGTCTCCTGATCCGACATTCCCCCCCCCTCCTTCCACGACTATGGGCGGAGTGTACCAGGCGCGCGACCGTAATACCAATTTATCTGTTGATTTATTACCAAATTATTTGTATATCCTCTTGTCGAATGCAGACAGGAGCCCCGCGATGGCGTGCCCCATCTCCTCCCCCGAATTCCGAGATGCCCCCGCCGCATCGGGGCGCGGTGACACCCCGGTCGCCACTCAGCTGCACCCCTTCACACGTGACTGGTGGGCCACGCTCCACACCCTCGTCGTGGCGGGCCGGGTCACGGACGCGCAGGCGATGGTGCCAGCCGCGCCGCACTGTCGGTGGGTCGCGTGGACGCGGCCGGCCGGGTGCGATCCGTCACGGTTTCGCGCGGTCGCGGGCGTCAATGCGCGCCGCTGGCTTGACTGGTATGCCGCGCACGGCATCGACCTGCCGGATCTCGACCCGGAAGTGTGGATTTGGGTGCCCGCGGGACACCCCCCTAGTCGGGACGGGGGAGACACGCCATGAACGCGCTCACCCGATCCGACACCTTTGAGTACGGCAGGGTCTCCGGCCCGCGCGCGACCGACAGCTCGGCCAACAGCACCGTGCGCATGTCCGGGTCGAACCGCGAGATCGTCCGGCCTAAAGCGGCGAGGATGCGCTCCGTCGCGGCAAGCCCGATTTCCGTCTCGCTCGCCGTAGCCTCCCACTCGATCAGCCGCTCCCAGTGCTCGTCTTTATCCATCCGTCCCACCATCGGTGTCGTTCCCTCCGCCGATGGTATCCCCGCCCGGGCAGCCGGCAAGCCTGCGGGCAAGCCTGCCGCGCCCCTCCCCGCGTCGCGCCCGGGCGGTCCTGCTTTCAGAGATTGGAGGCTCCCGTGACCGACCATCTGATCCCCATCACCCTGGCCGAGCAGGGCCGGCGCAACCGTTGCGTCCCCGAGGCGATGGCCCGCTGCATCGCGCATCGCAGCCTGATCCGAAAGCGCGGCGCGGGCGGGACGCCCGACCAGAACGAGACAATCCTCCGGGTCCACCCGGAGGATCTCCTGCGCGACGGCTTCACGCACGCGGAGCTCGCGCGCTACTGGACCCGCGCGAAGGAGCTGGTCGGGGAGACCGTCACCTCCCTGCCCGAGGTGGCTGCGCTGGCCGCCTTCATCGGCTTCGTCGGCTGCATCGCCGCGAGCGTCGGGGGGGCGTGATGCCGGCACCCGCCCGCACCCGCTCCGTCCGCGCCCCCCTTGCCCGACAGGCGGCGATCGCCTGCAACAGCCAAATGTTCCGCACCTTCCTCGTCCGCGCCAAGGGCTGCAGCGAGGCGGCGACGATCGACGGCGCGGCGACGGCCGTGCGCGTCCTGTGCGGTGTCACCAGCCGTGCCGACTTCGACCGTCACACCGACGCCGGCGTCGCCTGGCGCGACCTGTGGGCGGAGTATCAGGGCTGGAGAAACCCGCGATGACCGCACCGCCGCCCCGCCTCTATACGATGGAGGAAACCGCGGCGATCCTGCGCATGTCCCGCCGCCTGCTCCAGGACTTCATAAAGCTGCACCCGTTCTATAAGATGTCCGGCCGACGCAAGGTGTTCAGGGCGGCCGATATCAACCGCCTGATAGAGGCCCTACCGGAACCCGTGTCATGCCCCTCCGGATCGTCCCGCCCCGCAAGGGCAAGTCGCCGAACTACACCATCCGCGGCACCTACCTCGGGGTCCGCGTTGATCGAACTTCGGGATCTCCTGTCCTCAAGACAGCCCGGCAGGTCAAACGGCGGATCGAAACCGAGATCGAACGTGGTGCCCTTGTCCCGCGCGGCGGGAAGACCTTCGCGATAGCGGCGCTGTCCTATATTCGCGCCGGCGGCGACCACCGGTTTGTCGACCGACTTGCCGATCACTTCGGCGAGACGCCGCTCGCGCACATCGACCAGGCCGCGATCGACGACGCCGCGCACGTCCTTTATCCGGACGCCAGCCCGGCCACGCGCAACCGGCAGGTCTACACGCCACTGTCGGCGATCCTGAAACACGCCGGCGCCGGCTTTGAGCTGAAGCGCCCCAAGGGCTCGGCAGGCCAGTCCCGATTGCGATGGCTATGGCCCGAGGATGCGGATCGCATCTTCGACGCCGCCAGCAAGGTCGACGCGGAATTCGCGACGTTCCTGCACTTCCTCTGCTACACCGGCATGCGGCTCAGCGAAGCCTTGTGGCTGCGGTGCGCCGACATGCGCCTGTCGGAGGGCTTCGCGTACCTGCCCACGTCGAAGACGGAAGATCCGCGCGCCATCTTCCTGCCGCCCGTCCTGGTCGCCGCGCTCGCCAACCACCCCCGCGGGCTCGATCGCAAGGGCGAGACCGTCTTCCGGTTCCGCAAGAACGGCTATCTCTACGGTCTCATGCGCGCCGCGCGGATGCGGGCGAGCGGCGTAACGCCGGTCCCGCGCGAACCCGGCGAGGCCGATCCGCCCTATCTGTACGATTGGGTGACCTTCCACACCTTCTGCCACACCTATGGCACGTGGATGCGCCGCTACGGCGGACTCGACACACACGGGCTCGTCGGGACGGGCCGCTGGAAAAGTGAGAAGTCGGCGGCCCGCTATGCCCATGTCGTCGTCAGCGAGGACGCCCGGCGCGCCGCGCTCTTGCCGACGCCAAAACGTGGAAAATCCGTGGAGGATTGAAAAAAGCTAATAGATTCAACGACGGAGTCTCCCCTTGGTAAGGGAGAGGTCGCGTGTTCAATCCACGCCATGGGCACCAGTTTTTCCAGAATTGCCTCTAAAGATGAAGCCAGCGGGCAACCCCAGCGAACGCCGCCCCTTGCAATCGGCAGATCGCGCCCCATATCTCACTCAATCCCGGACGGACAGGCTGCTTTGCGCGGACGTCACCGCCGCAACAGTCGGGATGTGGCCAGCACGGATGTACTGCGGCCACGTTCGTCCCGCGGCCTTTGACGTTTGAGGCCGGGATCGCCCGGGTGAAGTCGACAGCGTAGTACGCCGGAGTTAATCGGCGTAACTACCTGTCGCGACTTCCCTCCCCCATCCCACTTTCAGATAATTCCCCCTCCGGCCCCCACCGGTTCACGCATGCGCGCGGCGCGGAGCGCCCGGCACCACGGCAATCCGCCGGCACACGACCGCCCTACACCGCGTCGAGCTGAACTGCCCGGCGGGTATAGGCGAGCGGGTGGCCGAGCGTGGCGGCCGCGAGGACCTCGAAACGGGCACCGGGCTCGCGCTCGACGGCAAGGGCGACACGGTCGACGATCAGGGCGCGGCCGATGACGGGCTCGAAGAAATCCGTGAGGATATCTTCCATGTCCACCGCCCGAGCGGCATCCGTCCTGCCGGTCAGGGTGAGATGGAAGCTCGCCTCGTCGAACACGAAGGGGTAGCCCCAGCGCTCGAGATTGGCCTGCTGGCGCGCGTTCAGGCCGGCGGCCTGACGACGCGCGATCTCGGCGTGCGTGGGCGCCTTCCGGAAATCGTCGAAGGCGCGCACCGCGCGCGCCGACAGGGCCTCGACCTGCTCGTCGCGGATCGCCGGCATCAGGGCGAAGAAGCCGCGCAGGTGCTTTAGCGACAGGACGGGTATGCGGACCGGCGTGACCGTGCGGGCGAACCCGCGTAGCGCCTCGACCAGTTCGCCTTCGCCGCGCCCCTCGGCGAGCCGGAACGGCGCCTTCAGGGTCGCGTGCAGGCCATAGCGGGCCGGTTCCGACACGAGGCCGCCCCAGCTCTCCGCCTCCAGCCCGCGGACGATCGGCGCGGCGAAGGTGGTTCCGGTCTCGACGTCATAGCCAAGCCAGCGGGCACCGAACTCGGCCAGGTCGGTATCGGGATCGGGAACGAAGTAGATCGCGTAGCGCACGCACAGTCTCCTTACGCGGGTCGCGCGGTCCGCCGGATTGCGGACCGATCCTATTCGGTATCCACGGGGCATTACAGCGCGATGACGGCCCTGCGCGACCGGAGACGGGTCGCGGCGATCGGCCGTTTCCGGTAGGATCCGCCAGGGATTGATGGGGCTGTGATCGTGCCAGACCGAGCCGGGACCGACCAGTTGTTGCGTGACGCGGCGGCGGCGATCAGCGCCGGCGACTGGCGCGGCGCCGAAACGGCGCTCCTCACCTGCCTGGAGCGCCGCGCGGAAGACGTTTCCCTCGCCTACAATCTCGCCCTGGTGGAAAAGAGGCTCGGCAAGCCCGCGCAAGCCGAACAACGACTGGCGCGCCTGCTCGCGACAGCTCCGGATCACGCCAATGCACGGTTCGAGTATGCCGCGTCCCTGATGGACCGCGGCGCGGAGACCGACGCGCTCGGCGCATTCGAGACCTATCTCGCCGCCGTGCCGGACGACCCGGACGCGCGCCTGAACGCGGCGCGCCTGTGCCTGCGTCTCGGCAGGGGGAAAGCGGCGGCGGTCCATCTGGAGCTGGCCGAGTCCGTGCGGCCCGGCGATCCGGCGATCCGGCTGGGTCGTGCCGAAACGGCGCGCGATCTCGGCGAGGTCGACGAAGCGCGGAACCTGTTCGGCGCGCTCTATTGGGATGCGCCCGGACTCCGACCCGAAATCCTGAAGGCGATGAGCCAGGGCGCACGCGGCCGGCTTCCGCTCGACCGGCGACGCCTCGGATAGGTACGGGATATGTGAAAATTGATATTTGTTAATTCATAACAATACATATTTCTGACTTGGAGATCAACTACGTTTTATGCAGCCAATCTCAACCCAGTCCGCCGCCTTCGCTGAAACACTCCGACTGAACAGTATTTAGCCGAATTTATTATTCGGAATCCCTTGCTAGACGCGAGCGAAAGCCTCGCTAGAGCACCGCTTCTCTTATTGTTTCGACTATGAATACTTCCGACGTTAACCAATGCTTCAACACCCACCCCCTTTAAATCAGGAGAGAATTTTGGCTCCGCGTTGCGGCCTAACCGTTGCCGGACAGTATTCGGGGGGACTCATGAAATCGCTATCGCTCAGAAATATCCTGCTCGCGATCACCGGGCTTCTCGGGCTCGCCGTGATCGGCCTTGCGGGGCAGATGACATTCGACATGGCCGGTCAGCGCTCCAGCGCGATGCAGACCGAGGAAACCAACATGATCGGCGACCTGTTGCTCGGCAGCGCCGGCAACTGGGCGATCGAACGCGGGATCAGCATGACCGCGCTCAGCGCGAGCGAGCCCGTCAGCAGCGACCGCCGCGCGGCGATCGACAAGCAGCGCCAGCTCGCCGACACGGATCTGAAAACCGCCCTGGACCGTCTCGGCGGGACGAAGACGAACCTGGCCGCGACGGAAGAGGCCCTGGCCAGGGTGGCGGCGCTCCGGCCGGAGGTAGATCGCGCACTGCAGATGCCGCTGTCCCAGCGCGATCCGCAACTGGCCGAAAAGTGGCTGACGACCATCACCGGCGTGATCGAAGCCACCCAGACGCTGCGCCGCTCGCTGGAACTGTCTCTCGACACCGCCGAGGCGCGGATGGCGCAGTATCAGCGCATGAAGGACGCCATCTGGGTGATGAGCGAATTCGCCGGCCGCGAACGCGCCGGCATCGGCGCGGCGATCGCCAGCGGCAAGCCGATGACCAACGCGTTCCTGGAAACGGTGGCAAGCCGGCGCGGGCGCGTCGAGTACGCCTGGGAAACCGTCCAGGCGGTCGCCGACAACGTTCCGGTCTCGCCCGACGTCACCAGCGCGATCGAGACGGTCCGCCGCGATTTCTTCGGCGACCTCGGCAAGACCCGCCAGGCCATTCTGGCGGCCGGTGCCGCGGGCGATCCCTATCCGCTGACGGCAAGCGAATGGGTCGGCGCGGCCACGGCGGGCATCAATACCATCCTCACGCTCAGCAGGGCGACCGGCGCGCAGATCGAAACGCTGGCGGCCGAGACGGCGGGCAGCAGTTCGCGCGCCATGATCGTCAGCATGGTCATCCTCGGCATCGCCCTTGTCGTGGTCGCCGCGGCCTTCTGGCTGATCATCAGCCGCGTGACGCGACCGCTGGAAGCGATGCGCAGCGCCATGGCCTCGCTGGCGGACGGCAACAAGGAGATCGCGGTTCCGGGTCTCGGACGCCAGGACGAGATCGGCGCCATGGCCGAGGCCGTCGACGTGTTCCGCCAGAACGCCATTGAGATGGAACGGCTGCAGCTGGAACAGGCCGATCGCGACCGGCTTGCCCAGGAGGAGAAGCGCAAGGCCATGAACGAACTGGCCGACTCCTTCCTGGCGAGCGTCGGCGGCGTCGTCGAGATCGTCTCCTCGGCGGCGAGCGAGATGGAATCCACTGCCCAGTCGATGACGTCCACGGCGGAGGAAACCAACAGCCGGGCAATGACCGTTTCGGCGGCCGCCGAGCAAGCCTCGACCAACGTCAACACCGTCGCCTCCTCGGCGGAAGAGCTCTCCAGCTCGATCTCCGAGATCAGCCGTCAGGTACAGGAGGCGGCGCAGATCGCCCAGAACGCGGTGGCGAACGCGGAACAGACGAACGCCATGGTGGAAGGGCTTGCGGATACCGCGCAGAAGATCGGCGACGTGATCGAACTGATCAACACGATCGCCGAGCAGACCAACCTGCTCGCGCTCAACGCGACCATCGAGGCGGCGCGCGCCGGCGACGCCGGCAAGGGCTTCGCGGTCGTGGCGCAGGAAGTGAAGGCGCTCGCCGGACAGACCGCCAAGGCGACCGAGGAGATCGGCCAGCAGATCTCGAGCATCCAGACGGCCACCGGCGATGCCGTGGAGGCGATCCGCCAGATCGGCCAGACGATCACGTCGATCAACGAGATCTCGTCTACGATCGCCTCGGCGGTGGAAGAGCAAGGCGCGGCGACGCAGGAAATCGCCCGCAGTGTTCAGCAGGCTTCGGCCGGCACCGGCGACGTCAGCGCCAACATCGCCGGCGTCAGCTCGGCGGCGAGCGAGACCGGCACCTCGGCCGAGCAGGTGCTGAGCGCGGCGCGCGAGCTGGCCCAGCAGTCCGAACAGCTACGCACCGAGGTCAACGGCTTCGTCGAGCGCGTCCGCGCGGCCTAGGACCGATTGGCGGGGGGCGATCCGTCCCCCGCCCCCTCCACCTTGCGGATGGTACCGAGCGCCGTCGCGCAGAGTTTCTCCGTCTGACCATCGACGACGAACACGTCGCAGCGGACGACCGCCTGGGTGCGGCCCGCATGAAGCGCCGAGGCGCGGGCGATCAAGGCCGAGCCGATCGCCGGGCGGATATAGTTGATCTTGAGCTCGCCGGTGACGACGCCCGCTCCGAGCACCGCACCGCCGGCATAGGTCAGCGCGTTGTCGGCGGCGTAGCAGATGACGCCGCCATGGGTCATGCCGAGATGCTGCTCGGTATCCTCGCTCAACGGAACGCGCAGTTCGGTAAGATCCTCGCTCCAGCTCACGAGTTCCGCCTTCAACAGGCGGCTGAACGCCTGCGCGGCGAGGATCTGGCGGCCGAACTCCAGCATGTTTTCCATGGAGATTTCCTGGTCCGAAATTTCGAATAGAGAAGGGAGACCGGCTCAGGCCGGCCCGACGCGGAAGGACTTGCGATAGAGCCCGGGGTCTTCCGACAGACCGTCCTCAAGGGTGCGATGGGCGTCAAGACGGGCGGCGTCCATCGTCTCGGTGACGATCTCGATTGCCTCGCGCTTGACAGGGATTGCCTGGGCAACGGGCGTGCCCTTCGGCAGCACGCCTTCGAAATCCGGGTCGGCCCAGATCGCGGGGAAATGCACGAATCCGTCCGAGAACCGGTCGCAATCGACAATCCCGGCGAGTGTGCGGAACGGCAGATCCTCGCGGTTGAGCGGGTGGGTGAACAGCACCGACCAGCCTTCCGGCACCTCCAGAGCCCAGAAATTGGTGAACTTCACGACGAAGCGGTTTTCGTCCGCCTGCAGCGGCGCGCCGGCCGCCTGCTCGGGCACATGCAGGCCGATGGGCGAGCGGGTGTGGCGCAGGCCGGGCACGCGCGGCGCCTCCCAGTCCCAGCCAAGTTCGCCCTCCTTCACGGTGAGGTCGGCGGCCAGCGGCAGCAGCACACCCGTCGAGAAGGCGTCGAGCAGCGGCGGGCAGTGCTTGAGCGTGCGCACCTCGATGCCGCCGAGCGTTTCGCTGACGGTCGTCGACGGCATCGCTTTGAGCCAGTCCGGCAATCCGGTCCGGGCGGGCACCGGCCTGGGCAGGATGTCCTCGAAGCCCGGCAGGCAGCGGAAGGTCAGGCGCATTCGCGTGTCCCCTTCGTCATGCCGGACAGGAAAGCCGGGACGGCCGAAAAACGCAAACGGACCCGCGGGGGCTCCTGCCTTACCGCGCCATGCGCGCCTTGCGGTCGCGCTCCTTGAGCATGACGTAGGTTGTCGCCGCGATGACGGTAAGGACGACGAAAATGACGCCGATGACGTTGATGACCGGCGACAGGCCGAAGCGGAAGCGCGAGCCGATCTCGGTGACGAGCGTCCAGTTGCCGCCGATCGCGAACACGGTGGTGTTGTAGTTCTCGATCGACTGCAGGAAGGCGATCACGGCGGCGGTGAAGATGGTCGGCGCCAGGAACGGGATCGTGACGCGCCGGAACACCAGGAAGCTGGACGCGCCCAGGTCGAGCGCCGCTTCCTCCAGGCTCCTGTCCTGGCGCTGCAGGCGGGCCATGAACATCAGCATCGAATAGGAGGCGATGAAGGTCGCCTGGGCCATCATGGCAAGGAACAGCCCGCCGGGCACCTCGAAGTTGCGCCAGAAGATCAGCGTCGAGATGCCCAGGATGATGCCCGGGGTCAGGATCGGCGAAACGAGCACGCCGTAGAGCAGGCCGTTCCAGCGCGACTGCAGCCGCGTTAGGATGAACGCGCCGGACAGACCCAGCGGGATGGACACGGCGATGACGCCGATGCCGACCAGGATCGAATTCCACAATCCCTGCAGGATGCGTTCGTCGCCGGCGAGCTCGTCGAACCACTTCAGGGTCCAGCCGCGCCACTGCGTCACCGAGGGATAGTCGTAGGCGTTGAACGCGGCGAGCGTCATCACCAGGAGCGGCGCGAACAGGTAGATGAAGAAGACCACCATGTAGGCGGTGAGGACGATACTGGCCCAGCGCCCCTCGCGGGTCCTGCGGATCGGCGCGGGCGCTGCTGCGACGGTGGCGGTTGTCATGCTGCTGCCCCTCCACTCACCGCGCGATGTCGCGCACGCCGACGCGGAAGACCAGCATCATCAGGAAGATGAAGACGATGCAGACGACCAGCAGCGTGAAGGCGTAGGCCGCGCCCGCGTTCCAGTTGTTGGATTCGAAGAACTGCCTGTAGATCGTCTGACTGAACCAGTCGCCGGACGTGCCGCGCGTCATGATCTGCGGCACCGAATACGACCCCGCCGACAGCATGAATGTCATGATGCAGCCCACCGCGATGCCCGGCTTGGCGTGGGGGATGGCGACGCGCCAGTGGATGCGCCAGCTCGGCGCGCCCAGATCGCGCGCGGCCTCGAGCTGGTTGCGATCCAGCGTCTCCAGCGTGTTGTAGATCGGGAAGACCATGAACAGGATGTAGGTGTAGACCATCGCGACGAAGACGGCCGCGGGCGATTCCAGGAAGGGAATCCATTGCTTGGCGGCGAGATTGGTGACGCCGATCCAGTCCAGGAAGGTGTTCAGCACGCCCTGGTAGTCGAGGATCATCAGCCAGGCGTAGACCCGCAGGAGCTCGTTGATCGCATAGGGGATGATCAGCCCGAGCATCAGGAAGGCGGCAGCCTGGGGGGTCGCGACCTGGGCGACGGCGAAGGCGATCGGGTAGCAGACGACGAGCGCCAGAACCGTCACCATCGCCGCATAAACGATGGTGCGCACGAAGATCCTGAAATGCAGACCCGACATTCGGGTGTAGTTGGACAGCGTATAGACCTTCTGCGGCGCCTTCTCCTGGGCTTCCAGCTCGGCGATCCGTTCCTCGATGCCGGAGATCTTGTCCTCGATGGCCGGCTTGTCGGCGTCGGCGGCTCCCTGCGCATCGAACCGCAACAGCGAGACCTCGTTGTAGAGCCGGTCGATCTCCAGCGAGAGCTGGGTCGATTCCTGCCGCACCCACAGCGAGCGCTCGATCATGAAGAGCTGCGGGATGACGATCATGCCGAGCAACCAGGCGGCCGTCAGGAAGACGAACGTCCCGGACAGGGTGCGGCCGTAGGTGCGGGCGAGCGCCTTCATGTGGTCAATCCCTCGCCAGGTCGCCCGTGGGCAGCACCAGCGCGTCGGCCGCGGCGAAGCCGACCCGCTGTTCGCCATCCAGATCGCGGCCGGCGGCGCCCGAATTGACGATATGGACCATGATCTCGTTGGCGTCGCGCTTCAGGAACAGGTTCACGAAGGGACCTTCCAGGTCGCGGCGGTCGACCCTGGCGGTCACGACGTTGTCGAGACCGGCACCGTTCAGGAACTGCATCCGCTCGGGGCGGACGAAAACCATCGCCGCGTCGCCCTTCGACAGGCCCTCGCGGACGCGCCCGCGCAGGCGGCCGTCGGGGCCTTCGACGACGGCGAAGCCTTCGGCGACCTCGGCGACCTTGCCGCGGAAAACGTTCTGCTCGCCGACGAAGGTGGCGACGAAGGGGGTGGCCGGGTTGTCGTACAGGACGTCGGTCGTATCGACCTGCTCGACGCTGCCGTGATTCATGACGGCAATGCGGTCCGACATGGTCAGCGCCTCGCCCTGGTCGTGGGTGATGTAGACGAAGGTGACGCCGGTCTTGCGCTGGATGGACTTGAGTTCGGCGCGCATGTGCTGGCGCAACTTGAGATCGAGCGCCGACAGCGGCTCGTCCAGAAGCAGCACCGCCGGCTCGACGGCGAGCGCGCGGGCGATCGCCACGCGCTGACGCTGGCCGCCCGACAGGTCGCCCGGCAGCTTGTCCTCCTGGCCGCGCAGGGCGACGAGATCGATCAACTCCATTGCGCGCTCGCGCCGCTTCCTCTTCGGCATGCCGCGCGCCTCGAGCCCGAAGGCGACATTCTCCCAGACGGGCATCAGGGGAAACAGCGCAAGATTCTGGAATATGAGCGCGGTCGGACGGCGGTTCGGCCCTATGCCGGCCATGTCGTCGCCGCCGATCAGGACCCGCCCCGTGGTCGGCTCGAGGAAGCCGGAGATCATGCGCAGGAGGGTGGTCTTGCCGCAGCCCGACGGGCCGAGGATCGAGAAGAACTCCCCGGCGCCGATCTCCAGATCGGTTTTCCGGACGGCGGTAAACGTTCCGAAGACCATGGATACGCCGTCGAGGACGACGTTCTTGCCTTTACCCAGCATCGCAGTTCCCCCTCGACCCCACGATCGTGCCTCGCCCGGGCATGCGATGGTCAGACGTCGAATGTCCGGCGAGGGCTGCCCGCCGGATCGCCGGACCGGCAAACGGAAGGAAACCGGGGCCGCTCCTTTTCAAGACCGGTCCCGGTATTGCGTCAGGCGTTGGTGAACTTCTCGACATACTCGGTGCGCAGCGCGCCGAAGAAGTCGGTCTGCGCCGGCCACCACCACAGATTGTCGATCGCGGCGGCGTCCGGATAGGCCATCGAGAACGCGGCCTTCTGAGCGTCGTTGAGATGCTGGTCGGCGTCGACGGCGGCCGAGTTGTACCCGGTGTTGTTGGCGAACATGCCGCCGGCTTCCGGCGTCAGCATGAAGTTGACGAACGCATAGGCCTGGTCGACGTTCTCCGAGCCGGACGGGATCGCCATGGTGTCGATCCAGCCCAGGCCACCTTCCTTCGGCATGGTGTAGCGCCACTTCGGATTGGTCTCACGATTGAGCAGGATGCCGGTCGTGTCCCAGGTCTGGCCGATGCTGCAGCCGGCGTCGGTGAAGGCGGCGGTGGCCTCGGTGGCGTTGTTCCAGAAGGCGCCGATGTTGCCGCGGCGCTCGATGGCATAGTTGGTCACGGCCTCGAACACGCGCCGGCAGTCGTCTTCCGACTTGTAGAGGTCCATGGCGCGGTCGGATTTCACCTCGCCGATGTCGTCGAGGTAGATCGCCAGGCTGACCAATACCGATTTCTGGCGAACGGCGACCTTGCCCGCCATGTCGGACTTCCACATGTCGCCGTAGGAGATGGTGCCATACTTGAGGTCCGGACTGGTTTCGGAATCCCACGTCATCGCCTCGGTGCCCCAGTCGCAGGGAATGAGGTAGCGCTTGCCGCGGTTGGTGGCGCCGAGGTTGATCGAGGCGCGGTAGATGGACGGGATCACCTTGTCGACGTTGAACTTGGACTCGTCGATCGCCCCGAGCAGATCGTCCTTGTAGTAGTTCGGGCCGGTGTCGACGGAGGGGAAGATCACGTCGAAGCCCTTGCCGCCGGCGGCGCGCAGCTTGTTCTCGGCCTCGTCGTTCGACCCGTAGGTCGACAGGTTGACCTTGATGCCGGTCGCCTTTTCGAAGGCGTCCTTGATGTTGTCCTGAACGTAGTCCCCCCAGGCGAACACGTTGACGGTGCCCGAAGACGCCAACGCGTCACCGGCTTTCAGAATGGCCGGCATGGCGAGCGCCAAGCCGGTTGCGGCGGTTCCTCTCAGAACTGTACGGCGATTTATGTTGGTCATCTTTATGCCTCCCGATGAAGCGGCTGGATACGGCTTAGAAGGCGCGGACAACGTCGCCGATTGGGAGATGACCGCGCGTTCTTTGCCGCGTTAACAGCCAGCATCAACAACTGTATGACAGGTATCGCGTCGCTGTCATCTTTATGTGGACAACGCGATACAGAATCCATCGGGTTGGCGATGCGCGTATTTCTGATTACTGCCGGACGCCAACACGGCGCCCTCTCGGAAAACGGGCGTCTATCGCCCGATTCCCCGAAACAGCAATCTTTTCGAGCTGTCGAAGGCGGAACTGGCCGCAGATCAGGCCAGCGCGAAATCGTTCTTTTCGAGGGCCGCCTTCAGCGCCTCCAGCGCCTGCGATCGCACGGAAGTGATCTCGGCATACTTGGAGCCCGTCCACCAGCTCGCCTGGAGGATGACCTTGGCGGCCTGGAGATCGGTCGTGAGAACCGCTGGGGCGGGATCCTGAAGGACGCCGTCGATCTTGCCGAGGGTTGTGACGATCAGCTCGCGCGTCTTGGCGATGTCGGCGCCCGCGGGAACGGCGAGATTGCACTGGCTCTGCCGCTTCTTGAAGGCCGTCGCGACCGTCACCGCATTGGTGTAGGCATCGGAATTGGGCACCAGCACCAGACGCCCGTCATGGGTGCGGATATTGGTGGAGCGCGTCTCGATGCGCTCGACGGTCCCCTCATAGCCCGAGATGACGATCTGGTCGCCGGCGAGGAAGGGTTGGCGAAACAGGATCAGGAGACCGGCGAGCCAGTTCTGCAGGATGTCCTTGAAGGCAAAGCCGATGGCGACCGAGCCGATACCCAGGCCAGCGAGCAGGTCGACCGGCTCGACAGAGGGCAGGATGATGGTGATGGCGATGAAAAAGCCGAAGATCGTCACCGCCCAGCGCAGGAAGCCGCCGAGCACTTCGCCAAGGTTCTTGCGCTTGCGCCGGGCCGCCCATTTGACGAACGACGCCTCCACGGCCTTGGCCACGCCCCAGAAGATTCCGAAGAAGATCAGCGCGACGATGATGTTCGGCAACAGCGTGTAGGAGCCATTGATCCACTTCTCGATCTTCTCGATGATCAGCGTCGGATCGGAGTCCAGTTGCCCGAAATAGGTGACGATCACCTCCCGGGTCTTCTCCGCCACGACCGCCTGACCTTCGGCCGGCGCTGCCGCTTCGCCTGCCGCGCCCGTCGCTGCCTGAGCTACTGCCTGTGCCGTCATCGTCAAACCTGCCCTGTTGCATTCCAAACAAACGAAGGAGCGTTGCGTCATCCTGTGGACGCCACGCCCGCTGTCGGCGCAATGTCATCGGAATGAGCTAGCGATTTCGTTAAGACGCATCGCGAACGGAGGGTGAGCGGCCTTGACCAACGTACTCCTCATAACCGCCGACCAGTGGCGCGGCGACAGTCTCGGCGCCGTCGGCCATCCTGTTGTCCGGACGCCGAACATCGACCGGCTGGCCGGCGAGGGAACGCTGTTCAGGAGGCACTACGCCCAGGCCGCGCCGTGTTCGCCGGCACGGGCCTGCCTCTATACCGGCCTCTACCAGATGACCAACCGGGTCTGCCGCAACGGCACGCCGCTCGACCGGCGCCACGACACGCTGGCGCTGGCGGCTCGGCGGTCCGGCTACGATCCGACCCAGTTCGGCTATACCGACGTCGCACAGGATCCGCGTCGTCTGGATGGCCGCGATCCCTGGCGGACCACCTATGAAGGCGTGCTGCCGGGCATGAGCGTGCGCGTGCGCCTGCCCGAGGACGTCAAACCGTGGCTGTCCTGGCTCAAGGGCCGCGGCGTCGACGTGCCGCCGGGCCTCGACATCTACTTGCCGAAGGACGGCCCGGCCGACCCGCCCGCGGCCCAGGACACGCACTATTCGGCAGAGGATACCGAGACCGCCTTCCTGACCGACGAGTTCCTGCGCTGGCTCGGCGAACAGGATCGGGCCTGGTTCGCGCATGTGAGCTTCATCCGCCCGCACCCGCCGTTCATCGTGCCGCACCCCTACGCCTCGATGTATTCCCCCGACGACGGCGGCGACTTCAGCCGCGCGGCAACGCCCGAGGCGGAGGCGGCCCAGCATCCCTTCCTCGCCTACAGCCTGGACACCATCCGCAAGACCAACTTCGTGCACGGCGCCTCCGGCTCGATCAGCGACTGGGACGATGCCGCGCGGCGGCAGATCCGGGCGACCTATTGGGGCATGATCTCGGAGGTCGACGCGCAGATCGGCCGGATGATGGCGGGACTGGAGGCGGCCGGCGCGGCCGAGGACACGCTCGTCATCCTGACGAGCGACCACGGCGAGATGATGGGCGACCACTGGCTCTACGGCAAGCTCGGCTGGTTCGACCAGAGCTATCACGTGCCGTTGATCGTCCGCGACCCGAAGGCGGGGCGGCCGGGACAGGCCGTCGACCGCTTCACCGAGTCGATCGACATCGTTCCGACGATCCTGGAGCGGATCGGCGCCGACGTACCGCCCCATCTCGACGGCCGCTCGCTGATGCCCTTCCTCGAAGGCACGATACCGGCGAACTGGCGCAGCGAAGCGCATTGGGAATTCGATTTCCGCGAGGTGGCGACGGCCGAGACCGAACGCCGCTTCGGCCTGCCGCTCGATGCACTGAACCTCGCCGTCGTGCGCGGCGAGCGGTTCAAGTACGTGCATTTCGGCGGCCTGCCCCCGCTCCTGTTCGACATGCAGGCGGACCCGGGCGAGCTCACGAATCTGGCCGAGGATCCGGCCTACAGGGACGCACGGCTGGAGATGGCCGAGGCACTGCTCGCCTGGCGCGCCCGCCATCTCGACCGCAGCCTATCGGGCATCGAGTTGACCGAAGACGGACCGGTGTCGGCGACAGTCGATCGTCGCGCGGGGTGAACGGCTAGGGCCGCTCCCCGCGCAGGAGCCGGCCCTCGATTTCGTCGATCACATCCATCAGCTCGGCGACCGAGCCGATGACGAAATGCGCGCCGGCACGGGCGAGACGGCGCTCGGCGGCCGCGTAGCGATCGAGGTGGGAGTCGTCGTACGCTTCGTATTCCTCCAGCGACAGCCCCATCGCGTTGCCGGACGCGGCTACGCCGACGGTCCAGGTGCCGGCGGCAAGGCCCTCGGCTATGCCGGGCTCGGTATCGTCCACCTTGACGACGGACCAGGCCGGCCAGACCTGGAGGTCGAGGAATGTGCGGTACATCATCAGCGCGCCGGGGCGACCTTCCGGCAGATCGCCGGCGCAGACCAGATTGTCCGGGGCGAAGCCCTGCGCGGCGGCAATCGGCACGAGCCGCTCCATTATCTCGCGCGTGTAGCCGGTGGTGGAGCCGATCTTGATGCCGCAGGCGCGCAGCTCGGCGACCGTCTCGATGACGCCGGGGATCAGGTCGGCATAGTCCGTCACCACCTCGGCGTTGAGCGGCACGAACACTTCGTAGATGGCGTCGACGTCGGCATCGCCGAAATCCCTGCCCTTCGCCTCCCGCCACGCCTGGGCGATGCGCGGAATACGGCCGAGCGCCTGGATATGGTCCCATTTCGGCAGGCCCATCGGCACCCGGGCCTCGTCGATCGAGATATCGACGCCGAAGCGCCTGAACACCTCCACGAACGCGCCCATCGGCGCGCGCGAACCGAAGTCGACGACGGTGCCCGCCCAATCGAAAACCACCGCCTTCACCGTATTCCCGGTCATCCCGTTTTCCTTTCCTGTTCAGGCGCCGAACATGCCGTCTATCACCTCCTCGGCGATGCCGAAGGCGGTCGACGCCCCGGTGCCGGATGTAACGATGACAAGGCGTACCCTGTCCTCCGGCGCGTCGACCAGCATCAGACGATCGGACGCGGAGGCGTAGATGCCGGTCCAGCGTTCCGTGACCTCGTAGGCACCCATATCGAGCACGTTATCGAACTCGTCGAGGATCAGCCGGTCGACTGCTTCGGAAGCGAAGGGTTCGGGCGTCCAGCCGTAGTGATGGCTGTCGCCGACCACGAGGCTCCCATCCGACGATTGAACCACGATCAGGTGCACGCCGGCCTCGAGTGCATCGGCCCGCTCGCGCTCCAGCCGCGCCTTCAGGGCGGCGGCTTGCGGCAGTTCGGCGTAGCCGAGATAGCGGACCAGGCCGAGATCCGACATCACCGCGGTGCCGAGGGCCGCGCCTGCCGGCGGCTTCAACCGCATCATGTGCAGCTTGCAGCGGGTGAGGCCATAGGCGGCGATACGCTCGGGGTAGAGCGAGAGGAAGTCGTCGCCGGGACAGACCACGGCCGCCTCCGCGCGCACCGTCCCGGCGGACGTTTCAATCGCAGGCAAGGCGATGCCCTGCACCTGGGCCCGGCGCAGGAAAGCCACGCCGTGATCGCGTTCGAGATAGGCGGCGAGTTGCGGAATCGCGTCGCGGGATTCGACGCGCAATTCGTGCGGGCTCCGCAGGACCGCGCGGACATTGTCACGCAGACGCGGCACCGTCTTGCGGGCCTCGTCCAGGGTCTGCAGCATGCACCCCTCGCCCATTTCCGTTTCCAGGAACGCCTCCAGGACCGGCAGCGATTCCGCGTAACGGGCGGCCACGGCGAGACCGCGCTGGGCGACCTCGATGCCGGCGGGGCCCGCGATCTCCGCCCAGACGTCGCGCGAGCGCCTTGCCCGGCGCCAGCATTCGCCGTGCTGCTGCCCGGTGACGGTGACGAAGCCGAAGTTGCGCACGGACGCGCCGTTGGCGCCGGCATCCCGGTCGACGACCACCACCTTCATGCCGCGCCGGGCCGCCATCAGCGCATGGGCAAGCCCGACGATGCCGGCGCCGACGACGGCGAGGTCGTATCGTTCGTCTTTCATTGTCCGGCCTGCCCCCGTGGAATAACGAAGCGCATACAAATCCCGCCTCGATGACAGCTATGCGACGGTCCGACCAATTGCCGCAGCAAAGTCAGTTGCGAATTGGAATAAATACTGGTTCAAAGGGTTGTCCGGATCGGGTCGATGTCGCGTGCGCGCGGTGACGGCTCGGGCCCGGCTTGCACCGACCAAACGGCCGCAAGGAAAGGTACGAATCCGCCATGGCTTTTGACTACGCCAGCGTATTTCGGTCCGCCATCGAGGATATTACCGCGGAGAAGCGCTATCGCGTCTTCGCCGAGCTCGAGCGCGTCGCGGGCCGCTTTCCCCGGGCGATCTACCACGGCGCGTCCGGCAAGCGCGAGATCACCATCTGGTGTTCGAACGACTATCTAGGCATGGGCCAGCATCCGGACGTGATCGCGGCGGCAACGGATGCGATAGACCGTATGGGCGTCGGGGCCGGCGGCACGCGCAACATTTCCGGCACCAACCATCCGCTGGTCAGCCTGGAAGCGGAGCTTGCCGATCTGCACGGCAAGGAGGCGGCCCTCGCCTTCACCTCCGGTTTCATCTCCAACGAGGCCTCGATCTCGACGATCGCCCGGCTGATTCCGGAATGCCTGATCCTGTCGGACGAGCTGAACCACGCCTCGATGATCGAGGGCGTGCGGCGCTCGGGCTGCGACAAGAAGATCTTCCGGCACAACGACGTCGAACACCTGGAAGACCTGCTCCAGGCTGCCGGCAAGGAACGGCCGAAGCTGATCGTGTTCGAGTCGGTCTATTCGATGGATGGCGATATCGGCCCCGTCGGCAAGATCTGCGACCTGGCCGAGCGCTACGGCGCGATGACCTATATCGACGAGGTACACGCGGTCGGCATGTACGGCCCGCGCGGCGGCGGCATCGCCGAACGCGAGGGCGAAATGGGTCGCATCGACGTGGTCGAGGGCACGCTGGCCAAGGCGTTCGGGTGCCTGGGCGGGTACATCGCCTCGACGTCGGACATCGTCGACTCGGTGCGGTCCTTCGCGCCCGGCTTCATCTTCACCACCGCCCTGCCGCCGACGATCGCGGCGGCCGCGACGGCCTCGATCCGCATCCTCAAGGCATCGTCGGCGGAACGCGAGGCGCAGCAGCGCCAGGCGACGCGGACCAAGGACGTGCTGCTCGCGCGCGGCCTGCCGGTGATGCCGTCGGTCACGCATATCGTGCCGATTCTGGTTGGCGATCCGGAGCTGTGCAAGGCGGCAAGCGACCGGCTGATGGACAAGCACGACATCTACATCCAGCCGATCAACTACCCGACCGTTCCGCGCGGCACGGAGCGCCTGCGGATCACGCCGACGCCGTTCCACGACGACCGGTTGATCGAAGGACTGGCCGAGGCGCTCTCCGAGGTCTGGGACACGCTCGGCATCCCTTACGCCGACACCGATCGCGCCGCGGCGGCGGAATAACGCCCGACGATTTCCGAGATCTGATGCGTCGCGCCGCCTGCCAGCAGGATGGCGCGATATCCCACTATCGAAGCGGCTAGCAGCCTGTTTTTCTTACGGGAATGACAGGCCTATCCGATCTCGCCGCGATCAGGCGGATCGGCTGTCGCGCTCGTCGTCGGGCGGCAGATCGTCATCCATGATGGCGCGCCAGGCGGCGCCGTCCAGGTCCTCGAACTGATCGGACTTCATCGCCCACAGGAAGGCGGCAAGGCCGAGCAGACCCAACCCCAAAGCCACGGGAATGAGGATGAAGAGGACGTCCATCAGGACGCGCCCTCCAGCTTGCGCGCGATCAGGCGGACCCGGAGCGCATTGAGCGTCACGACCACCGAGGACGACGACATGGCAAGCGCCGCCACCAGCGGCGTGACGAAGCCGAGCACCGCGATCGGCACCGCGCAGACGTTGTAGAACGCGGCGAACCACAGGTTCTGGTCCATGGCGCGGCGGGCGCGGCGGGAAATATCAATCGCCGTGACGACCGGACCAAGCTTGTCGCCGAGGAAAACCGCGTCGGCGGCGGCTTGCGACAGATGGACGGCGGTGACCGGCGACATCGACACGTGGGCGGCGGCAAGCGCCGGCGCGTCGTTGAGGCCATCGCCGACCATGAGCACCTTATGGCCTTGATCTTTCAGCTCTTCCAGGATCGCGATCT
The DNA here is from genome assembly GCF_025397915.1 of Microbaculum marinisediminis. Taxonomy (NCBI): domain Bacteria; kingdom Pseudomonadati; phylum Pseudomonadota; class Alphaproteobacteria; order Hyphomicrobiales; family Tepidamorphaceae; genus Microbaculum; species Microbaculum marinisediminis. The sequence goes on from NZ_JALIDZ010000001.1 coordinate 402,131, forward strand.
TGTCGGCGGGCTTCAGTCCGGCGTGGCGATCGGCGACGCCGAGGGCGTCGGCTGCGGCGTCGACTGCGGCGGCGCGGTCGCCGGACAGGATCATCACCGTGATGCCACGGTCCTTGAGCCTGGCGATCACGTCGGCGGCGTCCGGGCGCAGGCCCTGGGCAACGGCGATCGGTATGGCATCCGCCTCGCCCTCACGGTACCAGACCAGCGAATGCGCGCCGCTTTCGGCCGTTTCGGCGGCCTTCTCGGCGGAAACACCGCAGAATGCGGCGCTTCCGAGCCGGCACGCGACGCCGTCGATCTCGGCACGGACGCCCTGACCGGGCTCCTCGGTGGCGTCCGGAACGGGGCTCGTCGCATAGGATTTCAGGGCCGCGGAGAGCGGATGGCGGCTCGACAGGGCGAGCCGACCGGCCCGACCCAAACGCGCCTGCGGAGTCGCCGCGGGGTCGACAAGGGTCGGCTCCGGGCTCGTCAGCGTGCCGGTCTTGTCGAAGACGACGGTATCGGCCTCGGCGAAGCGCTCGACGGCATCGCCGGCGTTGAGCAGGACGCCGGAACGGAACAAGAGGCCGCTGGCGACGACCTGGACCGCCGGCACGGCGAGGCCGAGCGCGCACGGGCAGGTGATGATCAGGACGGCGATCGCCGTCATCAGCGCCTCCTGCCAGCCGCTGCCCGCGATCATCCAGCCGACGAAGGTCAGCGCGGCGGCGGAATGGACCAGCGGGGCGTAGTAGCCGGCCGCCTTGTCGGCGAGCGCCAGGCGCGTGGAGCGCGCCGTCTGGGCCGCATCGAGCAGCGTGTTGACCTCGTCCAGCAGGGTGCCCTTGGCGGCGGCGGTGACCTGCACGGTCAGGGCGCCGGTCATGTTGAGGGTGCCGGCATAGACGCGGTCGCCGGGTCCGGCGGCGGCATAGGCGGTCTCGCCGGTGACGAGGCTGTTGTCGATCTCGGTCGAGCCGGTCTCGATGACGCCGTCGACGGACAGCCGCTCGCCGGCGGCCACCAGCACGCGGTCGCCCGGATCGATGGCGGAGACCGGAACGACGCGGGTGGAGCCGTCGGGCAGGACCTTGGTCGCCGTCTCGCCCTTCAGCGCGGCCAGGTTCTCGGCCTGGGCGCGGGTGCGGCGGCGCATGTTCATGTCGAGGAAGCGGCCGACCAGCAGGAAGAACAGCAGCATGACGGCGGCGTCGAAATAGGCGTGACGGCCGCCGTTGAAGGTCTCGACCACCGACATGCCGACCGCCAGCAGAACGCCCAGCGTGATCGGCACGTCCATGTTGACGGTGCGCTTCATCAGCGCGCCGATGGCGGATTCGAAGAACGGCCGTCCGGCATAGGCGACGGCGGGAATGGCGATCAGCGCGGAGAGCCAGTGGAACAGGTCCCGGATCTCCGGCGTGATGTCGGTGACGTTGCCCGACCACACCGAAACCGACAGCAGCATGACGTTCATCGCCGCGAAGCCGGCGACGGCCATGCATTTCATCAGACGCCGGGATTCGGCGGCCTCGGCGCCGGCGGCGGCGGCGGGATCGAACGGATGAGCCCGGTAGCCGAGCGCGGCCAGCTTCTCGACGACGTCGGCAGGGGCGAGTGCGCCGGCGCGCCACTCGACGGCGAGGCGGCGGTTGGTGAAGTTGAGCCGCGCCCGGGTGATGCCGGGCACGGTGCCGAGCCCCTTCTCGATCTTGGCCATGCAGCCGGCACAGCGCACGCCCTCGACGGCGAGGTCCATGTGCTCGATGCCGTCACCGACAGCGGTAACGAAACTCTTCAGATCGCGATCGTGGTAACCCATGGCCTGTCCCCTGGCGAAACCCTCGCCGCGGCGCCTATTTCAACATCACCCGGTTCTCGGAGCGGTAGAGCCGATCGTCGCCGCGCATGGCGTCGATGATCAGCAGCCAGTTGCCCGAGACGACCGCTTCGGCGGCGCCGCGGTAGCGGCCGATCTCGCCCTCCGCCAGCGTTACGCGGCGGTCGTCTGCCTGGCTGACGTGGCTTGCCAGCGTCGCCGAGACCTCGAGGCCGCCGACCGGGGCGCCGTCGCCATCGCGAACGCTTATGTCGAACGCCACGCCGTCCGCCGTCCGCGCGACATCGGCGCTGACCGCCCAGTTGCGCTCGGCCTGGGCCTGGGCGGCGTCGAGTTCGGCCTGATAGGCGTTGCCGGCGCGGTAGGAGGAGGCTTCGACGACGCCGGTATTGGTCGAAACGGCCAGCCAGATCATGATGATGTTGGCGACCGTGATCAGCCCGAAGAAGCCGATGAGGCTGAACAACACCAACCGCCCGGTAACGCGGAAACCACCGTCCTTGCTCATGTTCTCGACCGTCGTCATATCATACCCGACCTGTCTTCCCGATCCTATTTCGGCGCCCGGAAGAAGTCACTCATGGCCTCGCTTTCGCCGGTCGCCGGATTGGTGACCCAGAAGGTGATCGGCGTCGATTCGGCCAGCGTCTCGCCGGGCCTGGAGTTGACCAGGACGCGAACCTCCCGCGACTTGTCGGGTTCGACCGTGATCACCGGCCAGCCGTCCTGATGCTTCTCGGTTCCGACGGCCTCGATGGTGGCGCCGGGCAAGCCCTCCAGCGACAGGACGTAATCGGTCGGCTCCAGGTACTTGTTGAGGATGCGGACCGTGTAGCCGTTGCGGATGCCGCCCTCCGAGAGCTGGACGAACACCGGATTGCGGTCGTGCAGGACGCTGATGCCGAGGGTGCTGCGGGTGGCCAGGGTATAGGCCATGATGCCGGCGACCGCGGCGATGATCGCCACGTAGATGACCGTCCGCGCCCGGAAGAACCGGTAAATCGGCCCCTTGCCTTCCTCGCGGCGTTGAAGGTTGATGTCGGTATCGTAGCCGATCAGGCCGCGCGGGCGACCGATCTTGTCCATCACGGTGTTGCAGGCGTCGATGCACAGGCCGCACTGGATGCATTCGAGCTGCAGGCCGTCGCGGATGTCGATGCCGGTGGGGCAGACGGCGACGCACTGGTAACAATCGACGCAATCGCCGGCCGGCTCGCCGGCGGCGACGGCCTTCTCGGCCTGCTTGACCGACATGCGCGGCTCGCCGCGGTCGTATTTGTAGGTGACGTTCAGCGCCCATTCGTCGGTCAGCGCGGCCTGAATGCGCGGCCACGGACACATGTAGACGCAGACCTGCTCCCGCGCGAAACCGGCCAGCAGGTAGGTGGTGAAGGTGAGGATGCCGATCCACAGATAGGCCATCGGCGAGGCCTGGAAGGTCGCGAGCTCGCGCACCAGCGTCGGCGCGTCGGCGAAATAGAGCACCCAGGCGCCGCCGGTCCACCAGGCGATCAGGAGCCACAAGGCGTGCTTGGAGACCTTCTCCATGACCAGGGTCGGCGTCCAGCCGCCCTTGTCGGCCTTCATGCGGTCGCGGCGATCGCCCTCGATCAGGCGCTCGACGGCATAGAACAGATCGGTCCAGACCGTCTGCGGGCACAGATAGCCGCACCAGAGCCGCCCTGCGACCGCGTTCATCAGGAACAGGACCATCGAGGCCAGGATCAGCAGGCCGGTGATGTAGTAGACCTCCTGCGGCCAGATCTCGATGAAGAAGAAGTAGAAGCGACGCCCCGGGAAATCGATCAGGACGGCCTGATCGGGCGCGTTGGGGCCACGGTCCCAGCGAATGAAGGGGGTGAAATAGTAGACCCCGAGCGTGAGCACCATCACCGCCCATTTTATGGAACGGAACGTGCCCTCGACCTTCTGCGGATAGACCTTCTTGCGGGGGGCATAGAGCGACGTCGGGGTACCGCCGCTGCCTCCACCCGTATCAACACGCATCGTCTACTACTCCTCTACCGCCTCTCGCGTTCGGCGGCTGGAAGTTGGCGTCCGCAAGCTCCCCGGACAAGCAGACACTTGGTCGCGCGGGGCGCGGCTATTCGCCGCCGCCCAAGCTGTGCACGTACACGGCAAGCGACTTCAGCGTCACCGGATCGAGCCTGTCGACCCACGCCGGCATGACGCCGCCGCCGCCGATCTGGATGCGGTGGACGATCGCATTCAGATCGCCACCGTACAGCCAGATGTTGTCGGCGAGGTTCGGCGCACCGACCTCGGCCATGCCCTTGCCGTCGTCGCCGTGGCAGACGGCGCAGTTGTCGACATACACGGTCTCGCCATTGGCGAGATCGGCCGCGGGGTCGGTCTCCAGGCCGGACAGGGAGGCGACGTAGCTGGCCACGTCGCGCACCTGGTCGGCATCGAGAATCTCGTCGCGGCCAAAGGCCGGCATGTCGCCGATCCGTGCGTCGTCGTTATCCGTCCGGATGCCGTAGAGCAGCGTCTGATGGATATCGTCGAGGGTACCGCCCCAGAGCCAGTCGTCGTCGTTGAGGTTGGGATAGCCGATGGCGCCGCCGCCGCCCGAGCCGTGGCACGGCGCGCAGTTGTCGCCGAAGGCCGCCTTGCCGTTCGCCATGGCGAACTCGAGCAGGTTCGGCGTCGACTGGATGTCCTGAAGGGACGCGTCGGTGAGCGCCTGGCCAGTCTCGCCACGCAAGTCCTGCAGCGCAGCGACCTCCTGCATGACGATGGCGCGCTGGGAATGGCCGCGGATGCCGCGGGCATAATCGTTGATGAGCGGCCAGGACGGCATCATCACCCAGTAGAACACCGCCCAGACGATGCTGGCGTAGAAGGTCCACAGCCACCAGCGCGGCAATGGCGTGTTCAGCTCCTTGAGGCCGTCCCACTCGTGACCGGTGGTCTCCGTGCCCGTGATTTCGTCGATTTCCTTCTTAACCATGGAATCAGTCCTCCCGGAGCGGGATCTTGGAGGCTTCGTCGAAGCGCTCTTTGTTGCGGGGCCAGAGCGCGTAGACGAGCACGATGAGGAACAGGATCACGAAGTAGAGGAGACCCCAGGTTTGGGCGAAGTGCGCGAGCCGTTCGTACATAGCCCTACCTCAGATTGATGTCGGCCTGATCGTCGTAGGTGGAAAAGTCGACCAAGGTGCCGAGCATCTGCAGATAAGCGATGATGGCATCCATCTCGGTCAACCGGCGCGGATCGCCGTCGAAGGCGCGAACCTGGGCGCCGGGATAGCGCTCCAGCAGGCCGTCGGTGTCGGCGTCGGGATCGGCCTGAGCCAGCAGGTCGGCCCGGGCGCTCTCGATCATCTCGGCGCTATAGGGCACGCCGACGACCGCGTTGGCCTTCAGGTCCGCGGCGATGTCGGAAAGCCTGAGCTCGTTCGTGGCCAGCCAGCGATAGCTCGGCATGATCGACTCCGGCACGACCGACCGCGGATCCATCATGTGGTCGTAGTGCCAGGCGTCCGAGTACTTGCCCCCGACCCGGGCGAGATCCGGGCCGGTCCGCTTGGAGCCCCACTGGAAGGGGTGGTCGTACATCGACTCGGCCGCCAGCGAGTAATGGCCGTAGCGCTCCACCTCGTCGCGCAGGGTGCGGATCATCTGGCTGTGGCAGAGATAGCAGCCCTCGCGGATGTAGATGTTGCGCCCGGCCAGCTCCAGCGGCGTGTAGGGCCGCATGCCCTCGACCTTCTCGACGGTCGACTTCAGGTAGAAGTTCGGCACGAGCTCGACGAGGCCGCCGATGGCAACCACGATGAGGATGCCAACGGTGAGGATGATCGAGTTCTTCTCGAAAATAGCGTGTCTGTTCAACATTTCCCGATCCCCCTCACTCGGCCGGCTGCACTGCGGCGGGCTGACCGGCCGTTTCTTCGGCCGGCTCGCCGTAGCGCACCGTCATCCAGAGGTTGTAGGCCATGATCAGCGAGCCGATGACGAACAGCAGGCCGCCGAGCGCGCGGATGACGTAGAAGGGATGCATCGCCGCCACGGTCTCGATGAACGAGTACTCGAGGAAGCCGAGATCCGTGTAGGCGCGCCACATCAGGCCCTGCATGATGCCCGACACCCACATCGAGGTGATGTAGAGGACGATGCCGATGGTGGCGATCCAGAAGTGCCAGTTGACCAGCTTGAGCGAGTACAGGCCCTTGCGGTTCCACAGCCACGGCACCAGGCAGTAGATGGCGCCGAAGGAGACGAAGCCGACCCAGCCGAGCGCGCCGGAATGCACGTGGCCGATGGTCCAGTCGGTGTAGTGGCTGAGGCTGTTGACCGCGCGGACCGACATCAGCGGGCCCTCGAAGGTCGACATGCCGTAGAAGGCCACCGAGACGACCAGCATGCGCAGCACCGGATCGGTGCGCAGCTTGTCCCAGGCGCCCGACAGCGTCATCAGGCCGTTGATCATGCCGCCCCAGGACGGCATCCACAGCATGATCGAGAAGGTCATGCCCAGCGTCTGCGCCCACTGCGGCACCGCCGTGTAGTGCAGGTGATGGGGACCGGCCCAGATGTACAGGAAGATCAGCGACCAGAAGTGGATGATCGAGAGGCGGTAGGAATAGACCGGCCGCTCGGCCCGCTTCGGCACGAAGTAGTACATGATCGCCAGGAAGCCGGCGGTGAGGAAGAAGCCGACGGCGTTATGGCCGTACCACCACTGGGTCATCGCGTCCTGGACGCCGGACCAGACGATGTAGGACTTGGGCTCGGCGAAGGAGACGGGAACCGTGGCGTTGTTGACCACGTGCAGCATCGCGATGGTGATGATGAAGGCAAGGTAGAACCAGTTCGCCACGTAGATGTGCGATTCCTTGCGCTTCCACAGCGTGCCCAGGAAGACCAGCAGGTAGACGACCCAGACGATGGTCAGCCACAGGTCGGCGTACCATTCCGGCTCGGCGTATTCCTTGGACTGGGTGACGCCCAGCAGGTAGCCGGTGCCGGCGATGACGATGAAGAAGTTGTAGCCCCAGACGACGAACCACGGCCACATGCCGCCGGCCATGCGGGCGCGCGAGGTGCGCTGGACCACGTACATGGACGAAGCGATCAGCACGTTGCCGCCGAAGGCGAAGATCACCGCCGAGGTGTGCAGCGGCCGCAGGCGCCCGAAGCTGATCCAGGGCAGGTCGAAGTTGAACGCCGGCCAGGCGAGCTGGAGCGCGATGATGAGACCGACCAGGAACCCGGCGACGCCCCAGATCACCGACAGGACGGTCGCGACCTTGACCGGCCCCATCTGGTAGTTCGGCTTGCCGTCGATCTCCTCGGGAATGTCGGATTCCCGCTTAAAATAGGCGTTGAGGATCGCGAAGATGCCGATCACTCCGGCCGCGAGCCCGAGCCAGGCATGGAACTCCATGGCCGCGTCCTGCGTCCTCGCCGCGATCAGCAGGCTTGCCAGAACACTCAGGACGAGCAGGGCGATGACGCTTCCCTCGTCCAGCCTAAATGTTTTCGCCGTCATTGACCGTGCCATATCGGGATCCGTTCCGATTCCGTCTCTCGTTCTCAATCCCCGTGGGTTCGCACCCGCCGGGATCGTCCATGCTACCAACATTTCCGGGACTGCAAACGCATTGACATGCGTCAACGCGGACCACAACCCGCATCAAGGCGTCCTGCGAAGATACCGGACCGTACGCGGCGATTCCCATTCGGTAAATCGCGTATGACCGCTTGCGGCACCGGGTCGCGGCGGACGCCCTGATCCGGCGCCTGTACGTCGCGCCCCCCGAATCGGACGATCCCGGCGCCAGTCTAGCCGCAGCGGACGCGCTTGGCCCGCAAAAATCCCGCGCCGGCCTCGGCTTCCGGCCGCCGAGCGCCCCGTCGCGCGGGCTTGCGCAAGATCAAAGCGTGCTATCGATTTGTCGACCAAACTAATTTCCCGAAAACGCCGGCCCGCGGCCGCGTGGGCGCGAAAGCCGGCCACCGCGCATCCGTTCGGGAGGACCGCCATGAGTGACAGGGGCATGAGCGCCAGGGGCATGAGCGACACGGGCATGAGCGACACGGGCATGAGCGACAAAAAGTTGAGCGCCGGGGAGCCGATCCACGACATCGCCCATCTGGGCAGCGTCGAGCTGTTCACGCCGAAGCCCGAGGACAGCCTCTGGTACTTCCGCGACATCCTCGGCATGGAGACGGTGCACACGACGGGCAACTCCGTCTACCTGCGCGGCTACGGCGACTATGCCGCCAGCACGCTGAAGCTGACCGCCGCCGACCGGGCCGGGCCCGGCGTCATCTCGTGGCGGGCGACCAGCGAGCCGGCGCTGGAGCGGCGGGCCGCCGAGATCGAGGCGCTGGGCCTGGGCATCGGCTGGACCAACGGCGATTTCGGCCGCGGCCGCTCCTACCGCTTCCACGATCCCGACGGCCACACGATGGAGGTCTATTTCGAGGAGCAGCACTACGAAGCGCCCGACCACCTCAAGTCGTCGCTGAAGAACCTGCCGCAGAAGTATTCCGGCCGCGGGGTCGGGGTGCGCCGCATCGACCACCTGGCGCTGCTGGCCAAGGACGTCGAGGCGAACCGCACGTTCGCGCAAAAGGTCCTTGGCTTCCAGCTGCGCGAGCAGGTGCGCTTCAACAAGGGCGCGACCGAGATCGGCTCGTGGATGAGCCCCTCCCCGGTGCACCACCAGCTCGCCTACGTCGTCGACGTGAAGGGCGCGCACGGCCGCCTGCACCACTTCTCGCTGTGGGTCGACAATCGCGAGGACGTGCTGCGCGCCGCCGACATCCTTTCCGAGAACGGCGTGTTCATCGAGGCGGGACCGGCCAAGCACAACAACTCGCAGGGCTTCTACCTCTACACCTACGAGCCGGGCGGCAACCGGGTGGAGATCTACTCGGGCAGCTACCTGGTGTTCGCGCCGGACTGGGAGCCGGTGACCTGGAACGAGGAGGAGCGCGGCACCGGCGTCTACTGGGGCGGCAGCCTGCCCGACAGCTTCATCCAGTACGCCACTCCGGACGTGCCGGGCGAGGCCGAGGAGTCGGGGGAGCCGGTGGCGGATTCCAAGTCGTTCCCCGTTTTCTTCTGAGAGCCCGGTCTCAGGCCACTGCACTTTCCGGGCACTGCGCTTACAGCAGGCACGACACTTAACAGACGGAGCAAGGCCGGATGATCCCTCCCCGCATAGACAAGGACGCCGTGCGCCAGCGCATGGGCCCCTATGCCGACACGAAAGCAACCGCCGAGGAGCGGGGCAGGATATACGAGGACCTGATCGGCTTCCTGCCGCCGCGCATCGAGGCGCGCCTCACCGTCACCGGCGCCATCGACCCTGAGATCGTCGACCTGCAGGAGCGGATGCGCGAACACGCGATGTATCCGACATGCTTCGACGTGAAGACGGCGCAGCTCATGCTGTTCGGCATGCTGCTGATGGACATGAGCGATGCCGCCGCGCTACACGGGATTGCCGCGCGGCGCGCGGGGGCGACCTGGGAGGAAATGCAGGCGGTGATCAGCCTGTGCTTCCTGTTCCGGGGGCTGCCGGCGGCCAATCGCGGCGCCGAAATGCTCGCCAATATCGCCAAGCGGGAAGTACAAGCCGATGCAGAAGGTCGCTAGTTCCGTCCCCACCGCCGAAATACCGTCCATAGAAACGCCGGTCAGGGACGTCCTCAACTTCATCGACGGCGCCTATGTCTCCGCCAGCGGACGCTTCTTCGACAAGCGCTCGCCGGTCAGCGGGGCGCTGATCGCCCGCGTGGCCGAGGCCAGCCGCGACGAGGTGGATGCCGCGGTGAAGGCCGCCCGCGCCGCGCTGCACGGGCCGTGGGCATCGCTGACGCTTCCCGAGCGCACCGACCTGCTGTACGGCGTCGCCGACGAGATCAACCGGCGCTTCGACGATTTTCTCGAGGCCGAGGTCGCCGACACCGGCAAGCCTTTGAGCCTGGCCAGCCATATCGACATCCCGCGCGGGGCGGCGAACTTCAAGATCTTCGCCGACGTGGTGAAGAACGTGCCCGGCGAGGTGTTCGAGACGCCGACGCCGGACGGGCAAGGCGCGCTCAACTACGCGGTGCGCGCGCCGGTCGGCGTCGTCGCGGCGATCTGCCCGTGGAACCTGCCGCTGCTGCTGATGACCTGGAAGGTCGGCCCTGCGCTGGCCTGCGGCAACACCGTGGTGGTGAAGCCGTCGGAAGAGACCCCGCAGACGGCGGCGCTGCTGGGCGAGGTGATGAACGCGGTCGGCATCCCCAAGGGCGTCTACAACGTGGTGCACGGCTTCGGGCCGGACTCGGCCGGCGAGTTCCTGACGAAACATCCGGGCGTCGACGCCATCACCTTCACCGGCGAGACCAGGACCGGCGCGGTGATCATGAAGGCGGCCGCCGACGGAGCCCGGCCGGTATCGTTGGAGATGGGCGGCAAGAACCCTGCCCTCGTCTTCGCCGACTGCGATTTCGACAAGGCGATCGAGGGCACGCTGCGCTCCTGCTTCGCCAATTGCGGCCAGGTGTGTCTGGGCACCGAGCGCGTCTACGTGGAACGGCCGATCTTCGAGGCCTTCGTCGACGCGCTGAAAAAGGGTGCCGAAGCGATGAAGCTCGGCGCGCCGGACGATCCCGAGACCGGCATGGGCCCGCTGATCAGCGAGGAACACCGCGGCAAGGTGCTGTCCTACTACCGCAAGGCGGTGGAGGAAGGCGCGACCGTCGTCACCGGCGGCGGCGTTCCCGACATGCCCGCCGGCCTGGCGGGGGGAACGTGGGTCCAGCCGACGATCTGGACGGGCCTGCCCGACGACGCGGCGACCGTGACCGAGGAGATCTTCGGGCCGTGCTGCCATATCGCCCCGTTCGACGACGAGGCCGAGGCGATCGCCCGTGCCAACGCCACCGGCTACGGGCTGGCGGCCAGCGTGTGGACGACCAATCTCACCCGCGCCCATCGCGTCGCGGGCCGGATCGAGGCGGGCATCGTCTGGGTCAACAGCTGGTTCCTGCGCGATCTGAGGACGCCGTTCGGCGGCGCCAAGCAGTCCGGCATCGGCCGCGAGGGCGGCACCTATTCGCTGGAGTTCTATACCGAGCTCAAGAACGTCTGCATCAAGCTGTGAGGCCCGGTTCGAACCGGGCTTTTCTTCGTCATCCCGGCCGAAACAAAGTGAAGAGCCGGGATCGGGGAGCCGCCAGACGTGCGGTGGCTCCCCGATCCCGGATAGCGGCTGCGCCGCTTCCGGGATGACGAAAAAGAAGGCAAGCTGCTCCTGACCCCGCATCGCTGCAGTCGAGACCAATAATCGAGAGGGAACGCCATGCTGTCAGACGCCGACCGCCAGAAAGCCGCCGACCTGCTGCAGGAGGCCGAGCGCACCCGCACGCCGGTCGTCCAGTTGTCGACCACCTGGCCCGACATCACCATCGAGGACGCCTATGCGATCCAGAACGAGGTGGCGGCGCGGCGGATGAAGGCCGGCGCCCGGCTGATCGGCCACAAGATCGGCCTGACCTCCAAGGCGATGCAGCGCTCCTCGATGATCGACGAGCCCGACTACGGCCACCTGTTCGACGACATGATGATCGCCGACGGGGCCAAGGTGAAGCACGCCGACTACTGCGTGCCGCGGGTGGAACTCGAACTCGCCTTCGTGCTGGCGAAGCCGCTGAAGGGCCCGAATGTCGGCCTGCTCGACGTGCTGCGCGCCACGGAATACGTCGTTCCCTCGATCGAGATCATCGACGCGCGGGTGCAGAACCCACGCAAGATCTACGACACCGTCTCCGACAACGGGGCGGCGGCCGGCATCGTCATCGGCGGCAAGCCGGTCGGGCCGATGGACGTAGACCTGCGCTGGGTCGGCGGCATCATGTACCGCAACGCGGAGATCGAGGAGACCGGCATCGCCGCCGGGGTGCTCGGCCATCCGGCGCTCGGCATCGCCTGGCTCGCCAACAAGCTCGCCCCCTTCGACGTGACGCTGGAACCCGGCCACATCATGCTTTCGGGCTCCTTCATCCGGCCGGTCTGGGCGGAGAAGGGCGACACGCTGCACGCCGATTTCGGCCCGCTCGGCGACGTCGCCATCCAGTTCGTCTGAGGACCCTGTTCGCGATCACGCCCGAAAGCGGGGACGAAGACCGAAACCCGGAGCCCCAAACCCGAATTGCGCTCATTGAGACTTCCGGCCACGGGCCCGACTGACGAGCGCCGCCACTTCCATACAACGAGGATACGGAACCGATGGACCTGAACCGAAACGCCTTCAAGCACGCCATTGCCGCGGGAACGCGCCAGATCGGACTGTGGTCGAGCCTGTCCAGCAGCACGGCGGCGGAGATCGTCTCCGATTCCGGGTTCGACTGGATCCTGTTCGACATGGAGCACGCGCCGAACGACATTGCCGAGATCGTCGCGCTGCAGCAGGCCGCGCAGGCGGGCAGCGCGACACCGATCGTGCGGCCGGCCTGGAACGACGCGGTGCTGATCAAGCGCGTGCTCGACTCCGGTGCGCAGTCGATCCTGGTGCCCTTCGTGCAGACGCCGGAGGAGGCGCGGCAGGCGGTGGCGGCCGCCAAGTATCCGCCCGAGGGCATTCGCGGCGCCGCCGGGTCGGCGCGGGCGAGCCGCTACGGCCGCGTTTCGGGCTATCTCAACAAGGCGAACGCGGAAATCTGCGTGCTGGTGCAGATCGAGACCGGCGAGGCGCTGGCGCAGATCGACGAGATCGCCACCGTCGAGGGCGTCGACGGGGTGTTCATCGGCCCCAACGACCTGTCCGCCTCGATGGGCCACCTCGGCAACATGGGGCACCCGGAGGTGCAGGCGGCGATCGAGCACGCCGTCACCCGCCTGAAGGCCGTCGGCAAGCCGGCCGGCATCCTGACCTCCAACCACGACGAGGCGCGGCGCTATATCGACTGGGGCTACGGCTTCGTCGCCGTCGGCTCGGACGTCGGCCTGCTCACCAAGGGCGCGGACGCCCTGGCGAAGACGTTCAAGACGCTGTAGGGCCGCCAGCGCCGTCGCCGCTGCCGTCACCGTTACCGTTACTGTTACCGGGGCGGCGCCGGAACACCACCGGCGCCAGCAGCACCAGCGCGACGAAGCGCACGGTGTGATGGGCGCCGACATAGGCGGCGTCGATGCCGAGCAGGAAGGCGAGCACGACCATCGCCTCGAAGGCGCCGGGCGAGAACGCGAGAACGGTCTGGCCGAAGGGGAAGCCCAGCCAGACCGTGGCCACGATCGCGGTCGCCAGCGAGATGGCGAAGCCGATGGCAAACGTCATCACGGCGTCGAACAGGCCGCTGCGGAAGCGCCTCCAGCCCATGCCGGCGAAGCGCGCGCCGATCCCCGCGCCCAGCACCGCGAAGGCGCTCATCAGCAGCCAGTTGGGCATCACCGCCGTCACCACGTCGGTCGCGTGCAGGGCGGCACTGGCGACCAGCGCCCCCATCAGCCCGGCGGCGGGAAAGCGCGTCAGCCGGATCAGCGCCGTCGCGGCCAGCCCGGCGACGACCAGCAGCGCGATCTCGGAGACGCCGGGGATGGCGTGCTGCGGCAGGGCGGCCGTCAGGTCGACGCCCGACGTCAGGCTGATCATCGGCGGCACCAGGGCGACCAGGATGGCGACGCGCACCGCCTGCACCAGCGCGATGCGCGGCACGTCGGCGTCGGTCGCGTCGGCCAGGGCGAGGATCAACGACAGGGCGCCGGGCATGCTGGCCATCAGGGCGTCGTCGCGACGCCAGCCGCGCCAGCGCACCAGCGGCAGGGCACAGCCGGCGACCAGCACGGGCAGGCCGATGACCAGAACCAGCAGCGAGGCCGGCCACGTGACGACGCCGGCGAGCGCTTCCGGCGTCACCGCCGAGCCGATGTTGATGCCGAGAAAGAAGAAGACGATCTCGCGCAGCCAGCGCGGAATATCCACCGGCGCCTCGAACAGCGCGGCGATCGCCACGACGATCATCGGACCGGAGATCCACGGCACCGGCAGCCCGGCGAGCGCGAACAGCGTCCCGCCGGCGCCGGCGAGCGCAAGCGTCAGGGCGAGTCGCGGCAGGTCACGTATCAGGTCTTGCCGGGAAGGCAGCCCAGGCACCGGGAACTCCGTGTTCGGAAGGACGATCGACGCGTCCGGCGCACCGCCGCGGCGCCGGAACACGTAAGGGTTTTACACAATAGGACCGAACCGCGCGGCGCGCCATATTAGACGGCACATGGCCGCTATGCCGTTCGCGCGAACATGAGGCATATCAAGGACATAGGCGGCCCAAGCGAGCGAAGATCCGGCCATGGACCCGCACCTGATCCACTATGCCACCCGCAACGTGCCGCGCTACACCTCGTATCCGACGGCGCCGCACTTCACCGACCCGGTCGACGCGCAAGGCTACGACGACTGGCTGGCGGCGCTGCCCGCCGAGGCCCGCGTGTCGGTCTACCTGCACGTGCCCTATTGCCGGTCGATGTGCCACTACTGCGGCTGCCACACCAAGGCGGTGCGCCGGCCCGAGCCCGTGGCGGAATACGCCGAAACGTTGAAGCGCGAGATCGCGCTGGCCGCCGACCGGCTCGATGGCCAGCGGCGGCTCGTCCATCTGCACTGGGGCGGCGGCACGCCGAGCCTGCTCGATCCCAACGATTTCCAGGCACTTGCCGATCTGGTGCGGTCGCGCTTCGACGTCGCCGCCGATGCCGAGCATGCCATCGAACTCGACCCGCGCACGGTGACGCCGGAACTCGTGGCCTCGCTGGCGCGGGCCGGCGTCAACCGCGCCAGCCTCGGGGTGCAGGACTTCAACCCGACGGTCCAGGCGGCGATCGGCCGCGTCCAGAGCCACCGCCGCGTCGTCGAGGTGGTCGAGGCGCTGACGCGCGCGGGCATCGGCGCCATCAACATGGACCTGATGTACGGCCTGCCGCACCAGACGGCGAGGGAAGTGGAACGCACGGCAGACCTGGCCGCGGCGCTGGCGCCGGCGCGGATCGCGCTGTTCGGCTATGCGCACGTGCCGTGGATGAAGACGCACCAGCGGCTGATCGATGCCGCCGCCCTGCCGGGCGCCGTGGCGCGGATCGAGCAGGCCGAGGCCGCCGCCGCCCGCCTGGTGGCGCATGGCTACGTGCCGGTCGGCATCGACCATTTCGCGCGGCCGGACGACCCGCTCGCCATCGCCGCGCGAACGGGAACGCTGCGGCGCAACTTCCAGGGCTACACCACCGATCCGGCCGACGCGCTGATCGGCTTCGGCGCATCCTCGATCGGCAAGCTACCGCAGGGCTACGTCCAGAACGCGCCCGATGTCGGCGGCTGGCGGCGGGCGATCGAGGCCGGCCGCCTGCCGATCGCGCGCGGCAAGGTGCTGAGCGCTCAGGACCGCGCCCGCGCCGAGATCATCGAGCGGCTGATGTGCGACTTCGCGGTCGACGCCGAGGCGGTCTTCGCCCGTCACGGGCTGGGGGCCGAGACGCTCGCCGACGCCTACGCCACGCTTGAACCGCTGATCGGCGACGGCATCGCCGTCAGGGATGGCGCCCGCATCGCCGTGCCCGACGACAGGCACATGTTCGTGCGCCTCGTCGCCTCGGCCTTCGACGCCTATCTGCCGCATGGCGCGGCGCGGCATTCGGTGGCTGTGTAGGCTTTCTTCCGATCATCGCCCCGATCAATGGTGCGTCCGCTCGTCCCCGCGAAAGCGGGAATCGGGTTGCGTAGGGCACGGCTCCGCCAAACAGCTCCCGGATTCCCGCTTGCGCGGGAATGAGCGAGGGAAGACATTCTCCACGCCTGCAAAAAGAAAGCGCCGGACCCGGAGGTTCGGCGCAGTTGGCAAGAGGACGTGGACGCCGGGCCCGAAAGCGCGGCGAATTTCGTCAGCAGGCGATCGCCAGATCCTCCATTGCGCGCTGGTTGGCGATACGCACGCGGTCCTGCTTCTCGAGCACGATCACGCCGCGGCGGCGCAGCTCGGAGAAGGACCGGGAAACCGTTTCGATGGTGAGGCCGAGATAGTCGGCAATCTCCTGCCGGGTCATGGACAGGCGGACGACCTCGGGCTCGCTCGCCTCGCCGGCGACATGGACCGCCAGCCTGAGCAGGAAGCGCGCCACCCGTTCCATCGCCGACATGCGGCCGAGCAGCACGGCATGCTCGTGCATGGCCTCGAGCTGCACCAGCATCTGGCGGGCGATGACGCGCTGGAAGGAGCAGGACCGCTCGGCGTGGCGGCGGTCGTAGAAGCGGACCCGGGTGGCCGTCAGGGTCTCGGCGGAGGAGTCGCGGAACTCGCCCTGGGCGAAGCCGAACACGTCGCCGGGGCCGAGCAGCTCGACCACCTGGCGGCGACCGTCGGGCAGCAGCTTGTAGAGCATCACCGCGCCCTCGACGAGCTGGCAGACCGTCTCCGCCCGATCGCCCTCAAAGAAGATGGTGTCGTGCTGGCCGTAACGGGAGACGCATGCGGTGCGGAGCACGTCGTCCATGCCATCGACGCCGTCGGCGCCGAGAACGCCGCACCCGCCGAACGGGGTCGCGCCCTGCAGCAGAGACCTGTCGACGACGGTGTTCATGGTGGCCTTCTCCTCCGCTCCGGTGTCTCTCCGGATGACGGTTCATGGGTAGCAAATCGATCCGAACCGGCCAATTCGGACCGCTACTTACGTGATTACCCGTAAGGCGCGGCCCGACCGGTCGCGGTCGGAGCGGATAGTCAGAGAAGGTCGCGGATGGCGTCGGCTTCGACGGGCTTGCGGATCAGGTGGGTCACGCCCAGCCCCTCGAGCTGGCTGTCGAGCCGGGACAGGGACTGGCCGGTGATCACCACGATCCTGGTGTCGGGATTGCTCGCGCGCAGACGGCGCACGAGATCGGCCCCGCTCATGCCCGGCAGAGCGAGGTCGATGACCACGGTATCCGCCGCGCGCGGCGGCGCCGCGGACAGAAACGTCTCTGCATCGACATAGGCATGCGCCTCGTGCCCGAACGCATTCAGCATGAGCACAAGCGCATCAGCCACCGCCGGATCGTCCTCGATCACGTGGAAGGCCAACCGATCCTCCCTGCAAACCATGGGAGGACTTTCGTCGCGGACGGGCGTGTTGGCTTTGATACCGGTCAAACCGGCGGGAAATCGCTGTCGGGATAGCTGTCAGGGTCGTTGGCCAGCGTTCGCTGAGGCTGGCAACACAGGGGCCGGCCCTTACTGGCCGGCGAGCACGATGCGCATCAGGTCGGCCGTGTTGCGGGCGCCCAGCTTTTCCATGATGCGGGCGCGGTGCACCTCGATGGTGCGCGGACTGATGCCGAGGGTGCGGCCGGCTTCCTTGTTGGTGGCGCCCGCCGTGATCTCGCGCAGGACGTCGCGTTCGCGCGGCGTGAGGGTATCGGCGATGGCGGCGGTATCCGCGTCGCTGCCGGCGGGGCGACGCAGTTCGGCGGCGACCGCCTCCTCGACCCGGACCACGACCGTATCGGCGTCGAACGGCTTTTCGATGAAGTCGAAGGCGCCGTGCTTGATGGCGCGGACCGCCATCGGAATGTCGCCCTGGCCGCTGATGATGAACACGGGGGCGGGGAAATTCGCGGACTGCAACTCGTGCAGCACGTCCATTCCCGACTTGCCGGGCATGTGCACGTCGAGCAGCACGCAGTCGGGCGTCCCCGCCCGGGCAGCGGTGAGAAAATCGGCCGCGTTCGAGAAGACGCAGACCGAATAGCCCTCGAGCGTGAACACCACCGACAGCGCATCGCGGACGGACGGATCGTCATCGACGATATGGATCGTTTTCTGCCCCGCGCTCATTGCCCTCTCGTCAGCCCGCGTTCTTCCATCCGTCGGTTGCCTATCCGCCGATCGTCTATCCGTCGGCCGCGTTCGCCGGCAGCACCAGCGTGAACCGCGCGCCGCGCCCGTTGCCGCCGGGATCGACGGTCAGATCCCCACCGTGACTTTGCGCGATCGATTTCGAAATCGCCAGCCCCAAGCCGACGCCGCCCCTGGCCCCGGTGGCGAAGGCACGGAACAGCTGCGGGGCGATGTCGGGCGCGACACCCGGCCCCGAATCCTCGACCGAAAGGGCCACCGATCCGTCCTGACTGGCGGTCTCGATCCGAATCTTCTTGGTCTCGGCGCCGCCGACCGCCTCGATCGCGTTGCGCAGAAGATTGACGATGATCTGCTGGATCTGCACCGGATCGACCTCGATCGGCGGCAGAGTGTCGCCGATGGTCCGTTCGATCTCCACCTCGCGCGCCTTGTTGCCGATCACGGTGAATTCGATCGCCTCGTTGAGCAGCGCGCCGAGATCCACGGTCTGGCGCAGAGACTCGCGCTTTTCGACGAACCGGCGCATGCGGTGGATGATCTGGCCGGCGCGGCCGGCTTCCGACAGCGCCTTGTCGAGAATATCCGAGATTTCCTTCGGCAGGGCATCGGCGCCCGTGCGCTTGGAGACCGCGCGAGAGACGGCCTGCAGATAGAGCATGACGGCGGTCAGCGGCTGGTTGAGCTCGTGCGCCAGCGCCGCGCCCATCTCGTCGACGGCATTGATCCGCGCCATGCGCACGAGCTGGGCCTGCAGCGCGTCGAGCCGCTCTGCGGCTTCGAAATCCGGACGCAGGTCGCGCATGATGCCGATGAACTGGCGGCCCTCGGGCGTCGACGCCTCGCCGACGGCGAGGTGCAGCGGAAACACCGTCCCGTCCTTGTGCTGGCCCTTCACCTCGCGACCGATACCGATGATCTTCGCGGCTTTCGTCCGGACGTAGTTGTGAATGTACCTGTCGTGCCGGCTGGCGTCGTGCGGCGGCATGATGATCGTCAGGTTCTTGCCGTAGACCTCCTCGGCGGTCCACCCGAACAGCTGCTCGCAGGCCTTGTTGTAGACGAGAATGCGGCCGGCCTGATCGGCGACGATGATGCCGAACACGGCGGTTTCGAGCACGCTGGCAAGGCGGGCTTCCGAAACCGTCGGGGGAAGATCGGCGTCGGTCGTCATGACGCGTCCGCGCCACGCGGCACGGCGATCGTGCAGGGACTGTCGCTCATCATGACATGCCACCGGGACCGGTTTCGAGCGGACGAATGCCAACCTTTCCCGGCGATATATCACATCACGTGCCGCGGCGCGAAGTTCCTCGTTGCCGCAGGCAAGACACTCTATTTCTTGGCAAGGAGGTCGCGGATCTCGGTCAGCAACGCGACCTCCTCGGGCGGCGCGGCCGGCGCTTCTTCTTCCTTCTTCTCCTCGAATTGCGCCTTCAGGCGATTGATCGCCTTGATCACCAGGAACAAGGCCCAGGCGACGATCAGGAAGCTGATCAGCGAGTTGACGAACAGACCCCAGTTGATCGTGACGGCGCCGGCTTCCTGCGCGGCCTGCGGGCTCGCATAGGGGCCGTCGCCCTTGAGAACGGTCATGATGTTGGAAAAATCGACACCGCCGAGGAGCATTCCGACCGGCGGCATGATGATATCGTCGACGAGCGACTTGACGATGGTGCCGAAGGCGCCGCCGATGACGATGCCGACGGCCATGTCGACGACGTTGCCCTTGACCGCGAATTCGCGGAATTCACCCAATATCGACATTCAAATACCCCTCGCTGGCCGCCGGTGCCGGGACGCGCCCGTACCGCATTGATCCGACGGCGTGCTCCTCAATGGGCGCGCGGCACGATAATAGCCGCTTCGCCGGCGCCCGAATAAAGCGTTTTCGCGAGTCGCTACATTTTCACGAGAACAACAGGTCTCGGACCATCTGGTCGAGCGTCCCGAGGGACGAAAGCGCACGTTTCAGCGCGTCCGCGCGGACGCGGCCCAATCGCCCGATCTCGATCGCGTTGGTGGGCGGCAGGCCCTGGGCGATATCGGCGAGCTGTTGTTCGAGCACCAGGTCGACGAGCAGGGCGTGACTGCCGACGAGCCGTTCGAGATCCTCGCCGGCGCCGACGCCGAGCGCGCGCACGCCTTCCAGGCGGGCCCGGGTGGAGCGTTGCAGCACGTGGTGGCGGATCGACAGGACGCGGGCGCCGGCGACGATCGGAAACAGACCGCCCTTCTTCAGATCGACGCGGCCGTTCTCGGCCCTGAAGCCGCCGAAGAAGGTGAGCGGCGGCGAAAAACCCGCCGACGCCTCGGCCAGCAGCTTGGCGAAGGCGACGGCTCGGCCGCCCTCCTCGTAGGCAAAGGCCCAGATCTCGCGGGCGAGCGCGGCGTCGCCGTGCACGGCGCGCATGTCGAAGAAGATGTCGACGTTGAGAAGGTCCTGCGGCCGCGACCGGCGCACCCAGTCGCCGACCCGGGATTTCCACTCCGCGACCGGGGCGCGCCATTCGACGTTCATCGCCATCACGCCGCCCTTGCAGTAGGGGACGCCGGCGGCGTGCAGCGTATCGGCGACATGCCTGCCGTACTCGGCGAACCAGGCATCGACCGCCTCGGCCGCCCCCTCCGGCGGGTCGGCGTAGACGACGGCGTTATCCTGATCGGCGGCGAGCAGGCTCTCGCCGCGACCGCCCGAGCCGAGCACCAGCAGCGCGTAGTCGACCGGCGGCGGCCCCTTGCCGGCGGCGGCCATCGTCTGTTCGGCGAGGATGCCGGCGCGGCGCGTCAGCGCGCACATCTCACGGCTGATGACGCCGGCGACATCGCGCCCGCCGATGCCCTCGGCGACGAGGCCGCGCGCGACCGCCGGCAGCTTCGCCCAGGCGGCCGCGAGCGCGTTGACGGTCGCAACCGTATCGATCTCGTCGCCCAGCGACACCGCCTCGGTCGCGCGCATGCGCAGGAGATCGCGCTGGCTGAGCGCGCCGACGACGCGGCCGGTCTCGTCGATGACGCCGAGATGGCGGACCCTGAGCCGCGCCATGCGCCCGATCGCCCGATAGATGTAGGCATCCTCGAACACACACTCGAGCGGCGTCGACGCGTATCTCGAAACCGGGTCCGCCAAGGCGGCCTCGCTGTCGCCCGCCACCGCGCGCAGAACGTCGCGCTCGGTGAGGATGCCGCAGGTCGCCGCCGCCAGGTCGCTATCATCGCCCACGAAGATCGAGCTGACGCGCTTATGGGCGAGCACCTTGAGGGCGTCGCGCATCGTCATGGCGGGCGGCACGAGGATCGGCGGCGCGCTCATCACGTCGGCGATCCTGTGGCGGTAGGGATAGGCGTCGATGCGCGACAGCGCCCGCTCCGACAGGGCGGCGGCCTCGCGGCGCACCGGCTCGATCCAGCCGGCGCGGTACTGGTCCTCGAACATGTCGGTGAGCCGGGCGCAGGCGGCCTCGGCCTCGGCGAGCGTCCGGATGTTGCGCTCGCGCAGCTTCGGCACCAGGGCGATCAGGATCGCCGCGGTCACCTTCGCGTCGCCCAGCGCGGTATGGCGGCCGTCGACCGCGACGCCCAGCCATTCGGCCAGATGCTCGAGCGAATGGCCAGGCAGATGCGGGGCGGCCAGATGGGCGAGCAGGCGCGTGTCGAGCGTGCGCGGCGGCTGCCAGGCGAGGCCGGCGCGGTCGTGCTCGCGTTTGAGGACCGCCAGGTCGAAGCCGATGTTGTGGCCGACGACGATGCGGCCGCCGACATACCTGTCGAGCCCCGCGGCGACGTCGGCGAAGGGCGGGGCGTCGGCGACGGCAGCGTCGGTGATGCCGTGGATCTCGCTGGAGGCCGGCGGGATCGGCATGCCCGGATTGACCAGGGTGCCGTAGACGTCGGCCTCGTCCGGCAGGCCGGCGCGCAGCCCGACCGCGCCGATCTGCACGATCCGCGCCTCGCGGGGATCGAGGCCGGTGGTCTCGGTGTCGAGCACCACGGCGTCGATCGACAACAGCGGCGTGGCGTTGGCGGTGGCCGTGAAGGCAGATCCGGTCATGTCCCGCCCCCCTTGCCTCCCGCCTCCGCGCCGGCGCCCCGGTTCAGTCGCCGCCGAGCGCCGGCACCCGGACTGGGTGCGACGGGGCGAGGATGTCGGCGACGAGTGCCGGCACATCGGCGCGCTGCCCGAACTCCTCGGCCATGCGGCACAGGTTGGAGCGCAGATGGTTGCGCACGACGACGAAGTCCTCGCCGCGCAGGCTGTGGTGGATCGGCATCAGGTCGAACATCGCCCGCGCGGTGTCGAGCGGCATGTCCTTGACGGGCTTGGGCGGCGCGAGCTGGATGCCGGCGAGCCGGTCGCGCAGCCAGGCCGTCTTAACGACCCAGAAATCGGACTCCTCGCCCTCGGGGACGGGATAGCGGTGGATCACCGCCTCGGCGAGGCCGATCAGCCGCAGCAGCAGCTCTGCCTCGGCGCCGGCGGCGGCCGGGCGCAGCGCCGCCTCGACCATCTCGACGACATTGCCGAGCGCGATCGGGTAGCCGTTCCAGCGGGCGACGTCGACGGCGGCCTTGAAATCGGCCTCCTTGAACAGCTTTTCCCAGAAGATGCCGGCGCGGGCGCGCGAATACTCGAACACGCATTTCTGCACCAGGAACGCGGCATGGGTGTCGAGGAAGTCCTCAAGCGCACCGACATCGTCGATCGGCGGCGTACGCCGGAACATGTCGAGCAGGCCCATGACGTTCTCCGGTTGCGACGGCCCATTTCCGTGTAGAATGGCGCAACCGGGCGCGGCGCGCCAGTGGCGTCGAACGGGCGCACCGGCCACCGCGGCGACCGACAAAGCCGAAAACGGCAAGAACAAAAGAGACTGATCGGAGGAAACGGGTGCAGGGCTGGGTGGTCGTCGCCACCGCCGTTCTCTACCTCGCCTTCCTGTTCGCCGTGGCGAGCTGGGGCGACAAGCTGGCGCTGCGCGGCCGCTGGCGCGGCGGGCGGCCGTTCCTCTACGCCATGACGCTGTGCGTCTACTGCACCTCCTGGACGTTCTTCGGCTCGGTCGGCCTGTCGGCGCGCACCGGGCTCGACTTCCTGCCGGTCTATCTCGGCCCGGCGCTGATGATCGGCCTCGGCTACCCGATCCTGCTGAGGATCGTGCGGCTGGCCAAGGACCAGAACATCACGTCGATCGCCGACTTCATCGCCGCGCGCTACGGCAAGAGCCCGCAGGTGGCCGCCGTGGTGACGCTGATCCTGGTGGTCGGGGTGCTGCCCTACATCGCCCTGCAGCTCAAGGCGATCTCGGCCTCGGTCGGCACGATGGTGGGCTACCTGCAGCAGAACGGCGCCATCGAGAACGTCCCTATCCTCGCCGACTCCGCCCTGCTCGTCGCCTTCGCGCTGGCGCTGTTCGCCATCCTGTTCGGCACCCGCCATATCGACGCGACCGAGCATCAGGACGGCATGATGCTGGCGATCGCGACGGAATCGATCGTCAAGCTCGGCGCCTTCCTGGTCGTCGGCATCTTCATCACCTACTCGATGTTCGACGGCCCGCAGGCGCTGTGGGCGCAGGCGGAAGCGGCGGGAACGACGCTGCCGCCCTTCGGCGGCGAGCTGCACGGCGGCACCTGGGTGACGATCACCGCGCTCAGCCTGTTCGCCATCATCCTGCTGCCGCGCCAGTTCCACGTCACGGTGGTGGAAAACCACAGCGAGAGCGAGATCAGGCGGGCGATCTGGCTGTTCCCGGTCTACCTGGTGCTGATCAACCTGTTCGTCCTGCCGATCGCGGTCGCCGGCCTGCTGACCTTCGGCGAGGGCGCGGTCGATGCCGACATGTTCGTGCTGGCGCTGCCGATGGCCGCCGGCTCCAACTGGGTGACGCTGGTCGCCTTCATCGGCGGGCTGTCGGCGGCGACCGCGATGGTGATCGTCGAAAGCGTCGCCCTGTCGATCATGGTCTGCAACGACCTGGTGGTGCCGTTCCTGCTGCGCCACTGGGGCACCGGGGCCGGGCGCGGCGACATGGGCAAGCGCCTTTTGCAGATCCGCCGCATTGCCATCCTGGCGATCCTGCTGCTGGCCTACGCCTATTACCGCGCCGCGGGCAACACGGCCGCACTCGCCTCCATCGGGCTGTTGTCGTTCGCCGCGGTCGCGCAGCTGGCGCCCGCCTTCTTCGGCGGCATGATCTGGCGCCGCGGCACCGCCCGCGGCGCCATCGGCGGCATCGTCGCGGGGTTCGCGGTGTGGGCCTACACGCTGCTGCTGCCGACCTTCGCCGATTCCGGCCTGCTGCCGGCGGGCTTCGTCGAGAACGGACCGTTCGCCCTCGCGTTCCTGCGGCCGCACCGGCTTTTCCACCTGGAGTTCGCGCCGCTGTCGCACGGCGTGTTCTGGAGCATCATGGTCAATGTCACGACCTACGTGCTGGTGTCGCTGATGCGCCGGCCGGAGGCGATCGAGCGACTGCAGGCGAACGTCTTCGTGCAGGCCGATCTGGCCCCGATCGCGCCGGCCCGGCGGCTGTGGCGCAGCCCCGTCGCGCTCGGCGAGCTGATGGACACGGTGGCGCGCTATCTCGGCGAGGAACGCACCGAGCGGTCCTTCAGCACCTTCGCCGAGGAACGCGGGCTGACGCTCAACCGGCACGGCGAGATCGACATGCACGTGCTGCGCTACGCCGAGCACCTGCTCGCCAGCGCCATCGGCGCGTCCTCGTCGCGACTGGTGCTGTCGCTGCTGCTCGGCCGCCGCGACGTCAGCAACAAGCAGGCGCTGAAGCTGCTCGACGATGCCTCCGAGGCGATCGTCTACAATCGCGACCTGCTGCAGACCGCCCTCGATCACGTCGGCCAGGGCATCGTGGTGCTCGACCCGGACATGCGGCTGACGACCTGGAACAGGCGGTTCCGCGAACTGCTGGCGCTGCCGCCGGACCTCGGCCGCATCGGCGTGCCGCTGGTGGATATCCTGCGGTTCTGCGCCGAACGCGGCGATTTCGGCCCCGGACCCGCGCAACAGCTGGTCGAAGACCGGCTGCGGCGCATGATGATCATGCGCGAGACCTATCAGGAGCGCCTGGAGCCGACCGGCACCGTGCTGGAGGTACGCACCAACACCATGCCCGACGGCGGACTGGTGATGACCTTCACCGACATATCAGAGCGGGTCCGCACCGCCGAGGCGCTGGAACGGGCGAACGAAACGCTGGAGCGGCGGGTGCGCGAGCGCACCGACGATCTGGAACGGATCAACCACGACTACGAGCGCGCCAAGCAGCAGGCCGAGGAGGCGAACTTCGGCAAGACCCGGTTCCTGGCGGCGGCGAGCCACGACATCCTGCAACCGCTCAACGCCGCCCGCCTCTACGCGGCGAGCCTTTCGGAGCGGCGCCTGAAATCGGACGACCGCCGGCTGGCCAGCCATATCGACGCCTCGCTCGACGCGGTGGAGGACATCCTCGGCACGATCCTCGATATCTCGCGGCTGGATACCGGCGCGCTGAAGCCGGAAATCTCCACCTTCCCGATCTCCGACGTGCTGTCGCCGCTCGGCGTCGAATTCGCGCCGATCGCCCGGGACCGGGGCCTCGACCTCAGGATCATGCCCTGCTCGCTGGTCGTGCGGTCGGACCGCCGGCTGTTGCGCCGGTTGCTGCAGAACCTCGTCTCCAACGCGGTGAAATACACCGAATCCGGCCGCGTGCTGGTCGGCTGCCGGCGCCGCGACGGCCGCGTGCGCATCGAGGTGCACGATACCGGGCGCGGCATTCCGATATCGAAGCAGAAGCTGATCTTCGAGGAGTTCCATCGCCTCGAGGACGGGGCGAAGCAGGCGCGCGGCCTCGGGCTCGGCCTGTCGATCGTCGAACGCATCGGCCGGGTGCTCGATCACCCCGTCGAGCTCGTGTCGACGCCGGGGCGCGGCTCGGCGTTTCGCGTCGAGCTGCCGGTGACCGCGGAATTGCCGCCGCAACTCGCGCCGAGCCGCCAGCCGCGGCGCCGGGGCATGCGGACGGACGGCCTGACGATCCTGTGCATCGACAACGAGCGCGATATCCTGGACGGCATGGTGGCGCTGCTCAGCGGCTGGGGCTGCAAGGTCCTGTGCGCGCCATCGGCGAAGGCGGCGGTCCGCGCCCTGCGGCGCGACAAGGTGATGCCGGACGTGCTGCTGGTCGACTACCATCTCGATGACGGCAACGGCATCGACGCGGTCGTCGACCTGCGCTGGAAGCTCGCCAACAAGCTGCCGGCGATCCTGATCACGGCCGACCGCTCGCCAGCGGTGCGCGACGAGGCCCGGTCCAAGGACATCCCGGTGCTCTACAAGCCGCTCAAGGCGGCCGCGCTGCGGGCGCTGCTCGCCCAGTTCCCGGTTCGGCGCGAGGCCGCGGAGTAACCAGCGCCCCGGTGCGGGGCAGCCGAGATCCTGTCCCGGGCCGTTCCGGGCATATCCGCGTCGCAGAGGCCAAGACACGCGGAGACGGCACGGAGGCGGCTAGGCCGGCGGGTCGCCCGGCCACTGACCGGCCTCGATCCGGCTCGCCGCGATCACCGCCTGGGTGCGGCTCTCGACGCCGAGCTTCTGCAGGATCGCCGAGACATGCGCCTTCACGGTGGCCTCCGAGACGCCGAGCTCGTAGGCGATCTGCTTGTTGAGCAGCCCCTCGCTCAGCATCATCAGGACGCGCACCTGCTGCGGCGTCAGCGTGGCGAGCCGGGCGGACAGCTGCGCCTCGTCCTCGTCTGCGGGGCCGAGATCGAGATTGGGCGGCGTCCAGACGCCGCCGGCCAGGACCTCGCCGACCGCCTGGCGAATCCCCTCCACATCGGTCGACTTGGGAATGAAGCCGGAGGCGCCGAACTCGAGGCAGCGCTGAACGACCGCCGGCTCCTCGTGCGCCGACACCACCACGACCGGCACGCTGGGATACTGCGCCCGCAGGAACAGCAAGCCGGAGAAGCCGCGCACGCCGGGCATGGCGAGATCGAGCAGAACCAGATCGATCTCGGAGTCGGCCTCGATCCGCTCGGTCATCTCCTCGATGGTCCCGGCCTCGAGGATCTCGACGTCCGCGAAAGCGCCGGACAGCGCATGTTTCAGGGCATCGCGAAACAGCGGATGGTCGTCCGCGATCAGTATCCGGTAGCCGTCCGAGTGGTGCAATGTCGTTCCCGCCCCAAGGTTGCCGCACGCCCCCCAAGTGTTTCGCGCCGGAGGCCGGGGCGCAAGTCCCCGGGGACGCACCGTCCCGACGGATTTCCGGAAATTCGACAGGAAACCGACGCGCTTGCGCGCGCTCGCGGCGCCTCCAGCGACGCGCCCATGTATTCGCGCCGATTTACTCGAAAACCACAGGTATTCACCCGTAGCCAAAAGTCGAATGTAGAGCAAACCGGCGCAATGGTAACCTTTTATTAACGTGGCAGCCCGGGGACGGTGGCGGCCGCGTGGGCCGAGAGCATCCGAA
This sequence comes from Microbaculum marinisediminis, assembly GCF_025397915.1. NCBI lineage: Bacteria > Pseudomonadati > Pseudomonadota > Alphaproteobacteria > Hyphomicrobiales > Tepidamorphaceae > Microbaculum > Microbaculum marinisediminis. Next base: position 429,281 of record NZ_JALIDZ010000001.1, read on the forward strand.
TGCCGGGCTCGCGGCTCCGACTAATGGGGGCCTGATCAAGCGGGATCAACAAGCGCCGCGAAAGGGCCCGTGACCCTAGAGGAAACGTGACCCATGGCAAACGGCAACGATGAAGCCTGGTGGGGCAGGACGAAAGGTCTGATGATCACGTGTCTGGTGATCTGGGCCATATTCGGCTTCGTGGTCCACTTCTTCGTAAATGCACTGAACGAAATCGTCATTCTCGGTTTCCCGCTCGGCTACTACATGGCCGCGCAGGGCTCGCTGATCGTGTTCGTGATCCTGATCTTCTGGTTCTCCGGACGGCAGGACGCCATCGACCGCGAATTCGGCGTCGCCGAAGACGACTACTGAGGGGGGCGGAACGATGGCAACCCAAACCGGTGGTGGTTCCGACTTCGTCAACAATCTCGGCAAGATCTACGGCATCTATACGGGCGGCTTCGCCGCTTTCGTGGTGCTGCTGGCGATCCTGGAGCAGGTCGGCGTTCCCGACAGGGTGATCGGCTACCTGTTCGTGTTCTTCACGCTGGCGGTCTATGCCGGCATCGGCATCCTGTCGCGTACCATGCAGGTCAGCGAGTACTACGTCGCGGGCCGCAGGGTTCCGGCGTTCTACAACGGCATGGCGACCGCGGCGGACTGGATGTCCGGCGCCTCGTTCGTCGGCATGGCCGGCACGCTCTATGCGCTGGGCTATGACGGCCTGGCGTTCGTGCTGGGCTGGACCGGCGGCTACGTGCTGGTGGCGGTGCTGGTCGCGCCGTACCTGCGCAAGTTCGGCGCCTACACGGTGCCCGACTTCCTGGCGGCCCGTTTCGGCGGACACGTCGCCCGGTTCCTCGGCATCATCGTGCTGTTCGCCTGCTCGTTCACCTACGTGACGGCGCAGGTCTACGCGACCGGCATCATCGCCTCGCGCTTTCTCGGCATTTCGTTCGAGATCGCGGTGTTCGTCGGGCTGCTCGGCATTCTGCTGTGCTCGATGCTCGGCGGCATGCGGGCGGTGACCTGGACGCAGGTGGCGCAGTACATCGTGCTGATCGTCGCCTACCTGATCCCGGTCGTCATCCTGTCGGCGCAGCGCTACGGCGTCCCGATCCCGCAGCTCATGTACGGTCAGGTGCTGCAGGAAATCTCCGGACTGGAGCAGAAACTTGTGGCGGACGGCCTGGCCAGCGCCGAGAACCTGAAGCCGTACCTGCAGCCGTTCACGACCTACAACCCGCTGAACTACTTCGGGCTCATTCTCTGCCTGATGATCGGCACGGCGTCGCTGCCGCATATCCTGATGCGGTACTTCACCACGCCGAGCGTGCGCGACGCGCGCAAGTCGGTGGGCTGGTCGATGCTGTTCATCTTCCTGCTGTACTTCACGGCCCCGGCCTATGCCGCGTTCGCGAAGCTGGAGGTGTACCAGAACGTCATCGGCACGGCGATCGCCGACCTGCCGCAGTGGATCTACACCTACGGCAATCTCGGCCTGGTGAAGATCTGCGGCGCCGACGCGACCACCGTCGACGCGATCCGCGCGGCCTGTACGGCCTCGGGGACCGGCGACGGCGTCCTGGCACTCGGCGAACTGTCGATCAACCGCGACGTTATCGTCATCTCGATGCCGGAGATCGCCGGCCTGCCCTACGTGATCGCCGGCCTGGTGGCGGCGGGCGGCCTGGCCGCGGCGCTGTCCACGGCCGACGGCCTGCTGCTGGCCATCGCCAACGCGCTCAGCCACGACATCTACTACAAGATGGTCGATCCGCACGCCTCGACGGCGCGGCGGCTCATCGTGGCCCGCGTGCTGCTGGTGCTGGTCGCCATCGGCGCGGCGTGGCTCGCGTCCACCAGACCCGCCGACATCCTGTCGATGGTGGCCTGGGCGTTCTCGCTGGCGGCCGCCGGCAACTTCCCGGCGCTCGTCCTCGGCGTGTGGTGGAAACGCTGCACATCCGCGGGCGCGGTAGCGGGCATCATCGCCGGCTTCGGCATCACGCTCTACTACCTGGTCATGACCCGCTACGGCGGCATGGGCGAGTGGTTCGGCGTCGCCAACATCTCGGCCGCGCTGTTCGGCCTGCCGATCGGCGTGATCGTCATGGTGGTCGTCAGCCTGTTCACGCCGGCACCGTCGAAGGAGGTCCAGGACCTCGTCGACGAGCTCAGGAAGCCGCGCGGGGGCACTATGATGGAAGGCGGCGACGTCAAGCCGAAGGCCGCCTGACGGCACGGGACGTCTACTTCGGAGGGCGGGGCCTCGGTCCCGCCCTTCTTTTTCCTCTCGCGATGTGGTTGAAACGATCCGGACAACCGGGTGGCTACGGATGGACGTGCAGGTTCCGCTCATCGCCCTGATCCCGAACTATGTGCTGGCGGCGCTGATGTACACGCTGCTGGGCCGGTTCATCCTGTCCTTCATGTTCCCGCCGGACTCGAAGAACTACATCTTCCGCGCCTTCGTGCGGCTGACCGATCCGGTGCTGGCGCTGGTGCGGCCGATCACGCCGGCCGCGGTGCCGCATCTGGTCCTGCTGGTCTTCGCGGCGATCTGGATCCTGGTCGCACGGATCGTGCTGACGGTCGCGGCCGCCAGCGCCCTCCAGGCCGCCTGAGGGGTCCGCGATGTCGTACCAGGGCTATCTGATCGGCATTCTCGGCTTCGGCCTGATCAGCGGCATGTTCTCGCCGATCATCCTGCCGCAGGCGACGGCGGCCATCGTCCTGCTGGCACCCGGCCTCCTGATCTCCAGCCCGAGCGTGGTGATCTTCCTCAGCTACCTGCTGGGCTCGACCCTGACCATCATGATCGCCGGTATTCCCGCCGCGCTCTACGAGCGGGTCACCGGCAGCGCCGAGTCGACCCCGACATCGCTGTGGATCTGGCTCGCCTGCACCGCGCTCATGGCCCTGCCGGCCGTCATCGCCTTCCTGCAGGTCGGTGGCTTCTGAACGAAACGGGAAAGATTTCCTTAAACGGACGGCGTTTCAATTCCGGGCAGGTCCATCGTGTCCCACGTGACCGGGAGCGCGGAAGCATGCCGGATTTCGAAGATCCCGAAGCCCAGAGCGCGGCGCTGGCGTTCGCCGTGCTGTGCGCCGCCATCGCCCTGATCGGCGGCGGCCTGTCGGACGACCCGGCCCTGACCTTGAAGGCCGACGGCCTGATGGCCGTGCTCGCCGCCCTCTATCTGGTGTTTCGCGCCGATCCCGGCGGCGGCCGCCTCGGCGACGTCCTGCCGCTGCATGCCCGCCAGGCCGGCAACCGGCGCCGCCACGGCGTCAGCCCGCGCGTGCGCGCGAACCTGTGGTTCGCGCAGTGGATGGCGGCGCTGGCGATGTTCAGCCTGGCCCTGTCGATGTTCGTGACCTGACACGCGTGTCCTGACGCGCGTATCCTGACGCTGGGCGCGGGCCTTTCCTTCACGCAGTCGTGCGGTCAGACCACTTGCCTTGGAGGCGCCGGGGCGCGCACTCTAGGCGGGCCGCCGTTCCGAGGTCCTTCCGATGGAAGACTTACGTCGCCTCGCCTTCGTGTCGATCGGCCGCGCCTGCGGTTTCGCCGGCCTCGGCATCCTGTGCGTCATGCTCGGCCTCACCTACGATCCGCTCGTCGCCGTGCGCAGCGGCGGCATCCTGATGACCATCGCCACGCTCGTCCTGCTGCTCAAGGCGCGCGTCGCGCTTACCCAGGACGTACGGCGCACCGAGATGTGGCTGATGCTGGACGAGGGCAAGCGCCCCGCCGCGGCCTATGCGCAATGGGCCGGCGCCACGGTGTTGCGCGACGCCTATCTCTGGTTCGCCCAGTACGCCGCCGGGCTGTCCGCTCTCTTGTGGGTCACCGCGCTGATCCTGTCGCTGTCGCAGCGGCTGTGAACTACCGGCGGCGCGCCTCGCCGATGAAATGCAGGGCGATCTCGCGCCTGTGCGGCCGGTCGCGGTGCTCGACCAGGTAGATCGCCTGCCAGGTGCCGAGCATCATCCGTCCCGCCTTGACCGGGACCGCCAGCGACGTCGCCGTCAGCATGGTACGGATATGGGCCGGCATGTCGTCGGGCCCCTCGCTGCTGTGCAGGTAGGGAAGGTCCCGCGGGGCGAGCCGGTCGAGCGTGTCGGCGAGGTCGCGGAGCACGTCGGGATCGGCGTTTTCCTGGATCGTCAGCGAGGCCGAGGTATGGCGCAGGAACAGCGTCACCAGGCCGTCGCCATCGGTTCTGGCGGCGAGCCAGTGGGCGATCTCGCCGGTGACGTCGACGAAGCCCTGCCCATGCGTCGTCAACGCGATCATGTCGACGTGCTGGACGATCATTCCGTTTGCCGTCAATTCGGCCCCTTTCGTTTCTCCGCCATTCATTTCTATCCCTTTCAGTCCGGCCCCTCGTTTCGCCCCCGTTGGTTCGGCCCCTTGGTTTCGGGGACACCTCTGGACGCGGCCGGTGAACTGCGGTCTGATGCCGGCGACCTGCCCCGCCGCATGCACTCAACATAACAGGACACCCATGGCACCAGCCGTCTTTCCCGATAGCACCTTGTTCGAGGACAGCGCCGTTTCCGCGGAAACCAGAGCGATCAACGACGACATCGTCAAGAGGATGGACGCCGCGCCGGATCAATGGTCGTTCCCGCCCGCCATGATCAGGTCGCGGCGGCGTCAGGGGTTGGGGCCGTTTCCAGTGGCGCCGCGATCGGACCGCGCCCGGACGATAGAGATCGACGGGCCGCACGGGGCGATCCCCCTGCGCATCATCGCCCCGGAGAACCCTAAGGGCGTCTACCTCCATTTTCACGGCGGCGGCTGGGTGATCGGCGGCGCCGACGAGCAGGACCCCCGCCTCGAGCGGATCGCCGACACGTGTGGGCTTGCGGTCGTCAGCGTCGAATACCGGCTGGCGCCCGAGCACCCCTATCCGCAGGGCCCCGACGATTGCGAGGCCGCGGCGCTGTGGCTGGTGAAGCACGGCAAGGACCAGTTCGGCACCGACCGTTTCGCCATCGGCGGGGAATCGGCCGGTGGGCATCTGTCGATGGTGACGATGCTGCGGCTTCGCGACCGGCACGGGCTGACCCCGTTCCGCGCGGCCAACCTGGTGGCGGGCTGCTACGACCTGCGGCTGACGCCGAGCGCCAGGAACTGGGGGACCGAGAAACTGATCCTGACGACGCGCGACATCACCATCTTCATCGATCGGTTCGTGCCGCGCAGCCATCGCCTCGACGATCCGGACGTCTCGCCGATCCTGGCCGACGTGTCCGGCCTGCCGCCGGCGCTGTTCTCCGTCGGCACCCGCGATGCCCTGCTCGACGATTCGCTGTTCATGGCGATGCGCTGGGCGGCGGCGGGCAACGACACCGAGCTGGCCGTCTATCCCGGCGGCGCGCATGTGTTCATGGCCTTTCCCGGCGCGCTCAGCGAGCAGAGCCTCACGCGCATCGACCAGTTCCTGACCGGCGCGTTCGCATGAGCCCGATCGAGACGCTGCGGGGTTTCGTCAACACCTGGGAGTGTGACGAGAACGACCACCTGAACGTCCAGTTCTACATCCGGTTCTTCGAGGATGCGGCCGGGCATTTCCAGGTTATGGCGGGCGTCCCGGAGGCCGACCGGCGGGAACCGGCAGTGCGGCACGTGCGCTACCACGCCGAGCTCAGGGTGAACGCCGGCGTGCGCGTCGAGAGCTTCGGGGTCGGCGACCGGCAAGCGGTGCACATGCTCTACGAGACGACCGACGGACGGCTCTCGGCGACGTGCCTGGAGACCTACGACGATCCGCCCGCCGGCCTGTCGCGGGCGCTTCGCCGGCACGGCGCCGAACTGCCCGAGGCGGCGATGCCGCGCAGCGTCGACGACAGCCCCGTCGACGCCGGCGCGCAGGGCGCCCGGCCGCCGGGCGGCTACCTCACGCTCGGCACGCGCGTGCGCGCGCAGCAATGCCGCCCGGATGGCAGCGTCTTCGACTCCGCCGTGATCGGGATCAACTCGGACGCGGCGGCGCATTTCTGGGAGTCGACCGGCATCGACCGGAAATGGCTCGAAGACCACAATTTCGGCCGCGTCGCCGTCGAGATGAAGCTGACCCGGACCGGCCCGCTGCGTTTCGGCGACCTGGTCCACGTCATCAGCCGGCCCATCGCGATCGCCCGCTCCACCATCACCTTCGAGAACCGCTTCGTCAGGTCGGAGACCGGGGACGTCGCAGCCATCATGCTGGTGACGGGCCTGACCATGAACCTGGAGACGCGCCGGGCCGCGCCCCTGCCGGAGGACAAGAGGGCGCGCACCGAGGCGCTGATCGCCAGCCAGAGCGCCAACCCGTCCTAGACAACCGGCGAATATCACCGCTTCGCTGGACAGCGCGGCGCGCCGTCGCGCCGCAGACGGCCAGGCGCCCCCGCCGACACCCGATTGGCGGGACCGGTCAGAACCGGTCCTGGCTCTCGTAGTCCTCGCGCAGGTCGCGGGCCATGTCCATGAAGCGGCGCATGACCTTCTCGAAGGTCCGGAACACCTTGTCGAGCTCCTCGTCGCTCGGCACCTCCGGCTCCGTCGACTTCGCGTCGGGTCCGGTGCCGTCCCGGTCTCCTTCGGGTTCGGTGTCGCGCCCTTCGAGCCTGGCGATCCGCTGCTTGAGCCGGCCGATCTCACGGGCGAGCTCGCCATTGTCCTCGACCAGGCGGTTGATCTCGGCCTCGAGCGCTTCGCGGTCGTCGGCGACGGCCTCGCACACCCAGGACCCGCCGCGCTTGCGGCAGAAAGAGGTATCGCCGGTCTCGCGATCGAGGCGCATCAGGCCGTCGTCCACGCGGCGCAGGACATAGCGGTCGCCTTCGGTATCCGGCCGGTCGGCGCCTTGGGCGTAGGCCCCCGGCACGGCGACCAGCAAGACAACCGCGGCGATCAGAATGCGTTTCATGGCACGGCTCCGGTTTGCGCCCCCGAGCCCTCTATCTAGTCGCGAACCCGGCCGCGCACAAATATGCCGCCGCGAACCTCAGGGCGTGTGCGGCGCCCGGCCGCTTGCAAGCGCATCGGCGAGCAGGTCGATGCGATCCTGTCCCCAGAACGGCTCGCCGCCAAGCATGTAGGTCGGCGCCCCGAAGACGGATTTCTCGATCGCGTCGCGCGTGTTGGCGTCGTAGATCGCACCGACCGCATCGGACTTGGCCTTTTCGATCAGGGCATGGGGGTCATGGCCGGCGTCGGCGAGCAGACCCTCGACGACATGCTCGTCGGCGATGTCGCGATCGAACGCCCAGACCGACCGGTAGGCACGACCCAGGAAATCGGCCGGGTCGCCGCCCTCCGTGGCGATGGCGATGACGCAGCGGTCGACGAGGGCGGGATCGGTTGGGAAATGGGCCGGCTGAAGGTTGAGCGGCAGGCCGCGCTTCTCCTTCCAGCGCTTCAGCTCGACCAGCCGGTATTTCTGCCGCGCGGGCGCGCGCTTTGCGAGCGGCAGGCCGCCGGTTTCGGGAAACACGGCATTGAGATTGACCGGCCTGTAGACGATCTCGGCGCCATGCGCGCTGGCCGTCTCGACGAACAGGTCGTGGCCGAGATAGGACCACGGCGAAATGGCCGTGAAGAAATACTCGATTTTCCGCGTCATTCCGTTCCCTTCCCCCGGTCGCCCGCCGCGCCGTCGGCACAACAATGGAACGGGCGCGGGGAATTGGCAAAGGGAATGCGCCCGCGGCGAAACACGGTTTCGTCAGCGGGCGGCAGAGCGAAAGGGGCGCCGGGCACGCACCCGGCCCGATGTCATCCCGGGCTTTCCCCGGGGGTGCAGAGGCCGGTGTATCAGGCCGCCTTCTTCTGCTCCGGCTTGCCGGGCGGGAAACGGCCGTAGAAGGTCTCGCCGTTGGCCGCCATCTCCTTCAGCAGCTTGTTCGGGCGGAAGCGGGGCCCGTGCTTGCGGGCGAGCCTGTTGCACAGGTCGACGAAGGCCTTCAGCCCCATGTTGTCGATGTAGCTCAGCGTGCCGCCGGCGAAGGGGGCGTAGCCGAAGCCGAGGATCGAGCCGACATCGGCCTCGCGCACATCGGTGAGCACCCCTTCGGCGAAGCAGCGCGCGGTCTCCAGCGCCTGGATCACCAGCAGGCGATGCTCGAGCGCCTCCTTGTCGATGGAATCGGGATCGAGGTGGACCGGCTGCAATTCTGCCAGATCGGGCCACAGGTGCTTCTTGCCCTTGTCGGGATAGTCGTAGAAGCCCTTGCCGTTCTTGCGGCCGAGGCGGCCGCGCTTGACGACCATCTCTTCCAGAAGCGTCTCCTGCGCCGGGTCGACCGCCTTGTCACCGAGATCCTTCCGGGTCGCCTGCAGGATCTTCCAGGCGAGATCCACGGCGACCTCGTCGTTCAGGGCCAAGGGACCGACCGGCATGCCGGCCATGCGGCCGAGATTCTCGATCATCGCGGCGGGCACGCCCTCCATCAGCATCAGGTGGCCTTCGCGGATGTAGGTGCCGACGACGCGCGAGGTGTAGAAGCCGCGCGAGTCGTTGACCACGATCGGCGTCTTGCGGATCGCCCGGCAATAGTCGAGCGCACGGGCCAGCGCCTCGTCGCTCGTCTTCTTGCCCATGATGATCTCGACCAGCATCATCTTGTCGACGGGCGAGAAGAAGTGGATGCCGATGAAGTTCTTCGGCCGCGCGCTCGCACGGGCCAGCTCGGTGATCGGCAAGGTCGAGGTGTTGGAGCCGAAGATCGCGGACTTGCCGATCACGGCTTCCGCCTTCTGGGTGACGTCGGCTTTGATGTCCTTGTCCTCGAATACCGCCTCGATGACGAGGTCGCAGCCCTCGAGATCGGCGTAGTCGGTGGTGGTGCGGATGCGCGACAGCAGCGCTTCCTTGGCCTCCGGCGTCGAGCGGCCGCGGCTGACGGCCTTCGACACCAGCGTGTCGGAATAGGCCTTGCCGCGCTCGGCGGCCTCGATGTCGCGGTCGATCAGAACGACGTCGATGCCCGCGCGCGCGGTGACGTAGGCGACACCCGCGCCCATGAAGCCGGCGCCGAGGATGCCGACCTTCCGGATCGGCTCGGCCGGCACGTCGGCGGGGCGGCGCGCGCCCTTGTTCAGCTCCTGCATGGAGACGAACAGGGAGCGGATCATCGAGGCCGCTTCCTTGGTCTGCAGGACGTTGGCGAAGTAGCGCGATTCCACCGTCAGCGCCTGGTCCATCGGCAGCATCAGGCCCTCGTAGACGCAGGACATGATGGCGCGGGCGGCGGGATAGTTGTCGAAGGTCTCGCGGCGATAGATGGCGTTGGCCGGCGGGAAGATCTGGAAGCCGGCCGGCGAATAGACCTTGCCGCCAGGCAGCTTGAAGCCCTCCTTGTCCCACGGCTGCACGCCCTTGCCGCCGTCGCGGATCCACGCCCTGGCGGTCTCGACCAGCGCGTCGGCGGGGACCACCTGGTCGATCAGCCGCATCGACTTGGCCTGGCCGACGCGCAGCTCGCGGCCCTGCAGCAGGAACTGCAGCGCGTCCGGCGTCGGGATCATGCGCGGCACGCGCTGGGTGCCGCCGGCGCCGGGGAACAGGCCGACCTTGACCTCGGGCAGCGCCAGCCTGGTCTTGTCGTTGTCGGCGGCGACGCGGTGGTGGCAGGACAGCGCCAGCTCGAGGGCGCCGCCCATCGCGGTGCCGTTGATGGCCGCGACCCAGGGCTTGCCGCAGGTCTCCAGCCGGCGCCAGAGCTGCGACATGCGCCGGCTCTCGTCGAACATGCGCTGCATCGCCGCCGTCTCGTCTGTCGAGCGCATCCTGTGGAACTCGCCGAGCAGGCCCTGCAGCATGGTCAGGTCGGCGCCGCCGGAGAAGGTGTCCTTGCCGGAGGTGACGACCGCGCCCTTGATGGCCGCCTCGTCGCTCACCCTGGCGATGATCGCCTCGAGGTCGTCCATCACCGAGACATCGAAGACGTTCATCGACTTGCCGGGCATGTCCCAGGTGACGAGCGCGATGCCGTCGGCGTCGATGTCGAGCGTGAAGTTCTTGTAGGTCATGACGTTTCCCCGTTGGATGGGTCCCCATAAATGGGGTCAGGCGTACGGTTCGCCGGATTTGTGGATGAACTTGAAGCCGCCGCCGTCCTTGACGGCCATGAGATCGACGTCGGGATAGTGGCCCCGTTCGGTCGGCGCCCGGGTGCCGACCTCGAGGATCACCGCCTCCCTGTCGGACCGGTTGACGAGGCAGTGGCCGTTCGGCACGCCGGCCTTGAAGCCGGCGGCGTCGCCGGCGCGCAGCACCGTCTCGCCCTCGTCCTCGATCAGCACCAGCTCGCCTTCGAGCACGTAGACGAACTCATCCTCGTTCTCGTGCCAGTGGCGCAGCGCGGTTCCCGTTCCCGGCGCCATCCGGGTCAGGTTGACGCCGAACTGGGTCAGGCCGGCGGCATCGCCGAGCGGCTGCTTGATCCGGTTCGCGTAAGCCGCCTTGAAGGGATCGGGATAGCCCGATCCCCTGCGCTCGGGAACGGCGTCCATGTCGATCTTGGGCATCTGTCTCCGTGCCTTTGCCGCTTGCCACTCCGTCGTCATCCCGGACGGCCTCAAGGCCGATCCGGGATCGGGGCGTGTGCATCACACCCGCTCGATGATCGTGGCGGTGCCCATGCCGGCGCCGATGCACAGCGTGACCAGCGCGGTCTGCTTGCCGGTGCGCTCGAGCTCGTCGATGACGGTGCCCATGATCATCGCGCCGGTAGCACCGAGCGGATGGCCCATGGCGATGGCGCCGCCGTTGACGTTCACCTTGCCGTCGTCGAGGTCGAAATACTGCAGGTAGCGCAGGACGACGGAGGCGAAGGCCTCGTTGATCTCGATGAGATCGATATCGTCCATGGTCATCTTGGCCTTCTTCAGGACCTTCTCCGTGACCGCGAGCGGGCCGGTCAGCATGATGCCGGGCTCGGAGCCGATATTGGCGAAGGCCTTGATGCGGGCGCGGGGTTCCAGGCCTGCCTTCCTGCCGGCCGCCTTGGAGCCGAGCAGCAGCGCGGCGGCGCCGTCGACGATGCCGGAGGAATTGCCGGCGTGGTGGACGTGGTTGATCGCCTCGACCTCCGGATAGCGCTGCACGGCGACCGCATCGAAGCCGCCGAGCTCGCCCATCTGCACGAAGGAGGGATTGAGGCTGGCCAGCGATTGCATCGTCGTGTCGGCGCGCATGTGCTCGTCGCGGTCGAGGATGGTCAGGCCGTTGATGTCCTTCACCGGCACGACCGACTTCGCGAAGTAGCCCTTCTCCCAGGCGTTGGCGGCGCGCTTCTGGCTCTCCACCGCGTAAGCGTCGACATCGTCGCGGGAGAAGCCGTACTTGGTGGCGATCAGGTCGGCGGAGATGCCCTGCGGCATGAAGTAGGACTTGATGGCCAGGGACGGGTCCATCGGCCAGGCGCCGCCGGACGCGCCGATGCCGACGCGGCTCATCGACTCGACGCCGCCGCCGATGGTCATCTGGTGCTGGCCGGCCATGACCTCGCCGGCGGCGAAGTTCACCGCGTCGAGACCGGAGGCGCAGAAGCGGTTGATCTGGACGCCGGGGACCTCCTGGACGTAATCGGCCTTCAGCACCGCGGCGCGGGCGATGTCGCCGCCGGCCTCGCCCACCGGATCGACGCAGCCGAGCACGACGTCGTCGACCTGCCCGGTGTCGAGGTCGTTGCGCTCGCGGACCGCGCGCAGCGCCTGGGCGGCGAGTTCGAGCGCGGTGACCTCGTGGAGGCTCCCGTCCTTCTTGCCGCGTCCGCGCGGTGTGCGCACGTGGTCGTAGATAAAGCACTCAGGCATGCGAGCCTCCCTTATGCGTGCCGCGCCGGCGAGGGCACGGCGCAGTGTTCATGACGGATAGACGTGTGGCTGGCGATGGTCGGGTCAAGCCCGGGCGCGATCCGGGCGCGACCGGGACGGCCCGACCCGACGCCGCTGTTTCGACCGTGGGGAAGCCGTTGCGCGCCATCGCTCACAGGCTCCGGGCGATCAGCAGCTTCATGATCTCGTTGGTGCCGGCGTAGATGCGCTGGACGCGGGCATCCTGGTACATGCGCGAGATCGGGTATTCGGCCATGTAGCCGTAGCCGCCGTGCAGCTGCAGGCACTGGTCGACGATCTTGCACTGCAGATCGGTGAGCCAGTACTTGGCCATCGACGCGGTCGTGGAGTCGAGCCGGCCGGCGATGAGCTGGCCGATGCAGTGGTTCATGAACACCTTGGCGATGGTCGCCTCGGTCTTGGCCTCGGCGAGCGCGAACTGGGTGTTCTGGAACTCCATGACCGCCTTGCCGAAGGCCTGGCGTTCCTTGACGTAGGCGATGGTCACCTCGAGCGCGCGCTCGATCATCGCCATCGCCTGGACGGCGACGAGCAGGCGCTCCTGCGGCAGCTCGGTCATGAGCTGGACGAAGCCCTGGCCCTCCTCCGCGCCAAGCAGCGCGTCGGCGGGCACGCGCACGTCGTCGAAAAACAGCTCGGAGGTGTCCTGCGCCTTGAGCCCGAGTTTCTTCAGGTTGCGGCCGCGACGGAAGCCCTCGACCGCGTCCGTCTCGACGACGAACAGCGAGGTGCCCCTGGCGCCGGCGGCGGGATCGGTCTTCGCCACCACGATGACCAGGTTGGCATTCTGGCCGTTGGTGATGAAGGTCTTGGAGCCGGAGATGCGGTAGTGGTTGCCGTCCTTCCGGGCCGTGGTCCTGACGCCCTGCAGGTCGGAGCCGGCGCCGGGCTCGGTCATGGCGATGGCGCCGATCATCTCGCCGGTGGCCAGCTTCGGCAGCCAGCGCTTCTTCTGATCCTCCGATCCGAAATGCAGGATGTAGGGGGCGACGATGGCGTTGTGCAACGCGATGCCGAAGGAGTCGAGGCCCGCCATGCCGAGCTGATAGGTGATCACCGCCTCGTGGGCGAAGCTGCCGCCGGCGCCGCCGTATTCTTCCGGCATCGCGGCGCAGAGCAGGCCCGCCTCGCCGGTCTTCTCCCAGGCCCAGCGCGGCACGATGCCCTCGTCAATCCACCCGTCGTAGTGCGGGGCCATCTCGGCGTCGAAGAAGCGGCGCGACTGGTCTTCGAGGAGGACGACGTCCTCGCTCATCCAGTCGGGGCGGGGTACATCGAGTGCGGTCATATCGTCTCGTCCCTCTGCTTCGTCATCCCGGCGTCATCCCGGACGGCCGGGCGGCCGATCCGGGATCAGCGAGCCACAGATGGCGCCGGGCCTCTCCGGTCCCGGATCTCCACACCGTTCCGGCCGGGATGGCGACCGATGCCGGTGTCCACCATCAAAACGCCTCCGCCGACAGCGCCATCAGGGTGTCGGCACCGGCGGAAATGCGGGCGTAGTGGGCCTTCGCCTCCGGCATGATCCGCTCCATGAAGTAGCGGCCGGTGACGAGCTTGGTCTCGTAGAAGGCCTTGTTGTCGGCACCGTCGGCGAGCCTGGCCTGCGCGACCCTGGCCATCCGCGCCCACATGTAGCCGAGGGCGACGAGGCCGAAGAGATGCATGTAGTCGGTCGAGCCGGCGCCGGCGTTGTCGGGCTTCGTCATCGCGTTCTGCATGAACCACATGGTGGCCTGCTGCAGCGTCTCCAGCCCCACCTTCAGCGGCTCGACATAGGGCGCCATCGCCTCGTCCCCGGCGTTCTCCTTGACGAAGCCCTCGACCTCGCCGAAGAACGCCATCACCGCGCGGCCGCCATTGGCGGGCAGCTTGCGGCCGACCAGATCGAGCCCCTGGATGCCGTTGGCGCCCTCGTAGATCATGGCGATGCGGGCGTCGCGGACAAACTGCTCCATGCCCCACTCGGCGATGTAGCCATGGCCGCCGTAGACCTGCTGGGCGGTGACCGCGTTCTGGAACCCGGTATCGGTGAGCACGCCCTTCACGACAGGGGTCATCAGGCCCATCAGGTCGTCGGCGGCCTGGCGCTCCGCCTCGTCGGCGCCGCCATGGGCGATGTCGCCGCGGACCGCCGTCCATAGCACGAGCGCGCGGGCGGCCTCGTTGAACGCCTTCATGCTCATCAGCACGCGGCGCACGTCCGGATGCACGATGATCGGGTCGGCCGGCTTGTCGGGGTCCTTCGGCCCGGTCAGCGCGCGGCCCTGCAGGCGCTCGCGGGCGTAGGTCACCGCGTTCTGATAGGCGACCTCGGACTGCGACAGCCCCTGGATGCCGACGCCGAGGCGCGCTTCGTTCATCATCGTGAACATGGCGCGCAGGCCCTTGTTCTCCTCGCCGACGAGCCAGCCGGTGGCGCCGTCGTAGTTCATGACGCAGGTGGCGTTGCCGTGGATGCCCATCTTCTCCTCGAGCGCGCCGCACCCCAGCGCGTTGCGCGCGCCGAGGCCGCCGTCCTCGGTCGGCAGTATCTTCGGCACGACGAACAGCGAGATGCCCTTGGTGCCGTCCGGCGCGCCCTCGATGCGGGCAATCACGAGATGGACGATGTTGTCGGAAAGATCGTGCTCGCCGGCGGAGATGAAGATCTTGGTGCCGGTGATCGCGTAGGACCCGTCGCCGTTGGGCACGGCCTTCGTCTTCAGGAGGCCGAGATCGGTGCCGCAATGGGGCTCGGTCAGGTTCATGGTGCCGAGCCATTCGCCGGACACGAGCTTGGGCAGATAGAGCGCCTTCTGGGCGTCGGAGCCGTGGATGGTCAGCGCGGCGATGGCGCCCTGAGTCAGGCCCGGATACATGCCGAACGCGACGTTGGCGGAGGATACGAACTCGTTGATCGCGGCGCCGAGCGTGTGCGGCAGGCCCTGGCCGCCATATTGCGGATCCGCGGTCAGGCCGATCCAGCCGCCCTCGGCGAACTGGCCGAAGGCATCCTTGAAGCCGGTCGGCGTGGTGACGCTGCCGTCGTCGTTGCGGGTGCAGCCCTCGGTATCGCCGACCCGGTTCAGCGGCTGCAGCACCTCCTCGCAGAGACGCGCGCCCTCCTCCAGGATCGCCTTGACCAGATCCGGGGTCGCCTCGGCGAAGCTCGGGATGTTGTTGTAGCGGTCGATGCCGATGACGTCGTTCAGAAGGAACAGCACGTCGTCGACGGGGGCCTTGTAGCTCGGCATGGTCTCACTCCCGGAATGGTCTTGTTGGCGGCCGGATCGGGGGACCGCCCCGGCCGATCGTCACATCAGCGTTCGTTGCGCTCGCGTTCCTTCAGGATGCCCTGGACCACGTCGCGGGCACGCTTGAGGTCGCCCAGCGCCTGATCGATCTCGGCGCGCTGGGCCTCCAGATACCCGATCTGTTCGTCGAATTTCGTCAGCGCCACCTTCATCTGGGTCGTCTGGCCGTCCTTCAGATCGTAGAGATCGAGCATCTCGCCGATCTCCACGAGGGAAAAGCCGACGCGCTTGCCCAGGAGGATCAATTTCAGCCGGGCGCGATCGCGGCGCGAGTAGAGCCGCGTCATGCCCTGCCGGCGCGGGTTGAGCAGCCCCTTGTCCTCGTAGAAACGGATCGCCCGGAGCGTCACGCCGAACTCGCGCGACAGGTCACCAATGGTGAAGACCGTCTTGCGATCCTGCTCGGCGGACTCGGCCTGCGCTTCGGTCTCGGACCGATCCGTCGCAGCGGCGTTATCGACCATGCAACGCTCCTCGTTATCGTGGGCGCACTATGCCTTACGCTTACGTAAAGGTCAAATCCAAAACGCCGTTCCGCCCGAACGGGCATGGCGGGCCGGCACGTGTCCCGTTTCGAGACCATCGCGCCGAGAAACCACCGTGCGCTTAACCAACTATTTACCCTGATGGGAAAACTATCCATCGGGGATCAGCTAGGCCGGACGATTCCCGACTCCGGAAATGAATGGAGCGCACGCCCGGCACGAACGGACCGGATCGATACACTAACATGGCACTTCGCGGCTCACGTAGAGAACCTGTCGCCCACGACGATCCCGCCGACCAGGCGCGGCGCGCCGCGGATCGGGCGGGAATGAGCCTCGGCGACTGGCTCGATGCGGTCCTGCACGACTCGAAGGAGGGCGCCGGTTCGCCGCACGGCGTGCCGCGGCCGCCCGCTTCCACGATGGCGTCTCTGGCGGCATCTCCGGCGACGTCTCCCGAGGATTCCCCCGCGGACTCCCCCACGGATTCCGCGCAAACCTACCGCGCCGCCCCGTCGGGTGGCCGGCGTTTCGACGACCCGCTCGACGATCCGTTCGACGCCCCGGGGGCCCCTGGCCCGTCCGGACCGACGGACCCCGTCGCGCGTCGCCTCGATCGCCTGGCAGGCGCGATCGGAACCGACAAGCCCGCAGCCGACGACGACGATCCGCACTCGCTACGCGGGATCGCGCGCCGTCTCGACAGATTGAGCAGCAAGATGCCCCAAGGACCGGAACGGCTTTCGACCCGCGAAACGATCCGCGATCTAGAGGAACGGCTTCACGACATCGCCCGGCGCGTCGAATCAAAACACCGCCCGCCCCTTTCCAGGACCGCGCCCCCGGCCGCCCCCGCGCAGCCCTCGTCGGCGCCGGCGCCGACCAACGGCCTCAGGGACGCGATCGCAGAGATCGCCTCCCGGCAGAAGACTCTCGAGGTCGAGTTCGACCGCGCCGTGTCCGGCTACGCCGACCGGGTCGACCACCGCATCGATCTCGTCTCCGAGCGGCTCGAGCGCACGCTCGGCGAGGCGCTGCCCTCCGACCAGCTCAAGCAGATCCGGGAGGGTCTGCAGAACGTCGCCGCGACCGGCGGCCTGCGGGCCAGCGACACAAAGGATTTCGCCGATCTCCGGCTGATGGTCACCGAGATGGCACGGCGCATCGAAACGATGCCCTCCCAGGTCGCGGACGACCTCGCCGAACGGCTCGAGGACACGGAACGGCGGCTCGATACCGCGACGCGCTCGGAACTGGACGCGATCCGCGGCGAACTGCGCGAAATCGCCCAGGACATCGACCGCCGGACTCGCGGCGAGTTCGAATCCCTGCGCTCCGATATCCGCAATCTGGCGGGCAAGATCGAGTCCATGCCCGGGCGGGACGCCGAATCGATCGAAGCAAAGCTCGAGGATGTCGCCGTGCGGCTGAGCGCGGCCGCCCGCGACGAGATCGGCGCGATCCGCAACGAGGTGCGCGAAATCGCCGAGCAGGTCGACCTTCGCGGCCGCGATGAAATGGCGGCCATGCGCGCCGAGATGGCGCGGCTGGCCGATCGCATCGAGTCGCTTCCGGCATCCGGCTCCGGAACCATCGAGGCGCAGCTCGAGGATATCGCGGCGCGGTTCGATACGGCGACGCGCGACGAGTTCGAGGCCATGCGCGGCGAATTGCGCGACCTCGGCGATCGTCTGCTTACCGAACGCAGCACCTATGCGGCGACCAACGCCCTCGACGAGGCCGGGCTTGCCGAACTCGACGCGATCCGCGCCGACATCCGCAATCTCGCCGAACAGATCGACGGCGTGCGTCGCGACGACTACACGGCGCTGCGCCGGGACATGCAGGCACTCGGCGATCGCGTGACGCAGGCGCCCGAGAGCCGAATGGGCGATCTGGAGAAACAGATCGCCCAGCTTTCGGAGAAACTGGCCGGCGCCGCCCAGGACGGCGACCCGGTCGCGCTGGCGCAGATCGAGCAGCAGATTTCTCGGCTGGCGGAGACCGTGGACGCCAGCTCGCGCCAGACGGCCGACGTCGGCGGGCTGGAACAGACGATCACGGACATGGTCTCCCGTATCGAGGACAGCCGGGCCGACACCCTGGATGCGGCCCGCGCAGCGGCGAACGAGGCCATCGAGCGCGCGCTCACGGCGATTGGGGCGAGCATCGGCGATGCCGACGTCTTCGGCACGCTGCGCGACGAACTCGCCAGCCAGCGCCGGGACGCCGAAGCGACCGGGCAGCGCACCCACGACGCGCTGCAGGTGGTTCACACCACGCTGATGAAAGTCGTCGACCGGCTCGAGGAACTCGAGGACGAGGTCGACGAGGTTGCCGGAGACAAGCGGCTGCCCGGCCAGGACCAATCCATGTCTCGCGACGATGCCGGGGAGCCTGCCGAGGCGCCGGCCGTCAAGCCCGAACCGAGACTAGAGGCCGAGCCGACGAAAACGCCAGCGGCATCGGCGAAAGCCGCCAAGGCCGAAGCGAAGAAGGCCGCCAAGGCGGCCGCGGCGGGGGCAAAATCGAAGACCGGTGCCGCCTCCCCGGATGCGGACTCCGCGGATGCCGGCTCCATAGAAGACGACACGCCGCTGGTACCGGGCACCGGCCGACCGGCGGCCGCGCCGCCCGCGATATCGGCGACGGATTCGCCGGCCGACTTCATCGCCGCAGCCCGGCGCGCCGCCCAGGCGGCGGTTGCCGAGCAGTCTGGCACGCAGGACAAGGCCGCCGTCGCCAAGGGCGTGTCCCTCGACGCACTGCGCAGCGCGCTGAAGAAATACCGCCGCCCGCTGGCGATCGCCGCGGCGATGCTGGTGCTCGTCTACGGGACGATGAAAATCGCCACCCTGCTGACGGCGGATCCGGCCAACACGTCCTCGCTCGACCGGCCGGCGGTCGCAGGCACGGCGCCGGAGGCCGCGCCGCGCGATGTCACAGCGAACGCGACGATGAGCGGCCTGCCGCAGGCCTCGGCCCGGACCGTGACCCAAGCCCCCGTGGCCCAGGCCCCCGCGCCCCAGGCTCCCGCGAAGGTCGCCGACAAGCCGACAGACAAGAAGAAGGTGGCTGGCGCCAAGACCGCGGACAACCCGAAGGCCAAGGGCAACGCGGCCAAGACGGGTGCCCGGAACAAGACGGGCGCCAGCACGCCGAAAGCCGCCGGTCCCAAGACGGCCGTCGCGCGGGCCGAAACCGCGCCCGCGTCCGGCGGCAATGTCACGCCGGTGACGACGCCCGCAGCCGCTTCGGCGCAGCCCGCCAGCGCCGTCTTCGACGAGCTGTCGGCCAGCACGACGCCGGAACTGCTGCGCCAGGCCGCCGCCGCGGGCGATCCGGCCGCCGAATTCGAGGTGGCGGTCCGCTACATGGACGGCCGCGGCCTGCCCCACGACGCCACCAGGGCCGTCGAATGGTATCGCAAGGCGGCGGCGCAGGGGCTTGCCCCGGCGCAGTATCGCCTCGGCAGCCTGTACGAAAAGGGCGAAGGCGTCGGCCGCGACCTCGCCATGGCCCGCATGTGGTACCAGCGCGCCGCCGAGCAGGGCAATCGCAAGGCCATGCACAATCTGGCCGTGCTCTACGCCGACGGCATCGACGGAAAGCCGGACTACGAGAAGGCGGCCATCTGGTTCCGCCAGGCCGCCGAATACGGTCTCGCCGACAGCCAGTTCAACCTCGCGGTCCTGTTCGCCCGCGGCCTCGGCGTCCAGACCAATTTCGCCGAGTCGTTCCGCTGGTTCGCGATCGCCGCCGACCAGGGCGACAACGAGGCGCTGGCGAAGCGCGACGAGGTGGCCAACCAGCTCGACCAGGAAAGCCTGCTGAAGGCCCGCGCCGTGCTGGACGCCTGGACGCCGAAGACACCCGACGCCAGCGCCAACGTCGTTCCCGAACCGCAAGGCGGCTGGGGGTCCGTGACGCAGGCGCGGCAGGTCTTCATCGATCGCGACATGATCATGTCGGCCCAGTCGATGCTGTCCAGGCTCGGTTTCACGCCCGGTCCCGCCGATGGCCAGGTCGGCCCCCGCACCCGCGACGCGGTGCGCGCCTTCCAGCGCTCGGTGGGCATGCCGGACACCGGCGACATCACCCCGGAGCTGATCGAGGAGCTCGGCAAATCGGCCGGCTGATCACCGCCAGTTAGCAATAATCACGAATTCCCCCGCCGGCAGATTGACAATGCCGGCGGGGCTGCCATTAACAAGTATGAGTTTTTTCTAATATGTAATCGGGCTCGGGCCCCGCAGGTCGTGTGATGGAGATATATCTACCCATCGCCGAAATCGCCGTTAACATGTTCATGCTGCTCGGAATGGGGGCAGCAGTCGGCTTCTTGTCGGGCATGTTCGGGGTCGGCGGCGGATTTCTGCTCACCCCTCTCCTGATTTTCACGGGCATCTCGCCGGCCGTCGCCGTGGCGACCCAGACGGGGCAGATCGTCGCGTCGTCGGTTTCGGGCGCCCTCGCCCACTGGCAGCGAAAAACCATCGACATCTCGCTCGGCGTCATCCTGATCGCGGGCGGCCTGGTCGGCGCCGCGCTCGGCGTGGTGCTGTTCAGCTGGCTGCGTAGCTTCGGCCAGCTCGACCTCATCATCGGCATTATGTACGTGCTGTTCCTCGGCGGCGTCGGCGGAATGATGCTGGTGGAAAGCGGTCGGGCGATGATCCGCCGGCGACTGGGCCGGTCGGTCGCGGCGCGGCGTCCGGGCCAACATACCTGGCTGCACCGGCTGCCGGTGCGAATGCGCTTCAAGCGCTCGAAGCTCTACATCAGCGTGTTGCCGGTCGCCATTCTCGGCGCGCTGATCGGCCTGCTGGTCGCGATCATGGGCGTCGGCGGCGGATTCATCATGGTGCCGGCGATGATCTACCTGTTGCGGGTGCCGACCAACGTCGTCATCGGCACCTCGCTGTTCCAGATCATCTTCGTGACCGCTTTCGCCGCGGTGCTGCACGCGGTGACGACGCAATCGGTGGACTCGGTCCTGGCGCTGCTGCTGATGATCGGCGGCGTCATGGGCGCGCAGTTCGGCGTGCAGGCCGGGTTGAAGCTGCGCGGCGAGCAGTTGCGGCTGTTGCTGGCGCTGCTCGTCCTGGCGGTCGGCGTGCGGATGCTCTACGGGCTCGTGACGACGCCGACGGACCTCTACTCGCTGACGATCGCCACGGGAGCACCGGAATGATGCGCAGCCTGCTCGTTCTGGCGATCGCGAGCCTGGCCGCCATCGCAGCCTCCACGGCGCGGGCGGAATCCGTCATCGCGGCGCTGTCGTCGAAGCGCATCGAGATCCGGTCCAATTTCGTCGGCACCGAACTCGTCCTGTTCGGCACCGTCGAGCGCGACGCGGCCACCGTCGGACGCCGGTCGGAGGGCTACGACGTCGCCATCGTCATCGAAGGGCCGGGCAGCAACATGGTGGTCTGGCGCAAGGAACGCGTCGGCGGCATCTGGGTCAACGGCACCGGCGTCGAGTTCAAGAACGCCCCGTCCTACTACGCCGTCCTGACCAACAGGCCGCTCGAGGAAATCTCGTCGCCGCCGGCCCTGAAACGCCAGCAGATCGGCCTCGACTTCCTCAAGATCGAAACGGCCACGGAGCAGCCGAAACGGGTCGCCACGGAATTCCGCACCGCGCTCCTGCGTCGCGAGCAGAGCAACGAGCTGTATTTCGAGAACCCGGAAGCCGTGGAAATGCTGACGCCACGCATGTTCATGGCGCAGATCCCGCTTCCCGCCAATATCCGCACCGGCGGCTACAGGGCCCGTGTCCACGTCTTCGGGGACGGCGCCCTGCTGGCAACCGAGAAGCTCGGGTTCTGGGTGGTCAAGACGGGGTTCGAGGCGGCGATCTTCAATCTCGCCCACAGGCAACCGCTCATCTACGGTCTGGGAACGGTCGCCATGGCCTTCGGCGTCGGCTGGCTGGGAAGCGTCCTGTTCCGCCGGAGCTGATCACGGCGTCGCGGGCTGCAATTCAGACAGCTTTGGGCGACAATCTCAGGCGACAATCTCGGGGGAGACAACCATGACCATCCTATCCGACCAGCCCATCGGCAACGACTCGGCGCCGCTCGCCGCCGTCGTCCTCGGCTGGGCCGGCGTTGTCCCCTTCGTGGTCGGCGCCATCGGCCCGATGGCCATCTCGGATGTCGGCGTCGCCGCCTTCATCGCGTTCGCCACCAGCGTCTACGGCGCGCTTGTGCTGTCGTTCCTGGGCGGCATCCGCTGGGGCATGGCAATGGGGCCGCTCTACGGCTCGGAGCGCACGCAGGGTTTCGTCATCAGCATCCTGCCGCCGGTGGCGGCGTGGGTCTCGCTGATCCTGTCGGGGTTCGAAGGCCAGGCATTGCTGATCGTCGCGTTCCTGCTTCAGGCCTGGCTCGACGTGCGTGCCGTCGGCGAGGGCCGGGCCCCGGTCTGGTTCGCGCCGCTGCGCATCCGCCTCACCGCCGCCGCCGTCGTCGCGCTGATCGTCACGGCGATCGCCGAAATGGTGGTGCTGTCCGGCTAGAGGCGCGCTTTCCTAGTCCGGCAACAGCCTGCGCCCGGCGATCGGATAGACGGCCTTGTCGCCGATCATCCAGGCGGCGAGCGCCTGTCTCTCGAACAGCCCGGAATAGGCCTCGTCGAGAATGTTCAGCCCGCCGGTGAAGGCTCCGAAGGCGGGCATGACCAGCCGCCGCCCGTCGCCGGCGAAACAGCGCCGCCGAACGCTGCGGCCACGCAGGCGCACCCTGGCGGAGGGGTGCAGGTGCCCGGCGATCTCGCCGTCCGGCGCGACCGCATCGGGCTCGTGGCGGAAAACCAGGCCACCGACCGCAAGCTCCTCGAACCAGTCGCCGGCAATGCCCGCCGGCGGCGTCGGGTCGTGGTTGCCGGCGATCCACAGCCAGTCGCGCCCGTGCTGAAGCGCGGCGAGGCGATCGCGGTACGGTTCGGGGAAACGGTCGCCGGCACCGACATCGTGGAACGAGTCGCCGAGCGAGATCACCGTGCGCGGTCGGCGCGCCTCGATCACGCGCGCCAGCCGCTCCAGGGTCGCGGCAGTGTCGTAGGGCGGCACCAGAGCACCGCGACCGGCGAGCGCCGAGCCCTTTTCCAGATGCAGGTCGGCGACGACCAAGATCGATTCCGAGGGCCACCACAGCGCCCCGGAGGGATCCGGCATCAGAACGGCGCCGGCGACATGGATCGCCGCTACCGGATCTTCCGCCGACCGATCGATCATCAGCGCCACCGATGTCACGTCCCGCCGCCTCCGCCGCAGAGTGATGCCACGGCGTTCTTATGCCCGATTCGAGCGGCGACCGGATATTGAGCTCATACCACGCGAAAGACCGCGTAGACGACCTTGATCGCGTCGGCGAACTCCGGGTGGCGCGGCAGATAGGGCTGCGGCTCGGTCCTTTCGAGCGTCTGCCAGAGACCGGCCTCTTCGAGGCGACGGAGAACGTCGGCGAAGTCGTCGCTCCAGTAGTCCGTGCGCTGGGTGAACAGAACGAGCCCGCCGGGCCGCGCGACGCGGCAGAATTCGCGCAGAATCTGTTCGGGCCTTTCCGCGTAGGTCATCGAGCCGATGCACACGACCGCGTCGTAGGCGCCGTCCGGCGCCTGCAACGGATCGTTCATGTCCTGCCGGAAAAGCCGGTCGTAGGCGGCCACCGTCCGCGCCTCGTCGAGCGACGCCTCAGAGATGTCGAAGCCGTCCACATGCTCGAAGCCGGCCTCGGCCAGCCGACGTCCGGTCAGCCCCGTTCCGCAACACGCGTCGAGAATACGGGCCGTCGCCGTTATCCCGTGCGCCTTGAGCAGACCGGCGGCACGCTGCGGCGCTTCGTAGCCGAGGTCTTCCAGATCCTCGTCATAGGACCGCGCCCAGCCATCGTAGTACTCCGCCAAGGATGCCGCGTCGGCGGTCTGGATGCTTCTGAGTTTGCGCGATGCGGCTCTGGCCGTCTCGTGTGCCACGTGTCCTCTCCTGTAGTTTCGCTGTCAGGCGACCATAGCGCGGCCAGCGCGAATAAGGCTATTGTCCGCCCAAGCGAGAGGAGCCGTCCATGAAACTACTGATGCCGTTGTGGCAACGCCTGCTGATCACCATCGTGGTCATGCTGGTTGCAGGATATGTCGCCGGATACCTGTGGCAGATGATCCTGGGCTTTCCGCTGCCGAGCTACGGCGCGGGGCTGATCGGCGGATTGTCAGCGCTGCCGGTGTGGGACTTGCTGAAGCGGATCCGGCCGAACCAGGGCGCCTGACGGCTTCAGCGCAGCGGCCTGACGGCGGCCTCGCCCATCGCCTCGGCGATGAGCGCGTCGGCGGCCTCGGCGAGCAGGCTTTCGTCGGCTTCGCCGTGCACCGGCTCCTTGCCGATCTCCAGAAGCACCGGCACGGCGAGCGGCGACACCCGGTCGAGCGTCTGGTGGACGATCCTGCCGCGCGTGCGCCGCAGCATGTCGCCGACGCGGGTGACATCGAGCAGGCCCGTGGCCGCGTCGGCGCGGGTCGCCTGCAGCAGGACGTGATCGGGCTCGTGGCTCATCAGGACGTCGTAGATCAGGTCGGAGGACACGGTCATCTGGCGGCCGGTCTTCTCCTTGCCGGGATGGCGCCGCTCGATCAGCCCGGAAATCGTCGCGCAGGTGCGGAAGGTGCGCTTCATCAGGCTCGATTCGGCGAGCCAGGCCTCCAGATCGTCGCCGAGCATGTCCTGATCGAACAGCTCGCCGAGCGATAGCCGGCCCATCCGGATCATGGCGGCGATATCGCCCAGGCCCCAGACGGCGAGCGCGTATTCCGAGGCGACGAAGCCGAGCGGGCGGGCGCGCATGCGCTCGAGCCGGCGCGTCAGCAGCATGCCGAGCGTCTGGTGGGCGAGCCTGCCTTCGAACGGATAGCAGACGAGATAGAAGCGCGCCCCGCGCGGAAAGGTCTCGACCAGAAGCTGGTCGCGGCGCGGGATGACCGAGCGCAGCTTCTGCACCCCGAGCCATTCGCCGACCTCGCCGGGCAGCCGGCGCCACAGCCGTTCGTCGGCCAGGATCGCGCGCACCCGGTCGGCGAGATAGGTCGACAGCGGGAACTTGCCGCCCTGATAGGAGGGCACCTTGGCGTCCTCGTTGACGGCGCGGGATACGTAGACCTCGGTCTCGCGCAGACCTTCCAGCCGCAGGATGTGACCGGCGAAGACGAAGGTGTCGCCGGGCGCGAGCTGGTCGACGAACCACTCCTCGATCTCGCCGAGCATGCGCCCGCCGACGAGCGCCCTGGAGCGGCCACCCCGGACCAGCCGGACCTTCAGCATCGGCGCCTCGACGATGGTGCCGACATTGAGCCGGTACTGCTGGGCGACCTTGGGGTTGGAGACGCGCCACCTGCCTTCCGGCGTCCTGCGGATGCGGG
Organism: Microbaculum marinisediminis; assembly: GCF_025397915.1. Classification (NCBI taxonomy): domain Bacteria; kingdom Pseudomonadati; phylum Pseudomonadota; class Alphaproteobacteria; order Hyphomicrobiales; family Tepidamorphaceae; genus Microbaculum; species Microbaculum marinisediminis. Next base: position 454,318 of record NZ_JALIDZ010000001.1, read on the forward strand.
CGTAGCGCTCGTAGGTCTTCAGCGCGTAGCCGCCGGTGGCGACGAAATCGACGACGCGGTCGAAGGTCGCGCGATCGAGATCGGCATAGGCCGCCGCGCCGGTCACTTCCCGGTAGAGCGCGTCGGCATCGAACGGCGCGGCGACGGCGGAACCGAGCACGTGCTGGGCCAGCACGTCGAGCGCGCCGGTGCGTGGCGGCGGCGAGTCCTGGGCGTTCTCGGCAAGCGCCTCCAGCGCCGCCTCGCATTCCATCACCTCGAACCGGTTGGCGGGCACCAGTAGCGCCTTGGACGGCTCGTCGAGACGGTGGTTGGCGCGGCCGATGCGCTGGGCCAGCCGGCTCGCGCCCTTCGGCGCGCCGACATTGACGACGAGATCGATGTCGCCCCAGTCGACGCCGAGATCCAGCGTGGAGGTGCAGACCACCGCCTTGAGCGCGCCGGCGACCATCGCCGCCTCGACCTTGCGGCGCTGGCCGACGTCGAGGGAGCCGTGATGCAGCGCGATGGCGAGCCCGTCCTCGTTGATGCGCCACAGCTCCTGGAACAACATCTCGGCCTGGCTGCGGGTGTTGACGAAGACGAGCGTCGTCTGGTGCGCGCGGATCGCCTCGTAGATCGCGCCGAGCGCATAGCGGGCCGAATGCCCGGCCCAGGGCACCCGCTCCTTCGGCGCCAGGATCGAGACGTCGGGGGCGACGGCGCTCTCGGCGACGACGAGATCGGCGACGGCGGTATCCGCATTCGGGCCGTGCGACTGATCCATCGGCCAGCGGGCGAGCACCTGAGGATCGGCGACCGTCGCCGACAGGCCGACGACGCGCAGGCCCGGCGCCAGCGACCGCAGCCGGGCAATCCCCAGCGCCAGCAGGTCGCCGCGCTTGGAGGTGACCAGGGCATGCAGCTCGTCGAGCACGATCGTCTTCAGGTTGGCGAACAGCGTCGGCGCCTCGCGGCTGGCGATCAGCAGGGCGATCTGCTCCGGCGTCGTCATCAGCATCTGCGGCGGGTCGTAGCGCTGGCGCTGGCGCTTCGATTGCGGCGTGTCGCCTGTGCGGGTCTCGACGCGGATGTCGAGGCCCATCTCGGCGATCGGCGTCTCGAGGTTTCGCGCGACGTCGACGGCGAGCGCCTTCAGCGGCGAGATGTAGAGCGTGTGCAGCGGCGAGGCGCGGCTGGCCGCCGTGCCGGGCTTGTGCCGCGGCGTCGCCGCCAACTCAACGAGGCTCGGCAGGAAGCCGGCGAGCGTCTTGCCCGCCCCGGTCGGCGCGATCAGCAGGGCCGAGCGCCCGGCGCGGGCCTTGGCGAGCAGCGCGCGCTGATGCGGCCGCGGCACCCAGCCGCGCGCGGCGAACCAGCCGGCGAAGGGCTCGGGCAGGAGATCGAGGTCTGCGATCGGCTCGGTAACGCTCACGAAAGCAGAGGTAGCGCCGCAAATCCGCCACGTCTATCGCGGGATCGGCGCGGCCGCGCGAAATCCGAAGTGGGCGCCGCGGCCCGCCTGGTCATTCCGGCGCGCAGGAGCCGCCGCCGAGCACGCAGAATTTGGCGCAGTGCGGGTGGCAGAGCTTGACGGCACCGCGCGAGAACATGCCGCCGTCGGCGGCAAGCGACTCGGCCAGCGTCGCGCCCATCCCGAAGGCGTCGTCATAGGGCAGCAGCGTGCAGGGCAGGACGGTGAGCGCGGCGGCGCCCCGGCGCTTCACCACCATGCGGCTCGTCGCGCACATCATGGCGTTCGGCGACAGGTCGAGGATGCCCCAGCAGGCGGTGGTAATCTCGGGCACGTCGACGCGGGCGTCCATCTCCGGGAAGATGACGAGGGCGGTGCGGTCGTCGGCGTCGATCGGCCAGCCGCGTTCGGCGAACAGCGCCGCGTATCCCGCCCGCGCGACCGGCTCGGGCTCACCCCAGACGGAGCGGCCGGCGATCGCGACCGAGAAGCCGTTTTCCGCGAGCCAGTCGAGGCCGGCGAGCGTCTTGTCGAAGGTTTTCGCGCCGCGCTCCTGCTCGTGCAGTTCGGCGGTGTAGTGATCGAGGCTGACGCGCATCACCAGCCTGTCGCCGTAGGTCTCGCGCAGGCGCAGGAGGCCGGCCCTGACCGGCGGGCGCTGCATCGGCTGCATGGCGTTGGTCAGCACCAGCGCGCGAAAGCCGCGCGACAGGGCGTCTTCAAGCATCTCCAGCATATCGGGATTCATGAAGGGCTCGCCGCCGGTAAAGCCGATTTCGGCGGTGGGCAGGCCGAGTTCGGCGATCTCGTAGAGATAGGCGCGCGCCTCCGCCGCGGTGATGTAGGCGAGGCGGTCGTTGGTCGGGCTCGATTCGATGTAGCAGTTGACGCAGGTGATGTTGCAGAGCGTGCCGGTGTTGATCCACAGCGTGTCGAGGCGCTCCAGCGCGACAGTCGCCCGCGCCTCGCCCTTTGCGGTTATGTCGGGATCGCGGAATTTCAGCGGATCGAGGGCGACGAAGCCCTTTTCGAAGGCAAGATCGTTCATGAGCGGCCGGACGGAGCTTATCTGCGATTGTTGGCCAATACCTAGCAGAAAGAACCGGTTTCGCCATCCAGAGGCCATTCAAGCGCGTTCACGTTCGCTTGTTTCGTGAATCTATCCGCGGCCGCGCGACCAAAAGCCTTGACAGATCTCGCGCCTTGCGGATGTTCTGTGCGCGTTGCGGGCGTAGTTCAGTGGTAGAACGTCAGCTTCCCAAGCTGAATGTCGTCGGTTCGATCCCGATCGCCCGCTCCAATTTTCCTTAAAGCGAACAACGGGTTGACGCCCTACCGCTAATCTACGCGTTCCCCAACGTTCCCCATCGCGTTCCCTATTCCAGTTCACTCATCGTTCCGCGCCTTGCGATGCGCCGCGCGAAGCTCTGCGATTCGACGCGCCTTTCCGAGCGCGCCACGGCTGTAACGCGCCGTCGTGGAGGCCTGTGCATGGCCCACCGCACCGCGTATCTCGTCAAGCGCCGCGCCGGCGTCTTCGGCCTCGGTAATGGCCCCTGCCCGCGCGTCCATGTTCCATACCGTGTCCGGGATGCCGGCCGCCCGCGCGACGACGCGCCACTCGCGCCCATAGGCCCATTCCGCGTAGGGCCGGCCCGCCATCTCGTCGACGATCAGCGCCCCCACCCGCTGCTCCGCAGGGATCTGCTCCAGCAGCTCGGTTACAAGCGGACACAAGGCCAAGTCGACGGCGATCAGCGAACCGGTCTTCGTCGTCGCCTTACGAAGCACCAGGTCGTCGCCAATGTCCGACCAGGTGAGGCCGTTGACCCATCGCCGGCGACGCAGCACGACCCCGGACGCCGACCCGCCGTCCGGTATCGGTTCCCATTCGCCGATCACGTCACGCTGTCGCATGCCCGTCTCGAATTGCAGCGCCGTGCCGAGCGCAAGCGACAGGCGGCCCGCTTCGAGCGCAGCCGTGATGAACGACCGCACGTGCTTGAGCTCGAGGCGGACGCGCCGTCGCGCCGGCTGTTTGAAGCGTGCCTCGTCGAGGATCGATTTGAGCCGGGCGCATTCCGGCAGTTCGGTCATGATCCCATAGCTCATCAAGAGCCGGAGCATCTTGATCAGCCCGTGCGCCCGGCGCACGCGCTCCGGCCCGCCTGGCGTCGCCGGCTTCTTCGCCTCGTCGTACCAGCGGCGGAAATCGGGATGACGCAACGCCGACAGCGACCGCTTGCCGAACGCTCTTTCGAGGATCGCCAACGACGGGTCATAGTCGTTGCGCCGCGTGTTCCACTTCACCGCCTTGTAGGGGCTTGCCGGGTCAGTCTGGTAAAGCCGGATCAGGCTTCTGAGCGTGCCGTCGAACCGCAAATAGTCCTGCTTCTGTCCAGCCGCCCAAGAAAGCATTTCGGCTTGGTAGCGTCGGCACGCGGCGGCAATGAGCGCCCGGCCGTCCGGCGTGGTGGCGTCGTAGTGAAGGCGAACCGTCTTCGGCGTGTAGCCTTTCCGCACCAGGTCGGCACGGGCAACCCACACGTGACGGACCGTCCCGTCCTTGTTTCGCCGAGCCTTGTAGCCCGGCGCGTCGTCATCGAAGGGCATCGAGATTTTCCTCTCCATCTGGATTGAAAGCCTCGATGCTAGCGAGACCGTATCGGCGCTTCCAATAGGCCTCCACTGCCGGCCAGAACCGGCCGCCCATAATCGGGTCGATCCGCGGCAGTCCGTCGCGCTCCAAGACAGCTGCCTTGTCCGGCCATTCCGCCGGCGCCTGGCTTAACCGGCGCGCGATTTCGGCCTCGCAGGGAAAGAGGCCCTGATTGCGAACGGGATCGATTTTGCGCGACATACCGGGAGCGCCCTAGCTGCTGACAAATTGGTTGCGGTCTCGCCTCCCCACCTCGGAGCATTTCAGACAGGGGGCAGGTGAGGAGGCTTGCTCCCGAGACGGACCGCGCGCCACGTTTCGATCCCCGCGCCTGATCGTTTTTCGGCTGGCTATTCGCCCGGATTCGAGTACCAGCTCCGCCAATCGACAAAGCCGCCCCCGAAGTCGAGCCGAACGCGGAACCTGACGCCGTCGACATCGAAGCCAGCTTCGGTATCGATCTGCGGTCCGGGATCGCCCTCCAGGTAAGCGTACTCCAAGCCGTCAATCACGCCGGGATCGGCCACGACGTACCACCGGGTCGCGTCCGTGAAGCGCGGCTCCACGATCAGCTCCAGGCGGCCGCTGAACGGATTGACGTCATCGACCTTGGCGGCCGCGATCGAGGCCAGGACCTGCTCGCCGATGGTCTCCAGCTCGGCAGGGACGAGTAGATATTTGGGCGGCACCGAAATCAATTCGCCCTGCAGCCCGGTCTGCTTCCGCATCGCCTGGCGGGCCACCGTCAAGGTGGTCACCGACACGACCGCACCGGAAGCGGCGAGGTTGCCATGATCGGCGTGGAACAACGCCTTGCCGTCGCTCATCGCGGCGTTCGCCTTCACGAGATCGGCAAGGAAATTGTTTTCGAACGCGAGTGCCGCGCGGCCCATTTCGCGCGGCACGCGATCGAACGCGGCGAGATCATCGTTTACGAGCGCCTGCCGGGTGATGCCGAAGATCTTGCCGAAGGTATCGATCTTGTAGCTCTCACCGCTCTCGTTGAACGTTCCGTGCTTGAATTCCCCGTGCTCGTTGACTTTCTCAAGGCTCGGCCCACCGGAGAGTTGCAGCTTTGTTTTTTTCCGGAAATCCCGAGCGGTCGTCTGTCGCGCGACCATTCGCACACCGGAGGTCGGCACGTCGTACGCGGCTCGGAGCGTCCGGTTCACTGTGTCGGCGAGCACCAATGGAAAATCGCTTGTGGTGTGCAGACCGCGAGTGACGAGTTCAGCCGTCGAAAGACCGCGCGTGCTGTGTCCGCCGAACGCAAGGCACTGCCGAGCGAGTTCGGGGACCGTGAGCCTGGCGAACTCCCGCGCCGGATCGCTGAGCGAGTGGCTCGGCGCGATCCGCTGATAGAGCGCTTCACCCATTGCGGCGGCACGGAACTCGGGATTGTCGAAGCTTGCGCCGCCGCCGCCGACTTCGACATGCGGGAACGTCATATGCTCTTCCGAGCGCTTTGCCAGATGGTCGAGGATCGCCTCCTTGAAGGGTCCCTCGTCCTTGTCCTTGTGGCGGTTGTAGAACTTGTTGGTGAGACCGTAGCGCTGCACCAGCGCCCGCCTTTCGGTCTCGCCGAAGGTCCGCGTCTCCTGCTCGCGCGTCGGCGTCGCCGGCGGCGGGGCCTCGATGGTGGCAGTCTCGATTTCGTCGGGATCCATGGATGTCTCCTTTGACCGGACATGCGCGCCCGGATCGGCTGCCACCGACACGGCGCTGACTTCGTAAAGGTGGATTTGGCGGGCGATGCGGACTTCCCGTTCGCCTGCATTCGCCGGCGGAATGCGCTCCCACTCGCCGACCTCGTAGCCGAAGCTGATCGCGACACCGACTCCGGCGACGAGGTCGCGGACTAGCTGCTTGGCGGCCTGGCTATCGCCGAGCTTGATCTTCGCCCGGACGTTCTGCGGCCCGACCGTGACCGCGAGTACGCGGCCGAGCTTCGCGCCCGGATTGAACATGTTATGACCGGCGAGGAACGGGACGCCGGCCGGTGAACCGACCCGGGTCAGGTCCCAATTGCTGGCCTCGCGGGAAAGCCGCTCGATGTAGCCGTACCGGCGCACGTCGGCGAAGGTCGAAACCACCGCGTCCAGCGTGCGGGTTTCCTCGTCCCAACTCAGTCCGCCGGCGGGCGCGCGGCGCACCATCAGGTCGGATTGATTCGCGTCGATCGCGCGCTGCAGCATCATTGCGCCTCCGTGGGGTCGTTCAACGCTTTGAAGCCCCTTCCTTGCCGTCGCGGTCGAGCCGTGACAGCTCGACCAAGAGCGAGAGCCGAGGCCGAAGGGCTTCCGCAACCTGACGGCAATCGAGCGCGATCCAGCCTGGAACGCTGTATTGGGTCGCGTTCTCCAGCTTTTCGAACAGTTCGATTTGGAGATCTTTGCCCATTGGCCACGCAGCGATAAACGGCAGGTCGCGATATCGGCGATCGAGATCTGTAAGATCGTCATCTCCCTTGAGATGTGCCCAGACGAACTGCGTAGCGTACCGGCCGAGCTTGATGGCGAAGTCCAAGTCGGCAACCAGACGCGAGGAGGCCAACAGGTGGGCAATCGCGAGGGCGGCTATGTCTCCATAACCATATCCCCACCGCCCGTTTGGCCGGAGCTGCCCGATCTCCTCCAACAGGCCACGGAAACGCCAATCCCGTAGAGACGCGGCGCTGACGCCAGTGTGGTGAGCAACTTCTCTTGGATCGAATAGCCGCACGGTGCCTAACTCCGTTGTATTTAACGTTTATATATCATTGCACAATACAACGGTCAATAAATTTGCTGCGCGGTTGGCAATCCACGCTCACTGGAGCCGCCCCCCCCCCACATCGCAAGCGCCGCTCCGAACATCGACCCTCACATGCCGTCCTCGCGCTCGCACTGGTCGCCGACATCCTCCTCCAGGTCTCGGTCGGCGCCGATCGCCCAATGCGGCTGGAACCAGTTCCCCACGCAGCCCAGGCTCGGTTCACGGTCTGGGTCCGGCTCGTGACCGTCGTGCTCGCCTTCTCGATCGTCGTCGGTTCCGCCGGCCCAAGCCTTCAGAAACCCGTGCTCCAGGCTACCGAGACTCGGCTCCCGCTCGTCGCCGTTAGGCTCGTGGTCCTCGTCCAGCTCGCGCGGGTCGGTGTCCTCGTCGACATCGCTGTCCTCGGCGTCGGCATCGCCGTCGACCTCGTCGAGGAACAGCGTCATTGACTCGACGAAATTGAGCGCGTCTTGAACGGCCGCTTCGAGCAGCCGCCGCAGCGCCGGCGTGATCGCCAGGAACTCGGTCAGGTGATCAGAGACAAGGGTCTCCCGTTCGCGGACATGGGTATTCATGCGCGGCCTCATGTGGTATAGAATTGTTCAGACGAGCCATTCTGTACCACATGGAAGCTATATGGTCAATAAAGTACCACGCGGTATTAATTCGATCACAGGCGCACAAGTACGCGCCGCGCGTGCATTGGTCCGATGGACAGCAAACGATCTCGCAACCGCTGCGAAACTTGGTGTAATGACGATCCGGCGCGCTGAGGGCACAGACGATGCAGTTAGCATCACGCCAGCGAACGCCGACGCCATCCGCCGCGCGCTAGAATGCGCTGGCGTCGAATTCATCGAGGAAAACGGCGGCGGGCCGGGGGTAAGATTGAAGGGCTCCGCTTAAGTTACTATCCCTCGCAGTCTCACGTTGCCCGGCGTAAGAAACGGGTACTTGATCGCCACCGAGCGGCAGCGCGTGGACGCGTCGCGTTCAGGATTATTATGTTTGGATACGCACCCGCTGACGCAGCTGCTCATAGAGTTGAATTTCGGCTTCGTGGGCGATTTCCACCACAACCGCGAAGGCTTGACGACCGACGTCTGCAGCCCAACCGCCTGCGCACCTAACAACTAGATGATAGGTATCGCCGTAGTGGCTGACATCGCGCGAGAAACTCGCGGTTGCTGTTTGCAGGCTGGATTTCTCGCGTAGCGTAGGACGTGGTTCCAGCGAGCAGTTAAAGCGATTTTCCAACGCTGGGAATGGACCGTCTTCTGCTACGCGCCGGCGAAAATGCTCAAAGATGAGATCTGGCTCACAACCACGGATCAGCCTGAACCCCATCGTATTGCCCGCATAGTCGCGTCGGCTGTGACGAACCGGCGGATCGTAAGCTAGGCTAACCCTGATTGTGCGTCGCCCCCGCTCAGTCTGAAATGCCTCAGGAATCGGGATCTGATAAACAGCAAAATGATCGACTTCCAATTCATCTTCGGCATAGAGCGCTACGCGCGCATCATCGGAAAAAACAGCGCGCTCAATATCGACTAACCCATGACCGCAGATCGCTCGTTCCGCATCAGCGCCAAGGGGCTGGAGCCTTGCGCGCGCCTCTGCAGGTATGCTTGCGCTTCCCGCGAGAAGTGCGCGGATCAGATTTGCCGAAGCGTTGGGGAAACGAGCTAATATTTGGCTCGCTTTGAACGCTACGAGCGGCGCCGAATAGGAGGTACCTGATCGGCCGGCAAAAAGACGATCAACAAATACATTATGAAGTGAAAGCACCCCAGCTTCTGGTAAGTCCTCGCCGCCTCGCAAACGCGCTACGATAGGATCGTATACCAGCGTGCCACCAACATCGACTAAATCAGGCTTAATTCCCTCTCGAATTCCGGGACCCGCCCTAGAGAACGGCGAGGGTTCCAGTGCATTTGTGATCGGGCGCACACCTACACTGCCCGCAGCCAGTGGGCCCATTCCATCGCCCTGCGCCAACGAGCCTACAGTGATGACGTTTATCGCGCCGGCAGGCTCGCATAGTCGATTTGTAGGTTCCAGCAGATACCCGGGATACTCGGTGACGGCCTGCTCGATACGATTGCCTACCCTTGGATTGCGATTACCCGCAGCGACAATTATAAGCACGTCCAAGTCGCGAGCCAATTCGTCAAGCGTTGCCGCCCAGGGACCCACTTTGCCTCCGTCAAAGACCTTTTTCCGGTCCCCCAAAGCGATAACGAAAATCCGGCAATCGAACTCTTGGCTTAACTGAGTGATTGCGTCCCGCATCAATGCGGGCGTTAGGCGCCGGTCGGGAAAATTCCCAGTGTGATCAAGTACTTTAGCAGAACACAGCCGTGCAGCGCGATCAAGTGTTCCATTGTCAAGTTGAGCGCGCAGATCACCGAACGTCGAAATCCCGGAAACAAAGGTACCGTGGCCAAAGTCATCCGCCGTACCTAACGCCTCCGGCACACCAATGGCGCCCACGATTATGTCTTCGATCAACGGATGTAGATTTACGCCGCTGTCGATAACGCCAATTAGAGGGGCGTCCTCACCGACCTCACCCAGCGGTGGCAAGTCGGCCATTTCAAAATCAACGGCCTCTCCGGTTGAAACGTCCGGCTCCGGTGGAAAGTCGATTTCTGCGATTTCATCTATTCCGAGTAATGTCTGAATGATCGCACCGTCGCACCGAATGCGGACGAGTGATATGGAGGGGCCGATATATCTGTCTAGCTCTTCGCCATTTCGTCCTTGAACGTAGGCTGAAATATCTTCGATTTTCCTGGTCCGCAAATCGCGACGGCCAAGGTCCCACAGCTCGGCATCCACAGTATAAATTGTGCCAGCTTGGAAATCTGCCACCTCAGTAAAGCCGTCCTCCCGCGCCCTGATGCCAATCCGGTCGCGAGGCGCGATTGCACTGATACCCTCGATGCCGCCGATGAAGGCTGCATAAGCTGGGTTCACGCACCCCAGAGGCACGCCTTGACCATAGGCGGCCAAGCGTTCACGGAAAGCGGCCATGTCGTCGGTTGAAGCGAATAGCACCAGTGTCCGATCGTCATCGCTCGACAACAAAGTCAAGCCGACTCGGTTCCAATCCTCCTCAAGAAGCGCCCCGGACATCTGGACTTTGAGGATCAGCGAGGGATCGACGAACTCCGGCCGGCGCCGACGCTGCTGTGTTTCTATGGCGAGGTTAAGTTCAGCGTCTAGCCGCTGGCTATGCGCCGCGGGATTACGCGGTGGAGGCGGTCGTCCACCTCCAGCTTTTCTTCGTTGGAACCGCTCGGGCAAACGCAGGAGTTGCAAATGCTCATAGCGTGCCATGTCGGAGCTGCTAGCCTGACTGAGTTATTCGCGTGCGACCATGCTTGCGGCGGCGCTCGTCACTAATCGCTTTACGAAAATCACTCTCGCGGACCTCTTTTCGTTTCTCGATGATAGCAGATTTTATAGCCTGAGTACTTACGCGGTCTATCTCCGCAAAGGAATAGCCGCCCAAATTCGCCGCGTAACTAATGGGATCAAAGGCAACCGTGATATTCTTGAACTTCATTCGCAGGAAGCGCTCTGTTAAGCGCCGATCGGGCTTGTCAAACCAGATCACCTCGTCGAATCGACGCCAGATTGCTTCGTCTAAAGATTTATCTAGATTAGTTGCCGCCACCAAGAAACCCTTGGGCGTGATCCGGTCAATGAAGATCAGTAAACTATTTACGACGCGGCGCAGCTCATTGTGCTCGCCACTTTCGTCTCTGGCACGGGCTAGCGCATCGAACTCGTCAAAAAACAGGACGCTGGGTTGTTTTCGTGCAAATTCGAATATTTTACGTACGTTGGTCGCTGTCTCGCCAAGATAAGAGGAAATCAACCGGTCCAGCTTAACGATATAAAGCGGCAGGCCTAATTCACACGCAAATATCTCCGCACAGAGCGTCTTTCCACAACCGGGCGGCCCGCAGAAAAGCAACTTCGAACGAACTGGCAAGCCGCGTCGTCGAATTTCTTCGGCTCGCCGAAATTCCTTCATTAGCCCAAGGAAGACGCGTGTATTTTCAGAACTAAGCACAATGTCCTGTTTGCTGTGAGTTGGCTCGACGAGTTCGATGAAATCACCCGCCGCCTCTGGAAATGGGATAAGCGGCGCAAGTGCCTTTGGCTTAGATTGCCGAGCAGGCGCGGCATCAAGGGTATTTCGGAGCGAACGAGCGAGCACGCGGTTATTCTTCTTCTCTTCTTCGTCGATGATCTGCTCGGCTACGGCACGAAATTCATCGTCCCGGCCGTAACTCGCCAGCAGTTTTTTCATCAACTCGCCGCGTGCCATGTCTTGTCTGCCAACTCCCCAAGCGCCACCGAATCATATCCGCGTATACGCCACTTCAGCATGATTTCCGCTCGCGCAGTTTAGCCCAACTGTCAACTTCAGCATTTCGTTTTCGCGCTGCGAGGCCAAAATTCTTGTGCCTGTCCCTTCTTGGGGCAGCCTTAAATCCAGTACGGACTGAAATGCGACAGTCATACACACGCCGTCCCGACACGTGCGCTACCGCTGGGACACGTGTATCCGTGTACCGCATGCACGCTGATCTACTGGCGAACATTCAGGCGCAGTGTGCCCGTAGGAGAGGCGGCCCTTGGGAAGGACCCAACCAAGGGGCCCCACCGCGCTGGCCGTTTTGTTCACCATCGCCGCTCCCCGGCGCCAAGATGCCGTAATATTCGTCGGCACTGCCGATCGGAGAGCGAGGGTCTAGGTCGAAGGCCGGGAGCGCTCGGCTCTCTTTTCTTGAAAACCTTCTGTTTCTCCGTCCCAGGCACGCCCGTGCCCCCACCCCCCTCTGCAGCGCGGCCGAGGCGTAGCCAAGCGATCCATTCCGCCGAAACGATAGTGATGATGTTCGGTAGATTGCGGTCCCGCGCGATCCGCCGTTCCTTAACGTGGATCAAGCCAGCCGCCTTGGCGGTGCGCACGGCGCGCTTCACGACTGTTGTGCCGGACAACCCCGCGCGTTTCGCGATGTCGCTATTGGCAAGCGCGCAGAAGCCACGGCGGCGCACCTGGTCGCGGATGATGGCCATGACGGCCATCTCGCCCGGTGTGAACATCGCCCGGAGCTGCGGCGGCAAAGCCGAGCTGCCGCCCCAGACGCGGCGCCGGTCGCGCCGCATGCCGCATTCGAGCGAACTCGCCGGTGGCGGCAATCGGTGCGCCCTGCGTTTCTCGGGGAGATCCGGAATGCTGTCCGGATCAACGCCGTATTTGGCGCACAGCGCAAGAAGGTCGGCCTGGGCGTTCATCGCCCCGCCCTATCGCCGGCCGGCAATTCATGCGGATAAGCATCTTTCGAAGTGCGGTTCCTAGGGGGAAACGCGTTTAGCGTCGAGGCCGAAACCGGTTCCGTATCCGCACCGGTTATCGCTCGGCCAGAAGAAGATACCGGTTCCTCGGAGGGACTGATATCGCCCGCCCGGCTCGCCTCGATGATCGCAGCGCGCGCGTCGCCACGATTGGCGAAGCGACCGAGCTTGACGTTGCGGCCATCAATGACCGCGATAGCGTCGCATCCGCCCTCGGTTTCGTTGATATACCCTATGCAGTCCAAACCGTGCGTGACGGCAAGTTCCGGCATCCGAGGATCCTTTCCGGTCTCTCGGATGGGGAACTGGGGTTAACTGGATCAAACGGTTGCCGGCGCTTCCCAAGCTGAATGTCGTCGGTTCGATCCCGATCGCCCGCTCCAATTTTTCCATAGGCCTGCGAATCGGGCGGGACCGGCGCCATGCCGGTCAGGCCGTGCTCGGTCTTTTCCCACAAATGCGGGGCGCGGCAGAGCTGCGCGACGGCGCGGACGGCGGCGATCGACATCGTCAGCCAGTAGACCGGCAACAGCGCCAGTTCGGGCACGAGCCACCACATCGGCCGGTGCCTCAGGCCGGCAAGCGCAAGCGCGAACCCCGCCGCGTAGCCCGCAATCAGGTTCAGCATGCCAATCCAGTTGACCGCGAAGTCGACCGAACCGCCGCCATTGAGGAAGATGTCGCCGCGCAGGACCTGGACGGCGATGGCCACAAGGAAGACCGGGTGGACGAAGGCGGAGGCGACGACGCCGCCGAAGATCGCCTGAATGCCCAGGAACCGGACCGGACCCAGGCGGCGCAGCAGGTCGCCGGGCGCGCGCATGTGGACCAGATAGGTCTGGATCCAGCCCTTCATCCAGCGGGTGCGCTGGCACAGCCAGGGCCGGAAGCTGACGGGCGCCTCCTCCAGCGTCGTCGACCGCAACGTCTTGCAGCGATAGCCCGCCCGGGCCAGCCGCAGGCCGAGGTCGGCGTCCTCGGTCACGTTGTAGGCATCCCAGCCGCCGACCGCCTTCAGCGCGCGGATGCGGAAATGGTTGGAGGTTCCCCCCAGCGGAAACGGCAAGCCGAGCCGCTCCAGCGCCGGCAGGAACACCTCGAACAGCGAGGCGTATTCGAGCGCGAGCTGGCGCGTGAACCAGCTCTCCGGCCAGTTGTACCAGGCGAGCCGCGCCTGCAGGCAAACGACGTCTTCGGATTCGGCGGCGAAGCGCTCGGCGGCGAGGCGCAACTGGCGCGGATCCGGCAGATCCTCCGCGTCGAAGACGGTGACGAAAGCGCCCCGGGCGAACGCCAGGGCGAAACCGAGCGCCTTCGGCTTGGTCTTCGGCGCGGCATCGGGGACAACGACGACCTGGATCTGCGGCGGCAGCGCGGCCCGGCGCAGGACCGCCAGCGTCTCGGCATCGTCGGCCTCGGTGACGATCTTGATGTCGAGACGGTGGGCGGGATAGTCGAGGCGCGCGAGCGCGGCGATCAGGCCGGGCACGAGGGCGGCCTCGCGATAGAGCGGCACCAGCACCGTGTAGTCCGGCAGCTCGTGGTCGGATAGCGGCCGAGATCGCTCCGTCCGGGACGACTCCGGAGGGCCAGACAGCGAAGATCCTAAAGAGGACGGCATCAGCCCCAGCACCGCGGCGGCGAGACGCAGCCCGATGACGCCCAGAAAGAAAAGGCCGAACAGGCCGGTCAGCGCCAGCAGCGTCGCAACCGGGAACGCCAGCGCGGCCAGCAGGGCGACAAGCGGCATGGCGGCGAGCACCACGGCCTGCCTGCGGTCGAGCAGCCGGCGCGCGGAATTGCCGTCGTGCAGCAGCCCGCCGCCATTTCGGGCGACCGCTACGAGATGGTCCTGCGCGCACGAGACGAGGGCGTCGGTCAGCGCCTGCGGCGTGGTGATGAACAGTTGCCGGGCCGCAAAGGGACGGGCGGAAAGCGTCTCCACGAGCGCCGCGACCTGTCGTCCGCGCGGCGCGCAGGCGATCTCGGTGCCGTCGCCGTTGGCCACGACGAGCATGCCGAGCCGCGCGGCGAGCGCCGGATCGCGGCCGACGAAGGGATCGGCGGGAAAGCGCAGCCGCACGATGGATACGAACCGGGCGCCGACCGCGGCGGAGAGTGCGCGATAATAGGTGTCGATCGAGACGAGACGGCGCGACAGCAGCAGTTCATGCGCGCAGGCGCCGAGCCGGTCGGCCTCCGCGACGGCCTCCTCTAGCGCCTCAAGCGGCAGCCTGCCCGTGAGAAACGCCACGTCGGGCGGCAGGTCCGCAACCGCTTCGCGCCGAACGGCACCCTCCGCCGTCACGCGCCCCCCTGCTGACAACCACAGCCGGGGTTACTATAAGCATCGAACCCGCTCTGCAGCGAGATTTTTCTCGCAGTGGTTGAAAGGACGCCATGGGCCGCATCGGTCGCGCTATCGTGAATTGCATCGCCGCCGGCGTCGCCGTGACGCTGCTGAGCCCCGGCGCACACGCGGTCGATCTTCCCGCCCAGGTGACGGTGCCGAGCTTCTGGGACCCCGCCCACAGGATGGAGAAACCGGATCTCTCGGAAGTCCGGGCGGTGCGGATCCTGGTCGAGGCGGAGAACCCGCCGTTCGCCTTCGTCGGTGCCGACGGCTTGCCGACCGGATTCTCGATCGAGCTGGCGCGGGCGATCTGCGTGGAGCTCGACGTGCCCTGCACGGTGCAGACGCTCAGATGGGACCTGCTGCCGAGCGGCATCGAATCGGATCTCGGCGACGCGATCATCGGATCGCTGGCGGTGTCCGCCGATAGCCGGGCGCGCTTCGACTTCTCCAACCGCTTCCTCACCCGGCCGGCGCGGTTCGTCGTCCGGAACAAGGGGCCCGAGCTGGAGATGATCCCGGAGGGGCTCGCCGGCAAACGCATCGCGGTGCAGCGGGGCACGGCGCATGAAGCCTATCTGAGGGCGTTCTTCCCCGGCTCGGTGCTGCACACCTACGAGACGGCCGACGCGGCGCGGACCGCGCTCAAGAACGGCGATGTCGAGGCGCTCTTCGAGGACGGACTGAACGCGAGCCTGTGGCTCAACGGCTCGACTTCGGAAAACTGCTGCCGCTTCGCCGGCGCACCGTTCACCGAGGCGCGCTATTTCGGCGAGGGTCTGACGGTCGCGGTGGCGCCGGGCAATGACAGGCTGCGCGAGGCCTTCGACTTCGCCCTGGCCCGGATCCAGCAGAACGGCACCTTCCGGGAAATCTTCCTGCGCTATTTCCCGGTCAGCTTCTACTGACTGCCGGCCTCGTCCGCGGCGGCCTTTCGTTCTTCGAGATGGCGGCGCACCCTGTTCTGCGGGCCGAAGGGCAACAGCAGCGACCAGCCGAGGCGGGTCGGCTCGTCGGTCCGGTAGTCGTCGAGGCCGATAGTCATCCCCTCATGGCCGAGCGCGGGCTGCGGCACGTAGGTGCGGAACAGCCGGTCCCAGATCGACAGGTTGAAGCCGTAGTTGGAATCGGTTTCGGCGATATCGGTCGAGTGGTGAACGCGGTGCATGTCCGGCGTCACCACGACGGCACGCAGGATACGGTCGAGCCGGGCGGGAATGTTGAAATTGGCATGGTTGAACATCGCCATGCCGTTCAGCACCACCTCGAACAGGAAGACCGACAGCGGCGGCGCGCCCAGCGCCACGACGACGACCATCTTCCAGACCATCGACAGCACGATCTCGAAGGGGTGGAAGCGCAGGGCCGTGGTCACGTCGAAATCGACGTCGGCGTGATGGACGCGGTGGATGCGCCACAGGATCGGGATCTTGTGGACGGCGAGATGCTGCGCCCAGATGGCGAGATCGAGCGCGAGGAAGGCGAGCAGGCCGGCGACCCAGCCGGGAAGCGCAAGCATATGGAACAGGCCGATGCCGTTCGCATCGGCCCACAGCGCCACGCCGACCGCGGCCAGCGGAAAGAGCAGCCGCACGGCCAGCGTATCGATCAGCACGATCGCCATGTTGGTGATCCAGCGGCGGCCGCGGCCGAAACCGAGGTCGCGGCGCGGGGCCGAGATTTCGGCCAGCGCCATGATCAGGAACACGCCGGCGAACACGGTGAGGCGCAACGCCCCTTCCCCGATCGTGTCGACAAAATCCATCAGCCCGCGTGCTCCGGTGCGGTTGTACCCTTTCCTGGCCCGCAATATCGTGCGCGCACATCGCGGCGGCAAGCCGCCACCACCATCCAGGATCAACCGTGACAGAGCCAAATACGAGCGTCGAGACACTTCTTTGGGATCGCCCGGCCACCCGCCCCGCGCACGCGACCCTGCTGCTCGCCCACGGGGCCGGCGTCGGCATGGACAGCCCGTTCATGGCCGGGATCGCCGGGCGCCTGGCCGAACGCGGCGTCGCGGTGGCCCGGTTCGAATTCGCCTACATGGCGGCACGGCGAACCGGGGGCAAGAAAAGGCCGCCGCCGCGCGCCGAAAAGCTCGTCGACGAATATCTCGCCGCGATCGAAGCGGCGACAGCCGAGGGTATCGACGGTCCGCTGCTGATCGGCGGCAAGTCGCTGGGCGGCCGCGTCGCCGCGATGGCGGCCGGCCAGCCGACCATTGCCGCGGCCGGGGTCGTCTGCCTCGGGTATCCTTTCCACCCGCCCGGCCAGCCGGACGCGCAGCGCCTGACGCCGCTGCAAGACGCACACCTGCCGGTCCTGATCTGCCAGGGCGATCGCGATCCGTTCGGCGCCGCGGCCGAGGTCGCGGGCTACGGGCTGCCCGGCCATGTCAGGGTCGCCTATCTCGAGGACGGCGACCACGACTTCAAGCCGCGTGGCCGTTCGCCGGCCACATGGAAGGGCAATCTCGACGCGGCGGCCCAAACGGTCACGGAATTCGCCGCGGCCCTAGGATGATGGCGTTAGCCGGCGTAGACTGGTCATAATAAGACGGATCACAATAACGAAGAGACGGGACCGGAAGAGAATGGCCAGGGGAACGATATTCGAACGTTACGGCGGCTTTGCCACGGCCGGGAAGATCGTCATGGCGTTCTACGACCGGATCCTCGATTCCGACATTACCGGGCCATACTTCGACGACGTCGACATGCCGCGGCTGATGGACCACCAGACCAAGTTCGTCGCCTCGGTCATGGGCGGTCCGGCCAGCTATACGGACGAGATGCTCGAGCAGCTGCATCGCCGGCTGAACGTCACCAACGAGGCGTTCGACGAGATGGCCCGCCTGTTCCGCGAGACCCTGGAGGAATTCGCCATGGCGGAGGAAGACGTGGAGACCCTGGCCAGGGAGATCAACTCCCGGCGCGACGTGATCGTGAGCGCGGACTGATGAGCGCCGATCCGGTTCCGGCCGATCCGGACGTCGGCAGCGCACTCAATCTCGATGCGTTCAATCGCGCGCTGATCGAGTCCGTCGGGGTCGGGATCGCCATCGTCGAGTGCGACGGCCTCAAGGTCCTCTTCCAGAACAAGCGGTTCGAGCAGCTGTTCGGCTCACCGGCGAACGACATCACGCTCGACCAGCTCATGCAGGTGCCCGACCTGAGCGGCCTGGAACCCGGCGCGGTGGAGACCTGCGAGATCTCGGTGAAGCAGAAGCGGCGGCCGGTGACGCTCGCGGCGCATTTCTCGGTGCACGAGGACGACGGGCGCCACGTCTACATGGTCGAGATGCACAACATCACCAAGGTGAAGGAGCTCGAGTACATGATCGAGTCCTACGCCAAGATGGTGGAGAAGAACGAACGGGCGCTGCGGCGGGAGAAGGAGCGCGCCGAGCGGCTGCTGCTCAACATCATGCCGCGCACGGTCTACGAGGAGCTCAAGACCTTCGGCGTCACCACCCCACAGCGCTTCGAGTCGGCCTCGGTGCTGATGCTCGACTTCGTCGATTTCACCGAGATGGCGGTGTCCAAGGACCCGCTGGCGCTGATTTCCGAACTCAACGACATCTTCACCGGCTTCGACAGGATCGTCGAGCAATTCGGCTGCGAACGGCTAAAAACGATCGGCGACGCCTATGTGGCCGTATCCGGCATTCCCGAGGCGACCCCCGATCACGCCCAGAACATCGCCCGCACGGCGCTCCTGTTTCGCCGCTTCATCCGCCAGCGCAACGCCACGCGGGAGGAGAAATGGCGCTGCCGGATCGGCATCGCGTCCGGTCCGATGATCGGCTCGATCGTCGGCATCCAGAAATACGTCTACGACATCTTCGGGCCTGCAATGGACCTTGCCGCGCGCATGGAGCAGCACGCCGAGCCGATGGAGATCCTGCTGCCCGAGGCGACCGCAGACCACATCCGCGGCGAATTCCGGCTCGAGCCTGTGGCCGCGCGCGAGGTGAAGGGGTTCGGCACGCTCGACCTGTTCAAGCTGGTCGGCGGCGACGAGGAACTCGGCGTCACCCTGATCTGACCCCGCGATCGCCGGGTGCCGGCGGGATCGCGCGTCGAAACCGGCGCCGCCACGGCATCGCTGGACAGTTGGGTCTTGAGGGGTTAATTCCTATATTGTCGGAATAAATTCCAAACCCGACACCCGCCCGACGGTCCGCAGCCGGGGCGGAGGGAGCCGAACCAATGCTCTCCCATCGCCAGATATGGTCCGCGATCGACGCGCTCGCCGCGCGCTACTCGATGTCGGTGTCCGGCCTCGCGCGCCGCGCGGGTCTCGACCCGACGACCTTCAACAAATCCAAGCGCAGCGCGCCGGACGGCCGGTTGCGCTGGCCGAACACGGAATCGATCGCGAAGATCCTCGACGCAACCGGCTGCTCTATCGAGGACTTCATGGCGATGGTCGGCGACAGCTCGGCGGACGACACGCCCTATCGGCAGCACGCCGTGCCGCTGATCGGCTTCGCCCAGGCAGGCGCCGGCGGCTTCTTCGACGACGGCGGCTTTCCCGTCGGGGCGGGCTGGGACGAAGTCGCGTTTCCCGACGTGGCCGACGAACATGCCTATGCGCTGGAGGTGACCGGGGACAGCATGCTGCCGCTCTACCGCGACGGCGACGTGGTGATCGTATCGCCCGGCGCGTCGGTGCGGCGCGGCGACCGCGTCATCGTGCGCACTCGCGGCGGCGAGGTCATGGCCAAGGTGCTGGCGCGACGCACCACACGCACCATCGAATTGCACTCCGTCAATCCCGCGCACGAGCAGCGCACGCTGGCGCTGGAGGACATCGACTGGATCGCCCGCATCATCTGGGCGAGCCAGTGACCGCGGGAGAGACGACCGGAAGCCGCGCGGCAAGCGCCGATCCGGGACGCGGCCTGTCGCCGACGCTCGGCATCGTGCTCGTGCTGGTCGCCGCCACCGGCTTCGGGTTGTTGCCGATCCTGTTGCGCGGCGCCTATGCCGGCGGGCTTTCGCCGGAAGCGGCGACCTTCTACCGCTACGGCGTTCCGGCGCTGGTCTTCGTGCCGCTTATCGTCCGGTTCAACGGCGATTTCCGCGCCGCCGCGATCGCCGTGGCGACGGGCCTGGTCCTGGGGTTCGGCGTGCTCGGCTATTTCCGCGCCCTGCACGACATGCCGGTCGCCGTCGCCGCCCTGATCTTCTTCACGTTCCCGCTGTTCGCGGTGGTCGTGGGCTTTCTCGCGTTCCGGCTGCGGCCCGACCGGCGCTCGCTGGCCGGCGCGCTTATGGTTCTGATCGCCTGCACCCTGTTCCTCGACCCGACCGCCATCGCCGCCCGGCCGATGGCGGTCCTGCACGCCTTCGCCGCGCCGGCGGCCTACGCGACGGGCATTCTCGTGATGGCGCACGTCCTGTCCGGCGCCGACCGGCTGGCGACGCTCGGCGGCATCTATCTGGGCACCGCGATTTCCAGCGGCCTGCCACTTGTCGCCGGCGCGCCGGGAGGGCTGTTTCCCGATACCCCCGTCGGTTTCGCCGCCGCGCTCGGTCTGCTCACGATCGGCGGCATCGTGCCGCAGGTCGCGCTGGTGTTCGCCGCCCCGGTCATCGGCCCTGCCCGCACCTCCATCATCGCCGCCTTCGAACTGGTCGTCGCGCTCGGCTCCGGCTGGCTGGTGCTGGGCGAGCCGATCCGGCTCGTCGAGGTCGTCTCGGCGGCCCTGATCGTCACCGCCGTGGTGCTGGCGGCGACGGCGAGGCCGGCGCACGTCAAATCCGCGACCGCCTGATCCGGCGGCGGTTGCCTGCGCCCGCGCGGTAGGCGACCATGGACCCGATCCCAACGCGGCGAAACACGAAACGCATGGTCCGTACCCTCGCCTTGATTGCCATCGGCGCCATCGCGCTCACCGCCCTCCTCTACGGCGTGGTGCTGAACGGCTTCGGCCTGTTCACGCCATTGGCCGATACCGGCGCGCAGACACAGACCGCCGCGACAACCGACACGCCGAAACTGGATGCTCCGAAGGGGGATGCCCAGCCGACGGGTATCGCCGAGGGGGCGGAGGACAGCTCCGCAGACGGTGACCGGGCCGTGTCAGGCAAACAGCCGGAGGCGCCAGACGAAGCGTCCGCTGCCGCCGACGCCGCGCCTGATAAGACCGGTGAATCGCGTACCGAAACTACCGCTTCCCCGCCGCCCCGGACCGCCCGCAACGTGACGCCGCCGAACGTCCTGAGCCGGCCGACCACGCCCTATCGCGATCCCCGCGCCGCGACGACGCGCGAAGAGGCGCCGGAGGACTCTTCGCCCCGCCGCTTTCACCGGATCGTAGTCGAGGATGCGGCGACGCTCAGGTCCGGCAACACGACGATCCGGTTCGCTGGCATCGCCCCGATCGCCGCCGACCGGACATGCACCGACGCGGCGGGCCAGGCCTGGCCCTGCGGCCGGGTCGCCGCGGCGGCGCTGCGCCGGCTGATCCGCCACCGCGCGATCGACTGCACGGTCGCGGCGGTGGCGGCGGAGGGGATCGTCGCGACGTGTTCGGCCGGCCTGCAGGACATCAACGGCTGGCTGGTGGCGCAGGGCTGGGCCGAGGTGCCGCCGGACAGCGCCTATGCCGAGGACGCGGAGGCGGCCCGCGGCGAAAAGCGCGGCATCTATCTGGCCGAATGGCGCAACACGGCGCCGGGCGACAACGACGCGGAGTCGCTGTCGGCCTTCTCCGCCCCCTCGGTCCAGTCCGATCCGTTCTCAGTCCTCTCGCAGGGAACCGTCGAGGGCGCGGCCGATCAGGGCACGGGTCTCGTCGATGCCATAGAGCGCGACGAATGAGCCGAATCTCGGGCCCTGGCTCTGGCCAATCAGCACTTCATACAGTGCCTTGAACCAGTCGCGCAGGTTGTCGAAGGGATGGGTCTTGCCGATCTCGTAGACGATGTTCTGGATCGTCTCGGCATCGGTACCCGCGGGCAGCGCCGCAAGTTTCTCCGACAGCTCGGCCAGCGCGGCGCGCTCCACCTCGCTGGGCGCGCGGTAGCGCTTGGCCGGCAGCACGAAGTCGTGGAAATAGTGGATCGCATAGCCGACGAGCTGGTCGAGCCGGGGATGCGTCTGCGGGCTCGCGTCCGGCGCATAGCGGCGGATGAAGCCCCACAGCACGTCGCGATCCTCGGAATTCGAGGCCGAGACCAGGTTCAAGAGCATCGAGAACGAAATCGGCACGCCGGCATCGGGCACGGCGCCGGAATGGATGTGCCAGACCGGGTTGGCCAACAGGTCCTCCGGCTTGCTCCCCTCTCCTGAAGCCTGCGCCCGATACTTCTCCAGGAAGGTCAGGTAGTCGTCGACATTGCGCGGGATGACGTCGAAATACAGCCGCTTGGCCTTGCGCGGCGCCTGATACATGAACAGCGCCAGGCTCTCCGGGCTGGCATAGCGCAGCCACTCGTCGATGGTCAGGCCGTTGCCCTTCGACTTGGAGATCTTCTCGCCGTTCTCGTCGAGGAACAGCTCGTAGTTGAAGCCGTCCGGCGGCAGCCCGCCGAGGATCGTGCAGATCCGGCTCGACAGCTTCACCGAGTCGATCAGGTCCTTGCCGGCCATCTCGTAGTCGACGCCGAGCGCATACCAGCGCATCGCCCAGTCGGCCTTCCACTGCAGCTTGCAGGCGCCGCCGGTCACCTTCACCCGGACGAGCTTCTCCGTCTCCGGGTCCTTGTAGACGATGGCGCCGGAGGCGACGTCGCGCTCGATGATCGGAACCTGCAGCACCTTGCCCGTGCGCGGACACACCGGCAGGAACGGCGAATAGGTCGCCTGGCGCTCCTCGCGCAGCGACGGCAGCATCACCGCCATCACCTCGTCGTAGCGCTCCAGCACCGTCATCAGCGCCCGGTCAAAGCGGCCCGAGGTGTAGCAGTCGGTCGCGCTCATGAACTCGTAGTCGAAGCCGAAGGCATCGAGGAACGAGCGCAGCATCGCGTTGTTGTGCTCGCCGAACGAACGGAACTTGCCGAACGGATCGGGCACCTGCGTCAGCGGCTTGTCGAGATTGGCGCGCAACAGGTCCTGGTTCGGCACGTTGTCGGGCACCTTGCGCAGCCCGTCCATGTCGTCGGAAAAGCAGATCAGCCGGGTCGGCACCGTGTCCTCGGTCAGCACCCGGAAGGCATGGCGCACCATGGTGGTGCGCAACACCTCGCCGAAGGTGCCGATATGCGGCAGGCCCGAGGGGCCGTAGCCGGTCTCGAAGATCACCGTCTTGTCCTGGCCGACCGTGTCGCGCCGCGCGATCAGCTTGCGGGCTTCCTCGAACGGCCAGGCGCGGCTGTCGCGCGCCAGCGCCGCCAGTTGAGCCGCGGTCGCGGCGGCGCCGCCTGCGGCACCGCCCGCGGCGGCTTCGACGGGATCGGTCATCGTCTTGAATCCTGAACTACGGGTGTCCCGGCCCCTTAGGCCGGCCGGCGCGGACCCTATGGAGACGCGGGCCGCGCGTCAATTGGGGGGGGGATGGATCGCCATACAGCATATACGTGCATCCCAACGCGGATGCCTTTGATGATGCACATCATATACTTATATTCCCCGCCAAGCGTAAGCGCTGGATTATAGCGGTAATTGCAGCGATTTCATCTGGACGATAAACGTATAACTCAATACTTAGAAATCGACAGATCGCAATAGCGTGTTCCTGAGCGATTTCCTGTATGCGCCGTATTTCCTCAATACTCTCCAGAGGCCGTTTGCGGCTTTCATCGCATCGACGCCGCTCAGCAATGGCACTTGGATTGTCCGCAAGAAAAACCATGCCACTAATGCAAATCGCCTGGAACACGGCAGGGCGAACCAGGATGAGTTCATTATCCTTCTCGATCACAGTATGACCATCGAGGATGACGAGACCGGAGCTTGACTTAGTCTTTCGCTTAAACCCCTCTACTAGAAACCGCTGGTTCTCATCAATGTCGATTAGTCGCAACTGATCTTGCGTAATGGCGATACCCGTCACATTGCGCCCTTCCGCAATCAACGCACTAGCTTGCAGATGCTCCAATGGAATCGAGGCGGCAAGCGTCCTTACCAGCGTTGATTTACCTACGCCGGAAATACCTGTGAGCGCTATAACTTTGGCTGCCACGGAGAAAACCCGAGATCAATCTTCCCTATAAGATCTTCTAGATGTCTATTTCTAATCCTAAATATTGACTGCGGAGGATGCCCAGGCATCACTCCGAGAATTCGCAGCTCTTCGAGTGAAACCGCTGGCTCTATATAGGCTACTAGAAGGTAATTTATTACTTTAACAGGCCGCCCCTCCGTCGCCTTCCACATCTCCAGCTCGGCCTCGCTATATACAGATCGCCCACCCGTCAACAACATAAGATCCTTCGTCGACGATGCGACAGATGACTCTTCAAAAATTCCAATCGCTGTTAATGCCTGTGAGGGCGGGTTTCTTGATTTTCCTTTATAGAACATCAGGAGAGAACCGGGCGGCCCCAGGCTCGCACTAGCGCGGCAAAGGTAGACCTTTCGAATTGTGTTGCCTGGTCGTTTTGGCCCCAGACCTACCCCGAGCGTTTCGAATAGATCCGCCTGTTTCGGATTCCGCAAATCGGGATAAAGCGTGTCGTGATACCCTTCTTTTATAGGAATGCCGAAAGCTCGAACCCCACAGCCCGTCACGAAGCGGGGATAGTTCAGTCGACCAAGCTCGAAATTTGAAGTACCGGCCACCGGCAAAAGCGGGCCTTGCGAGAACGGCTTCTCATATATCAACTCGCCATCTCTTTTTGTCGCGGTATTCTGAAATCCATAATACTCCAGAAGATCTATCAAAGCTGACTGCGTTTTATATGTAGTTATGTAGGCAAGATTATACCTGTTAATTTGGGCGAACCAAAAAACCTTCTTCAAAAGCAATTCACCTAGCTTTACACCACGCTTCTCAGGCCGAACCTTGAAAGTGCAAATCTTAAGTATTTTTTTTGCCTTTATTGTCGCATCAGTGTCGGAAGCAGTCTCGTCTTTCCTAACGATCAACCCAGCGAGCCCTTCATCAAACACCGCCCAACATACTCTCCGTTCATGAACACATTTTTCGCGCCACCACTGGTCAAATGACGGGTAGTCTTCACGCAGGCTGCTGAATATGTCGTCCGTTAACTGTATCTCATTGGCATATACTTCTTCGACATAGCGAACTGGAGCAGCAACTGCCTCATACGTAGTCCTCAGCAATTGGACCGCATCGGCGACGTAGAGTACACGGCGGCCAAGCTCTGGAGACACGCGGCGCGCGCGCTCATGTAACCTACGATCTTCGGTGACTAAAAAGTCAGCCACGCCGCGCTCAACAGCATCCAGCAATGTGGCGTCTACAATGTCGTTGGGACGACCAAGCGGACCGAATTTTCTTTCTAACTCGGCCGTCTCGAGCCCACGCACTTTTCGAAGGAACTGAAACTTGCGTAGCTTGCTGAGCGAGATGTTGCGTCTAACTACGTCCCTGTCGCGCTGTATGTCATCTCGGGCCGCCTCGTGGACCATTACGTCCACTTTATATTTTGCTGCAGTGCTTAGTAGCGCTGCGAAAGCAGGTTGAACTTGGCGATTATCTTCTAGGCCAATAATGACATTCGTATCAATCAGATACGTCTGCGCACTCATTTTCTAAGGCCACTCGAAGAATTTGAGAAACGTATAGGAAAGATTGTGGCGGCTCAAAACCAAACCGTTGCCTCAGCTCATCAAGATTTTTAGGGCGCGAGAACGCGCGCGCATTTGAGATCTTAAGCGCAACTCCGTCTCTTACCCCCTCGAAATAGCTCTCAAACTCCACCCTATCAATCTGAGCCATCCCCCCAAATCGATCCCATATTTCTTTGACAGGCATCTTTATTACATCATCAATCTGGGCACTGCCAACCATCGCACGCACCGGTGATGTCGAGTATATGTAGGCAACCGTTCCACTCGCCGCCGAAATCGGGAACCGCCGACGCAATTCAACGGTTTTTTTTCCTTCGAGAATTTTTTCAGAGTATATCGGCCGAACACTCAATACCACATCGCGCCTCGGTTTGAATATATCACCTCCAAGTATTGGAAATACTATCTTCTCATCGCTCGCAATATAAAAATCAAATGCACGCGCACGGTTATACGCTGGCCGGGAACCCGGACCAAAGACCGCTTCTATACGAATATTAGCCCCTAGCGCCTCTACGTATTTTTTCAAGGAAGAAATCTTGACATCGCCGCGACTTTCAATCTTTGAGATCGCTGCCTGGCCCACATTCAAGCGCACCGCCAAGTCTGATTGCGTTAAGCCGGCCAATTCGCGAAGCCCCCTAAGGCACTGACCAACGAAGCGGCTAAGATCGCTCTCCTTTAAGCGTGCGGTGTTGACTACTTTCTTGTCAGACTTGGCCATGAAAAACCTTTTTTAAGAATCATACAGAAAGCCAAACATTCCATACAGGGAATATACAGGCACACCAACACTGGTCGCCACCAATCAGTGGCAGGCTCAATTCAAACACTCATGTGAGCCCATTCTGTACGATCCAATGTCTGCTATCCGCAAGACTCCCAATGTCCGCTTTTGGTTGACAGTTGACGCCACTCAATTGCCCATTTCGAGCGCAACGGCGGGACGATGCCGTTCGACGCCACCCAATCCCGTCCCTCCTCCCCCCGCCCCCACCCCGCACGGGCGCTTGACCAGCGGTGTGCGATCGCGCATCACGGCGCGCGACAGCACAGGGCGAAGCATTCCACAGGGCGAAGCGTTCCATGAAGGCCGCGCGACGAAGGATCTGACGGTCGCCCCGGCGCATGGCGCATGGCGCGCCGCGCGGGGGCCCGAAGCGCGACGCCGCGCCGGCTGACGCCGGTCCGGCCGAGGCCGGTGCGGCCGTCGCGCCGCTTTTGCCTGCGCGCGGGGTGCGCCCGCGCGCGCCAACACGGTCAGAGAGCATCTCATGGACACCATCTTCGAAAGCCCGTTCCGGGGCATCCCCCTGGACCGGCAGGTCACCAATCCGAACATCGTCGTCGGCCGCTACAGCTACTATTCGGGCTACTATCACGGCCACGGCTTCGACGACTGCGCCCGCTTCCTGCTGCCCGACGACGGGGTGGACCGGCTGATCATCGGCAGCTTCTGCTCGATCGGCTCGGGCGCGGCCTTCATCATGGCGGGCAACCAGGGCCACCGGGCCGACTGGATCAGCACCTTTCCGTTCCACTGGATGGCCGAGGTGCCGGCCTTCGCCGGGGCGGCCAACGGCTATCGGCCCGCCGGCGACACCGTGATCGGCAACGACGTGTGGATCGGCTCCGAGGCCATCGTCATGCCCGGCGTCACCATCGGCGACGGCGCGGTGATCGGAACGCGGGCGCTGGTGACGCGCGACGTGGCGCCCTACACCATCGTCGGCGGCAACCCGGCAAAGCCGATCCGCACGCGCTTCGACGACGCGGCGATCGCCCGCCTCGTGGACATGGCCTGGTGGGACTGGCCCGACGACTGGCTGGGCGAGGCGATGGCGCTGCTGACCAGCGGCGACGTCGACGGCCTGCACCGCTACTGGACGGCAAAGACAGGCGGGGCCTGATCGCAGGCTGAGCCTGATTACGAGCTGGGCCTGATCGCAGGCGCGGCCTGGTCTCACAGGATCGGGGGCGGGGCCATCGCCGCCCCCCCCATCTTGCACCCCCCGCGCGGCGCGACTACGGTGCGCTCCGCCGCGCCGGCGTTTCGACGCGCGCGGATTTCGCGGATTTTCGCCAACCGGACAGGACGAGCACGCTATGACCAAGTCGGTGAGCCCCCAGGAAGCGCTCATCTATGTGATGGTGACCATGTCGGCCGCCGACCGCACGATGACGGACAACGAACTGCTGCGCATCGGCGGGATCGTGCAGAACCTGCCGGCCTTCCGCGCGTTCGACACGGAACGGCTGGTCGCCGTCGCCGAGGATTGCGGCGCGCTCTTGAACGAGGACGACAGCCTGGACAAGGTGCTCGACCTCGTCGCCGAGACGCTGCCGCCGAAGTTCTACGACACCGCCTACGCGCTGGCCGTCGACGTGGCCGCCGCCGACCTGGACGTGGAGCAGGAGGAACTGCGCCTGCTGCAGCTCCTCAGGGACCGCTTCGATCTCGATCCGCTGGTCTGCGCGGCGATCGAACGCGGCGCGCGGGCCCGGTTCCGCACCCTCTAGTGGCCCCGGAGAAGGACGCCGCGATGGCCAATGGCGCGTTCAATCGCTTCTTCGGCGGGCCGCCCGGCTGGGTGATCGTCCGGCTGGCGGTGATCTCGCTGATCGTCGGCCTGATCTTTTCCGCGCTCGGCATCAGCCCGCTCGACATCGTGCGCAATTTCGAGCGCATCCTGCGCGGCATCTGGAACCTCGGCTTCGAGGCGCTGGCCGATCTGTTCCGCTACTTCCTGCTCGGCGCCGTTGTGGTCGTCCCGGTGTGGCTGGTGATGCGGCTGACCAAGGTCGGCAAGAACGGCGAATAGCGCCCCTTAGGCCGGATCAGACAAAGCGGGCCGCCGTGCGATGCAGGATCGCGTGGCGGCCGGCCAGCACGTCGACATCGTCCGAATAGCCGCCGCCGATGACGCAGGCGATCGGGATGCCGCGGTCGCGGCAGGCGCCGATGACGCAGGCGTCGCGTTGCCGCAGGCCGTCGTCCGACAGCGCCAGCCGGCCGAGCCGGTCGTCGCGGTGGGGATCGACCCCGGCGTTGTAGAACACCAGCTCCGGCGACACCCGGTCGAGCAGCGGCGGCAGCATCTCGCGCAGCGTGCGCAGATAGGCGTCGTCGCCGGTGGCATCGTCCAGGCCGATATCGAGATCGCCCGCCACCTTGCGGACGGGATAGTTGCGCGCCGCGTGCATCGAGACCGTAAAGGCCTGCGGCGTCCCAGCCAGGATCTCCGCCGTGCCGTCGCCCTGATGGACGTCGAGATCGACGACCAGCATCCGCCCGACCCCGTCGGCGGCGAGGACGCAGGCCGCCACCGCCACGTCGTTGAAGACGCAGAACCCCGCCCCGGCGGCGCGGCGCGCGTGATGGCTGCCGCCGGCCGTCGTGCAGGCGATGCCCTGTTCCAGCGCCAGCCGCGACGCCAGCACCGTGGCGCCGGCCGACAGCCGGGCGCGGCGGGCGATCGTCGCCTCCACCGGAAAGCCGATCTCGCGCGCGATCCGCGCCGGCACGCGGGCGCCCAGAACCTGATCGACATAGGCCGGGGCGTGGGCGAGCCGCAGCCAGCTTTCCGGCGCCTCGGAGGGAACGACGAACCCGTCGGGCGCGACGACGCCGTCGGCGACCAGGATGTCGGACAGCCTGGCGTACTTGCCCATCGGGAAGCGATGGCCGACCGGCAGGGCGGCGGCGAAGGCGGGATGATGGACGACGGCGAGCGGCATGGACGCAGGATCGGCCATCCGCGCGCCATTGTGAATACATCGGTCGTGGATACGCCGGCCGTGAATACGTCAGTCGTGGATATGCCGATGGTGACCACACCCATGGCACGAATCCCGCCGTCAGGACGCGTCAGTTGCCAGCGTCGCGCATTCGCCTATAACCCTTGGACGTTCGCGGCGTGACGGGGTGGCCTCGAGGCCCGCGTCGTCGTGCCGCCCGTCCCGTTTGCTTTCGCGCAGAACCGAATGTCGACCGTCCGCCCCTTCGAGGTCACCCATCGCGGGGTGCTCGCCATCGCCGTGCCGATGACGATCGCCTATCTGTCGACGCCGATGCTCGGCATCGTCGATACGGCGGTGATCGGCCAGCTCGGCCGCGCCGACCTGCTCGGCGGCATCGCCGTCGGCGCCATCATCTTCGACATCCTGTTCACCACCTTCAACTTCCTGCGCTCGGGCACGACGGGCCTCACCGCCCAGGCGCTGGGCGCCGACGACAGGACCGGCCAGACCGCCGCGCTCTATCGCGCCGCCCTCGTCGGCCTGATCGCCGGCGTCCTGGTGATCGTGCTGCAGGCGCCCGTCCTGGGCGCGTCGCTGCTGCTGATGGGGGCGAGCGGGCCGGTGGAGGCCGCGGTGCGCGAGTATTTCGCGATCCGCGTGATCGGCGCGCCGTTCGCGCTGTTCAACTACGCCATACTCGGCTGGTTCCTGGGCCTGGGGCGGGCGCGCACCGGACTGGCGCTCCAGCTCCTTCTCAACGGCCTGAACATGGCGCTCAACGCGCTCTTCGTGCTCTGGTTCGACTGGGGCGTGGCCGGCGTGGCCTGGGGCACGGTGATCGGCGAGACCGTCACCGCGGTCGCGGGCGGGCTCGTCGCGGCGCGGGCACTCGGCGCCGGCGCCTTCATCCCGTGGTCGGCGGTGATGGAGAAGACCGGGCTGATCCGCACCTTCGCGGTCAACCGCGACATCATGATCCGCTCGTTCTCGCTGCTGTTCGCCTTCGCGCTGTTCACCTCCGCCGGAGCGCGCGAGGGCGACGTGGTGCTGGCGGCGAATGCGATCCTGATGAACTTCTTCCTGCTCGGCGGCTACTTCCTCGACGGCTTCGCCACCGCCGCGGAGACGCTGGCGGGGCGCGCCATCGGCGCGCGCTACCGGCCGGCGTTTGCCCGCGCGGTCAACCTGACGCTCGTCTGGGGCTTCGCGCTCGCCGGGGCGCTGAGCCTGGTCCTGCTGCTGGCCGGTCCGGCGTTCGTCGACCTGATGACGACGAGCCCCGAGGTGCGCGACGCCGCGCGCGTCTTCCTGGTCTGGGCTGCGCTGACGCCGCTGTTCGGCGTCGCCGCCTTCCAGTTCGACGGCGTGTTCATCGGCGCCACGTGGTCGGACGACATGCGCAACATGA
The DNA here is from genome assembly GCF_025397915.1 of Microbaculum marinisediminis. Classification (NCBI taxonomy): domain Bacteria; kingdom Pseudomonadati; phylum Pseudomonadota; class Alphaproteobacteria; order Hyphomicrobiales; family Tepidamorphaceae; genus Microbaculum; species Microbaculum marinisediminis. The sequence goes on from NZ_JALIDZ010000001.1 coordinate 484,775, forward strand.
TGCTGGTGTCGCTGGTCGTCTACGTCGTCGTCTGGCAGCTCGCCACGCCCTGGCTCGGCAATCACGGCCTGTGGCTGGCGCTGGCGACGTTCCTGATCACGCGGGGTGCCACGCTGGCTGCGCGGTATCCGGTGCGGCTGGCGCGGACGTTTGGGTGAAGGGGTGAGGGGTAAAGCTGTGGGTAGCCGATAAGAGCGAATTGTGCTGGTGAAAAGCACACACGTGCCGTCAGCTTTCGGCCCTTTGCTGCCAGACACGATCGGCCCGCTGCCGCGGTGCGGCTTTCCTGTATCGAAAGAGCACTCCGCCCAAAAAACCTACTACCAAGTTAAAGCGATCCTCCGGTTTCCCTAATCGCGGCGCGAACTTGATCAGCTTGAACTCCGGGAGAAAGAAATTCATCAGCTCTCTTTAGGTGGACAAATTCAGATGGTTTCCCCCCGGCGCCAAGATTCTTGATTTCCAACAAGTCCTTGCCTTCAAGAACCGCGCGCACTTTGGGCCAGTCTTCCCGATCAAGAATCCGCCTTCCTCTTTTGTCATCTCGACTGAGCCTAACCCAATGCCCACGAAGCATTAGCCTTACAAGAATTTCGAGCGTGTTCGATAGACGGGGCTTGCTCTCCAGATTTTTGACTACCTGAAGAGCTGCGATCTCACGTTGAATGTCAGCCTCGTCATGAAACCGATTCTCAACTCCGTTGGTATTCTCAACTAAAAGGGCATGGATCTTCGGTAATGTATCGCTGAAACGAGTGTCGACGCTAACGATGGCCTCTCCAACTTCACAGGTTTCGAAAACGACATGTGTAAGGTTGCAGCCCCTTGCATCAATGCGATTCAGATATACTCCTTTCATTCGCGCCGCAGGATTGTCTGGGAATACAGCATCCAGAACCTGGCAGTTCGAAATTTCAACATAATCATCACTATTAAACTCAGGCAAACATGCGATCGAGAGCGCTACCAGATTTCCACTGAGAGTAGTTCCGGAACTCTCTTCCTTTGTTCGCATTAGGAGGGAGGTTAGCAAGTCCCGTGACACTTCGGTATCGCTCGCGCGCAACAATGCTCCAAAAACCGACAAATCAGAAATTGAAAGCTGTGCTCTTCGCAAACCCAAGGGAGCCGGCGCTTCGCTCGGAATTTCATTCAGTAAATACTTGCTATAGAAGAATGCTTTAATTTTTTCATGAGGAAACCTTCTATTATCGCGATCACCCGTCCCCGGAGCGGGCTCAAGAAGCGTTAATGTTTTGGCTCTGGCTGAAAGCGCCCTAGCGAAAGCTTCATCTCCTGGCGCATGCTCTGCACACGCCAACTCGACGGCAATTTCCAACAAGGAAGAATCGACGAAGTCGAGTTCATAGTCCAACATTGTTCGCGCGGCTTCGGTCAGTATCGAGTAAACAATTGCCACCCCGTTTTCCGCTGGAAGTTCAGACGGCATGCCAAGCTTTTCAACTTCCCGCAATACCATAGAGCTACAAAGGGAGATGATAGGTTCATCCTCGCTATTGAGAAACGCATCTGGCTCCATCCGCGCGATCTGAGAAACAAAAAAGGGGCGTCTCAGCCAGCTATAACTGCTGAACCGCTCCCGCACTTCTTCCGAATGCGACAGCCATTCCGAGTTCTGTTCGCCGAGCCAAGATACGGCGTCGGACGAATTTGGAAATCCGACATTTATTGAGTGAAGAGGCGAACCGATGAGGCTAACGGACGTCCCAATAAGTTCTTTTAAGACATCTTTGCTGATGAAAGAATCACGGCCGGAGAGGATGATTAATCCCTTACCTCCAATATCACGTAGCAGCTCGCGGAGCGCCGACCACGAATTATCGTATCCCCTGCTATCCGACAATTCATCGAAACCATCTATGGCCAGAGAAATTATTCCATTTCGCATGAGGGGAGAAATCTCGGCCCTATTGAAGCTTGACCTTAGCGCGGAAAGGCTCCCATCAATTCGGTCATCAATTGCCGATAATATCTTGCCTGCGCTTGCCACCGGGATAACCAGAGGAGCGGTGCCTGATCCGCTGACTATACTTTGCGCCCTGCTTGCTGCCAGCCTCTCAATGAAATGTGTCTTACCCGCCCCAGCTGGGCCTTCCAAACCAACGACTCCTCCTACAGCCAAGTTAGAGAGAAAGCTGTCGATTTGCTGAAAGGTAGACTTCTCATTCATGCCATCGTCAATTGAAAATGGGACTTTCATAATATTTTCGGTTGCCGCACAATATTCATGCAATAAAGCTTTTGCTAGATATTTTATATTTGAAAAATACTTCCCCGCCAGCAGGCTCATGAAATTTCCGGCAACCAACTCCCCCGTTGAAGCCAAAAATATTTTCCCCTGCGCATCACGACGAAGTGATATTTTTTTACCTCGACGCTCAAACTCTGCAACCCACCCTCCATCCTCCTTTGGGATGAAGTTCGCTTCCGAAAAAGGATCATGAAACACCTTTAGATCCTCAAGTTCTTGTAATTGGTTGCTCACGCCACAATATCCTTTGGTCCGGAGATTATATCTATCAGCTGCTGGGCATGTGTATGATTTTTTTGCACTGTGTTGACCAAGCATACATCTCCCCCAAATGCCTCTCCAGCTATGAGCCCTGGAATAACATCGTCGTCGTTACTAATAATTATCACCTTTGCCTTTTCAGGATCTAATGAAAGCGTTATTGCATCTGCAACGATAGATGAGTCGACCTGCTTCTCCATGACTCGATCACATAGGAAGCCATCGGGAGCACGACGGTTTAGGTGTTGACAGAGCTGACATGTGCACTCGCTTCGAGAGGTGAAGGGAAAATGCACACCCAACTTCTTCTCCAATCTCCTCCCTGAGCTATCAGCTAGAAGCCGATCGCCACGGTGCATTCCGATAGACGCAGGCAAGAATATTGCGCTTTTCAGTTCGTAACCGTTCCGACGCCTCCTTGCGTAACCACGTAGTAGGGCCTCGTAGTCAATGAGAACTTCCGTCGAAGTCCCACCTCTCATCCACCCTGCGTAAAGTCTAAAAGTCACCTCCCAACGCGTAGGCTGCCGGTTCTCACTTATCAGTCGGCGCTCAACGAAATACTCAACGTTGCGCAATGCAACTTCGCTATTGTGCCCCTTGGATGCATGCCTGTTTTGCAGGAAATATGGCCGAACTTGTCCCCACCAATCCACAAGTACAAAGCATCTGCGAGATCTCACTTGTTATGCCTTTCCGAGAGAGGGGCCCCTTTCTTAGATCCGAGCCTAGCCATCAGCAGGACCGGATCAAGGCTTTTCCGATTTGAACCAGGTCAGCGCAGCGCATCGACAAGGATCTGGAAATGCGCAAGCACATCGCACGCTTGGGCGCTCGCGTTTACGTACAAGCCGCACCGCCGCAAGTCCGCTGTCCGCCGCCCCCCTTCGCCGTCATGCCCGGGTTCGACCCGGGCATCTCGTGCCACACGACGGAGATTGCCGGGGCAAGCCCGGCAATGACGTGCCTAGGGGGCCCAATACCACCGGCCGCGGCGGCAACCACGACCCGTGGCCGGCGCTCCCCACATTGCTGCCTCCCGCCGCGATGCTGGCCGCGCGCTATCCGGTGCGGTCGCCGCCGCGCTTTCCGCCCGCGACAGTCAGGCCGGGACAGCGGACAGCAGGATTTCGGCGGCCGACTTCGCATCGCCCGCCGGATCGGCCTCGTGGCCGATGTGCGCGGTGACGATCGCACCTTCCTTCAACAGGAGCAGAGCCCGCGCCAGAGCGGCGGGATCCGGCGCGCCGGCGTCGGCGGCGAGCTTCTCCACCTGCCGGAACAGAAGCCGTTTGTGCTCGGCCGCCTGAGCGTGGATCGGATGTCCGGGATCGGGATACTCCGACGCCGCCTTGATGAACATGCACGAGCGGAATTCGGGCTGGTCGAACCATTCCTTCAGCGCATCGAACATCGCCAGCAGCTGCGCCCGCGGCGGGCCGGCTTCCTCCATGCGGCGGAACAGCCAGTTGCGGAAGTTCTCGTCGCGCAGCCGCAGGGTCGCGAGGATCAGCTCCTCCTTGCTGCGGAAGTGCTTGAACATCGTGGTCTTCGAGATGCCGGTCTCCGCCGACAGAAGATCCATGCCTGTGGCGTGGAATCCGTCCCGATAGAAGATCTTGAGCGACTCCCGAACCAGCTCGTCGCGTTTGCTGGGGCGCATCCCGGCTCCTTTCTGAACTGACCAGTCTATAAATATAGACCTCAAATGCGAAAATCGACAAAAATATTTCGCCTTAAAATCAATAGTTTATCGGTTTCTTGTGTAAGAACATGCGCCTATTCCAAAATTTCCGCTTGCCAAAGTGAACAGATCGGTTCATTAACACCGCCGTCAAACAGCACCGATCAGTTCACTTTAAGAGAGTCGCCATGAACCGCCCACCCCTTCCGCCCTTCACCGCCGAAACGGCGACGGCCAAGGTCCGCGCCGCCGAGGATGCCTGGAACAGCCGCGACCCGGCCAGGGTCGCACTCGCCTACACGCCGGACACCGACTGGCGGAACCGCTCGGAATTTCTGCGCGGCCGCGTCGACGTCGAGGCGTTCCTGACCCGCAAGTGGCGGGCCGAACGCGACTACCGGCTGATCAAGGAGCTGTGGACCTTCGGCGACACCCGCATCGCGGTGCGCTTCGCCTACGAGGCGCGCGATCCCGACGGCGGCTGGTTCCGCGCCTACGGCAACGAGAACTGGGAGTTCGCGCCAAGCGGGCTGATGGCCGTGCGCCGGGCCTCGATCAACGACCTGCCGATCTCCGAGGACGAGCGGCTGTTCCGCTGGCCGCTCGGCCCCCGGCCCGACGGCCATCCGGGTCTCTCCGACCTCGGCCTGTGACGCCACCCGACACCCGCCACCCGACACCCAATCCCCAATCCCCAACGGGGCCGCGCGCTCGACAGGAGCAAGACCGACGATGTCCCGCAACCACCACCATCACGCCGCCCACGCCGCCGATGACGGCAAGGCGATCGCACGCCGCGGTTTCCTCGTCGCCGGCGCGGCCGGCGCCGCCGCCGTCGCTGCCGGACTGGCGACGGGCGCCGCGGAAGCCTCCGACAATCCGGCCTATGCCGCGCCGGCGGAACCGGTGCTGCCGCCGTCGACGATGACGCTCGAGAAGGGCCGGGCGGCCCTCCTCGTCGTCGATCCGCAGATCGATTTCCTCAGCCCCGACGGCGTGACCTGGGGCGTCGTCGGCGAGAGCGTCACCGAGCACAACGTCGTCGACAACATCCGTCGGCTGTTCCGCGCCGCGAAGGCCGCCGGCATGCCGGTCGTCGTCTCCCCCCACTACTACTATCCGCACGACCATCGCTGGATGTTCGAAGGGGCGCTGGAGAAGGTGATGCACGGGATCGGCATGTTCGACCGTCCCGGTCCGCTCGACATGACGGGCTTCGCGGGATCGGGCGCCGACTTCATGGAAGAGTACGAGGAGTACATCTTCGACGGCCGGACGATCATCGCCTCGCCGCACAAGCTCTACGGCCCCGAGCAGAACGACGCCGCGCTGCAGCTGCGCAAGCTCAGGGTTGACCAGATCGTCCTCGCCGGCATGTCCGCCAACCTCTGTGTCGAAAGCCATATGCGCGAGTTCATCGAGCAGGGCTTCGAGGTGGCCGTCGTCCGCGACGCCACGGCGGGCGCCAAGGTTCCCGAAGGCGACGGCTATCTGGCCGCCCTCATCAACTTCCGGATGATCGCCAACGCCGTCTGGGACACCGACGAGACCGTCGAACTCGTCCAGGCGCTCGCGACGTAGCACGCCGGACGCGCCCCACCACTCAGGCTTCGAAGACACCGCCGCGCCGCACGCCGGCGCGGCCCACCGAACCCGGCGAGAGCCGGTGACGCACCCCGCTTGCCGACCGGCCGGCGGATCCAAACCACCGCAGAGAGCCCGCGGGCTCAGCCATCACAAGGAGACCAGCCATGAAATACGCCAAGCCCCTCTTCGCCGCCGCCACCCTCGCGGCCGTCCTGTCCACCGCTCCCGCCTTCGCGGCCGACGAGTACAACGTGTCGACCGGCACCACGCTCAGCGGCGCCGGCGTCGCCTCTCGCGGCGACGACCTCATCGCGCTGGCCACCGGCCTGAAAGTGACGCCGGGCCTGGCCGAGCACACCGTCGAGCACGACGGCGTCGCCTACTATTTCTCCTCCGAGGAGACGATGAAGACCTTCGCCGCCGACCCGGGCAAGTACATGCCGCAATACGGCGGGTTCTGCGCCTTCGGCGTCGCCATCGGCAAGAAGCTCGACGCCAGCAACCGTTACGCCGACATCGTCGACGGCAAGCTCTACGTGTTCCTGAACGCCGTGGCGTTCGACAAGTACAAGGACGACAAGGCCGGCACGCTCGCCAAGGCCGAGGCAAACTGGCCGGAGATGCATCACCGTTCGGTGGCCGAGGTCAACGGCCTCTAGGATGCCGCCGGAATGGCGATCCATTGATACGCTGGCGGCGGCCCGGGTCGCCGCCAGCGAAGCACGGGGGAGCCATGCGCGCCCGCGCGGACCGTTATGCGGTTGCTCTAAACTTCGTCCATCTTCGCCGTAGAACCGACGTGCATTGATCCCCTTTGAGCCAAAGGTGGTCATTCGTGACGTGTTTTGTGATCGGTAGCTCGGGGTCGGAAGCGGACATCCGGTCCGCGCGAACGCCGCCCCGTGGCGCCCGGGTTCGCCCGCATTCTACCCCCCCCGAAAACACCCCGTTAACGATGGTGCCCTAGGACTCAAGAATCACTGTACCCTACGGAAGAGATTCTACGATGTGGGCACGCCGCGTTTCGAGTTCGCCTGCCAACCGGAACCGCGACGACCGTATGGCTCGACCACGCCCGACGTTTCCGACATCCAGATCCCTGCCATCGACGATGGTACGCGCCGGCCTCGTGCTCGGCCTCGCCGGCCTCGCCGCCGGCTGCAACGACGGCAACTGGCCGGTGCTCAATCCCGACGGGCCGATCGCCTTCGCGGAACGCGAGCTCCTGTACACCGCCGTCGGGCTGATGCTGCTCGTCATCATCCCCGTCTACGTGCTCACGGCCTGGGTCCTGCTGCGCTATCGCGCGTCCAAGGAAAACCCGGACTACCGGCCGGACTGGCAGTCGAACAAGGTCGACGTGATCGTCTGGATCGGCCCCGCCCTGATCGTCATCGCGATCGGCACCATCGTGTGGGACTACACGCACCGGCTCGATCCCTACAAGCCGATCGCCTCGCCGGAGGCGCCGGTGGAAATCCAGGCCATCGCCCAGGACTGGAAGTGGCTGTTCGTCTACCCGCAGGAGAACATCGCCGCGGTGAACGAACTGGCGATTCCCGCGGGCCGGCCCGTCTCGATCCGCATCACCTCCGACACGGTGATGAATTCCTTCTACATCCCCGGCCTCGCCGGCCAGATCTTCGCCATGGCCGGCATGCAGACGCGGCTCAACCTGCAGGCCGACACCCCGGACACCTATGTCGGCCGCAACACCCAGTACAGCGGCAGCGGCTTCTCGGACCAGCAATTCACGGTCAAGGCCGTCTCGGCGGATGAATACCAGGCCTGGCTCGGGATCGTGCGCGAGTCTTCCGACACGCTCGACACGCAGACCTACGCGGCGCTCGCCAAGCCGAGCCAGAAGGTTCCCGTGACCTACTATTCCAGCGTCGAGCCCGGCCTGTTCGACAGGATCATCGAGAAATACACGGGCGACAGGAGGCGCCGGATGGCCCAGCTCGACACGTATGCGGGCCAGTTCAATTGCGGGCCGTCCGACAGGCAGGAGGTTCACTGATGCTCGGGAAACTGTCCTTCGAGGCCCTGCCGTTCTACAGCCCCGTGGCGCTGGGCGGCGCGCTCGGCGAGGTCGGCGCCGCCGTGCTCGTCCTCGCCGTCATCACCTGGCTGGGGGCGTGGAAATACCTGTGGCGCGAGTGGCTGACCAGTGTCGACCACAAGCGCATCGGCATCATGTACATCGTGCTGGCGCTGGTGATGCTGCTGCGCGGCTTCGCCGACGCGATCCTGATGCGGACGCAGCAGGCCATCGCGCTGGGCGATGACGGCTATCTGCCGCCGGACCACTTCGACCAGATCTTCTCCGCGCACGGCACCATCATGATCTTCTTCATGGCGATGCCGTTCCTGACGGGGCTGATCAACTTCGTCGTGCCGCAGCAGATCGGCGCGCGCGACGTCTCCTTCCCGTTCCTGAACTCGGTCAGCCTGTGGCTGACGGCGTCGGGCGCCGGGTTGGTGCTGGTCTCGCTGGTCATCGGCAAGTTCTCGACCGCCGGCTGGACCGCGTACCCGCCCTATTCCGGCATCGAGTACAACCCCGGCGTCGGCGTCGACTACTGGCTATGGGCGGTGATCCTGTCCGGCGTCGGCACCACGATGACCGGCATCAACTTCGTCGTCACCATCTTCAAGCGGCGCGCGCCGGGCATGACCCTGATGCGCATGCCGCTGTTCACCTGGACGGCGCTCGTCACCAGCGTCCTGATCGTCTTCGCCTTCCCCGCCGTCACCGTCGTCGGCGCCCAGCTCGCGCTCGACCGCTATCTGGACATGCACTTCTTCACCAATGGCGACGGCGGCAACATGATGAACTACATCAACCTGATCTGGATCTGGGGCCATCCGGAGGTCTACATCCTGATCCTGCCCGCCTTCGGCATCTTCTCCGAGGTCGTCGCGACGTTCTCGCGCAAGCGCCTCTTCGGCTACGAGTCGCTGGTCTACGCCACCGCGGTGATCGGCCTGCTGTCGTTCACCGTCTGGTTGCACCACTTCTTCACCATGGGCTCGAGCGCCAACGTCAACGCCTTCTTCGGCATCACCACGATGATCATCGCGGTGCCGACCGGGGTGAAGATTTACGACTGGCTTCTGACCATGTATGGCGGCCGCATCACCGTCTCGGTGCCGATGCTGTGGACGCTCGGCTTCATCGTCACCTTCGTCATCGGCGGCATGACCGGCGTCCTGCTCGCCATCCCGCCGGTCGACTACATGATGCACAACTCGACCTTCCTGGTCGCCCACTTCCACAACATGCTGATCCCCGGCGCGCTGTTCGGCTACTTCGCGGGCTACACCTACTGGTTCCCCAAGGCGTTCGGCTTCAGGCTCGACGATACCTGGGGGCGGCGCGCCTTCTGGGCCTGGATCGTCGGCTTCTACCTCGCCTTCATGCCGCTCTACGCGCTCGGCTTCATGGGCATGCCGCGGCGCATGGAGCATTACGACATGGCCGCCTGGCAGCCCTGGCTGGTCGTCGCGGCCGCCGGCGCCTTCCTGATCCTGATCGGCATCGGCTGCCTGATCATGCAGCTCTATGTCAGCATCCGGAACCGGGCGGAGCTGGCCGACACCACCGGCGATCCGTGGGACGGGCGCACGCTGGAATGGGCCACCGCCTCGCCGCCGGCGCCCTACAACTTCGCCAGGGTCCCGGTCGTGCACGACCGCGACGAGCTGACCTGGCGCAAGGCCAATCCGGCCGAAGCGACCAGGGACGACATCGCCTCGGAAATCGAGATGCCGGACAACACCGGGGCCGGCGTCGTCATCGGCGTCGTCGCCGGCGTGTTCGGATTCGCGATGGTGTGGCACATCTGGTGGCTCGCCGCCGTGTCGGCCCTGCTGATCCTGGCGGTCCTCGTCGCGCGCAGCTTCAACGACGACGGCGAGCAGCTTCTGTCGGCCGACGACATCGCCACGGCCGAGACCCGCGGCAGCGGTCCGCTCCTGGGCTACCGCGCATGACTGTACCCACCAACCAGACCAGTCCGGATCGCCCATGAGCGCCGAAGCGACAACGATGCGACCCGAAAGCGGGAAGGACGCGGCGCTCGCCGACCGCGATTTCGGCTTCTGGGTCTATCTGATGAGCGACGCGATCATCTTCGCGTTGCTGTTTGCGACCTATCTCGTGCTGAAGTCGGGCACCGCCGGCGGACCGACCGGCCAGGACCTGTTCGACATCAACCGGACCTTCGCCGAGACCATGCTGCTGCTCGCCAGCTCGGTCACCTTCGGCATGGCCAGCGTCGCGGTCGCCGGGCGCAACCGCGCGGGCGTCGTCGCCTGGCTCGCCGTTACCTTCGTGCTCGGCGCCGCCTTCCTGGCCCTGGAGTTCGGCGAGTTCGCCGGCATGATCGCCCAGGACGCCGGACCGGGGCGCAGCGGATTCCTGTCGGCCTTCTTCACGCTGGTCGGCACGCACGGCCTGCATGTCAGCGGCGGCCTCGTCTGGATCGCGGTGATGATCGCGCAGGTGCGCCTCAAGGGCCTCACCGCCCCGGTCGTCTCGCGCCTGTTCCGGCTCGGCCTGTTCTGGCACTTCCTGGATATCGTCTGGATCGGGATCTTCTCGGTCGTCTACCTGCCGGGGGTGATGTGAGATGAACGCGACACCGAACCTTTCGGCATCCCCGCAGGCACCGGAGGGGAAATCACCGGACGAGCTGCGAAGGTCCTATCTGATCGGCTTCGGGCTGGCGCTCGTCCTGACCGCCATTGCCTTCGCGATCGTCGCCTTCGGGCTGATGCCGGCCGGCCCGGCGCTCGTCGTCATCGCGATCCTGGCGGTGATCCAGGTGCTGGTGCACCTCTATTTCTTCCTGCATCTGGATCCGCGCACGGCGCCGCGCGAGAACGTGCTGACGCTCGCCTTCGCCGTGGTGCTGATCTTCATCATGATCGGCGGGTCGCTGTGGATCATGTTCGATCTGAACCAGCGGATGATGATGTAGGCGACGGGCCGGCAAGTTCGGGCCTTCAGAGGATCTCGAGCACGTTTTCCGGCGGGCGTCCGATCGCGGCGCGGTCGCCGGTGATCACCACCGGGCGCTCGATCAGCACCGGCTCGGCGACCATGGCCGCGATGATGTCGTCGTCCGACAGGCCCGGATCGGCGAGCCCGCGCGCCTTGTAGGCAGCCTCGCCGCGGCGCAGCAGATCGCGCGGCTTCAGGCCGAGTTTCTTCAGGGCGGCCTTGATGGCGACGGCATCCGGCGGCGTCTTCAGGTATTCGACGACGGTCGGCTCGACGCCCCTGTCGCGCAGCAATTCCAGCGTCTGGCGCGACTTGGAGCACCGCGGATTGTGCCAGATGGTGACCCTCATTCGATCCTCTCCCGTGCCCAGTCCTCGGTTGCCGTGCCGACCGCGTCGCCGATCGCGCCGAAGCCATCGCGGTCGAGTTGACGGACGAGGCCGCGCTTGATGTCGCCGACGAGCCCGAGGCCTTCATAGACCAGACCGGTATAGACCTGAACGAGCGCGGCTCCGGCGCGGATCTTCTCGTAGGCCGTTTCGGCGGAATCGATGCCGCCGACGCCGACGATCGGGATCTCCGGCGCCAGGCGCCGGCGCAGACGGGCGAGCACGACCGTAGAGCGGCGGAACAGCGGTCGGCCCGACAGACCGCCGGCCTCCGAGGCATGCCGGTCCGAAATCCCGGCCCGGCACAGGCCCACCCGGGACAGGGTCGTGTTCGAAACGATGACGCCGTCGAAGCGATGGCGCGTCACCGCCCCGGCGATGCCGTCGAGATCGGTGTCCTCGAGGTCCGGGGCGATCTTCAGGAGCAGCGGGACGGGCCGGCCAATCCGGTCCACCTGCCGGTCACGCGCCGCCGACACGCGGGATAGCAGGTCCTCGAGCGCCTGCTCGTGCTGGAGATCACGCAGGCCGGGCGTGTTCGGCGAGGAGATGTTGACGGTGAAATAGTCGGCGATGCCGGCGAAGCAGTCGACCCCGGCGACATAGTCGGCGGCGCGGTCGGAGGCATCCTTGTTGGCACCGATATTGACGCCGAGGATGCCGTGTCCGCGGCGCGCCTCGAGATGCGCCCGGACCGCGTCGTGGCCCTGCGTATTGAAGCCGTAGCGATTGATCACCGCGCGGTCGCCGGCGAGCCGGAAGACGCGCGGCCTCGGATTGCCGAGCTGCGGACGCGGGGCGACGGTGCCGATCTCGGCGAAGCCGAAGCCGAGCGCCACGAGCGCGTCGGGCACCTCGCCATGCTTGTCGAACCCGGCGGCCATGCCGAGCGGGTTGGGAAAGGCGAGGTCGAACAGGCCGACGGCGAGACGCGGATCGTCGCCGCCCGCGGCACACCGGAGCACGCCGGTCGTTTGCGCGAGTTTCAGGGACGAGATCGCCAGATCGTGGGCGCGCTCGGGGTCGATCGCGCCGAATACGGGCCGGGCGAGCGCCGACAGCGCCCCGATCACGCGCCGGATCCGTCGTCCGGCGCCGCGATCGCCGCGACCTCGGTAACCGCTGCGAGCGGCAGGTCCCCGTAAAGATGCGGGAACAGGGCGCCGCCGCGCGACGGCTCCCATTTGAGGGCCTCGCCCAGCGCGCTCGCGTCGACGCTGACGATCAGCAGGTCGTCGCGGCCGGCGTAGTGCCGGGCCAGCGTGCCGGCGACCTGGTCGGCGGCGGACAGATGGATGAAGCCGTCGCGGGCATCGTCGGCGTTGCCGGAATAAGTGCCGGCGTTCTCCGCCAAACGCCACTCGTCGCGGCCGCAGATCTTGAAAACGGTTCGGGTCATGACGGCGCGACCGTATATCCGGCGCAATCGGCCGGCAAGTCGCCAGGCAGGGAATGCACATACCGGGCCGTCGACGTCGCGACGCTCGAAAACAAAGCGACGCCGGGAAAAAACCGAGCCCGTCGCCGATCGCGATCGGCGGAAAAAGCGTCCCGGCACCGCACGAGGTCCGCGCGAGCCTGCTAGAGGCTACGCGGGCCCCTCGCCGGTGCCGGGACAAGTTCGGCCTGGCGGCACCCTATCCGACCAGGCTCGGTTTTCTCCCGACACTGCGAGAAACGATTTCGGAGGTCGACGTCACCACGCCGAACTGCGCGGCGATCTCGGTGACGACGCCATGTACCTGTTCTTCGCCGTATCCCCCCCTTGCCCTGCTGTCCGACGCGTCGGCGACGAACGCGGCGCGATGATTGCGATGATAAGCATCAACCATCGTCGCCAGGCAACTCCCATCCGCCGTCAGTCCCGCGAGCAGGAAGTTGGGGCGCTCGAGGCTGTTGAGCAGAGTCGCGAAGGACTCGTTCGAATAACAGGACGGCAGGGAGCGCTCGAACACCATCTCGTGCGGCCGGGGTCGGAATTCCTCGATCCAGTCCGCGAACGGCGTGGCGCGATTGAAAAAGGGCTCGCGCTTCAGCAAACGGAAATGCGCGACGGGCAGACCGCTGTCGCGGGCATAATCGAGCAGCCGCCGGCAATTGCCCCACCACGGCTCGCGCCGCGACAGCGCGGGCGCCCGGCCCTCCGTCACGTATTCCCGTTGCAGATCGACGAACACGACGACCGACTGTGCGAAGTCGTTGTCATTACGCGGAAATCGGATCACGCTCATCTATCGGTTCCTGTCAGGCCGCTTCGTTGCCGCGCATGGGCGAGGTTACGGGGCGCGCAACCGAGCCCTCCAGAATGCCCGGTGTGTCCCAGTCGCCTTCCGGACGGATCAGCTGATACGGGTCGCTGTCGAGCGTCAGGGGCTCGGGATGCGGATCCACCTCGAGAAGCATCTCGGTGTAGGAATAGTCGGAGAAGACGAGCTTGCGGTTGCCGCCCATCGGCTTGGCGCCGAACCGGCTCCAGAACTTAACAAGCCGGTCCTGGGCGTGTCCGTAGATGGTCGTGTAGCCCTTCTTGCGCGCCAGCTCGATGCCGGCCCAGACGATGTCGAAGGATAGCCGGGTGTTGCGATATTCGTGACGCACCGCCAGGCGCTCGAGCTTGGCGAAGGAGGCAAAGAACCGGCCCCGCAGGCAGGCCGCCGGCTCGCCGTCGACATAGCCGATCAGATGCGTGGCGCAGAAGTCGTTGCCGTCGAACTCCTCGCGATAGGGGCAGCTCTGCTCGCTCATGAACACGGCGGAGCGGATCGCCACGACCTTCATCATGTCCCCCATCGAGCGGGCGACCTTGATCTCGTATCCGCGCGCGGACCGACGGTCACGCTCCCGACCACGGTCGCGAGCGCATTTCTCGAAATCCGCGTACTTTGCCATCCCCATCTTATCGTCTCCCCATTTCCAAGTTCAGGCGGCCGCCATCGAGTGCCCGACACGGTTGGCGACGCGGACGTACCGATGCAGATCGGGAAGACCGGACCGCACCCTGCCGAAACCCAGGCTGGCCATGATACGTTCGCCGCCCATGGTCGTCGGCCGCGCGAACAGGTTGGCGGTCGCGTACCGGTCGGCCTGCAGCATGCGGCTGATCGCGCAGATGCCGGCCGAAGCCATGCCGGGGGCGACGACCGCCCATTTGTAGATCGCCGACGGTGCCTCGCCGCTCGCCACCAGAGCGCGCGGGTCGGGCTGCGTGGTATCGAGTTCGCCCAGCAGCAGCCGCTCGAGGCCATCCTTCGACAGGTGGAGCATGGCGTAGATGCCGACCGGCGCGGCGCCGCGGCGGAAGACCCAGACGCTGTCACGATTGCGTTCGGCAACGCGCGAGACCGCGCCGCTGGCCGCCGCCAGGGCCGGGATCTCGCCGGCGGCAAACGCGAGAAGCGGCGGTATTTCCCGCGCTTCGACCCGTTCGACCAAAATTCGCGGCAGGGTCAATCGCGCCAGGTCGTCGAAATCCCGGCGCTGCGAAATCGCATCGCCACCGCCGACGACGCGCAGGTTCGGCCTCAAATTCGGTTGCATGACTTGCCCCAATAAACCAACGATACTTATGGTATGCGCTGGGTCGCCGCCGGGCTGCCTCAAATCCTGCAATGGGGTGCTGCAAAAATGGAACGGGCCGTGACACAGGGTCAGCTACGCAACGTATCCTGGGACGACATCCGGGTGTTCCTGGCCTGCGTGAAGGCCGGCAGCTTCCGGCGCGCGGCCACCGCCCTGCGCGTGAGCTCGTCGACGGTGGTGCGCCGCATCGACCGGCTGGAGCACGATCTCGGCATCAGCCTCTTCAACCGCCTGCCCGACGGGGTGGTGCCGACCGAAGAGGCCCGTTCGATCGTCGATCACGCCGAACGCATGGAAATGGCGATCTACGACGTGTTCCGGCGCGTCGATGCACAGGATACGGCCACGCGCGGCGTCGTGCGCGTTTCGGTGACGGAAGGGATCGGCACCTACTGGATCATGCCGCGGCTGGTCGAGTTCCAGCGGCAGTTCCCGTTCCTCATCATCGACATGCGCTGCGCCATGGAGAGCGCTGACGTGCTCAGGATGGAAGCCGACATCGCGGTTCAGTTCGAGCGGCCGACGGCGCCGGACCTGATCGTGACCAAGCTCGGGCGGATGCACATCTATCCTTTCGCGTCGCGCGGCTACGAGAAGATCTACGGCCTGCCCAAGACGGTCGAGGAGATGAAACGCCATCGCCTGGTCGACCAGGCCGCGCCGCAACTGGACAACGGCGCCTGGGCGCGGCTGCTCGGCCTTACCGACGTCGAAGGCATCGTGTCGCTGCGCACCAACGCCAGTTCGTCGCTGCTCTACGCCATCGAGAAGGGCGCCGGAATCGGCGCGCTGCCGACCTACGCGCCGGCGCTGGGGGCGCCGATCGTCCCCGTCGACATCGGCATCCACCACGCGATGGACATCTGGATGACCTACCACCCCTCGGTCAAACGCAGCCAGCGCGCCATGCTCGTCGCCAACTGGATGAAGCAGATTTTCAATCCCGACCAGTTCCCCTGGTTCCGCGATGCCTTCATCCATCCGTCCGACTTCGTCGGAACGCTGCCGCCGGAGTCGACGATCAATATCGGAACGGGGTTCGCCGCCGTGGCGCCCTCCGCCGACGAGGACCTGGAGGTCCCGCAGAAGAAGCGCGTCAAGCAACGCTAGGCCCGGCGCTTCGCCCCCGCCGGGTCCCGCTGGCCAATTCCCGGACCATTTCCCGCCGGATTGGGGAGGCGGATCCCGCGTCCTTGTCGCAGCGAGAACGACGAACCGCCGGTTTTGAACGCAACGCCTGCGAACGGCTGCATTACCGTAGGTTTCTTCTGCTGGTTTTTCGCGTCGGGAGGAGCGGATGGCCGGTGTTCCGGAAGAGGTCAGACCATCGCGGCGGCAACGCACTGGCCGGCGCGCGGGCCGACAGCGGATCGGCGTGTCGGCGCCCGCCTATCTGGTGCGCGAGATTCCCCCATACGAGATCCTGTCGGAGGACGGCCTCGCCCGCATCGAGGCGGCGACCGACAGGATCCTGGCGGAGGTCGGGATCGAGATACGCGGCGACGACGAGGCGATCCGGCTGTTCAGGGAATCCGGCGCCAGCGTCGCGGGAGACCGCCTCCGCTTCGAGCCGGGACACCTGCGCGAAATCCTGAAAACGGCGCCTCGCGAATTCACCCAGGTCGCCCGCAATCCGGCCCGCTCTGTCCAGATCGGCGGACACAACACGGCGATGGCACCCGCCTACGGCTCCCCGTTCGTCATGGACATCGACGGGGGCCGCCGCTACGGCACCATCGAGGACTTCCGCAACTTCGTGCGCCTGGCCTACATGGCACCGTGGCTGCACCATTCCGGCGGCACCGTGTGCGAGCCGGTCGACCTGCCGGTCAACAAGCGGCACCTCGACATGGTCCACGCCCACATGACGCTGTCGGACAAGGCCTATATGGGCTCGGTGACGGCACCCGAGCGGGCCGAGGACTGCATCGCGATGAGCCGCATCCTGTTCGGCGCGGATTTCCTCGAGCACAACTGCGTCATCCTCGGCAACGTCAACGTCAACTCGCCGCTGGTCTGGGACGGCATGACGACCCAGGTGCTGCGCGCCTATGCGCGGGCCAACCAGGGCACGGTCGTCGTTCCCTTCATCCTCGGCGGGGCGATGGGGCCCGTCACCAACGCCGGGGCGATCGCCCAGTCGATCGGCGAGGCGATGGTCGGCTGCGCGCTGACCCAGCTGGAGCGGCCGGGCGCCCCCTGCATCCTCGGCAACTTCCTGTCGTCGACGGCGCTGAAATCCGGTTCGCCGACCTTCGGCACGCCCGAGCCGGCCGTCGGCTCCCTCGTCGTCGGCCAGCTGGTGCGCCGGCTCGGCATCCCGCTCAGATGCTCGGGCTCGTTCACGACCTCGAAGCGCGCCGACGCGCAGGCGATGGCCGAAAGCGCCATGTCGATGCTGGCGGCGATCCAGTGCGGCGCGAACTTCCTCCTGCATTCGGCCGGCTTTCTCGACGGCCTGCTGTCGATGTCCTACGAGAAATTCGTGCTCGACGTGGATTTCTGCGGCGCGCTGCATGCCTACGCCAGGGGCGTGCCGGTCGACGACAACCAGCTGGCGCTCGACGCCTTCGCCGAGGTGGGACCGGGCCATCATTTCTTCGGCTCGGCCCACACGCTGGCGAACTACGAGACCGCCTACTGGGACTCCGACCTCGCCGACACCGATCCGTGGGAGACCTGGCGCGAGCGCGGCGCGCTCGACGCGGCGACGCGGGCCAACGCACGCTGGAAGGCGCTGCTGGCCGCATACGAGCCCCCGCCGATCGATCCCGCGACCGACGAGGCGCTGCGCACCTTCATCGACCGCCGCAAGGCAGACATGCCGGACGCGTGGCACTAGGCTTCAGGACCGATGAGAGAGACGACCGCCTCGACCGACCCGCTGCTGCAGCCCTACCGGCTCAGGCACCTGACCCTTCGCAACCGGCTGATGTCGACGGCGCACGAGCCGGCCTATTCCGAGGACGGACTGCCGAAGGACCGCTACCGGCTCTACCACGTGGAGAAGGCGAAGGGCGGCATCGCCCTGACGATGACGGCGGGGTCGGCGATCGTCTCGGCGGATTCGCCGCCCGCCTTCGGCAACCTGCATGCCTATCGCGACGAGATCGTGCCGTGGCTGAAGCGGCTCGCCGACGAGTGCCACGCGCACGGCGCCGCCGTGATGATCCAGCTCACCCATCTCGGCCGGCGGACGGGCTGGAACACGGCCGACTGGCTGCCGGTGCTGGCGCCCTCGCCGATCCGCGAGCCGGCGCACCGCGCCTTTCCCAAGACCGCCGAGGACTGGGACCTCGACCGCATCGTGGCCGACTATGCGGCGGCGGCGCAGCGCATGCAGGCCGCCGGCCTCGATGGCATCGAGCTGGAATGCTACGGGCACCTGCTCGATCAGTTCTGGTCGCCGGCCACCAACACGCGCGACGACGAGTACGGCGGCTCGCTCGACAACCGGCTGCGCTTCACCCACCGGGTGCTCGACGCGATCCGCGCCGCCGTCGGGGCCGACTTCATCATGGGCCTGCGCCTCGTCGCCGACGAGGACTGGGACAAGGGCCTGTCGCGGGAGGACGGCATCGAGATCTGCAAGCGGCTGGTGGCGACCGGCCAGGTCGACTTCCTCAACATCATCCGCGGCCATATCGAGACCGACGCGGCGCTATCGAAGGTGATCCCGGTCCAGGGCATGCGCGCCGCCCCGCATCTCGACTTCGCCGGCGACGTGCGCGCCGAGACCCGGTTCCCGGTCTTCCATGCCGCCCGGATCAACGACGTGGCGACCGCCCGCCACGCGGTCGCGGAGGGCAAGCTCGACATGGTCGGCATGACGCGGGCGCACATCGCCGACCCGCATATCGGCGCGAAGATTGCGGCGGGCCGCGAACACGAGATCCGTCCCTGCGTCGGCGCGACCTACTGCCTCGACCGCATCTACGAGGGCGGCGAGGCGCTGTGCATCCACAACCCGGCGACCGGCCGGGAAGCGACGATGCCGCACGTGATCCGGCCCACCGAGGGGGCGCGCCGGCGGGTCGTCGTGGTCGGCGCCGGACCGGCGGGGCTGGAAGCCGCGCGGGTTTCGGCCGAGCGCGGTCATTCGGTGGTGCTGTTCGAGGCGGCGGCCGAAGCCGGCGGGCAGGTGCGGCTCTCCGCGCGGACGCGACGGCGCAGCGAGCTGATCGGCATCGTCGACTGGCGGGTGGACCGCTGCGAGGCCGCCGGCGTCGAGATGCGGTTCAACACGCTTGCCGATGCTTCCGACGTACGCGCCGCCGAGCCCGACATCGTGGTCGTCGCGACCGGCGGCCTGCCGAACACGGATGTCCTCGAGGAGGGAAGCGATCTCGTCGTGTCGAGCTGGGACATCCTGTCGGGCGATGCCAGGCCGGGCAGCGACGTCCTGATCTTCGACGACAACGGCGCCCATCCGGCGATGCAGGCGGCCGAGCAGCTTGCCCTGTCCGGCGCCAAGGTCGAGATCGTCACGCCCGAACGGTTCTTCGCGCCGGAGATCGGCGGCCTGAACCACGTGCCCTATGCCGAGATCTTTCAGCGGCAGGGCGTCCGCATCACCATCGCCCGCAGGCTCACCGGCGTCCGCCGCGCGGGCAACGGCCTGCTGGCGACGATCGGAAGCGACTACGGCGCGGATATCCGCGAGACCCGAACGATCGACCAGGTCGTCGTCGAACACGGCACCCTGCCGCTCGACGACCTCTATTTCGCGCTGAAGGACGGATCGGTGAACCGGGGAGAGGTCGACTATCGCGCCCTGATCGCGGGGCGCCCCCAGACGATCCTGCGCAATCCCGAGGGCGATTACCGCCTGTACCGGATCGGCGACGCGGTCGCATCGCGCAACATCCATGCCGCCATCTACGACGCGCTGCGGCTGGCGAAGGACTTCTGAGTGTTGCGACAAAGTTACGCACCTCGACGAATCGTGATGATAAAAATTGCCTGATTCGATGCCAATATTGAGCCAGACAACAGGGATGACCGGATGACGTTTCAGACCGATACGGATGGTGAAAACAGTTTTCTACTGAGCCGGCGCGGTTTCGTCGTCGGCGGGCTGTCGGTCGCGCTCGCGGGCTGCAGCGCCGAAACGATGGACGGTCTGAGCGCCTACGCGCCGATCGACGGCAGCGTGGCGCCGCAATACCGGCGCCGGCGGGTAAGCTACGCGACGAAGGAGAAGCCGGGCACGATCATCGTCGACACCTCGGAACGCTACCTCTACGTCGTCGAAGAAAACGGCAAGGCGACCCGCTATGGCGTCGGCGTCGGCCGGGCGGGCTTTTCCTGGAGCGGGCGGGCGCGCGTCGGCCGCAAGGCGGAGTGGCCGACCTGGACGCCGCCGCCGCAGATGATCCGCCGCCAGCCGGAGCTGAAGAAATACGCAAGCGGCATGCCCGGCGGCAAGGACAACCCACTCGGCGCGCGCGCCCTGTATCTCTACGACGGCGGCCGCGACACGATGTACCGTCTGCACGGCACCAACCAGCCGTGGTCGATCGGGCGGGCGATGTCGAGCGGCTGCATCCGGATGATGAACGCCGACGTCGTGCATCTCTACGACCGCACACCGATCGGAACGCGAGTCGTGGTGAAGGCCTAGCTTGTTCTGGGTCCTGGACTCATAGACGTGCAGCCGCAGCCGGATGGCCGCGAGCTTTACGCAGACGAGGAAATTGGCGGCGTGTTTCTCATAACGCGCCGCGATGCGATGGCAGTGCCGGATCCGCGTGAAGAACCGCACGATGTGATTTCGGTGGCGGGAGAGGCAGGGGCTGATGCGGGCGGACTATCGTGCTGTCGATCATCTGACCCTAGGCATCGGTCCGATGCCAGGCGGCTGTCAGGATACGATCCCATATTCCGGCCCCATATTCCGGCCCCAGATCCCGGCCCCAGACCCCGGCGTGACGCCATTCTACGAACCGGTTGTAGCGGGCCCTGCAGGGGCAATACCGCCACGGCGGGTCACGCCACGGCGCTCCTGATCGCGGACTTCAGACGATACCGTTCAAAACCCGCCGGTCATCGACGCGCGGCACGCTTCGCGACCTGGACGGGAGGATCGGCTGGATGATGGTCCACTCCGCATCGCTGAGAGCGCATCGCATGATCGAGGCTCCTTTTTCGGCGCTTGAATCACGCGGGCGCAGTTGCCTTGAGCGTTCCGCCGATGTCCGACCGTGCTCAAGAGCGGTCGTCACAACGCCAAGTCACGAGGGCACCTTGTGACCCAAGGCGGCTGTTACCGGGTCTTTAAGATGCGGCGATAGCCATGTTTTGGGGATTGTTCTGGGTTGGAAATTGCACCCGAACGGAGGGGAGTCGCGGGATGCCGAAAATGGTCCACAGCATCTTTGGAGCCAGTCTGGTCTTCGGGGCATTGGTGTTCACCGACCCGGCGCTCAGCCAGCCAATTTCGCCGG
Organism: Microbaculum marinisediminis; assembly: GCF_025397915.1. Taxonomy (NCBI): domain Bacteria; kingdom Pseudomonadati; phylum Pseudomonadota; class Alphaproteobacteria; order Hyphomicrobiales; family Tepidamorphaceae; genus Microbaculum; species Microbaculum marinisediminis. The sequence goes on from NZ_JALIDZ010000001.1 coordinate 506,001, forward strand.
AGGAAACGCGGGCCATTGCAAAGGAGGCCTACATCTGGGGCTTCCCGCTGGTTGACAGCTACCGCGTCCAGTATTCGTACTTCGTCGATAAGGGCGGTTCCGAATTCAAGGCACCCTGGAATACCATCTATAACAACGCCCGCGTCTACACACCTGACGATCGGGCAATCCAGACACCGAATTCCGATACGCCGTATTCCTACGTCGGCGCGGACCTTCGCGCCGAGCCAATCGTCCTTACGGTCCCGGCCGTCGACGATGGGCGCTACTATTCGCTGCAGTTCATCGATATGTACACCTTCAACTTCGCCTATGTCGGCAGTCGCGCGACCGGCAACGAGGCCCACCGCTTTCTGCTCGCGGGGCCGAACTGGAACGGCGAGACGCCTGCGGGCATCAAGGAGGTCATCCGATCCGAGACGGACCTCAATTTTATCCTCTACCGGACGCAGCTTTTCAGCCCGGACGATATCGACGACGTCAAGACGATCCAGGCGGGGTACAAGGTAGAGCCGCTCTCGGTCTTTCTCGGTGAGCCCGAGCGCCCGGCGGCACCCGCAATCGATTTTCTGAAGCCCATCGAGGCCGAAGAGGAAAAGACCTCAATCGCCTTCTTCAACCAGCTCAACTTCATCCTGCAGTTCGGCCCCACCAACCCTGCCGAAGCCGAGATCCGCGAGCGCTTTGCCAAGATTGGCATCGAGCCTGGCAAGGCATTTGATGCGGCAGCGCTGTCGCCCGAGATGCGGAAGGCGATCGAGGATGGGATGGCGGACGCCTGGGCGGAGTTCGAGAGCTACAAGAAGAACGAGATCGACACCGGGAAAGTGTCGAGCGCAGATGGTTTCGGCACCCGCGCGTTCCTGGACGGCCGTTATCTCGACCGCATGGCGAGCGCTGTACTCGGAATCTACGGCAACTCGAAGGAGGAGGCTCTTTATCCGGCCTATTTCGTCGATGCCACCGGCCAGCCACTCGCAGGCTCCGATCGCTACACGATCCGCTTCGCACCCGGCGAGCTGCCACCGGTGAACGCCTTCTGGTCGCTCACGCTCTATGAGCTTCCCGCAAGCCTACTCTACGCCAATCCGATCAACCGCTACCTTATCAACTCTTCGATGCTGCCGAGCCTCAAGAATGATGCTGACGGCGGATATACCCTCTACGTGCAACACGATTCGCCCGGCGCGAGCGAGGAATCGAACTGGCTGCCCGCGCCTGCGGGACCGTTCTTCCTGGTGATGCGCCTTTACTGGCCAAAGCACGAGGCGCTCGACGGCGCGTGGACAGCGCCGCCGCTCCAGCCGATGAACTGAAGGAGGCTGAAATGACACGGACTATAGGCATCGCCGTGCTCGGCGCCGCGCTTCTTGCGCTGCCAGTGAAGGCGGCGCAAGAGGAACCAATTCCCGTCACTGTCGATAACTTTGCCCGGGCCGAATCGGATCTCTATTTCAGCAACGTAGTGAAGGAGGGCGGCTTCGGGCAAATGACGCACCGCCGCGAGCCGGCCGACATCGACAATCAGACCGTCATCCGGCTCAATCGCGACACGCTCTATTCCTCCGCGGTGTTCGATCTCGACGCCGGGCCGGTCACCGTTACCATGCCCGATGCCGGCAGCCGCTTCATGTCGCTCATGGTCCTGACCGAAGATCACTATGTGCCGATGGTTCACTACGGCGCCGGGACGGTGACGCTCGACAGGGAAACGGTCGGCACCCGATACGCTGTCATCGCCATCCGGACGGTGGTCAATCCCTCAGACCAGGAAGACGTCAAAGCCGTCCACGCGCTTCAGGACGCGATCGCCATCGATCAGGCGAGCCGCGGTAGCTTCGATATCCCGAACTGGGATCAGGCCAGCCAGAAGAAAGTGCGCGATGCGCTGTTGGTTCTCCAGTCGACGCTTCCCGATTTTAAGACGGCCTTCGGTTCCAAGGACGAGGTCGATCCGATCCGGCATCTGCTGGGCACGGCCGCTGGATGGGGCGGCAACCCGGACAAGGATGCCTTCTATCTGAACGTCACACCCGACGGGAACGACGGAAACACCGTCTACAAGCTAAAGGTGGTGGATGTGCCCGTGGACGGGTTCTGGTCGGTGAGCCTCTACAATGGGGACGGCTACTTCGAGAAGAACCCCTACGACGCCTATTCGGTCAACAACATCACCGCCGTGAAGAACGACGACGGGACGATCGAGATCCAGTTTGGCGGCTGCGACGGAAAGATCCCCAACTGCCTTCCGATCATGAAGGGCTGGAACTACACCGTTCGCCTCTATCGGCCGCACACCGAGATTCTGGACGGCTCATGGACCTTCCCGGAGCCGCAGCCAGCCGGCTGAGATGATATCGATCCACCGGCCGCGCCAACCTTTCGCGGGTGAGCAGGCGCCCAGCCGATGGCCGTTCATGGCCCGGTCCTGCCGTGCCGACTCGAGCCGGCGATGTCCGAGGCATCACCGGACGCGGCGGTGCGGGCGACCGGATGCCACGACGCTCAATGTGCACACGGCCTAGAATTTACGATGTCCGGGCGACTCGCCTGAGGTGATTGTCCCAGGCGATGTCGTCGCCGGGCGGCCGGACCTCCTCCGGCTCCGCCGCCGGTCCGGCCTCGACGATCTCGCCGTGCCCGTTGGTCAGACGGAAATCGTCGCGCGCCCCTGGCGCGACCCCGCATCCATCGCGTAGTTCGGTGACGCCGAGCGACCGGCCCGTGGCCGCGTCCCAGTAGGCGACCGTGCCGCCGACCGGGCTCGACGTCGCAACGACCGTGCCCGAAGCGTCGACGGCGACCGAGCCGATATAGCCCGACAGGCCGCGCAGGACGTCTTGCGGACCGGTGAACATCTCGATCGCCTGGCCGCGCCGATGACGCCCGACCAGCGGCGGGCGATCGGCCTTCGGGCCGTGATACTGGCCACCGAACCAGACGGTGCCGAACGCGTCGACCGCCAGATGATGGAAGGCGAGCTTGTGCAGCGAGCGCGGCAATTCCGCGGTTTCCAGGAGGTCGCCGGTGGCGATGTCGACATAGGCGATCGACGGCGCCATCGTATCGAGATTGAGTTCCAGCTTGCCGTAGTCGGGATGGGTCAGCACGCCCCCATTGGCGATGCACAGCGTGCGGCCGTCGGGCATCAGCACCGCCTCGTGCGGGTCGAGACCACCGGTGGCGAACTCGCCGATGCGCCGCATGCCGGCGGCGACGTCATAGACGCCGGCGACCCCACGCCCGCCGTCATAGTCGTTCTCCGTGGCGATCAGCAGCCGGTCGGCGTCCGCGAACGTCCCGTGGCCGAAGAAGTGGCGGTCCGGCAGGGCGGCGAAGGGCTGCGGCGGCACGGCGCCATCGACATCGAAGGCCACCGCGAACCGGCCGGGCTGGCGCGCGAAGGCGACCGCGCGACGGCCCGACCGGTCGATCGCGAAGCTGTGGCCGCGCGCTTCGAGCGGGATCACCAGCCGCTCGTTTCCCGCCTCGTCGAGGACGACGACCTCGAAGGCGCGGATGTTCTTGCGGGCGGTGAGGAACAGGGCCTCCTCGGCGCCAGCCGCGAAGGCCGATCGCGGCGTCAGGCCGGCGGCCGCGGCGAGCGCCAGAAAGGTGCGCCGATCAATCGCCGTCAAGCGCATTGAACCCCACGCTCACGCCGACCGCCTGGGCGAGCCGGGTGTCCATGGTCGTGTGCAGGCTCTTGAGCGCGATCACCGTATAGATCAGGGCCTCGCGCCCCGGTCCCGGCCTGACCGCCTCATCGAGCGGCATGTCCAGCTTGTCGAGCGTATCGAGTATCTTGCGCATCTCCAACCGCAGCCCGCCGTCGATCCAGCGGTCGGGCGCACTCAGGGCTTCACCGATGCCGGTGGCGGCGTAGAAGTCCCGCAATCCCGCCAGGCCACCGCGTACGGCGCGGATGGTCGAGCCGCTGCGCCACAACGGCGCCTTCCGGTAATTCGCCTGTTCGGGCTCCTTTCCCAGGAAGGGAACGATGACCACTTCGGCGAGGAAAGCCGTGCCGCCGGCCAGCGCCTTGACCACCTCGGCGGCGACCTCCTGGTCGTTGCGATAGATATCGTTGTTCGGTCCCGGATGAGCGATCTCGCGGACGAACGCGCTGTCCGGTCCCCAGTCGGCGACGATGGCGGCGGCCCGCTCCGACAGCACGACGCTGGCGGAGAGTGCGTAGGCGCAGCGAAAGCGGCCTTCGTCGGTCTTGTCGAGCAGCGACGGAGAGCCGGTGCCGAACAGCAGGAACTCGAGCGCCGGCAGCCCCTGGACCGCGACGCTCTTGGCGGCGAGCTTCGCCGGATCGATCGCGTCGGCGTCCGGCCCGGCGAGGATCGCGCCGACCTGGCGCAGGACCACGCCGCGGGGATCGGGCCAGAAGAAAATCTTCTCGAACCGGTTGTCCACCACCATCGGGCCGAACCGCAGGAAGAAGATGCGGAACCAGGCCTCGACAAGGGTATCGAACCGCTGTCGGACCGTATCGAGACGTGGCTCACTCGGCTCGCGGCACAACCGGTCGATATCGCCCGACAGCACGGCCGCGGTATTGGCGAACTGAGTGACGGACGGCCGGACGAAGCCGTCCGTGATGCGCTGACCGAGATTGTCGGGCATGCCGGCGGACGCGCCGGTCGCCCACAGGCACAGCAGCACCGCGCAGAGGGCACGCCGCATCAAAGGGACTCCAGGAACCGGATAAGGTTCGCGCGTTCGCCAGGCGTCATTTCGACAACCCGGTCGCGCGCGGCCTGGGCCTCGCCACCATGCCAGAGCACCGCTTCGAGTATCGTCCGGGCACGGCCATCATGCAGGAACGTCGCCTCCTCGTTCACCGTCTTCGTGAGACCGATACCCCAAAGCGGCTGCGTGCGCCATTCGCGACCGTGGGCATCGCCCTCGGGCCGGTTGTCGGCGAGGCCCTCACCCATGTCGTGCAGCAGCATGTCGCTATAGGGCCAGATGAGCTGGAAGCGAAGGGCCTCGTGCTCGGCATCGCGGCGGGTGACGAATTTCGGCGTGTGGCAGGCGGCGCATCCGGCGGCATAGAACGCGGCCTTGCCGGCGAGCACGGCGGGATCGTCGCTATCGCGCCGCGCGGGCACCGCGAGATTGGCCGCGTAGAAGACCACGAGATCGAGCAGATCGCCGGGCACCTCGTCGGCGCCGAGCGCGGTCTGGACGCCGGTCGGCTGGGCACGGCAGTCCGCCTGGGCCTGCGTGCAGTCGCCGTGCGGATCGGGCGCCGGCGGCGAGGACAGGCCCATGTCGCCGCTGAAGGCGCTGGCGCTCTGGACGCGGATCGACGGCGTGATCGCCTTCCAGCCGAACCGGCCGAGCGCGATCTCGCCGGTCTCGGGATCGCGCACGTAATTGGGTCGTCCGGAAATGCCGTCGCCGTCGGCGTCGTCGGGATCGGCCCCGGCGAGGATGTCGGATTCGGCGATCGCCTCCAGCAGGCCGAGGCCGATCATCGGCTGGGCGATGCGCATGGAGGTCATGGTATCCGGGTGCATAGGCCCGTAGCCGGGATCGGCGATATCGAGCGTCGGCTTGCGCAGCGTCGCCGTCTCGCCGCCGTTCAACGCGACCGGCACATCCTCGTAGGTGATCGTCACCCGCCCCTCGCTGGCGAGGCCGGGCACGGCGAAGTCCTGGAGCTGCGCACCGTATACCGGCTCGCCAATCACCAGCGCCCGCCGGTCGGCGAGGGCCTGTCGCTCGGCATCGCCGGACGGCGGCACGGACAGACGCACCAGCATCGTCACCGCGTCGTCTGCGGCCGAGGCGGGCGGATGGCCGCGGCCGTCCTTCAGATGGCAGCCCTGGCAGGAGCGGGCGTTGAACAGCGGGCCGAGACCGTCGGAGGCCTGGGTCGAGGACGGCGACGTCACCCAGTCCTTGCGGAACAGGCCGTTGCCGACCGCGAAGGTCTGGCGCCCCTCGAAGGACAAGTTGGCGGAGGGATGGGAAAAAATATCGCGGTTGACGATCTTCTTGACCGTCGCCGCGCCGCCTGGCATCGCCTCGAACGTCTCCGCCTTGTCGAAGGTCTGCGCCGGCGCGGTCACCGCCCTGACGCGGGCCAGGTCTTCCAGGCTCAGGTCGTCGCGGCCCGTCGAGGCGGCAACCGCCGCCCCGGCCAGGGTCACGACAGCGATACCGGCGATCAGGCGCCGCGACGGTGACATGGCTCGTATCCGGTGGCGGGCCGCCCCCCGCGGCCCCGGGTCTTGCGTTTCTATCTTACTGGAACGCCGTGGTCCTACTGGAACACCGCGTCGGGCTCGTCGAGGCTGTCCGATCCTTCGATCGATACGCCCTGCAGGCCGAGCGAGGCGACGATGCGCTCGATCGTGCGGGTCTGGTCGACAAGGCCGTCGATCGCCGCCTGCACCACGGCGTTGCCCTCGGCATTGCCCTCACCGATCATCTGGTCGTAGGCCTCGCCGGCTTCCCCACGGGCGCGCAGGGCTTCCATGGCCGCGGTCGTGACGTCGAGCCTGGCGCGCATCTCCTCGTCCAGAGCGGCGTCGCTGGCCTTGACCAGGTCGGACATGCTCGCGCCGGTGACGGTCGAGCCATCGATGCGCTTGTAGCGGCCGAGATAGACGTTGGCGATGCCGAGCTGGTCGTAATAGTGCGCGTTGTGGGTGTTGTCGGAGAAGCAGTCCTGCTCCTCCTCGGGATCGTTCAGAAGCAGGCCGAGCTTCATGCGCTCGCCGGCGAGCTCACCGTAGGACAGACTGCCGAGTCCGGTCAGGATGGCGATCAGCCCGAGCTGCGGGTCGGCGCCGATGAGGTTGCCGCGCGCCTCGCCGTCCTCGTCCCAGTTGGCGACCATCTCCTCGAGATCGTCGACGAGCAGATCGGCGGCGGCGACGAGATAGTCGCCGCGCCGGTCACAATTGCCACCCGTGCAGCTGGCGGTGTCGAAGTCGGTATGCGGCCGGTTGCCGGCGCCGGCGTCGGTGCCGTTCAGGTCCTGCCCCCAGAGCAGGAACTCGATGGCGTGGTAGCCGGTTGCGACGTTCGCCTCGACGCCGCCGATCTCCTGCAGCGTGCCGGACAGAAGCTCCGGGGTGATCTCCCTGGCATCGATCTCCTGGCCGCCGATCCGGATCGTCGGGTTGGCGATGATGTTGGCGAGGAAGTAGCCGTTGGTATCGGACTCGGTGCCGTAGGAGGCGTCGACATAGTCGATCAGGCCTTCGTCCAGCGGCCAGGCATTCACCCGCCCTTCCCAGTCGTCGACGATGGCGTTGCCGAAGCGGAAGGCCTCCGTCTGCAGGTAGGGAACCCGGGCGGCCAGCCACGCCGTGCGGGCGGCGGCGAGCGTTTCGGCGCTCGGCTCGGCGACCAGCGTCCGGACGGCGGCGTTCAGGGATCTGGCGGTCTCCAGCGAATCCTCGTATCCGGCCAGCGCGATGTCGGCATAGCTCTCGAGCACGTCCACCGGTTCGGCGGCCGTCGCCGGCAGGGCGGTCATCAGCGCCAGGCCGCCGGCTGCAAGGGTCGTCAGTGCGTTGCGCATCATCGCGTCTTCCCCGGGTCTTTCCTTCGTTGCCGAACCGCATCGCCGCAGGTGCCGCGGTTCCCTGGAATAATTCCAGACTTTTAGAGTCAGATTTTCGACGGAAACAAAGCGCAGGCCGTTTGCGATGTCAATACGCGCCTCGACGCACCAGTACGGAAGGGGTCGGAATCAGCTAGTGTTTCCGCCCCATCGCATCCGATGGCCCCCTTTCCAGATTGATATCGAGATCAAAAAGATGACTGATGAAATCGTCCGCGACAGCAATGGCACCGAATTGAACGACGGCGATTCCGTCACTTTGATCAAAGACCTGAAAGTGAAGGGCACGTCCACGACCCTGAAACGCGGCACGCTCGTGAAAAACATTCGCCTCACCGGCAAACCAGCCGAAGTCGAGTGCAACACGAAGCAGGTGAAGGGGCTGGTCCTGAGAACGGAGTTCCTCAAAAAGGCCTGAGGCCTCCCGCTGACGCCGCATCAACGGTGGCCCCCCTTTCAGTCCCCCCTAGCCCCTGTCGTCGCTGATGGCGATGAGCGAAGCGTTGCCGCCGGCCGCGGCGGTGTTGATCGAGACGACCTGCTCTTGGGCGAAACGGGCGAGATAGTCGGGTCCGCCCGCCTTCGGCCCGGTGCCCGACAGGCCCGAGCCGCCGAACGGCTGGGTGCCGACGACGGCGCCGATCATGTTGCGGTTCACATAGACATTGCCGACCGGCAGCCGGTCGACGACCTGGCGATGGAATGCGTCGATGCGGCTGTGAACGCCGAGCGTCAGGCCGTAGCCGGAGGCGGCGACATCGTCCAGTGTCCTGCCGAGGTCCTTCGCCTTCCACCGGGCGACATGCAGCACCGGCCCGAAGATCTCCTCGGTCAGATCGCGCGGCGACTTCAGCTCGACCACGTGCGGGGCGAACCAAGTGCCGTCACCAAGATCGCCGCCGGGGACGGTTCCGGCGAAGCGGACCCGCTGTTCCTTCTCCATGCGGGCGACATGGGCGCGAAGCCTGTCGCGGGCCTCGGCATCGATCACGGGGCCGATATCGACCGCCGGGTCGGCGGGGTCGCCGAGCCGCAGCTCCTTCGCCGCGCCGACGATCATCTCGATCATCCGGTCGGCGACATCCTCCTGCAGCAGCAGCAACCGCAACGCCGAGCACCGCTGGCCCGCCGAGCGGAAAGCGGACATCACCACGTCGTCGGCCACCTGCTCGGGAAGCGCCGTGGCGTCGACGATCATGGCGTTGATGCCGCCAGTCTCGGCGATCAGCGGCACGATCGGCCCGTCCTTGGCGGCGAGCGTCCGGTTGATCCTCCACGCCGTCTCGGTGGAGCCGGTGAAGGCGACGCCGGCGACCCGGGGATGCGCGACGAGACGGGCGCCAACCGCGCCGTCGCCGGGAACGAGCTGCAGCGCGGCGCCGGGAACGCCGGCCTCGTGCATCAGGCCGACGGCCAGGGCGGCGACCAGCGGCGTCTGCTCGGCCGGCTTCGCCACGACCGCGTTTCCGGAAACGAGGGCGGCGACGATCTGGCCGGTGAAGATCGCCAGCGGGAAGTTCCACGGGCTGATGCAGACGAAGACGCCGCGGCCGCGATGGCGGTACCGGTTCTCCTCGCCGGTCGGCCCGGGCATGGTTTTGTCGAGGAACAGGGTCCGCGCCTGGGCGGCGTAGTAGCGGCAGAAATCGACCGCCTCGCGCACCTCGGCCAGCCCGTCGACCAGGGTGCGGCCACCCTCCGCCGCGATCACCGCCAGCAACGTGTCCTGCCGGGCCTCGTAGAGGTCGGCGATCCGGTCGAGGACGCGGGCGCGGTCCTCGACGGGCGTGCGCGACCAGCTCTCGAACCCCTTCGCCGCGGCCTCGATGGCCCGGTCCGCGGTTTCGGCCGACGCCTCGTGCACGTTGCCGACGACAGCCTTGCCGTCGGCCGGGCTCTTGACGTCACGCGCCGTGCCGTCGACCGCCTTGCCATCGACGAGCGGCCGGGCCTCGGGCGCGGGAAACGCGATCGCACGGACGCCCCGGGTCAGGTCTCGAAGCGTCTCGCGGTGGCCGAATTCCAGGCCCCGCGAGTTGGCGCGGTCGGGGCGGTAGAGATCGACCGGCAGCGGGATCGCCGGATGCCGGCTCGGCTGGTCCGGGCCGAGATAGGCGGCCGGGCGCACCAGCAACCGCTCGACCGGCACGGAGTGATCGCCGACCACCGAGACGAACGAGGAATTGGCGCCGTTCTCCAGGAGCCGGCGGACGAGATAGGCGAGCAGATCCTTGTGCCCGCCGACCGGGGCGTAGATCCGGCAGGCGGCCTGGGGCACGCGCTGGGCCAGGCTCTCGTAAAGCGCCTCGCCCATGCCGTGCAGGCGCTGGAACTCGAAGCCGTCCATCCCGTTGGCGGCCCCACCGTCAGTGCCCCCGGCCATTTCCAGTATGGTCGCGACGGTGAGCGCGTTGTGGGTGGCGATCTGCGGATAGAGACGCGGGCGCGCGTCGAGCAGCCGCTGGGCGCACGCCATGTAGCAAAGGTCGGTCGCCGGCTTGCGGGTGAAGACCGGGAAGCCGGCAAGGCCGCGCTCCTGCGCCCGCTTCACCTCGGTGTCCCAGTAGGCGCCCTTGACGAGGCGCACCATCAGCCGGCGATCATGGGCGTCCGCAAGCTCGCGTACCCAGTCGATCACGCGCGGCGCACGCTTCTGGTACGCCTGCACCGCGAGGCCGAACCCGTCCCAGCCCGACAGAGACGGGTCGGCCAGCGCGGCGGCGAAGACCTCGAGGGAGAGTTCGAGCCGATCCGCCTCCTCGGCGTCGACGGTCAGGTTCAGGTCGAAGTCCCTGGCCTTGCGGGCGAGGTCGACCAGCAGCGGCACGAGCTCCGTCATCACCCGGTCACGCTTGACCGCTTCATAGCGCGGATGCAGCGCCGACAGCTTCACCGAGATGCCGGGCCGGGCCGGCAGCGGCTGGTTGCCCGCAGTCTTGCCGATCGCCTCGATGGCGTTGGCGTAGGAGTCGAAATAGCGCTCGGCATCGGCGGCGGTGCGCGCGCCCTCCCCCAGCATGTCGAAGGAATGGCGCACGCCGCGGCTTGCCGCCGAGCGGGCGCGGTCGAGGGCGTCGTGGATCGTTTCGCCGAGGACGAACTGATGGCCGAGGACGCGCATCGCCCGACGCGTGGCCGTGCGGACCGCCGGCAGGCCGAGCCGCTTGACCAGTCCGGCGATGATGCCCTCCGGCGTCTCGCCGGGATGGACGATGCGGCTCGACAGCCCGAGCGCCCAGGTGGAGGCCGAGACCAGCCAAGTGTCGCCATGGCCCTCGTGCGCCGACCAGTCGGCGGCGCCAAGCTTGTCCTCGATCAGCCGGTCGGCCGTCTCCGCGTCCGGCACGCGCAGGAGCGCCTCGGCGAGCACCATCAGCGCCAGGCCCTCGCGGGTCGACAGGCCGTATTCGCGCAGGAAGTCCTCGACGCCGCCGATGCCGCCGGTCCTGGCGCGGATACCCTCGATCAGCGCGCGCGCGGTGTCGTCGACGCGGTCCTCGGCGTCGGGCGCCAGTCGGGTATCGGCAAGCAAGCGGGCGATCAGCGGACCGTCGGCGGCGGCATAGGGCGCGGAAAACGGGGCCGGATCGGCTTCGGGCGAAGGGTCCACTGGCAATTCAGCCTCCCATATTGGATTATTCACATGGTATCAGGTATCAACTAGCGAATATCACGGAATTCGAGGTACCTATTGGCGACTTCGGCACGAAAGCGGACACCGGACCGGGACATCCCCGATCTGGACCGGATCGACCGGCGCATCCTCGCCGCCCTGCAGTCGGAGGGGCGCATCACCAATCTGGAGCTCGCCGAGCGCATCGGCCTGTCGCCGACGGCGACGGCGGAACGGGTGAAGCGGCTCACCCGCGACGGCTTCATCCTCGGCTATTCGGCCCGTCTCGATCCGGCGAAGATCGCGCTCGGCCTGCTGGTCTTCGTCGAGGTGAAGCTCGACCGCACCACGCCCGAGGTGTTCGACGACTTCGCCGCCGCGGTGCGGCGGGCGCCGGAAGTGATCGAGTGCCACATGGTCGCCGGCGGCTTCGACTACCTCGTGAAGGCGCGGGTCGCCGACATGGCCGCCTACCGCCGTTTTCTGTCCGACGTGCTATTGTCGATGCCGGGCGTGCGCGAGACCCACACCTATGCGGTGATGGAGGAGGTGAAGGGCGACCCGATGCTGCCGATCTGAGGCAAATGGTCCCGCCGGCCTACCGACCCGTTGGAAAAGCGCGCGCGGCGCCCCATTTCAAGGGACAGATATCGGGAGTGAACGATGACCAAAGCGCCCGACAAGTCGAAACCGAAAGACGACCGCAAGGACAAGCTGCGGGAAGAGAAGAAGCACCTCAACGACGTGCTCGACGAGGCGCTCGAGGAAAGCTTCCCGGCCAGCGACGCGCCCGCGGTGGTCCGGCCCGGACACGGGATTCCGACGGACAGATCCAGGAGCGGCGGCGACTGAGGCCACCGCCAGAAACCGCCCGGCAAGTATCGCCGAAGGGCGGTCAGTGCTGGTTGCCGTTCTGACCGACCGGCACCGAGTGCATAAGCACGCGGCAGACGACCGGTTCCCTTACCTTGCGTCCGTCGCCCAGGACCCGAAGGGGTGTTCCGCCAGGTTCGCGTTGTAGAAGCGCCTGTCCCGGGTGATCTCGTCCCCGATCCAGTCGGGCAAGGCCGGCACGACATCCTCCGATGCCAGCTCGATCTCGGCCATCACCAGCCCGGCGTTCGCGCCCGAGAACACGTCGACGGTCAGATCGCCATCCTCGCACGGGATCGCGTAGCGGACCTTCTCGATGATCTCGCCGACGCGCATGGCCAGCATCGCCTCGGCGTCGGCGACCGGGATCTCGTACTCGAACTCGTCGCGGCTCATGCCCGGCGTCGCCGACTTGATCGTCAGAAACGCTACGGCGTCGTCGGCGATGCGCACGCGGATCGCAGCCGCATCCGTCGCCGCGAGATAGGCCTGGCGCAGGCGCTTGCCCGCCCGCGCCTGCGCGCGCCAGCCATCGTTCGCGACCAGGAACTTCCGCTCGATTTCCTTGGGCATATCCGGATTTCCCGATTTCGACAGGTCTTGCCCGCCCGGGCCGCCAGACCGTCGCGGCCATGACACGCGTCAGCCGACCGGCGGCCGGGGCGTCTCAGTCGCCGCGATCGGCCAGGAACGCCGGCGCCGGCAGGACGATCTTTGGATCGGGCGGACCGACGACCTTGACGTGCTTTTCCTTGTAGGGACACCGCGACAGCACCACGCGCAAGGCGTTCAGCCTCGTGCGCATCTTGTCGTTGGCGCGGATCACCGTCCAGGGCGCGTGTTCGGTATGGGTGCGCGACAGCAGCTCGTCCCGGGCCAGGGTATAGGAATCGAACTTCTCGATCGCCTGCAGGTCGATGGGCGACAGCTTCCACTGCTTGAGTGGATCGTGGCGGCGCTTGTGGAACCGCTTCATCTGCATCTCGCGGCCGATGTTCAGCCAGATCTTGATGAGGGTCACGCCGTCGTCGACCAGCATGCGCTCGAGCTTGGGGACTTCGCGCAGGAAGTGCTCCGTCTGGTCCGGCGTACAGAAGTCCATGACGCGTTCGACGCCGGCACGGTTGTACCAGGAGCGGTCGAACAGGGCGATGTCGCCCTGGGTCGGCAGGCGGCGGATATAGCGCTGGAAATACCACTCCCCGGCTTCCGTCGCGGTCGGCTTCGACAGCGCGACCACGTGGGCGTGGCGGGGATTGAGGTGCTGGGTGAAGCGGGAGATGGTGCCGCCCTTGCCGGCGGCGTCGCGTCCCTCGAAAAGGACCACGAGACGCGTTTCGGTATCGCGGATATGGGCCTGCAACTTCAGGAGCTCGATCTGCAGGAGACGAAGCTGGTCTTCATAGTCGTCCCGGTCCATCCGCTCCTCGTAGGGGAACCCGCCCGAAGGAAGCGCGCCGTCGTCGATCCACTCCGGCAGATCGGGATCGTCGAGATCGAATCGCCGCTTGGCGGATTTGCGCCGCGATTTTCCGTTCGCGTCCTTCTTGCCCATTCGCTGTCTCACTCCCGGTTCGATCGATGGCGCCCTTTTCCGGTGCCATCGCGGCTGCGGAGCAGACTACCATCGCCGCTACAGGAGTCGACCAATCCGGGAAATCGCGGATAAGCCGACGGTTGGCGTTCGGCCGCGCAGGCGATATGGGGATGACAGCCGGCTTCAGTGAGGCGGCGACGGTCGGCGGCGGTCGGCCGCGCCGCACATCCCATCGGGTGACGAAGGTTTGTCCGCACGCGATATGTCAGGTCCCAAGACGATGCTGCTCGCCCTCGCGCGGCGGGCCGATGCCGCGCGCGTGGCCCTCGTCGTCGCGGCCCTTGTCGTCGCGGGCTTCTGGATCATCGCCGACGTCGCTCCCGCGACTGCCGCGTTGGGCCTGGCGGCGATCTGGGTAGCGATCCTGGCCAGTCCGATGGCGAGCACGGTGCCAGCGGCATCGCCGCTGCGACGCGCCAGCGCCGGCGGCGATCCGCTGGCGGTCTACGCGGCGGTCACGGACGGCCTGCCCGACCCCTGTTTCCTGATCGACGCGAAGGGCTTGGTCCGCTTCAAGAACACGGCGGCCGACGCGCTGTTCGGCGGGGTCGAGGTCGGTCGCCCCATCAGCTTCCTGTTGCGGGCGCCCGAGATCGGCGAGGCGATCCAGCGGGCGCAGAAGACCGGCAGTCCGGCCAAGGTCACGGTCTTCGAGCGCGTCCCCGCGGACCGTTGGTTCGAGGTGCGTGTCAGCCCGCTCGGCCCGATCCGCGGCGGGAAACCGGACAAGGCCCCGGTTTTCCTGGTCCTCCTTCGCGACCTCACGGAAGCGCAGCGCGTCGAGCGCATGCGCGTCGACTTCGTCGCCAATGCCAGCCACGAACTGCGCACGCCGCTCGCCTCGGTGATCGGCTTCATCGAAACCCTGCAGGGCCCGGCCCGCAACGATGCGCAGGCGCATGACCGGTTCCTCGACATCATGGCCGAACAGGCCCGGCGCATGTCGCGGCTGATCGACGACCTGATGTCGCTCAGCCGGATCGAACTGAAGGCGCATGTGCGACCGGAAACCGTCATCGACGTCGCGCCGATCCTCGAGCACGTCGCCGACGCCATGCAGCCGCTCGCCATCGATAGCGGCGTGGCGGTGACGCTGGACATCAAGGACCGGCCGCTGATGGCGGTCGGCGACCGCGACGAGCTGGCCCAGGTCTTCCAGAACCTCGTCCACAACGCCATCAAGTACGGGCAATCGGGCGGCCGGGTCGCGGTCACGGCCACGCTCGGTCCCGGCCAGTCGGGACGGGCGCGGCGGATCGCCGTGAGCGTGCGCGACTGGGGCGCGGGCATCGCACCGGAACACCTGCCACGCCTGACGGAACGGTTCTACCGGGTCGATACCGCGTCCAGCCGCGAGAAGGGCGGCACGGGGCTGGGGCTGGCGATCGTCAAGCACATCCTCAATCGCCACCGGGCGCAGCTCAACATCGACAGCAAGCCCGGCGAAGGCGCCGCCTTCACTGTCACGCTGGACTGCGTGGAAACCGTCGCGAAACCCGCAAACCCACAGCCCGGAAAGGCGAAAAAACAATAATTTTCAGACACTTATTTTGTCATTGAGACGTCATCCGGCTGTCGTAGAAGGATCGCAACGGACTCCTAGATTGCACGCGGGATGCGGTCGCCAATCGGCTGCGGACCGCTCCATCCGCGGGCTCGCCCGCGACTCAATTCCGATCCTGACAGGGAGTGTCATCGTGAAAACCACCTCTTTCGCCAGTCTCGCCGCGGCAGCGGCGATGGCGGCCATCGTCGCCACGCCCGCTTCGGCGCGCGATCAGATCCGCATCGTCGGCTCCTCGACGGTGTTCCCCTTCACCCAGGCGGTCGCCGAGCAGTTCGCCAACATGACCGGCAAGCCGGCTCCGGTCGTCGAATCCACCGGCACCGGCGGCGGCATGAAGATCTTCTGCTCCGGCGTCGGCCCCGACAATCCGGACATCACCGGCGCCTCGCGTGCCATGAAGGAATCCGAGTACAAGGCGTGCAAGGACGCCGGCGTCGACAGCGTCACCGAGGTCCTGCTCGGCTACGACGGCATCGCGTTCGCCAATTCGCGCGAGGGTGCCTCCATCGACGTCACCCGCGCGCAGCTGTTCCAGGCGCTGGCTTCCGAGGTCGAGGTCGACGGCAAGATCGTCGCCAACCCGTACAAGAAGTGGTCGGACATCGACGCGTCGCTGCCGGACATCGAGATCACCGTGTTCGGCCCGCCGCCCACCTCGGGCACGCGCGACGCCTGGGTCGAGCTCGTGATGGAAGAGGGCTGCGAGGCGTTCCCGGCCATCGAGGCCCTGGACAAGGACAAGAAGAAGGAAGTCTGCGCGCGCATGCGTCAGGACGGTCCCTTCGTCGAGGCTGGTGAGAACGACAACCTCATCGTGCAGCGCCTGAACGCCGACGCCAACGCCTTCGGCATCTTCGGCTTCTCGTTCCTGTACGAGAACCAGGACACGCTGAAGGGCGAGAAGATCAACGGCGTCGTGCCGTCGATCGACACCATCGCCGACGGCTCCTATCCGGTTTCGCGTCCGCTGTTCTTCTACATCAAGAACGCGCATCGCGGCGTCATCGACGGCCTCGACGAGTTCATCACCGAGTACGTCTCCGAGGCCGCCATGGGCGACGGCGGCTACCTCACCGAGCGCGGCCTGATCCCGCTCTCCGAGGAGAAGCGCGAAGACGTCCGCTCGAAGGCCGAGAACGGCACGCCGATGGACCGCTTCGGCAGCTGATCGCCGAACACACCCCTCCCGCGCCGCCCATCAGCGGCGGCGCGGGACACCACCTGCCCGAAAACCCCGGCGGCAGACCGGGTCTGACGGAGAGAGCGTCGTGGCTGGTTATGCATTCCTCCTGATCCTCCTGCTGTCGATCGTCGGCTACTATGTCGGCCGGTCGGCGGGAAACCGGTTCGTCACGGCTCAGGGACGCGACGTCCATTCCCTGCCCGGCTATCACGGCGCCTTCGTCGCCGTCTGGATCGGCGTCCCCGCCTTCATCCTGGTCCTGCTCTGGCTGCTGCTGCAGGGACCGGTGATCGACGCGATGCTGCTGTCGAGCCTGCCGGCCGGGTATGTCGACTCGGATACCGGCTCGCGCGCCGCTCTCGTCCTGTCCGAGATCAAGAACGTCGCCGCCGGCCGACTTTTCGGTGAACCGAGCGACGAGGTGCGGCATGCCGCGGACCTCTACAATCGCTGGGAGGCGATCGCACGCTGGGCCATGCTGGTGTCGGCGCTCGCCGCGATGATCGTGGCCCTGGTGATCGCCCGCGCGAAGCTGGGCCCCCGGTTCCGTGCCCGCAACAATTTCGAGTTCGTCGTCTCCGCCCTGATGATCTTCTGCTCGCTGGTCGCGATCGCCACCACCGTCGGCATCATCGCCTCGCTCGTGTTCGAGGCGTGGGCATTCTTCAAGCACGTCCCCATCAACGAATTCCTGTTCGGGCTGCGCTGGGAACCGCAGATCGCCCTGCGCGCCGACCAGGTCGCCGGCAAGGGCGCCTTCGGGGCGATCCCGGTGTTCACCGGCACGCTGCTCATCGCCTTCATCGCCATGCTGGTGGCGACCCCGATCGGCATCTTCACCGCGATCTATCTGGTCGAGTACGCCAGCGACCGGGTGCGCGCCACGGTGAAGCCGATCATGGAGATCCTGGCCGGCATCCCGACCGTCGTCTACGGCTTCTTCGCCGTGCTGATCGTCGCCCCGGCCGTCCGCGACACCGGCTCGGTGCTGGGGATCGCGGTCTCGCCCAACAGCGCGCTGGCCGCCGGCGCGGTCATGGGCATCATGATCATTCCGTTCATCTCGTCGCTGTCCGACGACGCGCTGAAAGCGGTGCCGCGGACGATGAGCGACGGCTCGCTTGCGCTCGGCGCGACGCGCGCGGAGACAATGACCAAGGTGATGCTCCCGGCCGCCATCCCCGGGATCATGGGCGGCGTCCTGCTCGCCATGAGCCGCGCCATCGGCGAAACCATGATCGTGGTGATGGCCGCCGGCCTGATCGCCTCGCTGACCCTCAATCCGATCGACTCGGTGACCACCGTCACGGTTCAGATCGTCACGCTGCTGGTCGGCGACACCGAATTCGACAGTCCGAAGACACTCGCCGCCTTCGCGCTCGGCCTCGTCCTGTTCGTCGTCACGCTCTGCCTCAACATCATCGCCCTTCGGATCGTCCAGAAATACCGGGAGCAGTACGAATGAGTACCGCCGACATGACCCTGCCCGCGAAATTCGACTGGTCCAGCGAAGCCGCCACGGCGCGGCGCAAGCGGCGCCACCGAGCCGACCGCCGGCTACGCCGGCTGGGCATCGGCGCGATCGTGATCGCCATCGGCCTGCTGAGCATCCTCATCACGTCGCTGGCGGCGACGGGCTACCGCGCCTTCGTGCAGACGATGGTGACCGTGCCGGTCTATATCGACCCACAATTCGTGAAGGAGGACGATCCGGCGAAGGGCAACTATCGCGCGATCGTCAAGGGCACGCTGGCCAGCCTGTTCCCGGACGTGACCAGCCCGGGCGAGCAGCGCGCGCTCGGCCAGCTGCTGACCAACAACACGCAGTTCTTCATCCGCGACCGGGTCGTCGCCGATCCCTCGATCATCGGCAAGACGATCGAGATGACGGTGCCCGTCTCCGATCCGTTCGATCAGCTTGAGAAGGGCGTGCTGTCGCGCTCGCTGCCGGAAAACCAGCGCAAGATCAACGATATGCAGATCGGCTGGTTCGACGCGCTGGCGGCGGAAGGCCGGATCTCGACGCCGTTCAACTGGGGGCTGTTCTTCAATTCCGACAGCCGCTTCCCGGAACTCGCCGGGCTCGCCGGCGCGATCGTCGGATCGCTCTACGCCCTGCTGGTCTGCTTCCTGATCTCCTTCCCCGTCGGCATCGCCGCGGCGGTCTATCTGGAGGAGTTCGCGCCGAAGAACAAATGGACGGACCTGATCGAGGTGAACATCAACAACCTCGCCGCCGTGCCCTCCATCGTGTTCGGCCTGCTGGGCCTGGCGGTGTTCCTCAACTTCTTCGGGCTGCCCCGCTCGGCGCCGCTGGTCGGCGGCATGGTGCTGTCGCTGATGACGCTGCCGACGATCATCATCGTCACCCGTGCCTCGCTGAAGGCGGTGCCGCCGTCGATCCGCGAGGGCGCGCTCGGCATGGGCGCCTCGCGTCACCAGGTGATCGCGCATCACGTGCTGCCGCTCGCCCTGCCCGGCATCCTGACCGGCACGATCATCGGCCTAGCACAGGCACTCGGCGAAACGGCGCCGCTGCTGCTGATCGGCATGAACGCCTTCATCACCTCGCCTCCGGGCGGGCTCATGGACGCCTCCACCGCCCTGCCGACGCAGATCTTCATCTGGGCCGACAGTCCGGAACGCGGCTTCGTCGACCGAACGTCGGCCGCGATCCTGGTTCTGCTGGGCTTCCTCATCCTCATGAACATCACAGCCATCTTCCTGCGTCAGCGCCTCGAGCGGACGTGGTAGGGCAAGGAGCACGACCCATGACCGACGCTGCGATCGCAGAGACGCCGACGCCTGCCGGGACGATCGTCGTCGACGACCCGAACATGAACCCGATCCGCGTATCGGCGAAGAACACCAACGTGTTCTACGGCGCGAAACAGGCCCTGTTCGACGTCTCCATCGACATCGCCGAGCGCTCGGTGACGGCGCTGATCGGCCCGTCGGGCTGCGGCAAGTCGACCTTCCTGCGCTGCCTCAACCGCATGAACGACACCATCGAGAGCTGCCGCGTCACCGGCGACATCACGCTGGACGGCCGCGACATCTACGACCCCTCACTCGACGTGGTGGAGCTGCGCGCGCGCGTCGGCATGGTGTTCCAGAAGCCCAACCCGTTCCCGAAGTCGATTTACGAGAACATCGCCTACGGCCCGCGCATCCACGGCCTTGCGCGCGGCAAGGCGGAGATGGACGCGATCGTGGAGACCAGCCTGCGCAAGGCTGGCCTGTGGGAAGAGGTCAAGGACCGGCTCAACGAGCCGGGCACCGGCCTGTCGGGCGGCCAGCAGCAGCGCCTGTGCATCGCGCGCGCCATCGCCGTCAGCCCGGAAGTGATCCTGATGGACGAACCGTGCTCGGCGCTCGACCCGATCGCCACGGCCAAGGTCGAGGAGCTGATCGACGAGCTGAAGGAGAACTTCTGCATCGTCATCGTGACGCACTCGATGCAGCAGGCCGCCCGCGTGTCGCAGCGCACCGCCTTCTTCCATCTCGGCATCCTCGTGGAGGTCGGCCCGACCGAGCACATCTTCACGAACCCGAAAGACCAGCGCACCCACGACTACATCACCGGCCGCTTCGGCTGATCCAACGACAGGCCACGGACGACCGGCCGAGGAGAATGACATGACGGAACATATCGTTTCCTCCTACGACGAAGAGCTGAAGAACCTCGCCGTCAAACTGACGCGGATGGGCGGCCTCGCCGAGAAGCTGCTGACCGACTCGATCGTCGCGCTGCACACCAGCGACCAGGACCTGGCGCTGCGGACCATCGAGGCGGACGAGCAGATCGACGAGCTGGAGCACGAGGTCGAGGAGGCCGCGATCCTGATGATCGCCAAGCGCCAGCCGATGGCCGTCGACCTGCGCGAGATCATTGCCGCGATCAAGATCTCGTCCGAGCTCGAGCGCATCGGCGACATGGCCAAGAACATCGCCAAGCGGGCGGTGGCGATCCAGTCGGAGATCATCGCGCAGCGGGCGATCCTCGGCATCGACCACATGAGCCGGATCGCCTCGGAGCAGCTCAAGGACGTTCTCGACAGCTTCGCCCAGCGCGACGTCGACAAGGCGATGGCGGTGTGGCACCGCGATTCCGAGATCGACGCGATGTACACCTCGATCTTCCGCGAACTCCTCACCTATATGATGGAGGACCCGCGCTCGATCACCTATTCGACGCACCTGCTGTTCGCGGCGAAGAACATCGAGCGGATCGGCGATCACGCCACCAATATCGCCGAGATGGTGTTCTACCTGGTGAAGGGCGAGCCGCTGCGCGAGCAGCGCCCGAAGGGAGACACATCGAGCTTCACGCCGGCGGACTATCCGCAGAGCGACGACTGAGGAACCGAAGGGCCGGACGATGAACGCCAAAGTTCTGATCGTCGAAGACGAAGAGCCGTTGACGCTGCTGATCCGCTACAACCTCGAGTCCGAGGGATACGACGTGGAGGCGGTCGCCCGCGGCGACGAGGCGGAGACGCGCATCCGCGAGGGCGCGCCCGACCTGGTGCTGCTCGACTGGATGCTGCCGGGAATCTCCGGCATCGAACTGTGCCGGCGCATCCGCTCGCGCCCGGAGACGACGGCGCTGCCGGTGATCATGCTGACGGCGCGCGGCGAGGAGACCGAGCGCATCCGCGGGCTTGCCACCGGCGCCGACGACTACGTGGTCAAGCCGTTCTCGATCCCCGAGCTGATGGCGCGGGTGAAGGCACTGCTGCGCCGCGCCAAGCCGGAGCTAATCGCCACCGTGCTGCATGCCGGCGACATCGAGCTCAATCGCGATACCCACCGGGTGCGCCGGGCGGGGCGTGAGATCCATCTGGGACCGACCGAGTTCAGGCTGCTCGAGTTCCTGATGCAGAGCCCGGGACGGGTGTTCACCCGCGAGCAGCTGCTGGACGGCGTGTGGGGCCGCGACGTCTATGTCGACGAGCGCACCGTGGACGTCCATGTCGGCCGGCTGCGCAAGGCGATCAACCGGGGCCGCAAGGCCGACCCGATCCGCACCGTGCGCGGCGCCGGCTACGCCTTCAACGAGCAGTTCGCCACCGCCAACTGACTTGTGCGCCCGCCCCGATCGCGGTTCCCTGTCCGGGTGATGCCGGAGTGGACTGGATCGGGAGCGGGGAAATGCGCACGAGCAAGGTCGTTCACGTCGTCAGCTGCCATGCCGAGGGTGAGGTCGGCGACGTCATCGTCGGCGGCGTGGCGCCGCCGCCTGGCGACACCCTGTGGCAACAGTCGCGCTGGATCGCCCGCGACCAGGGGCTGCGCCGCTTCCTGCTCAACGAGCCGCGCGGCGGGGTGTTCCGCCATGCCAACCTGCTGGTGCCGGCGAAGGATGCGCGCGCGGCGATGGGCTTCATCATCATGGAGCCCGAGGACACGCCGCCGATGTCGGGTTCCAATGCCATATGCGTGGCGACCGTGCTGCTCGACACCGGCATCATCGCCATGCGCGAACCGACCACGACGATGACGCTGGAGGCGCCGGGCGGGCTGATCGAGATCACCGCGGCGTGCCGAAACGGCAAGGCGGAGCGGATCGTCGTCCGCAACGTGCCCGCGTTCGCCGAGCGGCTGTCGACACCGCTCGAGGTCGCGGGGCTGGGAACGCTGAACGTCGACACCGCCTATGGCGGCGACAGCTTCGTCGTCGTCGACGCCGACGCGCTCGGGTTCACCATCGAGGCGTCGGAAGCCCGCGACCTGGCGGCCGCCGGCATCGCCATCACGGATGCCGCCAACCAGCAGCTCGGGTTTCGTCATCCGGAAAACCCGGACTGGGCGCATCTGTCGTTCTGCCTGATCGCGGGATCGCTGCGCACCGAGGGCGGCGCCACCGTCTCGCGGCACGCCGTCGCGATCCAGCCGGGCAAGATCGACCGCTCGCCGACCGGCACCGCGGTTTCGGCGCGCATGGCGCTGCTACACGCCCGCGGCCTCATGGCGGCGGGCGACACGTTCATCGCGGAATCGATCATCGACTCCCGCTTCATCGGCAGGATCGTCGCCGACACCACGGTCGGCGAGCTTCAGGCGATCATTCCGGAGATTTCGGGACGGGCGTGGATCACCGGGACGCATCAGCACATGCTGGACCCGGACGATCCCTGGCCGAACGGTTATCGCCTCAGCGATACCTGGCCGGCCAGGACGGTGTAGCCGCGAAGGCCCCTGTTAGCCCGCAGACTTCGGCCTGCGCCGGTCGGTGGCCGGCTGGTAGGCGACGCGGCTATGATGCTCGCAGTAGGGCACGCCGCTCATCGAACGCCGGCCGCAGAAGTAGAAGTCCTCCTGGCCCGGATCGCCGATCGGCCATTTGCAGGTGTGCTCGTTCAGCTGCAGGATCGTGGCCCGCTCCTCCGGCGGGATGAACAGTTCCTCGACCGGCGCGAGCACGCGCATCGGAACCACCTCGGCCTCGAGCTGCTGCTCGGCGACCACGTTCAGCTTCAGCGCGGTGTTGCCGATGACACGCGTAGTGGGGCGCGGCGGCATCGAAGGACGACGCGCCTTGCGCACACGCGGCGCCGATGGCCGCGAGGTTTTGGTGCGGCCGGACAGTCCCAGCCGGTGCACCTTGCCGATAACCGCATTGCGTGTCACTCCACCGAGCTCGGCCGCGATCTGACTGGCACTCAGGCCATCGGTCCAGAGCTTCTTCAGGAGCTCGACACGTTCATCAGTCCAAGACATCCGCCGCTCCATGCTTGGGTTGCGGACAGACTCCGAGTCCTCACCGAAATCGCCTACTCGCGATCCGACTTGCCCACTAAATCTGGGTGACTAGACTGGTCCGCCGCACGAAATGTCGTACTCAATGAGTGCAAGCTACAATACCGGCGGACTCGCCGTAAACCCCGCATAAACCTTTCCTCAACGATTTCCCCAGGAAGGCGCGCAAGTGAGTCGCGAATGCAACACCTGAGCCGACGATCCACCGAT
The DNA here is from genome assembly GCF_025397915.1 of Microbaculum marinisediminis. NCBI lineage: Bacteria > Pseudomonadati > Pseudomonadota > Alphaproteobacteria > Hyphomicrobiales > Tepidamorphaceae > Microbaculum > Microbaculum marinisediminis. Next base: position 529,400 of record NZ_JALIDZ010000001.1, read on the forward strand.
CGCGCGCCATTGCGCCCGCGCCGGGATCCGGGAGAAAGTCGGGATCCGGGAGAAAACGGCCTATGTGGTTCGTGAAGATCGCCGCCTGGCTCGCCGTCGGCTATGCCGTGCTCGTCGCGGTGACCTATTTCGCGCAGACCGCCCTCCTGTTTCCGACGAGCCTCGCCGGCGGCGCGCCCGACGTGCTGCCGGATGGCGGCGCGATGGCTACAAAGCGGATGCCGGACGGCGTCGACGTCACCGTCGTGCGGATCGCGGCGCGGAAACCCGACGGCCCGCGGCCGCTTGTCCTCGGTTTCGGCGGCAATGCATGGAACGCCGCGGCCGTCGCGCGGACCCTGCACTGGCTGTATCCGGCCAACGACGTGATGGCCGTCTATTATCGCGGCTATCCGCCGAGCGGCGGACGCCCGAGCGCGAAGAAGCTGCTGGGCGACGCCGTCACGGTGTTCGACGGACTGGAGGCGCCGAGGGGCGTCGTCGCGGTCGGCTTCTCGATCGGCGCCGGCGTCGCCGCCCATCTCGCCGCCGAGCGTTCGCTGCGCGGCCTCATCCTGGTGACGCCCTTCGACAGCCTGACGGCGCTCGCCAGCCACCACTATCCGTGGGCACCGGTCAGGCTTCTGCTGCGCAACCGCATCGACACAGCCACCTATCTTCGCGATGTCGATATTCCGACCGCCATCATCACCGCCGAGACCGACACCGTGGTGCCGGCCGAACGCTCCGCGCCGCTGCGCGCGGCGGCGAAACGGCTCGTCTTCGACACGACGATATCCGGGGCCGGCCACAACGATCTCTATGATCAGCCGGCGTTCGTCGACGCCATGCGGGCGGCGCTAACCGCCGTCGAGGCGGGGGCCGGCACGGGCCGAGGCCGCAATTGACATCGCCGGCGCGGGCCCTAAAATCGTGACAGTGCCGCCTGCGCAGGCGGCATCTTTCGTTTCTGGACAGGATTTTTAGCCGTGACGTCTGCGCTGTACCCCACCTTCGCGCGGGCCGACCTCGCTTTCGAGCGGGGCGAAGGCATTCGGCTGTATACCGCGGACGGCGAGGAATATCTCGACTTCGCCAGCGGTATCGCCGTCAACTCGGTCGGCCACAGTCATCCGCATCTCGTCGAAACCCTCGCCGAGCAGGCCAAGCGCCTGTGGCACGTTTCGAACCTGTACCGCATCCCGGAGCAGGACCGACTTGGGGAACGCCTGGCGGAGGCGACCTTCGCGGACGTGAGCTTCTTCACCAATTCCGGCGCCGAAGCGCTGGAGACGGCGATCAAGACGGCGCGGCGCTATCACTATGCCAACGGCGCGCCGGAGCGCTACCGGCTGATCACCTTCGAGGGCGCCTTCCACGGCCGCACGCTGGCGACGATCGCCGCCGGCGGCCAGGCGAAGTACCTCGAGGGCTTCGGTCCGAAGGTCGACGGCTTCGACCAGGTGCCGTTCGGCGACCTCGACGCGGTCAAGGCCGCGATCGGGCCGCAGACGGCCGGCATCCTGATCGAGCCGGTGCAGGGCGAGGGCGGCATCCGCGTCGCCCCGAACGCCTTCCTGCGGGGCCTGCGCGAGCTGTGCGACGACAACGGCCTGCTGCTGATCTACGACGAGGTGCAGTCGGGCGTCGGACGCACCGGCAAGCTGTTCGCCTACGAATGGTCGGGCGTCGCGCCCGACATCATGGGGATCGCCAAGGGCATCGGCGGCGGATTCCCGATGGGCGCGTGCCTGGCCACCAACGAGGCGGTCAAGGGCATGGTGCACGGCGTGCACGGCACGACCTTCGGCGGCAATCCGCTCGCCATGGCCGTCGGCAACGCGGTGCTCGACATCGTGCTGGCGCCTGGCTTCCTCCAGCATGTCCGCGACGCGGGCCTGCGCTTCCGGCAGGGGCTCGCGCGCATCCAGGACACCTGTCCGGGTGTGATCGAGGAGATCCGCGGCGAAGGCCTGATGCTCGGCATCAAGTGCAAGGTCCCGACCAGCGCCGTTCTGTCGGCACTGCGCGACCAGCATGTGCTCAGCGTCGGCGCCGGCGACAATGTCGCGCGGCTCGTGCCGCCGCTGACCATCGAGAACGCCGATATCGACCTTGCGCTCGACCGCATCGAAGCCGCGTGTCGCGTGGTCTCGGACAACCTCGATATCGCGGAGGCCGGACAATGACCGCCATGACCGGATCCGCAACGCCCAGGCATTTCGTCGACCTGACCGAGGTTTCCGCGCAGGACCTGCGCCGGATCATCGATCACAGCCGCCAGATGAAGGCCGACAACGACGGCCGTCAGCCCATGCTCAAGGGCAAGACCCTGGCGATGATCTTCGACAAGCCGTCGACGCGGACGCGCGTGTCGTTCGACGTCGCCATGCGCCAGCTCGGCGGCGAGACGCTGTTCCTGTCGGGAAGCGAGATGCAGCTCGGCCGGGGCGAGACGATCGCCGACACCGCCCGCGTTCTGTCGCGCTTCGTCGACGCCATCATGATCCGCATCCTCGACCACAAGGCGATGCTGGAACTGGCCGAAAACGCGTCGATACCCGTCATCAACGGGCTGACGCGGCTGACCCATCCCTGCCAGGTGATGGCGGACGTGCTCACCTTCGAGGAGCATCGCGGGCCGATCGCCGGGCGCACCGTCGCCTGGACGGGCGACTCCAACAACGTCACGGCCTCGTGGATCCACGCGGCGGAGCGCTTCAATTTCGCGCTGAAGATCGCAAGCCCCGACGGGCTCAAGCCGAACGCCGATCTGCTCGACTGGAGCCGCCGCAACGACGCCGCCGTCTCCGTCTTCGACGATCCGTTCGAGGCCGTCGACGGCGCGGACTGCGTCGTCACCGACACCTGGGTGTCGATGGGCGACAGCGAGCGCGAACGCCGCCACAACCTGCTCAAGCCCTACCAGGTCAACGACGCCCTGATGGCGGCGGCCGCGCCGGACGCGATCTTCATGCACTGCCTGCCGGCCCATCGCGGCGAGGAAGTGACGGATTCCGTCATGGACGGGCCGCAGTCGGTCGTCTTCGACGAGGCGGAAAACCGCCTGCATGCCCAGAAGGGCATCCTGGCGTGGTGCTTCGGGGCGTGATGTCCTCTGCCGCACCGGCCGAAGCCGTTCTCGATACCGCGGCCGACGATTTCGTCGTTCCGTTCGCGGTCGAGGGCCTCGACGTGCGCGGGCGCGTGGTGCGGCTCGGCCCGGCGATCGACACGATCCTGGCCCGGCACGCCTATCCCGAACCGGTTTCCGCGCTGCTCGCCGAGGCGATAGCGCTCACGGTGCTGCTCGGCTCCTCGCTGAAGGTCGAGGGGCGCTTCATCCTGCAGACGCAGACGGACGGCCCGGTCGGCCTGATGGTCGTGGACTTCGAGATGCCCGACAAGATCCGCGCCTGCGCGACCTTCGACGCGGAGCGGGTCGCGGCGGTCTCGAACAACGAAGCCACCGACGGCGAGACGATCGGCGCGCTGCTGGGCAGCGGCCACCTGGCGATGACCATCGACGCCGGCCCGCACACCAACCGCTATCAGGGCGTGGTGCCGCTCGACGGGGGCTCTCTGGAAGAGGCCGCGCACGTCTATTTCCGCCAGTCCGAGCAGATCCCGACCACGGTGCGGCTCGCCGCGGCGCGGGCGTTTCGCGGCGGCACGGACCGCGCCTACCATTGGCGCGTCGGCGGCATCATCGTCCAGCACCTGCCCCCGGCGGGGCCGCGGCGCGCGCCAGACCTGCCGCCCGGCGACGTCCCCGAAGGCGCGGACATTCCCGACCTGGAGGAAGCCGACGAGTGGACCGAGGCGCGGCTGATCCTGGAGACGGTCGAGGACCACGAGCTGATCGACCCGTCGATCTCGGCCGGCAAGTTGCTGGTCCGGCTCTACCACGAGCGCGGCGTGCGGGTATTCGATCCCACCGACATCCTCGAGCGCTGCCGCTGCTCGCAGAGCCGCATCACCGAGATGCTGAAGGGGTTCCCGCCGGAAGACCGGGCGGACATGGTCAAGGACGGCGAAATCGTCGTGACCTGCGAGTTCTGCTCCTCGCGCTACCACGTCGATCCCGCGATCCTGGACGACTGATCACAAACCGAATTCCAGGTCCCGGTCTCTAGATACCGGCGCGGGCCGCCTCCGCCAGACGCTGCATGAAGCCGACGCAGGCCTCGACCTGCGTGACCTCGATATACTCGTCGGGCTGATGCGCCTGGGCGATATCGCCGGGGCCGCAGACGATACTCGGGACCCCGCGTTCCTGGAACAGCCCGGCCTCGGTCGCATACGAGACGGTCTGCGTCTTGTTGCTGCCGGCGAGCCGCATGGCCAGCGTCTCGGCGGGGGAGCCGGGATCGGGCGCGAGGCCGATGACGTCGACCGTCGTCGTCGTCTCGATATTGGTGGTCGGTGCGATCGCGCGCAGCTTCGGCAGAACGTGCTGCTCGCCGAATGTCTGCAGGCGGTGCTTGAGCGTGTCCGGATCGAAGCCCGGCAGCGAGCGTACTTCCCATTCGAAACGGCACTTGAGCGGCACGATGTTGTGCGCCGTGCCGCCGCTGATGAGGCCGGTGTGGACCGTCGTGTAGGCCGGGGTGAAGCGGCCGGTCGGATCGCCCATGGCGATCATGTCGTCGCGCATGCGGGCGAGTTCGCACAGCAGTTCGCCGGCAGCGAGGATCGCGTTGGCGCCCTTGTCAATCAGCGAGGAATGCGCCTCGTGACCGGTAACGACGGTGACGTAGTCGGTGATCGTCTTGTGGGCGTCGACCACGCCCATGCGGGTCGGCTCGCCGACGATGCAGGCGCGCGGCATCGGCAGGCGCTCGCCGAGCTCCGCGATCATAGGCCTGACGCCGGTACACGCCGTTTCCTCGTCGTAGGACAAAGCGAGATGGATCGGGGTCCTGAGCGGCTTTTCCAGGAACGCCGGCACCATGGCCAGCGCGATCGCCACGAAGCCCTTCATGTCGCAGGTGCCGCGCCCGTAGAGGCGGCCGTCCTTCTCGACCACGGCGAACGGATCGGTCGACCACGGCTGGCCGGTCACGGGCACGCAGTCGGTGTGGCCGGACAGGGCCACGCCGGCGGCATCCTTCGGGCCGATGGTGGCGAACAGGCTTGCCTTGTCGCCCTCCTCGCTGGGCACCAGCGTCGACTCGACGCCATGGCTGGCGAGATAGTCGCGAACAAAGGCGATGAGCTCCAGATTGGAGTTCTCACTCGTCGTATCGAAGGCGACGAGACGCGAAATCATCTCCTTCGGAGCGTAGATCTGACCTGTCAATTGCTTGTCCCGTCCCAATCGGTGTGTAACGAAACTGGGATAATTAGCGACAAAGATATCCTCGTCAAACCGCTTGATCTTCCGGTATATGACGGGTGGGCCTGCCTGTTGGAAGGCGTTGCGTCGGTTTCGCGGGGGCGGCGACCGACGCCGCACGGCCCCGAGAGCCGCACGGTCCGGAGAACGAACGCTCCGGAAACCCAAACGGTCCGGAGAAATGAACGTTGAAGCCGCCTGATCGACACATGGGACTGAAACCCGCCTGGACGCTCGGCCGCGTCGCCGGCCTCGCCGTCAAGGCCGCCGTGCCGCTCGCCGTGCTGGCGGCCGCGTTCGCGGGCTTCGAGTACCTGAAATCGTCCAGGCCGGAGGTGCCGCAGCGCCCGGCAGTGGAACGGGCCTGGACCGTCGAGACGCTGGCCGCCGAGCCTACCGCCCATCGGCCGCGCATCACCGCCTACGGCACCATCGTCGCCGGCCGCCAGGTGGCACTGCGCGCGCTGGTCGCCGGCGAGGTCGTCTCGGTCGGCGACGGCCTGCGCGAGGGCGGTCTGGTCCATGCCGGCGACCCGCTGGTGGAGATCGATTCCTTCAATTATCGCGGCGCCGTCGTCGAGGCGACCGCCAATCTCGACGAGGCGCGCGCCAAGCTCGACGAGGCCCAGGCGCGCCTCGGCCTGGAGACGACGGCGCTCGGGCGGGCCCGTGAACAGCTCGAGATCGCCGAGCGCGACCTGGAACGGGCCCAGACCCTTTCGCAAAGGGGCTCGATGTCGCAGCAGGCTCTCGACAGCCGCAGGATGACCGTCCTGCAGAACCGTGGAGTGGTGGAGGCCGGCCAGGCGACGCTCGAAATCCAGACGGCGCAGATCAAGCAGCTCAGGGCTCAGATCGAACGCCTCGAATGGAAGCTGCGGCAGGCCGAGCGCAATCTCGCCGACGTCACGCTGAAGGCGCCGTTCGACGCCTATGTCGGCACCGTCGCCGCCGAAGTCGGCAAGCTGCTCAACGTCAACGACGTGGTCGCCGTGCTCTATGACCGCAACCGCTTCGACGTGCGCTTCGCCCTTACCGACTCCCAGTACGGGCGCCTCCTGGAAGAAGGCCTGCTCGACCGGGCCGTCGAGGTGCGCTGGTATGTCGGCGGCGCGCCGCAGCTCTACAAGGCGCACATCGTCCGCGTCGCCCCCGAGATCGCCGCCCAGCGCGGCGGTGTCGACGTCTATGCCAGGATCGAGCCGGCGCAGGGCCAGGCGCCGCTGCGGCCGGGCGCCTTCGTCGAGATCCTGCTCGACGACCGGGTCTACGAAAACGTCGTCAGCGTGCCGGCGACCGCCGTCTACGGCACGGACCGGGTCTATGTCATCGAGAACGGCCGGCTGGCCGGGCGCACCGTCGAGATCGTCGGCTACGACGATGCCGACGTGCTGGTCCGCGGCGCGATCGCCGTCGGCGACAGGATCGTCGTCACCCGCATCACCGAAGCCGGCGACGGCCTGAAGGTGAACGAACGCGGCGCCGACGCGCCGCCTGCCCCGAAGACCGGCGCGTCGACGAAGCCGTCCGCCAGGAACGCGCAGAGCACGGGCTCGAGCGATGGCTGAGCGCGAGGCCTCCGCGCCGATCCGCTTCTTCGTCCGACACCGCAACGCCTCGAACCTGCTGATGGCGATGATGGTGCTGTTCGGCGTCATCGGCATCTTCCAGCTCAACACGCAGCTGTTCCCGTCCACCGACATTCCGCGCATCTCGGTGTCGATCGCCTGGCCGGGGGCGAGCGCGGAGGATGTCGAGAAGAACATCCTGCACGCGGTGGAGCCGGAGCTGCGCTATCTCGACGATATCGAGAAGGTCACCTCCTACGCCCGCGAGGGCGCGGCCTCGATCACGCTCGAATTTTCGGTCGGCGCCGACATGCAGAAGGCGCTGTCGGAGGTCGAGTCGGCGGTGTCCGGCGTCACGACGCTGCCGGAGGATTCCGAGACGCCGAGCGTGCGCCGGACGATCTGGTACGAAGGCGTCGCCAACATCTCCCTGTCCGGGCCCTTCAGCGAAACGGCGCTGAAGGCCTACGCCAAGGAGATCCGCGACGGATTGCTGGCGGCCGGCATCGACAAGGTCGACCTGGTCGGCTTCCGCAAGCCTGAGGTCTGGATCGACGTGCCCGAACGCGAGCTGCGCCGGCTCGGCGTGACGCTGTCCGATATCGCCACGCGCGTCTCCACCGCGACCCAGGACCGGCCCTCCGGCACGCTGGAAGGCGCAGTGGAAAAGCAGCTGCGCTCGCTCGGCGACGGCACCAGCGCGGAGGAGATCGCGGCGATCGAAACGGTCTCGCGCGAGACCGGCGAAAAGGTGCTGCTGCGCGAGATCGCCACGGTCCACGACGCCTTCGAGCAGGACCAGACGGCGGGCTACAGCGGCGGCAATCGCGCGATCGAGCTGCAGGTCGAGCGCTCCACGACGGCCGACACGCTGGAGACGGCGGCGATCCTGGAGACCTATCTCGACGAAATCCGCCCGACGCTGCCGCCGACGCTCAAGCTCGAGGTCTACGATGTTCGCGCCTCGAGCCTCGTCGATCGCATCAACCTGCTGGTCAAGAACGGCCTGTCCGGCCTGGTGCTGGTCGTCATCATCCTGTTCGTGTTCCTGAACGCGCGCATCGCCTTCTGGGTCGCCGTCGGCGTGCCGACGGCGATGATGGCGACCCTGGGCTTCATGTGGGTCACGGGCCAGTCGATCAACATGATGTCGCTGTTCGCCCTAATCATGTGCCTCGGCATCGTGGTCGACGACGCCATCGTGGTCGGCGAACATACCGCCACGCGCTACGCCATGGGCGACGATCCGGTGCTGGCCGCCGAACGGGGCACGGGCCAGATGATGTGGCCGGTGATCGCCTCGGTGCTGACCACCCAGGTCGCCTTCTTCCCGCTCACCATGATCCGCGACGTCGTCGGCCAGATCATGGGCGCGCTGCCGCTGGTGGTGATCGCCGTGCTGGTGGCGAGCCTTGTGGAGTGCCTACTCATCCTGCCCGGCCATCTGCGCCACAGCCTGACGTCGATGCGCGCCGAGCCCGGACGCTTCCGGCGCGCCTTCGACGCCGGCTTCGCGCGCCTGCGCGACGGGCCCTTCCGCAGGCTGGTCGCGCTGTCGTTCCGCTGGCGCTACACCACCGTCGCCCTGTCGCTGGCCAGCCTGATCCTGGCGGCCGGCCTCATCGCCGGCGGCCGCGTCGGCTTCCAGTTCTTCCCGACCGCGGAGCCGGAAAACATCACCGCCCGCCTCACCTTCGCCGCCGGCACGCCGGAGGACCAGGTGATCGCCGGGGTCGAGCAGGTCGAGGCGGCCTTGCGCAAGGCCGAGCTGACCCTCGCCCCCGAGGACGAGACACTCGTGGTCGCCACCTTCGCCACCGTCGGCCGGTCCGGTTTCTCGCGCGGCATGAACTTCGCCGAGGTCGACGCCCAGCTCACGGTCTCGGAAAAGCGCACGGTGCGCACGAGCGACATCACGACGGCCTGGCGTCAGGCGATGCCCAGCATTCCCGGCCTGGAGACGGCGACCATCTCGGGACGGCGCGGCGGACCGCCCGGCCGCGACATCGACATCCGGCTGACCGGCGCGCCGACCGAGGTGCTGAAACAGGCGGCGCTGGAAATCCGCGAGGTCGTCGGCGGCTTCCCGGGCGTCTCCGCCGTCGACGACGACCTGCCCTACGGGAAGCCGGAAATCGTGATGACGCTGACGCCGCGCGGCGCGGCGCTCGGCTTCACCGCCGAAAGCGTCGGCCAGCAGGTTCGCAACGCCTTCGAGGGCGCCATCGCCCGGCGCGTGCCCGCCGGCGACGAGGAGGTGACGATCCGGGTGCGCCGGGTGCAGGCGGTGCCCGGCCTCGCCGCGCTCGGCAACCTGTCGCTGCGCGCGCCCTCCGGCGAGTTCGTGCCGCTGTCGGAGATCGTCAATCTGACCGAGAAGCAGGGCTATGCGATCATCCAGCGCATCGACGGGGCGACGGCGGTCTCGGTGACCGCCGATGTCGACCAGGACGTCACGACGAATGTCGAGCTCGTCAGCGCGCTGGACGCCGGGCCCCTCGCCGCGGTCACGTCCAGGTACGGCATCAGCTACCAGTTCTCGGGCCGCGAGGAGGAACGGGCGCGGTCCTTCGAGGACCTGCGGTTCGGCGCCGTCATCTCGCTCGGCGCGATCTACCTGATCCTGGCCTGGGTGTTCGCCAGCTACGGCCGGCCGCTGGCGGTGATGATCATCATCCCGTTCGGCCTGACCGGCGCGGTGATCGGGCACATGGTGATGGGCGTGCCGCTGACCATCCTGTCGATGATGGGCCTGCTCGGCCTCTCCGGCATCCTGGTCAACGATTCGATCATCCTGGTGTCGCGCCTCGACGAACGCCTGTCGACGGGCGAACCGTTGCCCGACGCCGCCGTCAGCGCCTCCTGCGACCGCCTGCGCGCGGTGCTGCTGACCTCGCTGACGACGATCGGCGGCCTGATGCCGCTCCTGTTCGAAACGAGTCTGCAGGCCCAGTTCCTGATCCCGATGGCGGTTACGCTGGTGTTCGGCCTGGCGGTGGCGACCTGCTTCGTGCTGTTCCTGGTGCCGGCGATCATCGGCATCGGCGACGACATAGCGCGTGCCGGCGGTGCCTACATGCGGCTGGGACGGCGCCCGACCGCCACGCCGGCGGAGTGACGCGTATCCCGACCGTGGTTCGCGGCGCGCTCCCACCCCTGAGGGTTTCGGCGTTTCGGGCCCTCGGCCCTCATCCCGAGGCGGCGGCGACGCGGCCGTCTCGAAGGATGAACGCGATCACCGCCGCCAGAACGCCGGGATGAACAGCACCAGCACAGTGAAGACCTCCAGGCGGCCGATCAGCATGGCGATCGCCAGCAGCCATTTGGCTCCGTCGGGCAGCGGCGCGAAATTGCCGGACGGGCCGATGATCGGGCCGAGCCCCGGCCCGACATTGGAGATGGCGGTGGCGGCGCCGGAAATCGCCGTGATCGAATCGAGGCCCATCAGGCTCAAGGCCACGCTGATGACCGCGAAGCTGGCCAGGAACAGGAAGACGAAGCTGAGAACGGCGGCGGAGACGTTGTCGGGTAGCGGGCGGCCGTTGTAGCGCTTCACGAACACGCCGGACGGGTAGACGATCCGCCGGGCATGCTGACGGATGTCCTTGAGCAGCACGACGACGCGGAACACCTTGATGCCGCAGGACGTCGAGCCGGCACAGCCGCCGATAAACGTCGCCGACAGGAAGATGCCCGCCGCCAGCGGCCCCCAGGTGCCGTAATCGACGGAGGCGTAGCCGGTGCCGGTCATGATCGAGGTGACGTTGAAGATCGCCTCGCGGAAGCGGATGGCGCCGGCATGCACCGTCTCCTGGTCCTCGGACAGCCAGGCGAGCACGGACAACAACAGCAGGATCAGGAAAAAGGCGCGCACCTGCTCGTCGCGGATCATCACCAGCGGCCGGCCCTGAATGGCGCGCACATACAGCAGGAAGGGCAGCGATCCGGCGATCATGAAGACGACGCTGACCCATTCCACCGCCGGCGACGCGAACGCGCCGATGGAGGCGTCGCGCGAGGAGAATCCGCCGGTGGCGACCGTCGTCATGGCGTGCATGACGGCATCGGAGATCTCCATGCCGGCAAAGCCGTAGGAGATCGCGCACAGTCCCGTCAGGCCGACGAACAGCGCGGTGAGCGATCCGGAGATCTGGGCGGCGCGCGGCAGGATCTTGTCGGGGGTGTCGAAGGCCTCGGCCTTGAACAGCTGCATGCCGCCGATCTGCAGCATCGGCAGCACCGCCACCGCCATGACGACGATGCCGAGACCGCCCAGCCACTGCAGGAAGGACCGCCAGAACAGGATGCCGGGCGGGGCGTTGTCGAGCCCGACGATGACGGTCGACCCGGTGGTCGTCAGCCCGGACATCGCCTCGAAGAAAGCGTCCGTATAGCTCATGTCGAGGCGCGACCAGGTGAACGGCAGCGCCGCGAAGGCGGCGGCGACCACCCAGACCGAGGTCGTCAGCACGAACGCCTCGCGCAGGCCCAGCCGCACCTTCGCGCCCCGGCACGTCACCCACATGGCGATGCCGATGAACACGGTGATCATCGAGGAGGCGAGGAAGACGACCCAGTCGTCGCTGGCGAACAGGACGTCGACCAGGGCGGGCAGCAGCATGGCGCAGCCGAGCGTCGCCAGCAGCACGCCGATGACAAGAAAGATCGGTCGGAAATCGAGCAACGGTTACCGCTCAGTCGAGGAACAGCGATCGGGTCAGTTGATGGTCGGTATGACGCCCGGACTGTCAAGCGAGAAAGCGGGAACCTCCGCAAGGAAACGGTCGCCGGCCATGGTGCGCATTTCGTAGGTCCCCGACATCATGCCCGACGGAGTCGCGAGCGGAACGCCGCTGGTATAGCGGAAGGAGTCGCCGGGATCGAGCACCGGCTGCTCGCCGACCACGCCGGGGCCCTGCACCTCGAAGGTCTTGCCGAGCGCGTCGACGATGCGCCAGTGCCGGTTGACGAGCTGCACCGTCTCCGCGCCGGTGTTCACGATCTCGATCGTGTAGGTCCAGAAATAGGCGCCGGCCTCCAGGGCCGAGCGTTCCTCGCTGAACGCCGGCTCGACCGTCACCTCGATGCCGCGGGTCGTTGCTCGATACATGGGCACGATATTAAGGCCTGTGCGGGAATTGGCCATGGCCCGGCGGCGGACCGGGCACCGGTTTGCGCCCGGGTGTGGCATGTTGGCCAGCCCGGTGGGCTTTCTAGACGGCCGCCGCCGCCCGCGCCAGGTCGTTCTCCAGGTCGCGCGGGTGCTCCAGACCGACCGACAGGCGCAGCATGCCGTCGCCGATTCCCAGCGCCGCGCGCGCCTCCGGCGTCAGACGCTGGTGGGTGGTGGTCGCGGGATGGGTGACCAGGCTCCTGGCGTCGCCCAGATTGTTGGAGATCTTCACGATGTTCAGCGCGTTGGCGAAGCGGAAGGCGCCGGCCTTGCCGTCCTCCACCTCGAAGGCGACCATCGGACCGCCATTGGCCATCTGCCGGATCGCGACGTCGACCTGGGGATGGTCGGGCCGGCCGGGATGGATGACCTTGCGGATGCCGGGCTGGTCGGCAAGGAAGGCGGCGATCCGCACGGCGCTGGCGCAATGCCGCTCGACGCGAAGCGCCAGCGTTTCCAGGCCCTTGAGCATCACCCACGCGTTGAACGGGCTCAGCGAGGGGCCGGTGTGGCGGTAGAAGTCCTTGAGCTCGTTGGCGATGAAGTCCTCGCTCGACAGGATCACGCCGCCGAGACAACGGCCCTGCCCGTCGATGTGCTTCGTCGCCGAATACACCACCACGTCCGCGCCCAGTTTCAGCGGCCGCTGGCCGAGCGGCGTGGCGAAGACGTTGTCGACCACCAGCCGTGCCCCGGCGTCGTGGGCGATCGCGGCGATGGCCGCGATATCGAGCACGTCGAGCGTCGGATTGGTCGGCGTCTCCAGGAAGAACACCTTGGTCTCCGGGCGGACCGCCATCGCCCACTGGTCGAGATCGGTGCCGTCGACCAGGGTGCAGGACACGCCGTAGCGCGGCAGCAGGTCCTCGACGACATAGAGGCAGGAGCCGAACAGGGCGCGGGAGGCGACGACGTGGTCGCCGGCCTTGAGCTGGCACAGCAGCGCGGCGGTGACCGCGGCCATGCCGCTGGCCGTCGCCCGGGCCGCATCGGCGCCCTCGATCAGCGCCATGCGCTTTTCGAACATGGCGACGGTCGGGTTGGCGTAGCGCGAATAGACGAATCCGTCCACTTCGCCCTTGAAGCGGGCTTCCGCCGCCTCGGCGCTGTCGTAGACAAAGCCGGAATTGAGGAAAACCGCCTCCGACGTCTCGCCGAAGCCGGAGCGCACGGTCCCGCCATGGACCAGCAGGGTGTCGAGGCCGAGGGTATCCTCGGACGCGGTCAGGGGATCAAAACGTTCGTTCATTGCCGTCCTCCAACGGGAGGGCCGGGACAAAAAATCCCGATGGCCAAATGGCGCACCGGGCTCTTCGACCCGGCCTTTTAGCGATTTGTTTTACGTGGCTGCAAGCCGGCCGGCCCAAATCACCACGAATGAAGGGGACTACGTATCGCCGTGACGCCTTGGCGTCAAGCGCCGGCTCGGCTAGTACCTGACGGACGACACAACGGACAGGGGCGCCGGCGATGGGCGAAACGGGCGAGAACACCAACACGGCGGCCAGCGACCGGGCGCCCGGCATCCTGCCGGCCGAGGCGATCCGGCGGCTGGTCGACAATCGCCAGGTCATCCCCGGCGGCGACCTTGCCGCCGACCAGATCCAGCCGGCGAGCCTCGATCTCAGGCTCGGCCGCACCGCCTACCGGGTGCGCGCCAGCTTCCTGCCCGGCCCCAACCGCACGGTGCGCGACCGGCTCGACCTCCTCGGCCTGCACAAGATCGACCTGACCCAGGGCGCGGTTCTGGAGACCGGCTGCGTCTATATCGTGCCGCTTTTGGAAGAGGTGCGGCTGCCGGCCCATCTCGCCGCCGACGCCAACCCGAAGAGCTCGACGGGACGGCTTGATATCTTCACCCGGGTCATCACCGACAACGCCCGGGCCTTCGACAAGGTGGAAAGCGGCTATCACGGGCCGCTCTATCTGGAGATCAGCCCGCGCACCTTCCCGATCCTGGTGCGGACCGGTTCGCGGCTTGCCCAGATCCGCTTCCGCCGCGGCCATGCGCTGCTGTCCGACCACGAGACCCTGGAACTGCACGAGGCCGAACGGCTGGTGGATTCGGATACGCCGGATATCACCGGCGGTATCGCCGTCAGTGTCGACCTCGCCGGCAAGGTCGGCCTCGTCGGCTACCGCGCCAAGCGGCATACGGCGGTTGTCGACGTCGACAAGCGGGCGGGCTACGACGTGCTCGACTTCTGGGAGCCGGTGGAGACACGGCACGGCGGATCACTGATCCTCGACCCGAACGAGTTCTACATCCTCGCCTCCAAGGAAGCGGTGCACGTGCCGCCGACCTACGCCGCCGAGATGGTGCCGTTCGATCCGCTGGTCGGCGAGTTCCGCGTCCACTACGCCGGCTTCTTCGATCCCGGCTTCGGCCATGCCGCCGCCGGGGGCCACGGCTCCAAGGCGGTACTTGAGGTCAGGAGCCGCGACGTGCCGTTCATCATCGAGGACGGCCAGATCGTCGGCCGCCTCGTTTACGAACGCCTGACGGAACGGCCCGGGGCGCTCTACGGCACCGATATCGGCTCGCACTACCAGGCGCAGGGCCTGAAGCTGTCGAAGCACTTCCACCTGCCGACGCACTGAGGGCCGGTCAGCCGATCGGCCATGCCGGCCGGCGCTGGAATCCCGCTTTCGCGGGATTGAGCGGGAGAGGAACGGCCGCCCGCGACCGTACGCGCCCGTGACGGCCTCGCGCGCGGCATCCGCTGCTCGTTGCCACACGCAACGGGCCGCGACCGGCTCCAAGCCTAGGCGCTGTGGGCGGTGATCAGGTCTTCGGACAGCGCGACGAAACGGCAGGCCGGGCCGCCGTGGCCCTCGCTCTGGATGTTCACGCGGGCGCCCTCGAGAATCAGGAAGATCCCGTCGGCGACGAGCTGAGGATCGCGCAGGCCTGCGGCCATGCACAGGTCGAGAACATGGGCGCGCAACGCGCGCTTGTGGTTTTCGATGACGCAACGGGCGGGATGCTCGGTCTCCGGGATCTGGACACCGGCATTGGCGATCGCGCAGCCGCGCGATCCCGGATCGGAAATCTCACCGGCCATGCGCTGGACCCAGGCGCGCAGCTGCGCGAGCGGATCGCCGGGATGGGCGGCGGCGATGCACGCCCAGACGGCCTCGTCTTCCTCGGCGAAGCGGCGCAGATATTCCGCTACCAGCTCGTCCTTGGACGAAAAGTGCCGGTACAGCGTCATCTTGTTGGTCTGCGCGGCCTCCGCGATCGCCTCGACGCCGACCGCGCGGATCCCCTGCCGATAGAACAGGTCGCGCGCCGCGGCCAGGATCCGCTCGCGTGGCGGCGTATCCGGGCGCGCCTTCGCGGGCTCGGCAACGGTCGCTGCGTCGGTTCTCGGTTCGGCCATGAACGAATCCGCCTTTCTGGCAACTCCCCAGACATAGCAGTGGCCGGCCCCCTCTTGACAAGGGTGTTACCGGTCAGTACCTAAATGTCGGTACCGATCGGTAACATATAGCGATACGCCCCCTGCCAAGCAAGCGAAACAACCGGAAAACACAGCCATGACCAATATTCTATTCGTCACCACCAGCCCCCGCGGCGCGGACTCGCTGTCGACGAAGGTCGCCCAGACCCTGCTCGACGATCTCGAGGCGACCCATCCCGCCGCCCGCGTGGTTACCCGCGACCTGGGCACCGATCCCCTGCCGCACCTGGGCCCGGACCTGCTGGGCGGCTTCTTCGCTCCCGAGGACGCGCGCACGGCCGAGCAGAAGGCCGCCGCCGCGCTGTCGGACGACCTGGTGGCCGAACTCAAGGCCGCGGATATCGTCGTCCTCGCCTCCGCGATGATCAACTTCACCATCACCTCAACGCTGAAGTCGTGGCTCGATCACCTGGCCCGCGCCGGCCAGACGTTCCGCTACACCGAGGACGGCCGGCCCGAAGGCCTCGTGACCGGCAAGAAGGTCTATGTCGTGCTCGCCACCGGCGGCATCTACTCGGCCGCGCCCGGCGACGCGTTCGACTTCCAGGCGCCCTATCTCAAGCACATGCTCGGCTTCATGGGGCTGACCGACGTCGAGATCATCCGTGTGGAAGGCTCGATCTTCAGCCCGGAGGCCGCCGAGAACGCGGTTGCGGCCGCCACCGCCCAGGCCCGCACGGTCGCCCAGCAGGCCGAGGCCGCCTGACGCCCAGGCGCTCGGCAGCACCGCCCCGCGGAAAGGCGTCGCACTCGTCCTGCGGCGCCTTTCCTCCTATCTTCCCCGCATGCGCCCCGAGGACCTGCTCACCCCCACGCCGCGCGGCCTCTATTGCCCGCCCGGCGATTTCTTCATCGATCCGGTACGATCGGTCGACCGCGCGTTGATCACGCACGGCCATTCCGACCATGCCCGCTCCGGCCACGGCGCGGTGCTGGCGACGGCGCAGACGCTCGCCGTGATGGGCGCGCGCTACGGGTCGGGCTTCGCCGGGTCGACGCAGGCCGCCGGCCTCGGCGAGACGATCCGGATCGGCGACGCGACGGTGTCGTTCCATCCCGCCGGCCATGTGCTCGGCTCGGCGCAGATCGCCGTCGAGGCGGAGAATCTGCGGATCGTCGTCACCGGCGACTACAAGCGCGAGAGCGATCCGACCTGCGCACCGTTCGAGGTCGTGCCCTGCGACGTGCTGATATCCGAGGCGACCTTCGGCCTGCCGGTGTTCCGCCATCCCTCCTCACGCGGCGAGATCGCCAAGCTGCTGGCCTCCGTAAAGCTGTTCCCCGAACGCACCCATCTCGTCGGCGCCTACGCCCTGGGCAAGGCGCAACGGGTGATCGCCCTGATCCGCGAAGCAGGGTTCGACCGGCCGGTCTATATCCACGGCGCGCTGGAGGCCCTGTGCGCGCTGTACGAAGCCGAAGGAGTCGCGCTCGGGCCGCTGCTTCCGGTCCGCGAGGCGGGGGACGATCTCGCAGGCGAGATCGTGGTCGCCCCGCCCAGCGCGATGACCGACGTGTGGTCGCGCCGCTTCGCCGATCCCGTGACCGCCTTCGCCTCGGGCTGGATGCGGGTGCGGGCCCGCGCGCGCCAGCGCGGCGTCGAGCTGCCGCTGGTCATCTCCGACCATGCCGGCTGGGACGACCTCTGCGCGACCGTGATCGAGACCGGCTGTTCCGAGCTGTGGGTCACCCACGGCCAGGAGGACGCGCTGGTGCATTGGGCGGGCACGCGGGGCATCCGCGCCAGGCCGCTGCGTCTTGTCGGCTACGAGGAGGACGGCGAACCCGAATGATCCCGGCGCAGGACCAGGATCGTGTTGTTGGCCGGCATCGGCACGATTCGCGTGATCGTCAGGCCGTTTCGCGCGGCCACCTCGGCGACATCTTCGGTATCGCGCACGCCCCATTCGGGATCGCGCTCGCGGATCGCCCGGTCGAACTCGCGGTTGGAGTCGGACACGAAATCGCCGGACCGGCTGAAGCAGCCATAGACCACCAGCGCGCCATGATCGGCCAGCAGATGCCCGGCGCCGGCGAGCAGGCCGAGCGTCACCCGCCAGGGAGAGATGTGCAGCACGTTGCTGGCGAAGATCAGGTCGAAGGGCCCGTCGACACGGCGAAACCAGTCCGGATCGTCGAGGTCGATCGGGACGGGCGGCAGCAGGTTGTCGTGGCCGGTGTCCGCGCGCCAGGCGGCGATCGAGGCAAGACCCGCCGGGTCGCGGTCGCTCGGCTGCCAGGCGAGGTCGGGAAAGGCCTGCGTAATCGCGATGGCATGCTCGCCGGAGCCGCTGGCGAGTTCCAGCGCGCGGCGGGGCGGAGGATCGATCCCGGCGATCACCTCGGTCAGCACCGCGAGGATCGGCGCCGTGTTGCGCTCGACCGCGGGCGCATGGAGCTTGCCGCCCTGCCCGCCGGTGTCCGAGGGCACCCAGCCGCGCGGCGCGGTCGGTCTTTCCGGCGTGTCACTCATCTTCGGCTTGCCTTCCGGTTTGCGCCTGCCCAGCATATCTGTATCGCGAATGCCCGCTAATACGAACTTTGGGGACGATACCACCATGGAAGCGATGACGCGCCAGGAAGAGGACCAGATCACCGGCCTGTTCGAGGCCTATGCGAGCGGATTCGACGATTTCGACGCCGAGGCCATCGCCGACTGCTTCGCCTATCCGTGCACGATCTGGCAGTTCGGCAAGGGCAACGTCTTCGCCGACGCGGAGGAGCTGCTGGAGAACGTCGAGGCGCTGCTCGATGTCTACGAGCGCGAGGAGATCGTCCATTCGACCTTCGAGGTGCGGGAGAAGATCCTGACCGGATCGGCCGCGTTCGTCACTCTGGCCTGGCGCCAGGAGCGCGAGGACGGCGAGGCGGCGCTCGAATTCATCTGCCACTACGCCCTGATGGAGGGACCGGACGGCTTCGCGGTCGCCACGGTGTTCAACGAGGATACATGAACCGGTTCGCGGCGCTCCTCGACCGGCTCGCCTACGAACCGAGGCGCAACGCCAAGGTCGCGCTGATCGCCGACTACTTTCGCGACACCCCGGACCCGGCGCGCGGGCTGGCGCTCGCCGCGCTGACCGGTGACCTGGATTTCCGCCACGCCAAGCCCGGCGTCATCCGCGCGCTGATCGAGGAGCGCACCGACCCGGTGCTGTTCCGCATGGCTTACGACTATGTCGGCGACCTGTCGGAGACGGTCGCGCTGATGTGGCCGTCGAAGACGGTCGGAGAAAACCATGTTGCCGCCTCTGCCGAGGAGAGCGACGACGGCCTGCTTATTCAGGACAACGGCCCGGTGCTCGCCCTCCCCGATATCGTTGAAGCGCTCGATGCGGCCGGCAAGGCGGCGCTGCCCGGCCTCCTCGCCTCGTTCCTCGACCGGCTCGACGAGACCGGCCGCTGGGCGCTCCTGAAACTCATCACCGGGGGGCTTCGCGTCGGGGTCTCGGCCCGGCTCGCCAAGACCGCGGTCGCGGCGATGGGGACGCTGGACCCGCGCGACGTCGAGGAAATCTGGCATGGCCTGGCGCCGCCCTACGAGGCGCTGTTCGCCTGGGCCGAGGGGACGGCCGACAGGCCGGCGATCCGCGACCCCGCGCCGTTCCGTCCGCCGATGCTCAGCCATGCGGTCGAGGACGGCGACTTCGACACGCTGGACCCGGCCGCCTTCGCGGCGGAATGGAAATGGGACGGCATCCGCGTGCAGGCGGCCTCGGCGATCGAGGAAGACGGCCGGCCGGCGCGGCGGCTGTTCAGCCGCACCGGAGACGACATCTCGCAGGCCTTCCCGGACCTGCTCGAAGCCCTGGATTTTCCTGGCGCGATCGACGGCGAGCTGGTGATCGTCAGGGACGGGCGGGTGCAGTCGTTCAACGCCCTCCAGCAACGTCTCAACCGCAAGACCGTGACGGTGAAGATGCTGGCGTCCTTCCCTGCCCACCTGATTGCCTATGACCTGCTGGTGGACGGAGACGAGGACCTGCGCCCCCTCGCCTTCGCCGACCGGCGCGCGCGCCTGGAAGAACTTTTCGGTCGCCTTGAAACCGATCGGATCTCGCTCTCGCCGCTCGTCGCCTTCGCCGACTGGGACGCGCTCGGCACCGCCCGCGCCGATCCCACCGGCCACGGCGCCGGCGCGGATGCCGACGCGGTCGAGGGTGTGATGATCAAGCGCCTCGACAGCCCCTATCTGGCCGGCCGTCCGAAGGGGCACTGGTGGAAGTGGAAGCGCGATCCGTTCAACGTCGACGCGGTGCTGATGTACGCCCAGCGCGGCCACGGCAGGCGCTCGTCGTTCTATTCCGACTACACGTTCGGCGTCTGGCGCGACACCGCCGACGGCGAGGAACTGGTGCCCGTCGGCAAGGCCTATTTCGGATTCACCGACGAGGAGCTGCGAGACCTCGACCGGTTCGTCCGGCAGAACACGATCAACCGGTTCGGTCCGGTGCGCGAGGTGACGCACGCCCCGGACGAGGGACTGGTGCTGGAAATCGCCTTCGAGGGGCTCGCCCGCTCCACCCGGCACAAATCGGGGCTTGCGATGCGGTTTCCACGGGTCGGCCGCATCCGCTGGGACAAACGGCCGGCGGAGGCAGACCGAATCACGGTTCTTGAGGCATTATTGAAGGGAGATTAGCCGGACAATCGGAACCGTGTCCGGTTTCAACCGCTGGCCCGCCCTGACTCGCGGGCCCGCCTGTAGCTTGTCGGACAAGGAGACGGACATGGATCTTCCAGACATCCCAACCAGCCTCGAACCGGTCGTCATGATGGGGGTGAACATCGCCAAGGCGATCGTCTTCCTGATCGTGGGCTGGATCGCGGCTGGATGGATATCGGGGGCCGTGCGCCGCCGCCTCGCCGCCTCGAAACGCGTCGATCGCACGCTCGGCGTGTTCTTTTCGTCGATCGTCCGATACGTGCTGCTGGCCGCCGTCGGCATCGCGGTGCTGCAGACCTTCGGCTTCCAGGTGACGAGCCTCGTCGCGGTCCTCGGCGCGGCGACGCTCGCCGTCGGCCTCGCCATGCAGGGCACGCTGTCGCATCTGGCCGCCGGCGTCATGCTCGTGTTCTTCCGGCCCTACAAGATCGACGATTTCGTCGAGGTCGGCGGCAACAGCGGCACGATCACCGACCTCAACCTGTTCCTGACCGAGCTGACCACCGTCGACGGCGTCAAGATCTTCGTGCCGAACGGCGAGGCCTGGGGCAAGCCCATCACCAACTATTCGGTCAACCCGAAGCGGCGCTGCGACATCACCTTCGGCATCGACTACACCGACGACATCGACAAGGCGATCGACGTCATCCTCGGCGTGGCGAAGGCGGACGAGCGCTTCGTCAACGACCCCGCCGCACCGTGGGTGCGGGTCGTCAATCTGGGCGACTCCTCGGTCGACCTGCAGCTTCGCGCCTGGTGCAAAGCAAGCGATCTGTGGGAAGCGAAATTCGCGACGATCAAGGCCGTCAAGGAGGCCTTCGACAAGGCCGGCATCTCGATCCCCTATCCGCACCGGACCATCGAGCAGAAATCCGCCGCCTGACGATTCAGGCCGCAAAGCCCGCCGCCTGTGCGCAGGCCCGCCTGTGTGCAAGCGGTCCGGGCCGGCGGAAGGAGAGACTAAAGAAAACGGCCGCGCCCCGGCGCAGCCGTTTCGCGTTTCCTATCGCCGGCGACCACCACCGCCGCCGAATTGGCCACGCGGCACGCCGCCGCCGCCCCTGCTGACGCCGCCACGAGGAGCGGAGGGAGCACGAAACTGGGCCGGCGGGCGCGCCTGCATGCGCTGCTGATGCGCCGCCTTGTTGCCCAACTGCCGGCCGAACTGGTCGGAGCGCAAATGCGACGGGACGTTGCGGTTCTGCGGGGCGCGGATGGCGGGCTGCGAGGGCATCTTGGCCTTCGGTTGGAAGCTCGGCTTCTGCGGCATGTTGGGGCGCGCGGCCGGCTTCGCCTTCGCCGGCGCGCGAATGCCCGCCGGCGCGGATTTCGGCATGCCCGGCGCGGACCTCGACAGGCTTGGCGCCGACGGCTTCTTGACGGCTCCCCAGCTGTTGCCGGTGCGCTGCTGCCACTGGCCGTTCTGGTGCCGGTAGACCTGCCCGTTGCGGCCGGCGAAGACGTTGTCGCCCGGTCGCCGGCCGGCGTTGAAGCCGGTCGCTCCCATGGGCGTGCGCCAGCGATTGGCATTGGCTGTTGCCACCGCGCCGCTGCGCGAGCGCACCCAGGCCGTTCCGCCGGTGACGCCGGTGATGCCGGCGGCGTTCCACGAGCGGTAGACGTTGCGGCCGCCGGCGGCGAACCCGCCGCGTCCCGTGGCCGGATTGTAGGCGGCGACGAACCCGCGGCTGCCGGCCGGACCGGAGGACCAGCCCGCCCGCACGTACCGGTTGGTGTTCGCATTGTAGTAGGAGACCCGCCCCAGGCCGCGGTAGGGACCGTAGGCATAGCCGTAGCGGCCGTAGATGCCCCTGACCGGATTGTAGTAACAGGCGCAGCCGTAGGTGAACGGGCGGGGATAGTAGATCGGATAGCGCCGCGGGCCGTACCAGCCCCAATAGGGCCGATAGTACCAGCCCGTCCCGTAGACCAGGTTGTCCCAGGCCAGATAGGCGCCGAGATAGCCCATCGTGTAGCCGAACCAGACGACGCCGGGCGAGGTATCGTAAACACGCACGTAGGTGGCGTTATAGACCGGCGATGACGGCGGGATCTCGTAGATCGCATCGGGCACCGCCGTGGCGACGGCGAAGGGGCCGGTCGGGCTGTCGCCGACGAACCAGACACCGTCCTTCAGCACATAGTACTTGTCGCCGACGCGGATCACCTGGTCCTGCGTGTTCGCGGCGTAGGCGAGCTCGGTGCCCTCGATCGGCTGGAAGTCCGGGTCGCCGGTGTATTCTACCGCGGCGGTGACCGACCCGTCGGTCTCGACACGCGCCATCTGCGGGATCATCGCCTTGAGACGCGCCTCGTCGCTCTCCGAGGTGCCCGGCACCGACGCCCGCACCGTGTAGTAGGGCTGATCGTCGGGGATCCTGCGGAAGTCGTCCGGCAGGCTGGTCGTGGCGAAGGCCCACGGACCTTCGAGCGACTGCGAGGAGAACCAGCGGCCGGAAAACAGCACGTACCAGGTCTTCGTGGTCGTCAGGAAGAAGGCGTCCGTCTCGGTGTTCGAGGCCCATTCGAGGTTCGTCCCGGGCACGGCCTCGAGTGCGGGCGTGCCCTCGAACACGATCAGCTCGGCTGGCGTGTCGGTATAGATGACCCTGGGCGCCTTGCCGGCCTCGTAGGCGGCCGGCGGCATCGCCTCGCGGGCGTCCTTCCAGCTGTCGTCGTCGGGAAGCTTGGAGAAGACCTCGGGCAGGCTCGACACCGGCTGCCAGTCGCCGGTCAGCGTGCTTGCGCTCAGCCAGGAC
Source organism: Microbaculum marinisediminis (assembly GCF_025397915.1). Lineage (NCBI taxonomy): Bacteria > Pseudomonadati > Pseudomonadota > Alphaproteobacteria > Hyphomicrobiales > Tepidamorphaceae > Microbaculum > Microbaculum marinisediminis. Next base: position 552,347 of record NZ_JALIDZ010000001.1, read on the forward strand.
TTTTCGTCGCGCACGTAGTAGGCGCCGTCCGGATCGACCTTGAACAGGTCCCAGTTGGTGTTGACCACGAAGGACAGACCGTCGACCGCCTCGATCGGCGCGGCGACGGCTTCGCCCTCGGTCTGGATCAGGATCGCCGGCGTCTCGGAAACGTAGATCGGCGGCGGATCGGACTTGAGGCCCTCGACGTCGCCGAGCTGCTCGTACGCCGCCAGGCTGGCGGTCAGCCGCTGCAGCGACATGGTGATCGGTTCGGTGGGCAACAGCTTGCCGACCTCGAGCGCCATGTCCGAAAGCTGCTCGCGGCTGAGCACCGAGAAATTCAGCTCGGTGATCTTGAGATCGTCGATCAGCACCTCGCCGGTCTCGTGATCGGCCTGCGTCTTGCCGCTGACGCCGATGACGCCGAACACCGCGCTCGCGTCCTCGGTCGGCTTGTATTCGGCGGCGATCAGCCCGCTGACGTCGGTAAAGTTGTCCCAGGCGGTGACCTGCGGCTGGTGCAGGACGACGGTCGCGCCGCTGTCGGTGGTGTAGGCCCGCGGCCAGGCCTGCGGATCCTCGGTTTCCTCCAGGTACTGGCCGCTGACGAAGCCGGACTGGCCGTTGACCGTGACCGCGCACCAGGAGCCCGCGTCATTGCATTCGCCCATGTCGACCTGGGTGCCTTGCGGCAGGGTCCCCATGCTGGCGTAGCCGGTGCCTGGGCCCGAGCGGAAATTGACATTGGCGGTGGTCACCGCCGGCGCTGCCAGCGCAGGCGCGGCGCCTGCGAGCAACGCGAATCCAAGGGCGACGGCGATCCTCATCGTATCCTCCTCGTCCGGGCGGGCGCGCGACCGCGCCGGCCCATTGCCTTCCCCGCCCGAGCGGAATGTTCGGACAGTTCCGCGCCGCACGCAAGTTTCCCGGCTGACATCCTTCGCAGTCGTGAGGATACAGCGCCTGCGGCGTCCGCGGGGCAAAGCCCCGCGAACCGGCGTTTTCGGACGTCAGGGCAAAGCGCAGCCGGTCACCCGAACCGGCAATCGCCCACTACGGGCGCCGACTACGGGCGCCCGCTACGCCGGCAACCGGGGCGCGCCCCGGGTCAGCCGCCGCCGAGGGCCCGGTAGATCTTCATGCCCGCGCGGCCGGTCGGCGGCAGTCCATTGCGCTTCTCGGCATCCTCGATCGCGGCGCGGGTCAGCGGGCCGATCTTGCCATCCGCCTCGCCGATGTCATAGCCCTTGGCGATCAGGAGCTTCTGCAGGTGCAGGCGCTGGCTGCGGTCGAGCCCCAGATCGTCGGTCGGCCACGCCGTACGGAAGGCCGGATAGCCGGCCAGACGGTCGGCCAGATGCGAGATCGCCAGCGCGTAGGATTCGGCGTGGTTATAGGCGTAGATCGCGTCGAAATTGCGGAACACCAGGAAGCCGGGCCCGCGCGGACCGGCCGGCAACAGCAGCCCGGCCTGGGCCCCGCCCGACAGCTGCGACCCGTCGGCACGCACGACCCCGCGCTTGGCCCAGGTCGACAGCGGCGCCTTGTCCTTGCGGCCGGTCGGACCGTTGTAGCCGGCCGGCACCCTGACCTCGATCAGCCAGGATTCGCCGGACCGCCAGCCGGCCCGCTTCAGGTAGTTCGCCGTCGAGCCGAGGGCATCGGCGGTCGAGCGGACGAGGTCGCGGCGGCCATCGCCGTCGAAATCGACGGCGAGGCGCTGATAGGTCGTGGGAATGAACTGGGTCTGGCCGAAGGCGCCGGCCCAGGAGCCATAGAGCTCGTCGAGCTGCAAGTCGCCCCGGTCGACCAGCTTCAGCGCCGCGATCAGCTCTCCGCGCCAGAAATTCGCGCGCTTGCCGCTCTGGCAATACAGCGTCGACAGCGCCTGCGGCAGGTAGCTTGAGCCAACCTCGCGGCCATAGTCGGTCTCCACGCCCCAGACGGCGGCGATGACATAGCGGCTGACGCCGAAATTGCGCTCGGCCGAGCGCAAAATGGAATCGTACTTGCGCATCATCGCCTGGCCGTCGGCGATGCGCCGCTCATCGACCAGGAAGCCGAGATAGTCCCAGATCGGGGTCTTGTATTCCGGCTGCACCTTGGACAGCCGCAACACCTTCTCGTCGGGCTGCAGCCCGTCGAGCGCGCGCGAGGCGGTCGCCTGGCTGACGCCGTTCTGGATGACCGCCGCCTTCAGGTTGGCGACGCAGGAGGAAAAGCTCTGAGCCGCGGCCGGCCCGGCAAGAAACACTGACAGGCTCGAAAAAAGCGCGATCGTCCCGATGCGCGTTCGCATGATGTCCGCTCCGTCCCTTCGATCGTATGCTGGGCGAATGTTGGGCGGCAGGATAGTGAATCAAGGGTAAAGGAATTCCCACGACCGATGACGCGGGCAAGGCAGCTGCCCGCCGGCGTCAGGACGGACGCCGGGCAACGACCATCATCGCCACCAGTCTTCCCTCCCGGATCGAACGGGCACTATTGCCCGTTCTCTCGGGCATATCGTCGCCCATCGCCGGAGCGGCGCCGATCGTCCCGCGTTGCGGTCCGCCGCCCGGCAGGCTCTGCGCCTGCGCGGCGCGATCCTCGATATCCACAAAGCCGACGGCGGACAGAATCTCGAAAATCCGCTGCGGGGTTTCCAGGAAGCTCGCCTCCGGCGACAGCGCCCAGGGCAAGGGATAGACCGGCGGCCCGTTCGGCCCCTCCGCCAGGTGGCTGAAGGTGTAGAGGCCGCCTGGCTTGAGAACGCGGAACGCCTCCGAGAACATCGCCGGTTTGTCGGCGACGTTCATGGTCACGTTCTGGCATAGGACGACATCGAATCGCGCGTCGTCATAGGGAAGCGCGGTGACGCTGCCGACCGTGACCTCGATGCTGTCGCCGAGGCCGGTCATGTCGTTCAGGCGCCTGGCGACAGCGACGTAGTCCGGCGTGATGTCGATGGCCTCCACCGTGCAGCCGTGGCTTTGCGCCAGGTAGCGGCTGGGGCCTCCGATGCCACAGCCCGCGTCGAGCACATGACAGCCACGCGGAATTCCGGCCAACGCTACCTGCGCCGCCGTGGTCTTGAAGCCACCGCCGTGCAGGTGATCGAGTTCACTCAGCATCGCGACGGTCGGTTTGTCGGGATTATGTCCGGCACGCACCAGCGCGCTTCGGATCCGTTCCATCAGGTCGGTTCGCGTGTAGTGCTCGACAACCGTATTCGTCTCGATCGCCATGACCGCCTCCCCTGGCACCGGCCATTATACGCGAAGGGGCGGCACGGCTCACGGGAATTGCCGTACGCCGCCGCGCCGTCGCAGACGCACGTTCAACCTCTGAACCGACGGCGTTGGCACCTTATCTCGTTTCGAGATTTCATCTTTTGGCGGCGCGGAGGAGGCGCCCCAGGGACAGCGGGGCGGACGGAGCGGGCACTCAGCCGACAAGGTGCTCCATCAAGAAATCCGCGCGCGCCTCTATCCCGGTCAACGGAAGCTCGACAATCCGGTAGCCCAGTCGATCGTAGGTCTTGGCCATGACCTCGCAGGTCGCTTTCGCCTCCTCCCTGTCCTGCTTTCGTTCGCAATCCTGCGTGAAGATCGCGCCCCAGTAGGGTGCGAGGAAAACGCGTTCGTTATACGGAGACACCCTGGCTGCGGCCTCGACGTGGTCGGGCACGGGCAAGCCGCAGAGCGTCAGGTAACCGATGACATCGGGGATGCCGCGATCCATCACCACGGGACCCGTCATCGCCAAGGCTTCGCGATACGATCGCAGTTCCCGGCCAAGCATGAGTTCCGCAAACGCAGCCCGGTCTCCCCATGGCACGGCGTTGCCGCCAATCCTGACCTGATCGCGTATGATGGCCCGGCCCGCCTCCGGCATGCTGCGGATGCCGCGCCGCCCCAGAGCCTCGATCAAACTGGTTTTGCCAGCCCCGGGACCGCCGGTCACGACGAACATGTGATCGCCCATGCGTCATCCTCGAATTGTCGCGCAAAGGAAACGCGTCGTCTGGCGCCCGCGAGCTTGCAGGAGCCTCATCTCAGGCAAGGCCGGTGAAACGCACAACCGTCGTCCGAAATGACAGGCTGGGAGCCCGATTTCGCCAAGATCAGGGTTCGGACGCGGACTGCTGACGACATGCCTTCGAGGACCGCTATGCGGACGTTTGAGGCCGTGATCCAACGGCTGTCTTCGCTCGAAGGCAGGGTCTCACTATGCCGCGCTCGCCTCTCGACATGGCTCAAAGCGATCGAAAATATTAATCGAGTACTTCGCCGATTCCGAAAGGTGGATCTCCGTTCAGGATGACCCCGGACACCGGTATGTCATTATTTATGCCCGAACGATTCTTGAACAAACTGAGGCCTACCCTCCCTCTTCCATGAGTCGGCCCGAGTCGGGCAAGGCCCCAGCGAATACGCTCAGTTCTCCACCAGAGTATTCTTCACGATACGACCATCCTTCATAATAACCAGAAGATTCTTAGAAGGATCCGACAGCAGTTCTATGTCGGCGATCGGATCGCCATCGACCAGCAACAAGTCTGCCAGCGCTCCGACTTCGACAACACCGAGCGTGCCCGGATAGGGATTGCGCCGATCGGACAGCGCCAGCAGCGCCGCATTGTCGGCTGTCGCCATTTTGAGCACTTCCGCTGGCGTGTACCACCGCGTCATTGTCGCAAGTTGCGATCCTTGCCGGGCGGCACGCGCCGCATCGAACAGGATGTCGGTGCCGAACGCGACCTTGATGCCGTATTTGCGCGCCAGCCGGTAGGCATTGTCTGTTCCCGCGCGAACGGCAGCCGAGCTCGCCTGTCGAGCAGCATCTGGCTGCACGTTCGCGTTCCCGTCGTCGAGAAACGGCTGAAGGCTCCACCAAGTGCCTGTCTCAGCCATCAGCTTGGCGGTCTCTTCGTCGACGAGTTGACCATGATCGATGACTTTTACGCCGGCCTCGATCGCGTTGCGGACCGCTTCGGACGTGTAGGCATGCGCCGTCACATAAGTGCCCCAATTGGCGGCCGCCTCGACTGCCGCGCGGATTTCGTCGACGCTCAACTGCACCGTGTCGAGTGGCCCGTAGGGCGACGACACGCCGCCGCCGACGGTCAGCTTGATCTGACTTGCGCCTTGCAGCAGCTGCTCGCGCGTCCGTTTGCGGGCGTCGTCCGGCGAATCGACGATCGCCGCCATGCCGACGCGCTCCGGGTAGCTCAACGTATCCGGGGTCGCGGGGATCTCGGACAACATGCGGAAATCGCCGTGGCCACCGGTCTGCGAGATCATGGCCCCAGAAGGCCAGATGCGCGGCCCGGTGACGACACCTCTGTCGATCGCCGATTTGAGGCCGAATGACGGCCCGCCCAGATCGCGAACGCTGGTAAAGCCACGCATCAGCGTTGCCTCGGCTTCGGCCCCTGCCAACAACGTGATGAAGGTGAACGGCGCAGTCGACGCCAACGCCATCGAAGGTCGCACCATGAACGTATGCCAATGGGCGTCGATTAGCCCGGGCATCAGCGTTCGGCCGCCGCCGGCAATGCGTGTCGCCGCCTCTACCGTGCTGATTGGTTCGGCCGAAATCCTGATGATCTGATTACCCTGGACCAGCACATTCATGGGCGCAGTCAACGCGGTCCCGTCGAAAATACGGACGTTGTCGAAAACCGTCACTGACTGAGGAGCAGTCTGCGCCTGCGGCGAAGAAACCGCGAAGAGCGCCAGCATAACCGTCATGAATGCCGCGCCGATCAACTTCATCATGAATATTCCCCTTGCCGTCCCGCGTTCCACGCGGTGGCGATGCAACATGCTTTTCAGGCCGGTCTATACCGCATGGCGAGTGCCCGGCAAATCTCCAAGAAACAAATCCAGCTATACTCGAAAATCAGACTTCAATTCCCTTTAGGTCGACGGCCTTTGTGTAAATTCTGCCTTAAGAGATTCAATTCAAAGCACCTTCTTTAGTATTGGCGCTGATGCGCCGCTGCCCAGAGCCTCGATCAAGCTGGTTTTGCCGGACCCGGGACCGCCGGTCACGACGAACATGTGATCGCCCGTGCGTCATCCTCGAATTGTCGTGGAAAGGAAACGCGTCGTCTGGCGCCCGCGAGCTTGCAGGAGCCTCATCGCAGGCCAGGCCGGCGAAACGCACGACCGTCGTCCGAAATGACAGGATGGGAGCCCGATTTCGCCAAGATCAGGGTTCGGACGCGGACCGCTGACGATATGCCCCGAGGGCCGCTATGCGGACGGACTTGCCGTTATGGTTCGACCAGTCTGGGCCATTGTCGCAGGAAAGCGTCCCGCGTCAGATTTCCTGGCGAACCCGATAGGCGGCCGCGAGCCTGGGTCAGCCTGACGAATGTCAGCGTCCTGTCCCCGTTCTTCCCCCAGCCGACATACCAACCCCAACCGCGCGCATAGTCGAAGCTGCGATCTGCACGCCGGGGATAGGCGGTTCCGGTCTTGCCGCGGATGACCCAATCGCCGACCCGGTGGCTCTCGACGATCTCGCGAGCCTGCGCCATCGCCTGCGGACGAACGGGCAGCGTGTCCAGCACCAACGCGCGCAGAAACGCGGCCTGCTCATGGGGCGAGACCCGCAACGACGAGGCGACCCACGCTCGCTCAAGCCCGTTGTCAAAACCGGGATCACCGGTGAAGTCGGCATTCCCGTAGCCGAAGTCCTGCGCGTAGCGGGTCAGGGCCTCCGTCCCCATCGCATGGGTAATCCGCCGGGAATACCAAAGCACCGAATAGCGCATCCAGTCCGCGGGACCGGTATCCCGCGTCCATTTGGCTCCACCCCAGTCGGGATCGCCGCTCCGAAAAGACATGACCGGGGTATGCGCATCGGTCAGAATTCCGGAATCAAAGGCCATCACGGCCAGCGGCACCTTGAACGTCGATGCCGGCGTGACACGGGACCGGCAGTCGCCCTCTTCCAGCAGCACTGCACCTGTCGCGGCATCGCAGACGAGCGTGCAAACCGTGTCCGCCCGCGCCTGAGATGCCCATACCGACGAGACCATCAGGGCGAATGCGATGACCAATGCGTTCAAGACGGACCTCTGTTCCAAGCTGTTCACATTACCGGGCGTCGGCATGGTGGGAAATCGGGAAAGCCCATCTGGGCCCAAGGGCGAAATTCGCTGTGGCGCGAAGCAGCCTCCAGCGGCCGGCAAGCCGGACCTGCACGTCGCGCGCCAAGGGGCACCGCGTGGCGCAAAAGGGCAAATGCCCGGTCTATCGACAGGAGAAGAAATGGCGCACCTCGGAGGAGAAAGTTCGAACACTCTCTTTGAGGCGCTTGAGGAGTGGGAACGCCATCTCGCACAGCTAGACTCTAAGAGTCTGGGGTGCGGTCATGACGAACCTACCCCATGATTTCAACAGGTTAGCGGAACCAAAGACCGAAAAGAAACCAGCGCCCTTCTCGCTGCGGCTGAGTTTCGGGGAGCGGACTCGGCTTGAGCAAGACGCGGGTGACAAACCGCTCGGTGCCTATATCCGCGAAAGGCTGTTCGGCAAGGATGCCAAACCGCGCAAAGGAACCGGCAAACGTCCGATCAAGGATCAACAGGCTCTGGGCCGCGTTCTGGGCGCGCTTGGCAGGTCGCGACTTGCCAGCAACCTGAATCAGCTTGCCAAGGCAGTGAATACCGGCTCGCTGCCGGTCACGCCGGATACGGAAAAGGAAATTCGGGAAGCCTGCAAAGCTGTCACTGATATGCGCGACGACCTGAGGCGGGCGCTGGGCCGCAACCCGGAGGGCGGGCCATGATCCTGAAAGCCTCGGAGCGCGGGGACGCGCCGCAACTGGCGCGTTACCTGCTGAGTATGCGCGACAACGATCATGTCGAACTGCATGACGTGCGCGGCTTTGTCAGCGACGATCTGGTGGAGGCATTCGGAGAAGCCGACGCCATTGCGCGCGGTACACGCTGCAAGAACCATCTTTTTTCGATGAGCCTGAATCCACCGGAAGGTGCGAATGTCAGTGTCGAGGGTTTTGAGCGGGCCATTGCCCAGGTCGAGGAAAAACTCGGACTGGAAAATCAACCGCGCGCAATCGTCTTTCACGAAAAAGACGGGCGGCGGCATGCGCATGTCGTCTGGTCGCGGATCGACACAGAGCAGATGCGAGCAATCAACATGTCCCACTACAAGACCCGGCTGCGGGACATATCCCGGCAGCTCTATCTTGAGCATGAATGGGATATGCCACGCGGTTTGCAGGATCGCAGCCTGCGCGATCCGCTGAATTTCACGCGGCAAGAATGGCAACAATCCAAACGCGCCGGGCTCGACCCGCGCGAGATCAAGACCGTCTTCCGCCAATGCTGGCAGGCGTCCGACAACAAGGTATCGTTCGAACGGGCACTGAAAGAACGCGGCTTCTGGCTCGCCAAAGGCGATAGGCGCGGCTTTGTCGCCGTCGATTATCGGGGCGAGGTCTACTCGCTCTCCCGCTACGCCGGAGTGAAAGCCAAAGACCTGGAGGCAAGGCTCGGCAATCCGAAACGGCTGCGCGCTGTCGGTGAGGTCAAAACCGAGATCGCGTCCGGCATGACGCAGCAGCTTCAAGCCCATATCAAGGATGCCGAGCGCGATGCCAAGCACCGCATGGCCGTGATTGCGTTTCGCAAAATGGAAATGGCTTCGCGCCACCGAGACGAGCGGCAAAAGCTGTGGGCTGCGCACGAAAAGCGCTGGCAGGCCGAAACAAGGCAGCGCGCGGAGCGCCTGCCGCGCGGCATATCGGGAATCTGGCACCGCCTTACCGGTCGCTATGCCAAAGTCAGGGCGCAAAACGAAGCCGAGGCGCTGCAAGCCTGGCAACGCGACCGGGTCGAAAAAGATACGCTCGTATTCAAACAAATTGAAGAACGGCAAACCCTGCAACGGGACGGCAAAGCGCAGCGTTCAGTCGCGCAGCACGAATTGATGCAATTGCGCGAGGACGTGGCGAACTACCGGACTCTGGATCGCGATGAACGTGATCGCAGGCGAGAGCGCATCAAAGAGGAAAAGTCAGACCGCCGCAAGCGCACACGCGATCAGCGTTCGCGCCGCCGTGGTTTTGAGCCTTGATTGGGTGTTTACGGGCGCGTCAATTGCAGGCGTTCAGCACGGCAAAATCGCCGCTGCCATAGCTGACGTACCAATACACACCATCGGTCGACGAGGGGGGCGATTTTTGGCAGGCATCACGCGAGCATATTTTTCCACAGGGCAGCCCTGTGTTGCGCGGATGGAGAAATACCGTCATGGCCGCCTGACACAACGAGTTGGAAATGCGTTATCACGCTTGTTAGAGGTGCCCTGGACGCCGTCACTGAACCTCTGCCGATAAGCATTATTGGTGCCGGTATTTTCCGTGGACGACCAGTAGTTGGTGCCGTCTGTAAGCACGCCGGCCACCGGCGTGCCGCCGTTCCATAATAGGTTCAATTCATCTTGCGCGGGCATATACCAGTCGTTGTGGCCGTGGGCACCTAAGCCATCACAAAAAAGAGCTGCCTCATAGGGATAATCGCCGTTACCCGTAGCCGCGACAATCAACGCCGTGTTAGCTTGGCCGTCTGTCGTGCTGTTGGCGTTTGTATCTGTAATACCAGAAGCCCCGTCGTTCCATGTCTTGTTGGCTTCGTTGGCGGCGCTGATCACGTAAATATGCCCGGCCCCGATGTCGCCGATGTAATAGCTTCCGTCGGAGCACACATTACCAACGGTCGGGCATCCGCTCGGTACATTGACGGATGTCGTCACGCTCCACTGTTCGCTTGCGCCGCCGACCGTGACTATGGCGGTGTCCGTGTTGCCCGACGCATTGTTGGTGAGACGGAGCTGTAGGAACTCACCCGCGTTGATTGAGCCGGATGCCGATCCCCATGTTTGAGTTTCCGAGCCACAGGCATCATCCGCACAAATACGGTATTGCGGCGTGCCACCGCCGGTGATGCTGATGGCGCCTCCGTTATCAACCTGCAAAATATTGCTTGTGATCAGTTCTGATGGATACTGATCTGTCAGATCACTAAAGCCGAGAAAGCCACCTGACGGTGCTGCTTGCACAGCGATCCAGTTCTCGCCATCACAATATTGAAGGATGTCGTAGTCATCGTTGTAGACGATAGCGCCTTCGGTATCGGTAGGGTTGGAGCAGGTGCCGCCCCCTGCCGAGGGATTCAGCGTGCCCAGCGAAACCCAAGTCGATCCGGCGCAAACCTGCGGAACATTCTGATCGGCGTTGTAGACGATGGCACCTTCAACATCGGTTGGATTCGTGCACCCCGCATATGCCGGTGCAGCCAGGCAGATAACAAAGCCTAGAAGCAATATCGGTGTCAGACTCCGCACATACCCGATCATTGCTCCCCTGTTTCTGTTGCAGGTTCGTCAATGCCGGTGCCATACCTCGCCTCAAGCGCATCCAGACGCGACCGCAGTTTCTCGATTTCGCTCTGTTGCGCTTTCACGGTCTCGATGAGCGGCGCGATCAGGCCGATGTAGTTCAGCGAGAGCATCCCGTTCTCATGCGTTTTGACGAGTTCCGGGAATACCGTCTGGACGTCCTGCGCCATCAAGCCATATTCGACCGCGCGGTTTTGATCGTCCTTCATCGTGAAGCTGTAGGCTTGCAATGCCATTATGCCCTCGAACGAGTTTTCGAGAGGCACAATGTTCTCTTTCAGACGCTTGTCCGATATGTCGGTTATGTAGCCAGTGTAATCGATATTAATCGTGTTCATTGTGTTGGTTCCAGCGTTCCAAGTCAGGTCGGCATCGCCATCAAACGTACCGGCGCTGTTAAACTGGATTTCGGTATCGTTGCCGCCCGGTGTTGTCGCGCTGCCCCCGGCTGAACTGTACTGGGGTTCAGGGATACCGGTCATTATCCGACCTGCCCAAGGTACCCAGTTGGCACCATCGCAGTAGCGGTGAACTTTTTCGCCTGCGGATGAAAAGAAATCGATTTGTCCTGCGTTCGCAGCCGGACTTGTGCATTGGGCGCGAGCAGCGCTCGGAATGAATATAATCAAGCCGAATATCAAGTATAATATTGAAAATGCTTTGTTTTTACTACTACTCATGCCTGCTCAATGATATTTCCCCTTTCTTCTATTGTAAATCGTTTTAGTTTATTAAAATGTTAATTATATCGTTAATATTTTGGTAACAAATGGAGGGGCGCTATGCGCGCCCCTCGTTTCCGGGTTGGTCGGTATCTTCCAGCGGTGTCCGCAGGACGATACGGCCATTGATCGGGCAGGTTTCAAGCTGGAGGGTGTAGCCCTTTCCGTCCTTGTGCATCCAGGCAGCACCGACTTTGTTCCAGAAGGATTTTTCGCCTTTCTGTGTGACGTGCCAGGCCAGGTAATCGGGTGCTTTCGGGGCCTGCCGGGTGTTGTGTGTGGTCTTTGTATTTTCGCGTGCCATTATCTCTCTCCTTTGTTTGTGGTGGCTTGCTAACGCCTTCCCGACAGGCCGGAGGCAAAGGCACGGCTTCATGGTCAACCCGGTCGCGCCGTAAGGCCGAGTGGTGCGGGCAGGCCATTGAAGAACGGGCCGCATTCGGCCAGGGATTTTCAGCGTCCTCATGCAAGCCGCCTTAAGACAAAGAAGTGAGAGCGGCACGGGATTGGAAAATTCACGCCCCGCCCAAAAGGCCAGCCGCATCCGGGTCAGGACTGCCGCAGATCGCCAGTACCGTCCGGCGATAATCCGTATCTGACGCAAGGCACCGTTGCGCTTCTGGTGCGCAGGGACGGCAGGCAAATCCAGTTCAGCGCCCTGCCGATCAATCCCGTTTTCATTCAGCAATGCCGACGACGACGACCGCCGCAAACCGGATCGGCGTTTCAAGCGCATCCGCCTTTTTATTTCAGCGTTCAGCCCGAACCATCAGCGCCAACCTGGCCGATGATGATGTGTGCCGGGGCCGAAAGGCCCTGAGCGGTTCGGGGCCTCCTTGAAACAAAGGAGGATACGATGAAACTTGTCTCACGATTTGAAGCGGCATCGCGCAGCACCGCCGAACTACACGGTCTGCTCCGCGAGGCGTTCACTGCATTTGCCAGCGCCCCGCGCGGCTCGCAGGATCGCCGCGATGCACTGGCATCGATACGCAATATCGAGAACGAGCTGGCGATACGTCCGCCAGGCTTCTGATCCCGTCGGCTGTTTCCCGGTGTTCGCCGGGAAGCAGTCAAGCTTCTGCGCGTCGTTCGAGTGAAGTTGCCAGCAGATCGACCAGCGCCGAACGCTGGTCGGGGCTGAGTTTGTCGAGATTTTGTTGTCGCCAGCGGACAGCCGGGAGGTCGGCGACGTGTGGGATTGTCAGCAAAGACCAATCCGGTTCGCCGCGCTCGAAGCCGATCAGGAAATCGCGGTGCCGGTCGGGCATGCCGCCGATCAACGCCGCGATCATTTGCTGCTGTGTTTCGATCAGCCCGTCGATGGCAACGGGCTCTTCAGTCATGCCCTCGAATCCGTCGCGGTATTCATCGGCGAGGTCTTTGACGCGTCCGGAAAGCACTTCGCCCATGGGACGGTTATGGCTGAGAAGATAAACGACAAAAGCCTCGCGCAATTCGTCCGTCAGGCCCTCATTTGCAAAGAGGCTGCGAACATCGAAGAGATCGCGGGGATGCTGGCGATCCAGCGCGGCGACGAGTTTCCCTGCATAAAGGTCTTCAAAGGAAACGACTGCCGTTTCAGCATAGCCGAAGGCGTCTTCCACTGCCTCGGTAACCGCGATTACAGCAGGCTCTTTGACCACGCCGCGCATCACGGGAGAGAGTTCGATTTTGACCTGCGTTCCGTCTGCAAAGACCAGAAGACGCAGTATCGCTCCTTCGCTGACATTTTCGGTCACGCGCGCGCCGGGAATCTCGGCCAGCGCTGCCGCCTTGATCCGCTTCATGGCAGCATCGATCCCGGCCAGGGCCTGCGGCCTGCCGTGCATCGGCAGATACATCAGGTCGATATCGACCGAGAGGCGCGGCATATTCCGGATAAAGAGATTGATGGCCGTGCCGCCCTTGAGCGCAAAACAGGTTTCGCGCGCGACGATGGGGATTAGGCGCATCAAAAGCCGGACCTGCCGTTGGTATTGGTCACGAAACGGCATCAAGATCCTCCGGCACGGTTATCAGATAGACCGGATCAAGCTTGCCGCCCGGCACAAGCATGCGCTTGCCGGTCCCGAAATCGATTGCTTCCTTGTCTAGACGTTTAAGCCAGGCATGGCGGTGGCGATCTGCAAAGAAGAAAAACAGGCGCTTTACCTTTACGCTGTCACAGTCGGCGAGCAGCTTTTGTAGCCGCCTTGGACTAAAATTAGCAGCGCCCTGCATAATCATGTCGGCCTGATGGAAGCTTTCGTGACGCGGTAATTCATCGAGCATTTCGAGAAAGGCGCGCTCCGGCTGCGAGAGCGTCAGCGGCCAATCCCATTGACCCCATGCGATTGTCGCAAGGCTGCCGCCCTGAAAGCGGCTCAGGTCGCGTCCTGTTTCTTCGGATATGTTCCAGGCGAGACTACCCAGCCCCATTGTGATGGGGTCGTCCCGGAAAAGCGTAGCACTGTTGTGATAGACGAAACGCTGAGGAAGATTGAGTTTTTTCAGCCACCCAGGCGGCTTTGCCGGACCGTACAGATGAACGGTCTTGATCTCGTGCGAGAGATAGTGCGCAAAACCTTGTAGCTCCAGCGCGGTCCGCCCGCCGACGAAAAGCGGCGCTCTCAGCAGCAAGGTCTGGAGCGATATGACGACCTGCTGCCAACTCAGCGTGCCGCGCGGTCGTCTGTAGACGCTGCGCACGGGTTGTTCGAGCCAGCCGTTCTTGACGTAGTAAGCGCGCAGATTGCTGGCTATGCCGCGCTCTTCCAGCCATGCCGCATCGACAACCAGCCCTTCGGGCAGGTCTTTTTCCAGTCGGTTTAGCAATGATGTCTTTTGCGCAGCCATACTGAGTATATTACACGATTCTCAAACCAATCTCAAGTTTATGATTTTATCTGAAAGCTCAATCTGATTGAGTTAATATCGAATTCCTCAAACCATGCCTTAGACGCCCGCCGATGGCGGGCGCAATTTTTCCAGGTGGGAAGCCGCCGCTTACGCGGCGGCGGCCTTGGTTTCGGGTTCGGCCTGCAAGCCGTGCAGGAAATCCGCTGCCCGCTGGGCATGGGCGGCGGCGCTAAAGATCGCCCGCTTGTCTTCCTTCAAGACTTTCAGCCAGCTCTGAATATAGGCTGCATGGTCGGTGCCGGGTTCTGGCGTCAAAGCCAGATCGGCGCAAAGAAACGCTGCGCCAAGTTCGGCAACCAGTTCTTCTCTAGCATAGCCTTCATCGCCCCACCGCTTGCGTCCGAATTCACGGTCAAGTCGCTTCGGGGGCTTCGTCCAGTGGGTCAGCTCATGCGCCAGCGTGGCGTAGTATGACTCAGGACTGCGGAAGCTATCGAAATAAGGCATCTGCACATGATCGCTGCCGCCGCTATAGAAAGCCCGGTTGCCGCCATGCCGGATGTCTGCGCCGGTCGCCGCAAAGAAACTGTCGGCATGCTCGATCCGCTCTGACGGATCAATGACGGGCTCGGGCTTGGCATAGTAGTGATCGGCCAATCCGTCGATCTGCTCGACGTTGAAAACGGTATACGCCTTCATAAAGGGGATTGTCCGTTCTTCTTCGCTGCCGTCGTCCTGTTCCTCGGTCTTGGTGATTGTGTTCGCGTAGACCACCGGATTGCCGCGCTCGCCCTTGCGGACATGCGCGTCAAGTTCCTTGGCCTGTTTGAAGGTCATCCAGTATGGCGAAATAAACCCTGCTTCCATCGCCGCGCCCCACAGCATCAAGACATTGATACCGCTATAGGCAAGGCCGTTATGGCGTAGCGGCTTGATAATCCGCCCGTCCATGTTTCCGGCGGACCACGGCTTTAGCCATGTCAATTCGCCCTGCTCCAGATCGGCAATGATCTTGTCGGTCACTTTCTGATAGATATCGGTTTTCATTGGCTTTTTCCTTCCTTGGTTAGCCGGTTGCGCATGCAACCGGACTAGGCCCGCGCCAATGAGCGGGGGGAGACCGTCCAGACCGCAGACAGCGGTGGGGGATCACCCGCCCTGCACAAACGAAGTGCGGAAGGATGGGGAGACCGCTGGCTGTGCCCGCAGCGAAACGAAGGGCTTGGTCTTGACGGAGGACGGGGCCGCAGGCCCCCAAACAGGAAAGAAAGTCAGCCCACCAGGGCTGTCAGAAAATCATGCGCAAGGGATGGAAGCCGAATGGCCGAGACCGGCAAAGACGGGCTCGGTTCACGACAGCCCGTCCCGAAATGGGGTGCCAATGACTAAGTTTTCCAGGGTATTTGAGACTTGCCGCACTTGCAGGAAATGGCTTTCTCACCGGGCACTTTGACGTCTGCGCGAATATGACGGCCACAATGCTCGCAAACAAAAAGCGCAACCAGTTTCTCGATATCTTCGAGCAATACATCGATATCCTCGCCGACGATTTTATCGGCATTATCGTGAGAGACCAGGTTCGCAATAAGAGCGGAGCCTGCCAGATCAGAGAAGATTTGCGTATCCAGCAGATCGGGAGACTTGTCCTTCAACGTCGAACGCAGCGCACTGATCAATTCGTCGGACATGCGCTTTTCGTTTATATCGTTGAAGCGGAAGGCCACTTTGACTTCGAGTGCCTGGCAGATGTTCTTGAGGACAAGCTCCAGCAGCTTGCGCAGGTCATTGGTGACGTCTTCCTTGCCCTTCTTCTGCTCGATGATCTCTTTCAGCGTTGCGGGGCTGTTTTCGAGAAGAATGCCATTGGCATCATCTGACCGGACCTCATGAAAGATCCAGCCATGCTGTCCCATCTCCTTCTTGATTATGTCGAACCAAATATTCTCGTGCGTCAGGATGATGATCTGCCAATCGGCGAACTCGTCGCGCAATAGGCGCAAGAGCCTGCGGCGATGGGATGTATCAAAACTTGTAACGATATCATCTAGAACAAGGAACTTGGCGTGCTTGTTGAAGATGCGCGCGTTCGCAAGGAACAGCACGACGCCGAGGCTGTTAAGGTGACTCTCACTTAAATACTTGCGAGGCGGTTGAGTGGGCGTGCCATGAAACGAGTACTGGAACTCGACCCCTTCATCACC
Organism: Microbaculum marinisediminis; assembly: GCF_025397915.1. Lineage (NCBI taxonomy): Bacteria > Pseudomonadati > Pseudomonadota > Alphaproteobacteria > Hyphomicrobiales > Tepidamorphaceae > Microbaculum > Microbaculum marinisediminis. The sequence goes on from NZ_JALIDZ010000001.1 coordinate 568,511, forward strand.
AACCATCGACAGGCGAACTTTGTCCACGGCCTCCTTGGGATGAAGCGCCGCGTAGAACTTCCCGACATCAGCGCTGATCGTGTCGAGTACGGCTTGAAGCGCGCCATTCTGAACTTTGATGAAGGCTTCCAGTATCGAGGAAAGGGTAATGATCTGGCCTTCATACGCGTCTTTTATCTTCTGGTAAGTCTCAAAGTCGTTCACCTGGTCGCTGACCGTCTTAAGCTTGGTCAACGTGGCTGCGACCTTCTTTTCCAATTCTGTGAGTTGCAGCTTCTTGGCAGCCTCATTGGCGTGCTTCACAGCCTTTTCGGCTTCCGTACGCAACGCCTTGAGATCAGAATCAAAATTGGCGGGGGTTGCAAAAATTCTCTTCTCATCGAAGGCAGATTTCAGGTCTGCTAAAAAGGTCCGAAGCTTGAGGCGCGCAGTCTTGGCAGACTCGATCAGCGATGAGAAATCCTCCAGATCAGAGTAAGTCTCTGTGATCGTTTTCGTCTTGAGGCCCGCAGTGGTGACGGTTTCAGCAAGCGCATCCTTGAGCAAGCCTGCTTCATCTAGCTGCTGTTGCAAAGCCTCCAAGGCTTCGAGGCGCTTGCTGACCTCTTCCTGAAGTTGTGAAAGCTCGTAGGGACTAAGACAAAACGGGCATTGCGGATCGGTGAAGACCTTGTCGTCGAGAACGGCCTTGCCGCGCGACAGGAAATCGCTGAGCCGCAGCTTGTTGACGTTCTCGTTCTCCTTGGCGATGGCATTGTATTTTTCCGTAAACGCCTTGGCGTCCTGAGAGACCTGATCAATGTCACCGACCAGTTCACTACATGCCTTTTCAAGCTGCGCGAGTCTTTCCGCCAGGCGTATCTTCTCTTCACTGCTTCCCTGTCCCCGCAGCTCTTCCAGCGCTTCGGCGTAGGATTCTTCGTCTGCAACTTTTGTCTTAAGCTCAAATGGCTCCATGACTTTTTCGGCAATACCGTAAAACTCATTTCTGTTTGGAACCACCTGACCTGTTTCTTCAATCATTCCGGATTGAAGGCGCTGAATCTGCTGCTTTGCTGTCGTGTATTCGCTTTCTTTCTCAAGCTGGTTTTTTGTCTGCAGCAAGACATTTCTGAACTTAGTAATTTCACTGTAGCCAATTATATCGGCAATAGCTTCGCGCTTTCCGCCCTTTGTCTTATCGAGAAAGTTTACAATGTCGGCGTGTCTGAGAATGATATTGTCACTCTTCAGGTCGGCGATGAGCTGCCCCACATTGTCATTGGCATAGGTGGTTGAGGTTTTCAGCGTTGCTGAGAGTGCCTTGGTTCCGTTGCGGTCTGTGCCGTCAAAAACCAACTCGACGCTACTGGGCTCGTCGTCGGCCAGGACATTGCGCAACGAGTCTTGTTTGCAATCCTCCCGCCACAAATGGTCCACGCGGTCATGAATGAACCACTCAAGCGCATCTGTGATGGTGCTCTTGCCCGATGCGTTCTCGCCGAAGATGGCAACGCTCTTGGTTTTCTTCGAAAAATCGAGCGGAAGCTCGAAGCGTGCCCCGCGGAAGCGCGAGACCTTGAGCTTGTGAATCTTAGTCATGACCGGTCTGCCCGCTGTCCGCCGCGACAGCCGTGAGCGCGTCCTTCCGCGCCTCTTCCAGCGCTCGCAGCAACTTGATCTTGCTCAGATCGTTATCTTTGCGCAGCTCGGTAACAGCGGACACGGTGTCCATATCGAGGGATTCATCCTTCGCCTGGGAGTCCAGGAACTCCGTAATAACCTGCGAAGCTGTCTTGATGTTTTCGGTGGCCAAAGCCCGTCCCCCCCGTTTAGTATTAGTAAATGCGAATATTATTTACACAAACATACAACCTCAACGAGCAAGAAATCAAGTTCGTTCGCGGCATTGCCGGAATTTACTTTATCTATTTAACCGAAAGTGAAATCTCATATCCCTTCTCGAACTCAAAGCTGATCTACATCGGCATGAGCGAGTCAAAACAAAACAGCCTATTCAAGAGGCTCGGCGGCCATTTGTCTGGCCAGTCCGGTAACATGGGAATTAGCAACTACGCGAAGGCACAGAAGGTGAAGTTTACGTACTATTCTGCCAACGTGCTAAGCAACTATGGTAACGACAACCTTTTTGACATTGAAAATTTTTTCTTAAGTGATTTCCTCAAGCACTACGGCTGCTTTCCCATCTGCAATGGCCAGTCAGGTCATAAACCGGGCGAAACATCGAATCCGATAAAAGCATCGGTAGATTGGTCCTACTTCGACTAACCATCATGCTCTCTTAAGGCGGCTGGATGGTCAGTTAGAGTAAAGCGATGTTTGCATATTCCGGAAGGCGTCTTTGACCGTCGCAAGACCGCCCAGCTTTTCCTTGCCTTCGCTGACACTGCCGTAGCGCGCCGTCAGGAATGTGCCGAGCTTCTTGGTCGCGAGTTCGCTTTCCCCACGAGCCTCATAGGCCGCAAGTATCGCTAGAAGCAGGTCTTTCATATCGCCGTCTGCGTCAGTCATTCCTACTGACCGAACATTGTCGGCGCGTTCGTGTCGGGTTTTCGGCGGATTCGTAAACAGCACGTAGCTGAGAACGTCGAACAGGTCGCTGTCGGGAGCATCGACAAGTCTTCGGATGTCATTGAGCCGATCCGCGTCATAACCGCGATCAGAAAGCTGCTGCAAGAAATGATCACGATTGTCAGGGTCGCTCCAAACTGTGCGTAGGTGATCTTCGTCAGGCACAATCCCGGACAGATCACCAAACAGCCGTTCGAGAAATTCTGCCGCAGAAATGGGTTTACCTTCAGGGCTCCAGTAGGTCGTTGACGCGATGTACTTGATTTTCCGAACGCTTCCATCCGAAAGCTTCACGACAATTTTCTCGCGTGGCGGTTCTTCGGGCCCTTCTCCGCCCGGTTCGGGTGGCTCTTCGTCCGGTCCTGGCTCAGGTCCGGCAGGAGGGACGCGCGGGCCTCTTGGGGGCTCTGGTTCAAGCGGCTCACCATCCCATTCAGGGTCGTTGAAGTTCTCATGTGCTTTTACGAAATCCCAGATGGTGAAGAAGTCCTTCCCTTCGTAGGTCCGCGTACCGCGACCGATAATCTGCTTGAATTCGATCATGGAGCGGATCGGGCGCATGAGCACGATATGGCGAATGTTGCGCGCATCCACTCCCGTCGAGAGCTTCTGAGAGGTCGTCAGAACAGTCGGGATCGTCTTGTCATTGTCTTGGAAGTCGCGAAGATGCTGTTCGCCGACAGCCCCGTCATCGGCAGTGACACGGTGGCAATAGTGAGGGTTTTTGCTGTCCTTCACCTGGTTGATCAGGTCGCGCACCAGAGCCGCGTGGTCCTGCGTGGCGCAGAAGACCAGCGTCTTCTGCCTTTGGTCGAGCTGGCCCATGAATTCTTTCACGCGGCTCAGCTCGCGTTCGGGAATGATAATGCGAGTATTGAAATCGCCTTCAGAGAAGGCTTCACCTGCTTCGACATCACCAGTAACCAGCTCGTCGCTGCCGTCATAGACATACTCGTCGATGGTGCTCGCCATCTGGCGAACCTTGAATGGCGTCAGGAATCCGTCTTCGATCCCATCGCGCAGGGCGTAAGTGTAAACGGGGTCCCCGAAATACGCATAGGTATCTGCGTTGTGTTTGCGCTTGGGGGTCGCTGTCAGTCCAAGCTGCACAGCGGGCTCAAAATACTCAAGCAAGCGCCGCCATTCGCTTTCGTCCTTCGCGCCGCCTCGGTGGCATTCATCGATGACGATGAAGTCGAAGAAGTCAGGCGGGTACTGCGTATAAACGGGCTCACCTTCGCCCGTCATGAAGGTCTGGAAGATTGTAAAGAACAGGCTCGCGTTTTTCGGCGGCTTGCCATGGTTCTTCCGGATCGTGTCCGGATCAATCCTTGTCACCGCATCATTCGGAAAAGCGGAAAAGGCGTTGTAGGCCTGATCGGCAAGGATGTTGCGGTCAGCAAGGAAGAGGATGCGCGGACGGCGCACCGGCTCGCCCGTGAGATTCCATTTGGCCTGAAAGAGCTTCCACGCGATCTGGAAGGCGATGGATGTCTTGCCCGTCCCCGTGGCAAGCGTTAGCAGAATGCGCCGATCACCCTTCGCCAAAGCTTCAAGCGCTGCCGTGATTGCCTTGTGCTGGTAGTAGCGCAACTCCCACTTGCCGCCGTCCGTCTCGAAATCCACCGCCCCGAAACGTTCGCGCCAGTCGTTTTGATCGGCAAAGGTGCGGTCCCATAGCTCTTCGGGAGTCGGGAAGGGCAAGTCCATGTCGCCCTCGGCCCCGTTCGCCATGTCGATCTGATACCAGCTCAAGCCGTTCGACGCGTAGGCATAGCGCGAACCCAAACGGGTCGCGTAGTCTTTCGCCTGTCCAACACCGTTGCGGTGGCTGACGCCTGCGCGCTTGGCTTCCAGTACAGCGAGCTTCTGGCCCTTGTGGATCAGTACATAGTCGGCAGACAGCCCCTTGCCGCGCGTACCGCCCGACTGAATCCGCCCAGGGCAGATGACTTCACGGCGAACCTTTGAGCCGTTCTGTCCCCAGCCCGCCGCCGCAAGAACGGGGTCTATGCGCTCGGCGCGGGTATCGGCTTCGGTTTCGTCGTGAATACTCATCGTCTTTACTCGTTACGTCATGTTAATTCGCCCGCGAAGGCTTTCTGCAAAAGTGATTGTCGAAGATCTTCAATGTCCTGAATCTTCTTGTTTGCTAATTCGCTCAAAGCTCGGCAAGAAATATGTACTTCATCGATAACTTCAGCGATGCGCCGCTGCATATCCAGTGGTGGCAGTTCGAAACGATAGGCGAACAAATGTTTCCTATTCACTTTGGGCATGCCCGCTCTGTCTGAGCCGCTGATTGCATACTCCGTAAAATCGTGTCCCAAGAGCATGTGAAATAAGAAGTCTCTATCCAGCTTGTCGGGGTTCGGAGTAAGAGGGTAGACGTCTGCGCTACAAAGTCCTTGAAAGTCAGGCCTAGCAGCTTTTCTTAAGTAGGGCCTGATCTTACTATAGAGGACGGTTGTTTCGTTAAAGAGATACTTGCCAGACTTCAGCTTTTCTTCACGCGCCGTTTTTACGTCAATGAGTTCATCCGTTCCCGTGATCATATTCCCCGCGCCGAGGTGAAGCATGTCGATGTACGAATCTTCTCGTGGATCAACGAGACTCGATTTAATTTCCGCAACATCGGAGAGGGTGACATTCTCGCCATCTGACACACAACGGCCAAGTTCATCCGCTTTGATACTCTCAAATAATTCTCGCGCGTTTTGGAGGTTGGCTTCAGCATTTTCACGGGCGCGGGCTAGACCCCTGAAGGCCTCATTTAGAACCGCGACAATTCGCTGTTGTTCTTCGAGAGGCGGGATCGCTATCGGCCAATCTTTGACAGTGGCCTGCGTGATAGAGGGAGGATTTGCCTTGTTTGAGAACTCGTAGATGTCAATGCCACGCATCCACCAAGCTAAGAAGTCAGATGAAATCTTCTCTTGGTCGGGAATAAGTCCCATAATATTATTATCTACACAACTAGCGACCTTGATCCGCCGCTTCTTGTTCGTCGCGATTGCACCACCGACCTTTGGAAATACGATACTCTCGGGCGGCAACACCTTTGCGCCAAGTGCATTCCTAATTTCCTCAGAAATATAATTCGGAGTCTCAATCAGGTAATCTTCGTTTCCAACGGTATTCATATCGCCAACCTTGAAGACGGGGAAGTCTCCTTTGGGGCAACCTTGATGCTTGAGTGGGAAGCCAGCGCCAGACTGGATTTGACAGACTTCACCCAAAGTGGCGTGGCTCCACACTGACCTCACAGCATCCCCCGAATGTCTTCAAGGATTTGTGCCGTTTCAGCGTCCCGCGCCAGCATGTCGGAAATGATCTCTTCGGGGCTTCGCAGCGCCTCAGCCTCCGGTGTGTTGGGGTTCTTGACCGATAGGTCATAGGTCCCCTCGTCCAGATCGGCGCGGTTCACGATCCAGCTATTCAGCCCAGGCGCGCGAGTGCGTTGTAGTTTCACGAACTCAGACAGATCATCGTCATTCAGCGGGTTGGTCTTGCCGAGGCTGCGCCCAGGGTTGAGCTGGTAATACCAGATATCCCGCGTCGGTGCGCCTTTATCGAAGAACAGCACCACGGTCCTCACAACGGCCCCCTGAAACGTACCTGCCGGGCAATCAAGGATTGTATGTAATTCCGCGGCCTCCAAAAGTTCTTTGCGTAGGGCGATCGAGGCGCTGTCGGTATTGCTGAGGAAGGTGTTCTTAATCACCACGGCTGCCCGCCCGCCTGCCTTAAGCTTGCGGATGAAGTGTTGCAGGAACAGATATGCCGTCTCGCCCGTACGGATCGGGAAGTTCTGCTGCACCTCGCGCCGCTCGCCACCACCGAAGGGGGGATTGGCGAGGATGATGTCATGGCGGTCCTTTTCCTGAATATCCATCACGTTCTCATTGAGCGTGTTGGAGTGGATCAGGTTCGGAGCCTCGATGCCGTGCAGGACCATGTTCATGATCCCGATGATGTAGGCGAGGCCCTTCTTCTCCTGACCAAAGAATGTCTTGGCTTGCAGGGTCTCATATTCGGACGCGGAGAGCTTATCGGTGCGCAGGTAGTCGTACGCTTCGCAGAGGAAGCCCGCCGAACCGACTGCGCCGTCATAGATCGTCTCGCCGATCTTGGGGGCGGTGACTTTGATCATGGCACGGATAAGCGGGCGCGGCGTGTAGTATTCGCCCCCATTGCGCCCCGCGTTGCCCATGCGACGGATACGGGTTTCGTAGAGCTGGGACAGCTCGTGCCGCTCGGCCTGGGTGTTGAAAGACAGGCCGTCCACGGCTTCGAGCACGTCACGAAGAATATAGCCCGAGCGAAACTTGTTGCGCAGTTCGGTAAAGACTTCGCCGATCTTATATTGGATCGTTTGCGGGCTCGTCGCAGATTGACGGAAGGACCCAAGGTACGGGAAAAGCTCCTGATCAACGAACTTGATCAGATCGTCGCCAATGCGGGCGGCGTTATGATCAAATTCGCTATCCTTCTTTGGTGCGGCCCACTTGTCCCAGTTGAATTCGCCTTCAATGATTGGGGTGTAGTCCTCGCCGTCGAGTTCAGCGCGATCACTGCGCTCGGTTTCGAGATCGTGAAGGTACTTCAGGAACAGCACCCATGAAGTCTGCTCTACGTAGTCCAGCTCATTTGCGATGCCTTCTTCTGCGCGAAGGTCCCTCTCGATCTTGTTGAAAGCGTTCTCGTACAATTTGCCTCCTGCTGGACTACTTAGCGACTTGCTAGTCGGGTTTTCTGGTTTGTTGTTTCGACGACGCGGCCTCTTCGATGGGATGGCTCTCCACGTAAGCGCGCATAAACTCGCGTAGCACCTGTGCGGCAGGTTTATCCTGCTCGCGGCACACAGCAACAAAGGCGTCACGAAGATCGCGCTGAACTCGGATGCGAAGGCCGACATCTTTCATGGCGCGGAGTGTAACCAATGGATACACAATTGTGTAGTAGAAATCCTGCCGTACAGTTATGAAAAATGTCGGGTCCTGCGGCGTTCCTTTGGCGCATATCCAACCTGCGTAAGGTTGGTCGTGGTCCATCTTCGACAAGATGGCGGCATCCAATCCGCGCAGGGTTGGTCAGGGATGCAAGGGGCTCGAAGGCCCCTGCTCGATGGGATGGGTCCAGGGTAAGGGGCAGCGCGAAAGCTCCCTTCCTTGGTCTCGATGAAGGCGTCTCCATGAAATGGTCAGGGGTCTCGGGGGCAGGAACGCCCCTGAGTCGATGGGTGCAGGGTGAGCGAAGTCTCCCGCGAGTGGTTGACCGGCGATACGGTCTACTGGCTCTGGAATGGGCTCAATGCCCTGAAGGAGCAAAGGCCGGGGGGATGCAACGGGGGCGCGCAGCGGGCCCCCTTGCCAAGATAGTTTTGTACTACAAAACACATCTTGCGATTGGCTGAAACCGGTGTTCGAAGCGTTGTTCGACCCTATTCGGTCTGGTGCTGATATTGCCGGATAACTGGCCCTGCTCGCTTCTTCAATAGCTCGATCAGGGCGGGGTCGTCGCGTTCGTATTCATCGGGAATATGCAACGTGATGATCCGTCCGTCGGCTGGGCGCTGCTTGTACTTTTTCCTGATACGCTCGCGGTGGTGCGTTTCCATCGCAATTATCAGATCGACACTCTCAATCAGTTCCTTTGAAAGCGGCGTCGGTGCGTGAGGATCAGTGCCAGCCGACAAGCTCTCAATACCAGGATAATCCCGGAATACAGACTCGGCTGTCGGGCTTCTGAGCTTGTTGGCGGTGCAGACAAACAGGACACGCATGCGCCCATTTTACCTCCGGTTTGAGGTCAATGGAATCCTCCGGCAGCAGTCGCCTTTCATCCATCGGTACGATACGCGCGAGGCACTTGCTGCAACACAACATCGTATTGCGACTGCCAGGGGATTGCTGGCTTTTGTCCGGTAAGCGTTTCGTAAGGCGACGGCAGGACCAGCCTGCCCGAAAAACCGGATGGTTCCCGCGTCAGCACATACATGTGGCTGAACCGGAAATCGCGGATCATGATGAGTAAATCCTGCCTGCCAATCGGCAGGCAAAATCCTTTGCGATCAATCCAGTTTTCAGCAGGTTCGCCAGAATCTTCGTCGTCAGCAGCTTCGTCTTTGCGCAAATAATGCCTTTCCTTCGCAACGCCATAGTCCAGGCTTTCGCCCTGGCTGATGGACAATTCGGCGAACATGATTACTGACGGTTGATCGTAAGTCGGCCTGATCGGGACGCCGTACCCTTGTTCGAGCGTCGGAAAGATATCACCCGAAAAGTCGGGCGCGGTTTCGCCCAAAACGCGGAGGCCATAGTCCCCCTCCAGTTCCTTCCAGAGCTTCTCGTACCTGACGCCATCGCCGACGAATTGCTTCATCGCCAGCCCCAAACCTTCTTCGGGCGGGGTTACCATTTCGACTTCAAGAAATTGTACGCAAGCATTGAGGAAGGTTGCGCCGCGCATATTCTCGCCGTTGCGCAAACGCTGGACGTTTTTCAACGTCGAGTCGTAAGTCACATTCTTTGGCAGATACCTCAGAATTTCTTTTGTCAGCACAACATCGCCGACATCGTGCTTGTCGCGGTAAGCAATGACGGCACGCCTGATCCGCTCGATCTGATGGGTCTCAAATCTCCTGACGAAATCCATAGCTGTCCATTCACTGTCCAAGCCAGTTTGCGGAAAGCGCACCTATGTTTGGATTGATCGCACGAAAAGTCAGCCGAAACAACGCTGCCTTAAGCCAACAATATAGGGCTCGTGGATCGAAGTTGAAGACAGGAGAACGCAATGAGCAACAACGGCTATAGCCACGGTTACAAGACCGGGCTTAACGGCGGGAAGGTTGATACGAGCAATATGCCCTCCCAGCAAAAAGAAAGCACCGATGCCGGTGTGAATAAAGGCCAGCAGGATCGCGGCGGCAAGCGGTAATCCGTATTGCCGGGCGGGGCGGAATATCGCCCCGCCCCTTCAATCAAGACGAGAGCAACCGAATTCAAGGCAAAGGATCAATCCTATGCGCACGATTCTATATCGCGGCACTTTCTACGAAGTCTGCCCACGCTGCGGGCTCTCGCCCTTCGACTACCAGAAGCTGATCGTTCACTTTCCCTGCCATGTTTGCCGGAACGGCGAACATCGGCCCGGTCAGCGACATCGGCATTTTTCCTGGGATGTTCGGCATGGCCCGCCCCTCAAATAACAAAACAGGATCGCCGACCGGCAGCTTGCTTGTCGGCGTTTCTTTCTACGCGCTCGCCGCCTACTGGCCCGAGCTGACCGGCGCAGACCCCAATGCTGGCGATCAGTTCTATCTCGGCTTTTTCAAGTTCATCGGCGCGATGGCGATATTCGGCGGGCTGGTCGGTTACTACAATGCCTGGCGGCGGCGTGAACAACGCAAGCAGGCCGAAGCGCCCTCGGGAACATTTGGCGAAGCGGCTTTTGCCACGCTCGATGAGTGCGGACAGGCGGGCTTGCTGAATCCGCGCGGCCTCTATCTCGGTCTGCTTGAAGGGCAGCCGATCTTCTATTCAGGCAAGGCGCACCTGCTGACAGTCGCCCCGGCCCGCCAGGGCAAGGGCATCAATGTCGTCATTCCGAACCTGCTGCACTTTCAGGGGTCGGTGTTTGTCACCGATCCGAAAGGCGAGTTGGCAGCCGTCACGGCGGCGCATCGCGCGGAGCGGCTCGGTCAGAAAGTTTATGTCCTCAATCCCTGGGGGCTGCACGGCCTGCCGCAGCACCGCTGCAATCCATTACAGCCGCTGCTTGATGCGGCAAACGATCCAGCCCTGCTGCGCGGGATAGCGGACGAAGCCAAGGCGCTGGCCTTGCAGCTCCTGCCGGAGCCGGAAGATCAGAAGAACAGGTATTTCCGGGAAGGTGCGCGCACGATCCTGCGCGCGGTGATGCTGCATCTGGCAACACGCGGCGCGCCCGAAACCTGCACCCTGCCGGAAATGTGGCGGGTGCTCTCAAACACGCGGCGTATCGGGAAACTGATCGATGAGATGGAGGAGTCCGACGCGCTTTTCGGAATGGTGGCCGATCTCGGTCAAGACCTCGCATACCAGATCAAGGACAACCCCGATCAGTTTGCCGACTTCCGGCAAGGGGCGGTGCAGGCGCTCGATATCTTCGATCCGGTGAGCTGGCTCGGCGAAGCGGTCAGCGGCAGCGATGTCGATTTCCGGGAACTGAAAGACGGCAAGGCAAGCGTCTATCTGGTGATCCCTCAAGACAGGATCGCAACGCATGGGGCTTGGCTCGGCCTGCTGACCCGGCAGGCTATTACAGCCGTCGCGCGGTCCTCGGGAAAAAGCGAGGTGCTGTTCCTGCTCGATGAGTTCGCCAACATGGGCAAGCTCTCGGGTCTCGCGGAAAGTCTGACGGCCCTGCCCGGTCTTGGCGTTCGGGTCTGGGCTTTTGTCCAGGAACTGTCCGAGATTATCCGGCTGTATGGACCACATACTACGAGGACAGTGATTTCGCAGGCTGAGGTGACTCAGTTTTTCGCCGTCCAGGACGACCAGCTCGCCAGAACGCTTTCAATGGCGCTCGGGCAGCGGACGGTGAAAGCCCGAAACTACAGTCTCGGTCGTTTTGACAACGACGAGATTGGCGAAAGCCTGGGTGAGACCGGCAGGCCGCTTATGTCGCCTGACCAGATTCGCCTGATGGGCGAGCATGAGCAGCTTCTTTTTATCAAGGCGCTGCCGCCGCTCCGGGCACAGAGATTGCCGTTCTGGTTCATCGCGCCCTGGGCGTCATGGGCCGCACGCAATCCGGTTGAAGGAAACTACCCGGTCGAAATGCCGCTGGTGCGGCTGAAATACCGGCGGAAGGAAAAGAGCAATGGATGAGTTTGACATTGAAGTCATCGGCGCAAAACAGCCGCGCAAGCGGGGCGGACGTATCAAACGGTTCGCCGGGTCTGTTGCGCGGGCGGTGCGGGCAATGCTCATGCGTCCCCGCATCCTGGTTCTCGCCGGAACGGCTGCATTCGCGCTGTTCGTCGGAACGCCGCATGCGGGATGGGACTATCAGTGTCGCCATCCGATGCGATCAGGCAAGCCGTGCCAGTCGGTGCGCTATTGCGCCTATTACGGCATCCAGGGACGGCGGGTCGAGTTCCCTGAGTATGGCAAGACCTGCCGACTCATAACCTTCCTGCCGCCCGACTGGAACAAGCTCATGGGAGAGCGGAAATGATTGAATATTTTTACACGCTCGATCTTGGAAAGACCTATGGGCCGAAGCTCGAAAAGATGGCGGCACAGGCATCCTTCGAAGATGTCGAGGCGTTCGCGGCAATGGCTCTTTGCCATGCGCTCGACCTGATGGAAGCGCGTGAGCAAGCAGACAATGCTTATGAAGCGCTTCGAGACCTGGGCGGAGAAAAGACCGTTCCCGACGGTGATTTTAACGACGGCATCCCGTTCTAGTTCCCCTTACCGGGGTGTCGTCAGTATTTGTCATAATACTACTTTAGGTAGTATACTAAAGATAGAGGCACGAAATGTTGGACGAAAGGAAAAATGGCAGCAATAATGGTCTGTCTGAGCGTTTCGATACGTCGGCCCGGCCTGTTGTTACTGTCGATATCAGTAAATATCAGTCGTATATTGACGATCCTGACCTGGATGACGCGCAGAAGGAAGATTTTCTGGAAGCCCTGTGGTCTGTCGTCGTGACGTTTGTTGAACTCGGTTTTGGCGTTCATCCGCTGCAAGAAGTATGTGGACAAGATTCGCAGACTTCCTCTCAGTCGCCAAAAGAGGCGTTCGATAAGGTAAAATCGAACGGATTGGATAAAACCAAAAAGTTGTTGGATTCCAGCCAGTTGGATGGACTGTAGGTAGAATGAACATTCATGAAAAAACAGATACGGAGATTGTAAAGGCCGTCATTTATTGCCGCGTGTCGAGTGCGAAGCAAACGGTGCGCGGTGACGGCCTTTCCTCCCAGGAAACCCGCTGCCGCGAGTTTGCCAAGTACAAGGGCTATGAGGTTGTCGAAGTATTTCGCGACGATAGCTCTGGCAGCCTCACCTCGCGGCCCGGTATGCAGGCGATGCTGTCTTTCCTGAAAGCACAGCGCAAAGAGCCGCATGCCGTCATTATCGACGACATCAGCCGACTCGCGCGCGGGTTGATGGCGCATTTCGAGTTACGGGTGAAGATCGGCGACGCGGGCGGCATTCTGGTCAGCCCGTCAATCGAGTTTGGCGAGGATTCCGATTCCCAACTCGTCGAAAACCTTCTGGCGTCTGTATCGCAGCATCAGCGCCAGAAGAATGGCGAGCAAACCGTGAACCGCATGCGGGCACGGATTCAAAATGGTTATTGGGTTTTTCAGGCACCGGTCGGCTATCGCTACGAACGCGAAAGCGGTCACGGAAAACTGCTGGTGCGCGATGAGCCCAATGCCTCGGTCCTGCAAGAAGCGCTCGAAGGCTACGCTTCGGGGCGCTTTGCAACACAGGTTGAGGTCAAGCGTTTCCTGGAGCGCCAGCCGTCTTTCCCGAAAGATTTGCCGAACGGAGAAATCCGCAATCAGCGCATCTACGATCTGCTGACGCGCACGGTCTATGCCGGATACGTCGAAGCGCCGAATTGGGGCGTAGGCTTGCGCAAGGGCAAGCACGAGGGCCTTATCAGCTTCGAGACATTCGAGAAGATACAGGCGCGACTCAAGACCACGGCGAAGGCTCCGGCCCGCAAAGATATCAATGCGGACTTTCCGCTGCGCGGATTCATCCTTTGCGATGATTGCGACAAGCCTCTGACGGCCTGCTGGTCGCAGGGCAAGCACCGCAAGTATCCCTATTATCTTTGCGCTACGAAGGGCTGCGAGAGCTATCGCAAGTCGATCAGCCGGGAAAAGCTTGAAGCCGAGTTCGAGGACGTCTTGCAGCGTTTGCAGCCGTCAGAGGGCCTGTTCAAGCTGGTCAAGGCAATGTTCAAGGACGCATGGGACATGCGCCTTGCACAGGCCAAACACGCATCAAAGGCGCTAAAGGCCAACGTCGTCCAGGTAGAAAAGCAGATCGAAGTATTGCTCGACCGCATTGTCGATTCCGGCAACGCGTCGGTAATCGCGGCCTATGAAAAACGGATAACAAAGCTGGAGCGGGAAAAGGCGCTGGCCGAAGAAAAGCTGGTGACAAACGGCAAGCCCCGGCTTACCTGGGAGGAGTCGTTCGAACACGCGCTTCAATTCCTCTCAAGCCCTTGGAATATATGGGATAATACCGATCTGATAGGTAAGAAAACAGTCCTCAGACTGGCGTTTCTGGAGCCTTTGGCATATAGCCGGAATGAGGGACTTCGAACACCTAATTTTGCCTTTCCATTCAAGGCTTTAGGTGAGATTTGCGGCGAAAAATGCGAGATGGCGCGCCGGGGAAGATTCGAACTCCCGACCCCCAGATTCGTAGTCTGGTGCTCTATCCAGCTGAGCTACCGGCGCCTTTGGAGAGGATATCGGTCCGTTTGAAGGACCAATGCTCCGTCGCGCGGGGCTGAAACCAGCCTGCGCGAGCGGCATACCTAATCGCAACGCGGCGCGATTGCAAGACGATCGCGACGGCCAAAGTCGATCATCCACGCAAGATGCAGGATTGCCATACGGCCCCTATATGTCGGAGGTATCGATCCCCGATCCCTCCGCGCAGCGAAAAGACCCGATGACCACGACCACGACCGAGCGCCCGAACCCGCTTCTCGCCGACTGGACCACGCCCTACGGACTGCCGCCGTTCGGCGATATCACCGAAGTCGACTACCGGCCGGCCTTCGAAGCGGCGCTGGCGGCGCATGACGCGGAAATCGCCGCCGTCATCGCCGATCCGGCCGAACCGACGTTTAGCAACACCATCGAGGCGCTGGAGACGAGCGGGCGGCGGCTCAGGCGGATATCCTCGGTGTTCTTCAACCTGGCGGGATCGCACACGAACGACGACTTGCAGGCCATCGAGCGCGAGATCGCGCCGACGCTGACCCGGCACTACAACGCGATCTTCATGAACGAGGCGCTGTTCGCCCGGGTGCGGCGGATCGTCGAGACCCAGGACGGCGCCGGCCTTACGCGCGAGCAGGCGCGCGTCCTGGAGCGCTATCACAAGGCGTTCGTGAAGAGCGGCGCCGGGCTCGACGAGACCACCAAGACGCGCATCGCCGAGATCTCCGAACGGCTGTCGAGCCTCGGCATCCAGTTCGGCCAGAACGTGCTGGCCGACGAGAAATCCTACGCGCTGGTGCTCGACGGCGAAGGCGATCTTGCCGGCCTGCCCGGCTTCGTGCGCGACGCGGCGGCCCGCGCTGCCGCCGACCGGGGCCTCGACGGCAAGCACGTCGTCACGCTGTCGCGCTCCTCGATCGAGCCGTTCCTGCAGTTCTCCGCCCGCCGCGACCTGCGCGAAACCGCGTTCAAGGCCTGGATCGCGCGCGGCGAGACCGGTGGGGACACCGACAACCGCGCGATCATCGCCGAGATGGTCAGGCTGCGCGCCGAGCGCGCGCGGTTGCAGGGCCACGACTCCTTCGCCCATTTCCGGCTGGACGATTCGATGGCCGGCAGCCCGGAGGCGGCGCTCGAGCTCCTGACCTCGGTGTGGACGCCGGCCCGCGATCGGGCACAGCGCGAGCGCGCGGCGCTGCAGGCGCTGGCGAGCGCGGAGGGCGGCAACCACGAGATCGCCGCCTGGGACTGGCGCTACTACGCCGAGAAGCTCCGGGCCGCCGACTACGACATCGACGAAGGCCGGCTGAAGCCGTACCTGCAGCTCGACAAGGTGATCGAGGCCGCCTTCCACACCGCCGGGCGGCTGTTCGGCCTCACCTTTGCCGAGAAGACCGGCACCGGGAAGACCGGCGTGCCGGTCTATCATCCCGACGTGCGCGTGTGGGAGGTGACCGGCAGGGACGGCGGCCATGTCGGCCTGTTCCTCGGCGACTACTTCGCCAGACCGTCAAAGCGCTCCGGTGCCTGGATGAGCGCGTTCCGGGTGCAGCAGAAGCTGGGCGGCGACATCCGCCCGATCATCGTCAACGTGATGAACTTCT
Organism: Microbaculum marinisediminis; assembly: GCF_025397915.1. Taxonomy (NCBI): domain Bacteria; kingdom Pseudomonadati; phylum Pseudomonadota; class Alphaproteobacteria; order Hyphomicrobiales; family Tepidamorphaceae; genus Microbaculum; species Microbaculum marinisediminis. The sequence continues at coordinate 584,161 of NZ_JALIDZ010000001.1, forward strand.
CGCGCGCATCGGGCGACGCGCCGACGCTTTTGTCCTTCGACGACGCGCGCACCGTGTTCCACGAGTTCGGCCACGCCCTGCACGGGCTCCTGTCCGACGTCACCTATCCGATGATCTCCGGCACCGCGGTGACGCGGGACTTCGTAGAATTCCCCTCGCAGCTGTTCGAGCACTGGCTGGAGCGGCCCGAGATCCTGCAGCGCTTCGCCGTCCATCACGAGACCGGCGAGCCGATGCCGGAGGATCTGCTGCAGCGGATGATGGCGGCGCGCAACTTCAACCAGGGCTTCGCCACCGTGGAATACGTCTCCTCGGCCCTGGTCGACATGAAGCTGCACATGCTCGACACGGCCGAGGACCTCGACGCGACCCGGTTTGAGGAAGCCGCGCTCGCGGAGATCGGCATGCCGGAGGCGATCGTCATGCGCCACCGCCCGACGCATTTCGCCCACATCTTCTCCGGCGACGGCTATTCGGCGGCCTATTACAGCTATCTGTGGTCTGAGGTCCTGGACGCCGACGGCTTCGACGCGTTCCTGGAGGCCGGCGATCCGTTCCATCCGGAAACCGCGCAACGCCTGCACGAGCATGTCTATTCGGCCGGCAACAGCGCCGATCCGAACGACGCCTACCGGGCCTTCCGCGGCCGGGCGGCGACGCCGGAAGCGCTGCTGAAGAAACGCGGGCTGGTGGAGCCGTAGAGACGGGCGACGCCACGTCTCCTGCTCAGACGGTCATTGCCGGCCTTGTTCCGGGCATGACAACAGGGGTAACGCCAGGGTAACGCGACAGGCGCGCCTCATCCCGCGCTGCGCGCGTCGCCCTCGCGCGGGCGCAGCTGAACGACGCGGTCGGGGATCTCCAGCGAGAACGTCGCTCCCAGCGTGCCGTCGGCAAGCCGGATCGTGCCGCCGTGGGCGCGCACCAGCTCGGCGGCGATGGCAAGCCCCAACCCAGTGCCGCCGGGCCGGGTCGAGCCCTGGAAGGCCTCGAACAGACGCTTGCGCGCCATTTCCGACACGCCCGGCCCGGTATCGGCGACCTCGATGGTCACCACCGCCCCGTCGCGGCGGGCGGAGACGCGGATCATGTCGCGGGCGGGATCGATGTCGCCGCGCCCCTCGATCGCCTGCAACGCGTTGCGGACCAGATTGATCAGCACGCGGAACAGCTGATCGGCGTCGGCATCGACCTCCAGGCCGGACGGCACCGCGTTGACGAAGCGCAGCTCCGCGTTGGTATCGAGGCCCAGGGTGTCGCCGACCTCGTCGACCAGGGCGGACAGGGCGATCCTGCGGCGCTCGGGCGGGGATTCGTGCGCCGAGCCGTATTTCAGCGTGTTAGTGCAGAATTCGCCGGCGCGGTCGAGCGTACGGATCAGCTTGGGCGCCAGCCGCTTCACCAGCGGATCGTCGACGGCGCCGACGCGGTCGACGATAAGCTGGGCGGACGCCAGCATGTTGCGCAGGTCGTGGTTGATCTTGGACACGGCCAGCCCCATCGCGGCGAGCCGGTTCTTCTGGTTCAGCGTGCCGATCAGCTCCTGCTGCAGATGGGCGAGTTCTCCCTCGGCGACGCCGATCTCGTCGCCGCGGGCCGACGGCTGGATGATCCGCCCGGAATCCTCCGGGTTTTCCGCGAAGGCGACCATGTTGGCGGTGAGCCGGCGCATCGGCCGCACCAGGAGCCAGTTGATGGCGAGATAGACGAGCGCGGCGGTGAACACCGAGATGATGATCGACAGCGTCAGGATGTTCACCGAATAGGCGATCATGGCATTGCGCAGCGGCATCTCGTCGATGACGATCTCGATGAACTCGCCGCCCGTCGGCGCGTCGCCAACGACGCGGATGGTGCGGCCGTGCGCCGAGACCAGCGTCATGAAGGATTCGTAGATCTCGCCGGAAACGCTCATCGCGCGCAGGTCGATCGTCTCCTGCACGTCCGGCGGCATGTCGGAGATGGCGAGCAGCCGGCGCGTGGTGCCGCGCTTGTGGGCGACGGTGTAGGCCCCGACGTGCTCGAGCAGCTCGAGCTCCAGCGCCTTGGGCACCATGTTGTCGGGGGCGGCTTCCAGCACCAGCGCCGCCGTCTGGGCCGCGTTCAGCCGGTCGTCGAGCCAGGTGCGCCGGAAATTGGCGATCGAGGGCACGTAGATCAGCACTTCGGCGATCATCACGAACAGGATCGTCAGCACCAGCAGCTTGCCGGACAAGCCCAGCCCGCGCGGCCGCGCGGTCCGCGGTTCCTGTGATTCGTCGGATTGGTTGCGAATGCTCACGGCAGCCTCTGCGCCGGCCCGTTCAGGCGCCTAACCTATCCGAACTTGCGCAGGAACGCGATGGCGCGCCGCACCATCGGGCTGGACAGGCTAGGCCTGTAAAACTCGATCGCCGCCCGCTTGCCTATCTCGGAAAGGGTCGGATAGGGCGAGACGAAGGCGGTCATCGTCTTGATGTCGAGCCCCTTGAGGATGGCGAGGCCCCACATCTGGATGATCTCGCCGGCCTGCGCGCCGGCGATGCCGACGCCGAGGATCCTGCCGCCCTTTGTCGTCACCACCTTGATGAAGCCGTCGGTCTCCCGCTCGGCGCGGGCGCGGTCGTTCTCGCCATAGGGCCAGCGCAGCACCCGGATGCGACCGTAACGCGCGGCGGCCTCCGCCTCGGTCATGCCGACCTGGGCAAGCTCCGGATCGGTGTAGGTGACGCGCGGGATGTGGTCGTAGGAGACCTTGGCGCCGAGCCGGAACAGGATGTTCCGCACGGCGATGCCGGCGTGATAGTTGGCGACGTGCGTGAACTGGGGCCCGCGGGCGACGTCGCCGACCGCGTAGATCTTCCTGTTCGAGGAGCGCAGCTTGCGGTCGACGCGGATGCCCTTGTCGTCGGCGAACACCCGCGCTTTCTCAAGATCGAGCCCCGCCGTGACGGCGGCACGCCCCGTCGCCACCAGGAGATCGGATCCGTCGACCGCCTCCTCGCCCGTCTCCGTCTCGACGACGACGCGCACGCCGCTCGCGCCACGCTTCTCGACGCGGGCGACCGCGGCCCCGGACCGGACCGCGACACCATCCAGTGCCAGTCGGGTCAGCACCTCCTCGGCAAGCTCGGGGTCCTCGCGGCCGAGCGCGCGGTCGGCTTCCAGCACGGTGACCTCGCTGCCGAGCCGGCGGAACGCCTGGGCGAGCTCCAGGCCGATCGGCCCGCCGCCGATGACGACCAGGTGGGCCGGCTTGCGGGTGACGGCGAAGATGGTCTCGTTGGTGTGGTAGCTCACCGCGTCGAGGCCGGGGATCGGCGGGACGGCCGGTTTGGAGCCGGTGGCGACGACGAAGCGGCGCGCCGCGATGCGGGTGTCGCCCGCGATCACCGTGCGCGGGTCCTCGAAACGGGCTGCCGCCTCGATCACCGTGACGCCCATCGCCCGGAACCGCTCGACGGAATCGGTGGGGGCGATGGCGTCGATCACGTCGTGCACGTGGTCGTGGACCTTGCGGAAATTCACCTGCGGTTCGACGGCAGCGACGCCTAACGGCGCGGCGTCGCGCATCGCCTGGGCGCGATTGGCCGCCGCGATCAAGGCCTTGGAGGGGACGCAGCCCGTGTTCAGGCAGTCGCCGCCCATCTTGCCCTTTTCGATCAGCACGACGGGCACCCCGAAGGCCGCGGCCGCCGCGGCCACCGACAGCCCGCCCGAACCGGCGCCGATGACGCAGATATCCGGTTTGAGTACGTCAGCCATGATTGTGAGCCCCGCCGCTTCAGAGCCGTCGGATCCGGCCCGGCCTTGAATCAGCCCGTCGATCGCCGCCTCAGCACTTTCTTAGCCGCTATCGGCACTAACGCAAGGACACCAAGCGCGACAAGGGCGGCGAGCAGGCCGGGCGTAACCAGCGCGGACGGGTCGATTCCAAGCTCGCAGGCCCCGGTCGGATCGAGATTCTTTGCCGTTGCGGCAGCGACGCAGGCCTCGAAGCTCTCGCGCTGCGCCGCCAGGACGCTTTCCAGCCCCGCCCCGACGAAGGCGAAGGCGAAGGTCCCCGGTATGATGCCGAGCGCGGTGCCGATCACGTAGGTCGACAGCGACACGCCCAGCAAGGCCGGGGCGATGTTGACGAGCCAGAAGGGAAAGACCGGAACGAGCCGCAGGAACAGCAGGTAGTGCATGGCATCGTCGTTGAAGCCCTGCCGAAGCGCCGCCAGCCGCGGTCCGGCACGCGCGGCGAGCGCGGCGCCGAGCGACGAGCGGGCGATCAGGAAGATGATCACCGCGCCGATGGTGGCGGCGATCACCGTGACGGTGCCGGCGAGGAACCAGCCGAACAGGAAGCCGCCGGCCAGCGTCAGCAACAGGCCACCGGGCAGCGACAGCGCCACCACCGCGATATAGACCGCGGCATAGACCGCCAGCGCGCCGGCAAGGTTTTCGGCGACGAAGCCGCGCAGCACCATCTCGTGGGTGACCAGGGATTCGAGCGTCAGTTGCCGGTGCCAACCCTGCGACACCGCCACGGCCATGGCGGCGACGATCAGGGCGAGCGGCAGCCAGCGCCACAGCTTGCCTGCCGGTCGGCGGGCGCCTGCCCGCTCCGTATCGTCCGGTTCGCGCGGCACGGCGGCGATATCGCTACGCCCCTCGGGACGCTCTGACGTCGTCATGATCGTTTGTCTTTATGATCGCCTGTCTTGCGCCCGCCGCGTGGCGCCATCGCGTTCGCGTCGGGCCTGTGATGCCTGGTATCGCCCCGCAAGGTAGCGAAACAAAACCGCGATTACCTGCCTTTTCACCGGGAAGTGATGGGCCGGCAGCAAGCGTGATCGCGCGTGACCCCACGTTACACAGGGCGACACGGAACCGGCAATGAAGCGTCGCGGGCGCGTTGACTTGGCCCGGCGCTGTCCCGTATAAGCCCGCTCAACTTGGCGTCGCTTTTGCGGGCCGGGGCGGTATCGGTTGTTTCGATGCCCAGCCACCGCCCGCAGGACATCCTTCACGGGCACGACGCTTTTCCAATCCAGCCGAAACGTCGGAGTGCGGCAGTGAAACGGACCTATCAACCCTCCAAGCTGGTGCGCAAGCGGCGCCACGGTTTCCGCGCGCGGATGGCGACCAAGGCAGGACGCCGGGTCATTACCCGTCGGCGCGCGCGCGGGCGCAAGCGCCTGTCGGCCTGACCGGCAGCGGCGCGACCTCGCCGATGCCTGGCAGCGCCAACGCGCTTGCCGAACCGGTAGCGCCGGACGCGCCGCCGGAGCGGTTGCGCCGACGCGCCGATTTCCTCAAGGTCGCGCGCAGCGGCCGCAAGGTGGCGATGCGCTCGCTGGTCCTGCAGGCGCTGCACCGGGGCGACGATCAGGCTGGCGTCCGTGTCGGCTTCACCGTCAGCCGCAAGGTCGGCAACGCCGTGGAGCGCAACCGGGTACGCCGGCGCCTGCGCGAAGCGGTGCGACTTCGTGCCGGCTCTTTCATGCGCGCGGGCTATGACTATGTTGTCATTGGTCGCCGCGCCGCGTTGACGACACCGTTCGCGCGTATCGTCACCGATCTCGAAACGGCTTTCCGGAAAATCCACGGAGCGCCGCCCGAAAAGGCTTCGGACCAATGATGGGTGAGAACCGGAACTATATCCTGGCGATCGCGCTCTCGCTGATCATCCTGATCGCCTGGCAGTACTTTTACGCCATCCCGCAGATGGAGAAGCAGCAGGCGCAGGAGGAGCTGCGTCAGCAGCAGGCGCAGAGCCAGCAGGTCCAGTCGCCCCAGGCCGGCAGCGAAGCGCCCGGCACCAGCACCCGGCCCGGCACCGCGCAGGTTCCCGGCGTCACCCAGCCCGGCGCGGAAACGGCGCCGGCGGCGACCCGTGACGCCGCCCTGTCGCAGAGCCCGCGCATTCCCCTCGACACCCCGTCGGTCCGCGGCTCGGTTTCGCTCAAGGGCGGGCGCATCGACGACGTCGTGCTCAAGGGCTATCGCGAGACCGTCGAGCCGACGAGCCCCAACATCGTGCTGCTGTCGCCGTCGGGAAGCCCCAATCCCTACTACGTGGAGTTCGGCTGGGTCGCGGATAACAAATCCGTTCCGGTCCCCACCTCCCAGACCGTCTGGTCGGCACCAGGCGACGCCACACTGGGCGTGGACAGCCCGGTCACGCTGACCTGGGACAACGGCCAGGGCCTGACCTTCACGCGCGAAATCGCGGTCGACGAGAACTACATGTTCACCGTCTCCGATTCGGTGGAGAACGCGGGCGAGGGTGCGGTCAAGCTGCTGCCCTACGGTCTCGTCTCGCGCCACGGCCGGCCGCAGACCGCCGGATTCTTCATCCTGCACGAAGGCCTGATCGGCGTGCTCGGCGAGTACGGTCTGACCGAGATCGACTACGACGATCTCGACGACGACGGCCCGCAGAAGTTCCAGGTGACGGGCGGCTGGCTTGGCATCACCGACAAGTACTGGGCCACGGTCCTGGTGCCGAACCAGGAGAAGCCGTTCGAGGGCCGCTTCATTTCCGGCACGGCGAACGGCAAGCCGACCTATCAGGCCGACCTGCTGCGCGACCCGGTCGAGATCGCGCCGGGTGCCACGACGACGGTGACCGAGCGGGTGTTCGCCGGCGCCAAGCAGGTGAGCCTGCTCAACGGCTACCAGGAGCGGTACGGCATCCAGAAGTTCGACCTGCTGATCGACTGGGGCTGGTTCTACTTCCTGACCAAGCCGCTGTTCTACGCCATCGACTACTTCTTCAAGCTGGTCGGCAACTTCGGCGTCGCCATCCTGATCGTCACCGTGCTGGTGAAGCTCGTCTTCTTCCCGCTTGCCAACAAGTCCTACGTCTCGATGAGCCGGATGAAGATCGTCCAGCCGCAGATGATGGAGCTGCGCGAGCGCTACAAGGACGACAGGATGAAGCAGCAGCAGGCGATGATGGAGCTGTATCGGAAGGAGAAGATCAATCCTCTTTCCGGCTGCCTGCCGATCGTCCTGCAGATCCCGGTGTTCTTCGCGCTCTACAAGGTTCTGTTCGTCACCATCGAGATGCGGCACGCGCCGTTCTTCGGCTGGATCCAGGACCTGTCGGCGCCCGACCCGACGACGATCTTCAACCTGTTCGGCGTCATCCCCTGGGACCCGCCGCAGTTCCTGATGCTCGGCGCCTGGCCGCTGATCATGGGCATCACCATGTGGATCCAGATGCGGCTCAACCCGCCGCCGCCCGATCCGACCCAGGCGATGATCTTCAACTGGATGCCGGTGGTCTTCACCTTCATGCTGGCGTCGTTCCCGGCCGGCCTCGTCATCTACTGGTCGTGGAACAACACGCTGTCGGTGCTGCAGCAGTACACGATCATGCGTCGCCAGGGCGCGAAGCCGGACATCTTCGGCAACGTCCTGGCCAGCTTCAGCTCCAAGAAGCGCGAGGAGCTGGCGGAGAAGGAAGCGGCCAAGCTGAAGGCCGACGCCGACAAGCGCAAGGCCGAGGCCAAGGCTGACGAGGACGCCGAGCAGCCGAAGGCGAAGCCGGCCCGCAAGAAGAAGAGCAAGGCCCAGTCCGACAAGCCGGCGGGCTCCGAGGCCGGCGAGTAACGCCGGCCCGATACCCGGGGGCCGCCCATGACGGGGACTGACGACGAAGACGCCGAACGGGAGGCCGCCATCGAGGCGGGCCGGCTCATGTTCGCCCGGCCCTGGGTGTTCCGCCTCGGCGTCGTCAAGCTGGACCAGCTGCCGCCGGCCGACCGCATCGAGGTCGCCTTCGCCGGACGCTCCAACGTCGGCAAGTCGAGCCTTCTGAACGCCCTGACCGGCCAGAACGGCCTGGCGCGAACCTCCAACACCCCCGGCCGCACCCAGGAAATCAACGTCTTCGAGTGCGAAAGCGCCGGCGTGCGCCTGATCGACATGCCCGGCTACGGCTTCGCGCAGGCGCCGAAGGGCAAGGTCGATGCCTGGACCCGGCTGATCAAGCAGTACCTGCAGGGGCGGCCGAACCTGCGGCGGGTGTTCCTGCTGATCGACTCGCGGCACGGCATCAAGGCCGTGGACAAGCGCATCATGGACCTGCTCGACACCGCCGCCGTCTCCTACCAGGTGGTGCTGACCAAGGCCGACAAGATCGGCGCCGCCGCGCTGGACGAGGTCACAGCCGAGGTGTCGACCGAACTCGCCAAGTGTCCCGCCGCCCATCCGGTGATCCTCGCGACTTCCAGCGAGAAAGGCACGGGAATAGCGGAGCTGCGGGCGGCGATCGCGGGGCTGGCGGACTAGCCACCCGGATTGAGCCCGCGACGATCGTCGGATATGACGATTTCGATCTTTCCATGCCAACGGATGCTCAAGACCCGATGACCGACGACAAGAAGGCCGAAGCGCAGGGGCAGGCCCGCATTCTGGCCGAGGCCCTGCCCTACATGCTGCGCTACGACGAGCAGACCGTCGTGGTGAAATACGGCGGCCATGCCATGGGCGATCCGGATCTCGCCCGCGCCTTCGCCAAGGACATCACGCTCTTGAAGACCTCGGGCATCCACCCGATCGTGGTGCACGGCGGCGGCCCGCAGATCGGCGCGATGCTCGACAAGCTCGGCATCAAATCGGAATTCCGCGCCGGCCTGCGCATCACCGACCGGGCGATGGTCGAGGTCGTCGAGATGGTCCTGGCCGGGCGCATCAACAAGGAAATCGTCCAGTCGATCAACCGCGAGGGCGGCAAGGCCATCGGCCTGTGCGGCAAGGACGGCAACCTGATGACCGTGCGCAAGGTGACGCGCACCGTGGTCGACCCCGATTCCAACATCGAAAAGGTCGTCGACCTCGGCTTCGTCGGCGAGCCCGACAAGGTCAATCCGTCGGTGCTGCAGATGGTCTCCAAGGAAGACCTGATCCCCGTCGTCGCGCCGGTCTCGCCCGGTCCCGACGGCGAGACCTACAACGTCAACGCCGATTCCTTCGCAGGCTCCGTCGCCGGCGCGCTGCACGCCAAGCGCCTGCTGTTCCTCACCGATGTCGACGGCGTGCTCGACGCCGACAAGCGGCTGATCAAGGAGCTGACGGTCGACGAGGCGCGCAAGCTGATCGACAACGGCACCATCTCCGGCGGCATGATCCCCAAGGTCGAGACCTGCATCGACGCGGTGGACAAGGGCGTCGAGGGCGTCGTCATCCTCAACGGCAAGGTGCCGCACGCCGTCCTGCTTGAACTCTTCACCGAACATGGCGCCGGCACGCTGATCACGCCGTGACGGAGCAGCGCGCGGACGGACCGGCGATGGGCGCGGAACGACCTTCGAGACGTTCAGGCCGCGGTCTTTTCCTGCGCAGAGCGGTTCCCGCGCTGCGCGACCCCTCTCCCCATCCCTCCCCCACAAGGGGGGAGGGGGACCTCCTGGCACCTCCGAGCGCTACTCTCGACCTTCAGCGGATGCACGATATGAAGCGGTTGCTGAGCGCAGCCCCCTTGCACACGACTTCCCTCCCCCCTTGCGGGGGAGGGTCAGGGAGAGGGGTTGCCCGACGCAGAGCGGCGGGCGAGAAAGTTTTTTCGCGCGGCGGCGCGGTCACCGGCAATGGGAATGTTCGCGATGTCTGAGACGTCCTCCTCCCCTGACGCCTTTTCCGGCGTCGACACCTGGATCTTCGATCTCGACAACACGCTGTATCCGCCGCACTCGAACCTGTTCGCCCAGGTCGACAAGAAGATGGGCACGTTCATCTCGCGGCTTCTCGACGTCGACCTGATGGAGGCGAAGCGGGTCCAGAAGACGTTCTACAAGACCTACGGAACGACGCTGCGCGGCCTGATGACGGAGCATGGCGTCGATCCGCACGAGTTCCTCGCCTATGTCCACGAGATCGATCACTCGCCGATCGAGCCCGACCCGGCGCTGGGCGCCGCCCTCAGCCTGCTGCCCGGCCGCAAGTTCGTGCTGACCAACGGGTCGCGGGCGCATGCCGACGCGATCGTACGGCGGCTCGGCATCGAGGAGCATTTCGAGGATCTGTTCGACATCATCGCCGCGGACTTCGAACCGAAGCCGGGACTGGCGCCGTATGATCGATTCGTCACGAAGTACGGCATCGCGCCGGGCCGGTCGGCGATGTTCGAGGACCTGCCGCGCAACCTCGAGGTGCCGCATACGCTCGGCATGCGCACGGTGCTCGTGGTCGCCGCGCCCGATACGCCGCAGGAGACGCTCGCCTACCGGCAGCGCTGGGAAGTGGAGATCGGAACCGCGGCCCACATCGACCATGTCACCGACGATCTCGCCGATTTCCTGGTGAGCGTCGCCGAGACGACCACCGGGCGAGATTGACAGGGCCGCCTGCCCGAATAAGGTCCGCCGCAATCGATCACGACGGGAGAGAACCGTGGACGCCGCACGCGCCGAAGCCATTATCGAAACCGCCTGGGAAAACCGGGCCGACGTCAATCCGGAAACCACGGGCGAGGTCCGCGAGGCCGTCGAGGCGTCGCTTGACCTGCTCGACTCCGGCCAGCGCCGCGTCGCCGAGAAGCAGGGCGGCGACTGGGTCGTCAATCAGTGGCTGAAGAAGGCCGTGTTGCTGTCGTTCCGGCTCAACGACATGTCCGTCATCCCGGGCGGACCGGGCAACGCCGTGTGGTGGGACAAGGTTCCCTCGAAGTTCGACAACTGGGGTGCCGAGCACTTCAACGACGCCGGCTTCCGCGCCGTGCCGAACTGCATCGTGCGCCGGTCGGCCCATATCGCCAAGGGCGTGGTGCTGATGCCCTCCTTCGTCAATCTCGGCGCCTATGTCGACGAGGGCACCATGGTCGATACCTGGGCGACCGTCGGCTCGTGCGCGCAGATCGGCAAGAACTGCCACATCTCGGGCGGCGCCGGCATCGGCGGCGTTCTGGAGCCGCTGCAGGCCGGCCCGGTCATCATCGAGGACAACTGCTTCATCGGCGCGCGCGCCGAGGTGGCCGAGGGCGTCATCGTGCGCGAAGGCTCGGTGCTGTCGATGGGCGTCTATCTCGGCGCGTCCACCAAGATCGTCGACCGCGCCACGGGCGAGATCTTCTACGGCGAGGTGCCGCCCTATTCCGTCGTCGTGTCCGGCACCTTGCCCTCCGACAAGTCCGCCGGCGACGGCAAGCCGAACCCGAGCCTCTACTGCGCGGTGATCGTCAAGCGGGTCGACGAGCGCACCCGCTCCAAGACCTCGATAAACGAGTTGTTGCGCGACTGACCGTTTTCCCGGCGCCCGGGGCTTTTGCCGACGACGAATCGACCCCGATCGCTTAGCCTTTGCCGTTGCGGAAGCGGGGAACCCGCTTCCGCCGGCGAGAGGAGGCAAGCATGGATTTCAACTACCTGTTCACGAGCTTCGAGGGGCGCATCAGCCGCCAGCCGTTCTGGATCGGCGCGGTGATCCTGTGGGTCATCCACTGGGTGGCGGCAGCGATCCTGTACGGGCTGTTCGGGGAAGGCTTCGCGAACATCCTGTTCACGATCGTCTCCCTGGTGCTGCTCTATCCCGGCCTCGCCCTCGGCGCGAAGCGCTGGCACGACCGGGACAAGTCGGCGTGGTGGCTGCTGATCGTGCTGGTCCCCGTCGTCGGCGCGCTCTGGTATCTGATCGAATGCGGTTTCCTGCGCGGCACCGAAGGCGAGAACCGCTACGGACCGGATCCGCTCGCCTGACACCGACGCGGACCGAACGACACGCGCCCCGAAATGCCCCGGTGATCCCCAGGCGGATCACCGGCCTGATTGCCGCCCGGATTACAGCATGGATTGCCCATCAGGGCTCCGATCTTATATGTCGGCGGTCGACTGTCGGTCGCGCGGAGAGGAATCCTTTGGCGAACAATCCCCAGATCCAGGGCCCCCGGAGTGCCGAACAAGAGGCGGGGCGCGAGGCGTTCGCGTGGCTGTTCTTCGGATTCAACGGCCGCATCGGCCGCGAAGCCTACTGGCTCGCGATCGGGCTTTTGTGGAGCGTGCTGTTCGTCACCATCAGCCTGCTCGTGTCCGCCGTCGGCCAGGAGGCGGCCGCCGGGCCGACCCTCATGCTGGGCCTCGCCTCGCTGTGGCTGGAGATGGCGATCCTGGTGAAGCGCCAGCACGACCGGGGCCTGCCCTGGTTCTGGTGCCTGCTCGCCTTCGTTCCGGTCGTCGGGATGATCTGGGTGGTGGCGGCCGGGGTGATCCCCGGTGACGAGGGGCCGAACGCCTTCGGCGACCGCGCCGATACTCCGCCGGCCTGAGCCCTCGCCAATCTGAATACCCGGTGCCCTGAACTGCCGGCGTCCTGAAGTCCCGGCCTTCCGGCGGTCACTCGCCGGCGAGAAGACGCGGGCCGGGCGGCGCCTTGTCCTCCACCGACGCCCCGCCATTGTCCTCTTCCAGGTCGAGCTGGCCGATCTTCTCGCCGCGCTTGATGATCTTGTCGGTCGAGGTGAGGATCTGCTCGATGTCGCGACCGGCCTGGCCGTGATGCTGCTGCAGCTTCGACACCCGCTCCTGCAGGCGGCGCACGTCTTCCGACAGCATCGTCACCTCCTTGTGGATCAGGTGGGCCTGCTCGCGCATGCGCGCGTCGCGCAGGATCGACTGCATCACCTGGATCGACAGCATCAGCATCGACGGGCCGACGACGATGATGCGGGCGCGGTGGGCCTTCTGGACGACGTCCTCGAAATGCTCGTGCAGGTCGGCGTAGATCGATTCCGAGGGCACGAACATGATCGCCAGGTCCTGGGTCTCGCCCGGGATGAAATAGCGCTCGCGGATATCGGTGACGTGCTTGAGGAAATCGGTGCGCAGGCGCTGCGCAGCGATCTTGCGGGCGTCCTCGACCTCCGCCTCCCGGAACGCGCCGAACGCCTCCAGGGGAAACTTCGCGTCGATGACCAGCACGGCCTCGGTATTGGGAAAACGGACGATGCAGTCCGGACGCCGGTTGTTCGACAGCGTCCACTGGAACTCGTAGGCGCCGGCCGGCAGGCCGTCGCGGACGATCGCTTCCATCCGGCCCTGGCCGAAGGCGCCGCGGGTCTGCTTGTTGGCGAGGATCTGGTTGAGGCCGACCACCTCCTTCGACAACTCGGTGATGTTCTTCTGCGCCCGGTCGATGACGGCGAGCCGCTCGTTCAGCTTCGACAGGCTGTCATGGGTGGCCCGCGTCTGGGTCTCCACCGACTGGCCGAGCCGCTGGCCGAACTTGTCGAGGCGCTCGTTGAGGCCGCGCGCCAGATCGGCATGGCGGGTCCCGAACACCTCGGCCATGGTCTGCATGCGGCCGGTCAGCTCGGCCTGGGTGCGGCTCATGTCCGCCTGGGCGCGGACCATCTCGGTGAGCTGGCGCTCGGCCTCCTCGCGGCGGCGCACTTCCTCGGCATCCGGGCGCCGCGACCGGAAGACGCCGATCAGGATCAGCAACAGGACCACGAAAAACAGCGCGGCGCCGGCGAGAGCGCCCTCGCCGACGGTGAACAGGCGACCCGAGATTTCGACAAGCGGCTGATCCATGCCACCAAGTCTAGTCGATTCTTCTCGCATTGCGAGATCAAAACGCGAACATTCCCCGGCGCGCGGCCAATGCGCCGCGTTGACCCGGGCCGGGCTTTCTCCTATCTGAGCGCCATGACAATTCGCGACATCGTCTACATTCCCGATCCCGTCCTGCGCCAGGTCTGCGAGCCCGTCCCGGCGGTGGACGACGACGTGCGCGCCCTCCTGGACGACATGCTGGCCACCATGTACGAGGCGCCGGGCATCGGGCTCGCCGCCTGTCAGGTCGGCGTCCTGAAGCGCATCGTCGTCATCGACGTGTCGAAGGAAGACGATCCGAAGGCGCCGATCTGCCTCGTCAATCCGGAAATCACCTGGACCTCGGAGGAGACCTCGACCTACGAGGAGGGCTGCCTGTCGATCCCCGACTATTACGAGGAGGTCGAGCGGCCGGCCGCCTGCACCGTCCGGTTCCTCGACCGCGACGGCAAGGAGCAGGAGCTTTCGTGCGAGGGGCTGCTGGCGACCTGCGTGCAGCACGAGGTCGATCACCTAAACGGCGTCCTGTTCATCGATCACATCTCCAAGCTGAAGCGCGACCGGGTGGTCAAGAAGTTCACCAAGGCCGCCAGGCGCGGCGAGATGCCCGAGTTCAAGCGCCGCCGCGCCGCCGAACCCGCCGGGGACAGCGAGCAGCCGGCGGCCGAATGAGCCCCGGGCGCGACCGTCCCGCCCCGCGACCAGGACACGACCTGCCGTGACACTTCGCCTCGTTTTCATGGGAACGCCGGATTTCGCGGTGCCGACGCTGACCGAGATCGTCGGCGCGGGCCACGAGGTCGTCGCCGTCTACTCGCAGCCGCCGCGGCCGGCCGGGCGCGGGATGGCCGAGCGCAAGAGCCCCGTTCATGCGGCGGCGGACCGGTTCGGCCTGCCGGTTCTGACCCCGAAGACCCTGAAAGACGAAACGGCCCAGGCCGCCTTCGCCGCGCACGGCGCCGACGCGGCGGTGGTCGTCGCCTACGGGCTGATCCTGCCGAAAGCCGTCCTCGAGGCGCCGGCGCAGGGCTGCTTCAACCTGCATGCATCGCTATTGCCGCGCTGGCGCGGCGCCGCCCCGATCCAGCGGGCGATCATGGCCGGCGACCGCGAGACCGGCGTCGCCGTCATGCGCATGGCCGAGGGGCTCGATACCGGCCCCGTCTGCATGGAGGAACGGCTCGCGATCGGACCCGACATGACCGCCGGCGAGCTGCACGACCGGCTGGCTCTGATCGGCGCGGGGCTGATGGTGCGCGCGCTCGCCGCGCTGTCGCGCGACAGCCTGGACTGCCGCGACCAGCCGGAAGACGGCGTCACCTATGCCAGCAAGATCGACAAGGCCGAGGCCCGCATCGACTGGGCGCGCCCGTCCCAAGCCGTCCACGACCAAATCCGCGGCCTGTCGCCGTTTCCCGGAGCCTGGTTCGACCTGGCCGGGGAGCGCGTGAAGGTGCTCCGCTCGCAGAGCATGGATCGCGATGGCCCCGAGGCCCCCGGCACGCTCGTAGACGAGGGCGGGATCGTCGCCTGCGCGGACGGTGCGATCCGGCTCGTCGATATCCAGCGGCCCGGCCGCCAACAGATGAGCTATGCGGAATTCGCACGGGGCGCCCGGCTGAAAAAGGGTATACTGTTCGGGTAAGCTGGCTAACCGCCCAATGAAAGACGAACATGTCTTCAGACAAAAATGTGGATGGCGTAACCATCCGCCAGGAAGCACCCGCCGACGTCTCCGCAATCCGCTGCGTCATATCCGCCGCCTTCGACAGCGAGCTTGAAGCCAAGCTGATCGACAAGCTGCGCAAGGACGGCGACCTCGTCCTGTCCCTCGTGGCGGAAAAGGACGGCAAGATCGTCGGCTATGCCGGCTTCTCGCGGCTGAGGATCGAAGGCAGCGACAACCGCGCGACCGCGCTCGCGCCGGTCGCCGTGGCCCGTTGCTACCAGCGCCGCGGCGTCGGCACGGCACTGGTGCGCGACGGCATCGGCCGGCTCGAGGAGGCGGGCGAGGATCTCGTCTTCGTGCTCGGCGACCCGCCCTACTACAAGCGCTTCGGCTTCGATTCGCGGATCGCCAGCCACTACTGCGCGCAGTGGTCGGGCCCGGCCTTCATGGCGCTGGCGCTCGAACCCGGCGGCCAGGCGACGCACCGCCCGCAGGTGGTCTACCCCGCGGCGTTCGAGGCGTTCGGCTGACCTAGCGGCCGGATCTACGCCCGCCGGGCGTCGTCGCAAAGGTCGCGGACGCGGTACAGGGCGTGCGCGACCGGCAGGAACCACGGCCGGCCGAAATGCCAGAACCGGGTCGAGAACTCGGTCTTCATGAAGGCGGTTTCCGCCTCGGCGCGGCCGAGCATCGCCAGCGCGACCTTGTTGCCGAGATAGGGCGCCATCGCGTTGCCGCTTCCCGAGAACCCCATCGCATGCCAGTGCCCGTCGATCCTGCCGATATGCGGCAGGAAGCCGAAGGTGAAGCCGAGCCGGCCGTTCCAGCTGTGGGTGATCCCGACCGGCTCCAGCGCCGGGAAGATCTCCCGCATCAGCCCCCTGATGACCGACGTCGCGGTGTCCTGCGAGACCTGGTGCATGGCCGCGCGGGCGCCGAAGACGAGCCGTTTGCCGTCCGGGGACAGGCGGTAGTAGCAATGCCGGTTGCGGGTCTCCACCACCATGCGGCGGCCCGGCATGAGCGACCGGATCAGATCCTCGGGCAGCGCCTCGGTCGCCGCGATATAGCTCGAGACCGGAATGATGCGCCGCATCAGCGGGCGGAAGCGACGGCGGGTGTAGCCGTTGGTCGCCATCAGCACCGCATCGGCCTGCACGTCGCCACGCGTCGTCGACACGCGGTGCCCGGTTCGCGACGGCGCGACGCCACGCACCAGCGTCGGCGCGGAAACCACAACGCCTGCCCGGCGGGCGGCGTTCAGGAGCCCGGCATGATACTTGCCGGGATGCAGCCCGCCGTGATCGGGCAGCAGCAGGCCGCCGGCATAGAAATCGGAGCCGATCTCGCGGCGCTGATCGGCCCTGGGGACCATCTCGGCGTTGATCGGAACGATTGTCCTGAGCCGCTCGATGGTCCGGGCGGTCTCGTCGTAGACGTCGGGGCTGCGCTGGCCGCTGAAGCGGCCGTGGACATGAAAGTCGCAGTCGATCGCCTCGTCCCGGATGAGCCGCTTCACGAAGTCGAGCGAGTCGACATGGGCTTCGCGCAGCAGGGAATGGGCCGTCTCGGTGCCGTAGCGGGCGACGAGCTGGTCGATCGAAAGCCGGTGGCCGCCGCCGACCATGCCGCCGTTGCGGGTGCTGGCGCCGTAGCCCGGCGCCTCGGAATCGACCAGAAGGACCGAGGCCCCGTTCCTGGCAAGCGTCAGCGCCGCGGTCGTGCCGGTGAGCCCGGCACCGACCACCACGACATCCACCTGCCCCGGCACTGCGGCGTCCGCCTCGGCTTGCGGCGCGGCGGGCGGGGCATCCTCCCACCAGTACGGATCGGGCTTCGGCGCCATCACGCCCCTCCTCGACGGTCGTCGGCGATCCTATCGGAAAAAACCGTGACAGGCGGCATCCTGCGCCGCCTTGACCTTGGTCACGTCGAAGTGGCGGGCGCTACCCTGCCGGAAGTGGCGCCGGGGCCGGCTTCGGCTTGTCGAAATGGCCGCGCAGCTGCAGCCACCACAACAGCGCGAGGCCGGGAATGGCGGCAAGCGCGGTGATGGCGAAGAAGGTCGCCCAGCCGAACGCCTCGGCGGCGTAGCCGGCATTGGCCGCCAGCACGGTGCGGCCGACCGCGGCAAGCGCCGTCAAGAGCGCGAACTGGGTCGCGGTGTGGCGCGCGTCGTTGCAGAGGCTGGAGAGATAGGCGACGAAAATCACCGTGCCGATGCCACCGGTGAAGTTCTCGACCGCGATGGTGACGGCAAGCGCGGTGTTGTTCACCCCGACGATCGCCTGCCAGACGAACACCAGGTTCGAGCCCATCTGCAGGAAGCCGGCGATCCACAGCATCGTGACCATCGACATGGCGCGCAGCATGAAGCCGCCGGCGAACCCGCCCGCCAGCACCGCGAACAGGCCGACGCCCTTGACGATGCCGGCATAGGCGAGCTTGTCGAAGCCGATCGAGATCACGAACGGCCCGGTCATGACGCCGGCGAAGGCATCGCAGAACTTGTAGAGCACGACGAAGGCGAGGACCGCGATCGCGTCCTTGCGGCCCAGGAACTCGGCGAAGGCGTCGACGGCCGTGCGGCCGACGCGGACCGCCGCGTTGCGGTCGTCCGCCATGCCCTCCGGCTCCGCGGGCTCGCGCCCGGCCAGCGCCGCGCCGGTGCCGATCAGGACGAAGACGGCCATCACCGCGTAGGCCCAGGACCACCCCTGCACCGTATCGACGCCATAGCCTTCCAGGATGGCGACGAGGCTGACGCAGCCCGCGGTCGATATGAGCATGCCGATGCGATAGGCGGACACGAACCAGGCCATGCCGGCGGCCTGTTCCTCGGTCTTCAGGCTTTCGACCCGGAAGGCGTCGATGACGATGTCCTGGGTGGCGGACGCCGCCGCCACCAGTACCGCGCCGAGCGCCACGAACCAGGGATCGACCAGCGGATCGACGAAGCCGAGATAGACGATCGCGGCCATCAGCAGGAGCTGCGTGAAGACCAGCCAGCCGCGCCGGCGCCCCAGCCACCGCGACAGCACGGGAACCCGCGTCGCATCGACCAGTGGCGCCCACAGGAACTTGACCGTGTAGGGCAGGCCGACCAGCGAGAACAGGCCGATGGTGCCGAGGTCGACGCCGACATCGGTCATGCGGATGGCCAGCGTCGATCCGGAAAGCGCCAGCGGCAGGCCGGAGGAAAACCCGAGAAACAGGATCACCAGCACGCGCCGTTCGAGAAAAACGGCGAGCGCGGCGGCGAGCCGCTCGGGCAGCGGCTTGCGCGGCTCGCTTCGTTCCACGGCTGCGGAGGCCTCGCTGGGCGGCATGTCGATCCTCGTCGATCCTGTCGCGAATCAGAGGCCTCACCGTAGAGCCAGAGTATGGCGAGGGACAGGGCCGCGATTGACCTTGCCCCAGGGGCCGGGCTAGAGCCTTGCCGGTCACTGTTGCCTCGAAACAACGACTGCCGGGACCATGTCGCAGGACCTCACCGACCCTTCCGCGGAACCGAACACCGATCCGATCGCCATCGCGCGCGAACTGATCCGCTGCCGCAGCGTGACCCCGGACGAGGGCGGCGCGCTGACATACCTGCTGCGCCTGCTCACCGATGCCGGCTTCGACGCCGAGATCGTGCGGTTCTCGGAAGACGGCACCGACGACGTCGACAATCTCTATGCCCGGATCGGCAGCGGCGGCCCGCACCTGACTTTCGCCGGCCATACCGACGTGGTGCCGGCCGGCGAGGAGAGCCGCTGGACGCATCCCCCCTTCGCCGCCGAGATCGCCGGCGGCGCGCTCTATGGGCGCGGCGCCGTCGACATGAAGGGCGCGGTCGCCTGCTTCGCCGCCGCCGTTCTGGACTTCCTGAAGACCGAAGGCACGCCGAAGGGCTCGATCTCCTTCCTGATCACCGGCGACGAGGAGGGCGTGTCGATCAACGGGACGCGCAAACTGCTCGCCTGGGCCAAGGAGCGCGGCGAGCGTTTCGACCATGCCCTGGTTGGCGAGCCGACCAATCCGAACCGGCTCGGCGACATGATCAAGATCGGCCGGCGCGGCTCGCTGTCGGGCACCATCACCATCACCGGCAAGCAGGGCCATTCGGCCTATCCGCATCTGGCCAACAACCCGACGCGAGGCCTGGAGAAGGTCCTGCACGCGCTCTATGCCGAGCCGCTGGACAGTGGCACGCACGAGTTCGATCCCTCGACCCTGGAAGTGACCAGCGTCGACACCGGCAACCCGGCCTTCAACGTCATCCCCGCGCAGGTGCGGCTCAACTTCAACAGCCGCTTCAACAACCTGCACACGGCGAAGAGCCTCCAGGTGCTGATCGAGAAACATGTCGCCTCGGCGCTGGAGGGAACCGGCCTGACGGGGCGCGTAGCCTTCGTTCCCAACGCGGCCGAAGCCTTCCTGACCGAGGCCGGCGACATCGCAGCGCTCTTGTCGGAGACGATCGAGGCGGAGACCGGGCGCAAGCCGGATTACTCCACTACCGGCGGCACGTCGGACGCCCGCTACATCAAGGACTATTGCCCCGTGATCGAGTTCGGCCTCGTCGGCCAGACCATGCACCAGGTCGACGAGCATGTGGCGATCGCCGACCTGAAGGCGCTGACGGCGATCTACCGGCGGTTCCTGACCCGCTATTTCGAGCGCTTCGGTGGCTGACGCGTCCATGCCGGGTATCCCATGCTGAACGCGGACGACATACAGCGCGGCCTGACCGGCGCCTGGCGGCTGTTCCTTGGCAAGCGCGAGGCGATACGCCTGTTCGACACGAGCTTTCGCGGCTTCTGGCGCTCGTTCCTGGCGGCGATCCTGGTGCTGCCGATCTACGTGCTGTACGTCGGCGCCGAGCGGCGCATGATCTTTTCCGCCCTGCCCGACGGCGCCGATTTCCCAGAGCTGGGTTTCGCGCTCGCGCGCCTGCTCTCGCTGGTGATCGACTGGGCGGCGTTTCCGCTGGTCACCGCCATCATCGCGGCGCCGATGGGCTTTGCCAGCAACTACGTCCGGCTGATCGTCGCCTTCAACTGGGGCAGCCCGATCATATCGGCGATGGTGGCGTTGCCGGCGATCCTGTTCGGGTTCGGCCTGGCGCCCGAAGGCGTCGCCCAGCTTCTGCTGTTCACCGCCCTCATCCTCGCGATCCGTTTTCGCTTCATCACGGCGCGGGCGGCGCTCGAATGCAGCTTCGCGCTCGCGGCCGGGATCGTCGCGCTGGAGTTCCTGCTGTCGCTGGTGCTCTCGGAACTGATCAGCCGCGCCACCGGGATGTGAGCCGCCGCGGCGATATTTCGGCCTGGCTTCAGTCCGGATAGTCGACCTTCACCAGATAGAGCCCGTCCGGCGGGGCGACCGGGCCGCAGGCGGTGCGGTCCCTGGCCTCCAGCGCCGCCTTGAGGTCGGCAGCGGCCCACTTGCCCTCGCCGACCAGCTTCAGCGAGCCGACCATCGAGCGCACCTGGTTGTGCAGGAAGGACCGCGCCGAGCAGTCGACGACGATGCGTTCGCCGTCACGGGCGACGGCGAGCCGGTCGAGCGTCTTCACCGGCGAGGCCGACTGGCACTCGGTGGAGCGGAAGGTGGTGAAGTCGTGATGGCCGACGAGCGCCTGCCCGGCCTCGTGCATGGCGGCGGCGTCGAGCGGTTTCATCACCTGCCAGGCGCGGCCGGCGTCCAGCGCCAGCGGCGCGCGCCGATTGACGATCACATAGCGATAATACCGCTTCACCGCCGAGAAGCGGGCATCGAAATCGTTGTGGACCTGCTCGGCCCTCAGGATCGCCACCGGCTCGGGCCGCAGGTGGGCGTTGATCGCGTCGCGCACCGTGTCGGCCGGCCATTCGCGGACCAGATGGATATGGGCGACCTGGCCGAGCGCATGGACGCCGGTATCGGTGCGCCCCGCCCCGTTGACCGACGCCGGCTCGCCGCAGAACGCCGCGACGGCCTCCTCGATCGCCTGCTGCACCGCGCGCCCGTTGGTCTGGCGCTGCCAGCCGACATAGGGGGCGCCGTCATACTCGATCAGAAGGCGATAGCGGGGCATCGGGGCCGGCGCTCAGAACGGCGTGCGCGAGCGGATGGCGGCGGCCAGGGTGCCGTCGTCGAGATAGTCGAGCTCGCCGCCGACGGGTACGCCGTGGGCGAGCCGGGTCACGGTGACGTCGAGGCCATGCAGCATGTCGGTGACGTAGTGCGCCGTGGTCTGGCCCTCGACGGTGGCGTTGACGGCGAGGATCACCTCCGTCACGGCCGGGTCCTTGGCGCGGGCGACGAGCTCGGCGATGTGCAGATCGTCAGGGCCGATGCCGTCGAGCGGCGACAGGGTGCCGCCGAGGACATGGTAGCGCCCGCGCGTCGCCTGGGCGCGCTCCAGCGCCCACAGGTCGCTCACATGCTCGACGACGCAGATGATCGCGGGATCGCGGCGCGGATCGGCGCAGATCGCGCACGGGTCGGCGGTGTCGACGTTGCCGCAGGTCGCGCACACGGTGATGCGCTCGGCGGCGGTGTGCAGCGCGTCGGCGAGCGGCACCAGAAGCTGCTCCCGCTTCTGGATCAGGTGCAGCACCGCGCGGCGCGCCGAGCGCGGGCCAAGGCCCGGCAGACGCGCGAGAAGCTGGATCAGACGGTCAAGCTCGGGACTGGTCGCGGAGGTGGTCATGCACGTTTTGTTCCGTTTCGCCGCACCCTATCCCGCCGCGCCGCCAACGTCCATTCGACCATGACCGCCGCTCAGACGCCGGCGACCATGTCGGCGACGACGCGCACCAGCAGCGCGATGTCCTGCTCGCGCGACAGACGGTGGTCGCCGTCGTGGACGACGGTCAGCGTGACGTCGTCATGAGCGAGCCGCGACACCAGCTCCAGCGACAGGCCGAGCGGCACGTCGGGATCGTCGCGGCCGTGCACGATGTGGACCGGGCAGCCGACCTGCAGCGTGGCGCGGTCCATGATCAGGTAGTTGCGGCCGTCCTCGATGAGCTTGCGGGTGATCGGGTTGCCGGCCGGATCGTACTGCGAGGGCTCGACCCAGACGCCCTTGTCCATGATCTCGGCACGCACGTTACCGGGGAACTCCTCCCACATCAGCCGCTCGGTCATGTCGACCGCCGGGGCCAGCAGCACCAGACCGGCGACCGGATTGCCGGCGGCATGGCGGCCGAGCGCGGTCAGCAGCGCCAGGTATCCGCCCATGCTGGAGCCGACGAGAACCGGCAGCGCGTCCGTGCAGGTCTCGATGACGGTCGAGGACTCGGCGAGCCAGCGGCTGATCGATCCGTCGAGGAAATCGCCGCCCGAAACCCCGTGGCCGGAATAGTCGAAGCGGACGACGCCCTGCCCGGCGTCCGCGCCCCAACGGTCCAGCGCCTCGGCCTTGGTGCCGGCCATGTCGGAGCGGTAGCCGCCGAGCCAGACGATGTCGGGCGCCGTGCCGTCGCGGCGCAATACGGCGATGCTGCGCGCTTCCTCGCCCTCGCCAATCTCGATGTCGGTGCGTTCGGCCTCTGACACGCTCTGGTCTCCTTCAGGTCGGTGGGCTAGGTAATGGCATGGACGAGCGCCCAGAAAAACCCCGGACGGATCCCGGGACGAATGCCCCGACAACGGGCCTGCCGGACCTGTCCGGCATCACGGTGCTGCAGATCGTGCCGTCGCTGGACGCCGGCGGGGCCGAGCGCACCGCCGTCGACGTCGCCGCGGCGCTCGTGCAGGCCGGCGCGCGCGCCCTCGTCGCGACGACCGGCGGGCGCCTGGTGAGAGAGCTCGACGCGGCCGGCGGCATCTGGGTGCCGTTTCCCGCCGCGACCAAGAACCCGATCGAGATCCTGTGGAACGCGGAGCGGCTCAGACGGCTGTCGATCCGCGAAAACGTGTCGCTGATCCACGCCCGCAGCCGGGCGCCGGCCTGGAGTGGCCTTCTGGCGGCGCGGCGCCTGGGCGTGCCGTTCGTGACCACCTATCACGGCGCCTACAAGAAGGGCGGTTCGCTCAAGAACTGGTACAATTCGGTGATGGCGCGCGGCGACGCCGTCATCGCCAATTCCCGCTTCACGGCAGACCTCATCGAGAGCCGGCACCGGCAGGCACGCGGCAAGGTCACGGTGATCTATCGCGGCACGGATCTGACCAAGTTCGATCCCGAGACGATCGCGGCGGATCGCATCGCCGGGCTGCGCGAGGCCTGGGGCGTGCCGGAGGGCAGGCGCATCGTGCTGCTGGCCGCCCGGCTGACGGAATGGAAGGGCCAGGCGGTGCTGATCGACGCCGCCGCCCGGCTGGCCGGCGAGGGCCTCGACGACGTCGACTTCGTGCTCGCCGGCGACCCGCAGGGGCGCACCGACTACGTCGCCGACCTTGAGAAGCGGATCGCCGGAGCCGGCCTTCGCGACCGGGTGCACATCGTCGGCCATTGCTCCGACATGCCCGCCGCCGACCGCGCCGCCGATGTCGTCGCCCTGCCCTCGACCGAGCCGGAAGCATTCGGGCGCAGCGCCGCCGAGGCCCAGGCCGTCGGCACGCCCGTGGTCGTCAGCAACCTCGGCGCGGTGCCGGAAACGGTGCTCGCGCCGCCGGACGTCGACGCGGCCAGGCGCACCGGCTGGCGGGTGCCGGCGGGGGACGCGGTCGCCCTGGCCGCGGCGATTCGCGAGGCGCTTTCGCTGTCGCCAGAGGCGCGCGCGGCGATATCTGAGCGGGCGCGTGCCCATGTCCGCGGCGCCTTCAGCCTGGACGCCATGACCTCGGCAACGCTCGATACCTATGCCCGACTGCTGGGCCGTTGAGCCATTTTCCCTGAAATTCGGTACTTCCAAGACGTTTTCGTTTAGACAGAAGATTGACTTGCCGGCGCTTCTTTCCAATCCTATAAGCGCCGAACTTCGCAGGGAGTGCCTGACGAAGGCGTTTGTGCTGCCAGACTTGGATTTCCGGCAGCGACGTCGGGCACCGACCACAGCATAAGGAGACTGCACAATCGCACGCCGTCCAATGAAAGCGCAGCCGGTCCAGAAGGAAGGACCGCGCGTCAATCGGGAGATCGATTCCCCGCAAGTCCAGCTCATTACCGATACGGGCGACAACAAGGGCGTCGTTTCAATCGGCGAAGCATTGGCGCTCGCCGAAGAAGCGGGCCTCGACCTCGTCGAGATCTCGCCGCACAACAAGCCGCCGGTCTGCAAGATCCTGGACTACGGAAAATACAAGTACCAGGCCCAGAAGAAGGCCGCAGAAGCGCGCAAGAAGCAGAAGACCATCGAGATCAAGGAGATCAAGATGCGTCCGAACATCGACACCCACGACTACGAGGTGAAGATCAAGGCGGCGCGACGCTTCTTCGAGGAAGGCGACAAGGTCAAGGTGACGTTGCGCTTCCGTGGCCGCGAGATGGCGCATCAGGATCTCGGCATGAAGCTGCTCCTGCGCGTGCGCGACGAACTGGGCGAGATCGCC
Organism: Microbaculum marinisediminis; assembly: GCF_025397915.1. Lineage (NCBI taxonomy): Bacteria > Pseudomonadati > Pseudomonadota > Alphaproteobacteria > Hyphomicrobiales > Tepidamorphaceae > Microbaculum > Microbaculum marinisediminis. Next base: position 608,821 of record NZ_JALIDZ010000001.1, read on the forward strand.
AAGGTCGAATACGAGCCGCGGCTCGAAGGCCGGCAGATGATTATGGTGCTGGCACCGCGTTGAACCGTCGCAGGCGCCCGCCCCCTTTCCGCCACGTTTCTTCGGCTTTCCTCGCCGCATGACAAATGACCAGACAACAGCAGCGGTAACGCCCAGCGCCTGGCTGCAGGACGTGCAGCGGCGGCGCAAATGGACGCTGCTTGTCCTTCTGGTCGCCGCGATCGGCGGCCTCCTGGTCACCGAGTCGACCTGGCCGTCGGGCAGTTTCGCCCACGAAGCGATCGAATATTTCGGGATCGGCCTCCTGCTTCTGTGCGTGCTCGGGCGCGCCTGGTGCACGATTTATATCGGCGGCCGCAAGAAGGCCGAGCTGGTCCGGGAAGGCCCCTACTCGGTCTCGCGCAATCCGCTCTACGTCTTCTCCTTCATCGGCGCCGCCGGCGTCGGCGCGGCGGCCGGCAGCGTCGTGACCACGCTGCTTGCCGCGCTCGCCTGCTACGCGGTGTTCGCCGTCGTGGTCGGCAAGGAGGAGCAGTTCCTGGCGGACCGGTTCGGCGCCACCTATGACGCCTATCGGGCCCGGGTTCCCCGGTTCTGGCCGCGCTTCTCGGCGTGGAAGGACGTCGAGACGGTGGAGACCAACCCGCGCCTGGTCCTCACCTCGTTCGGCGACGGCCTGTTCTTCTTCCTGGCGATCCCGCTGGTGGAAAGCATCGAGTTCCTGCACGAGTCCGGCTATCTGCCGGTCCTGTTCCACCTTCCCTGATTGCAGCTTGTCTATTCCTCGTCGTCCGGATAGCCGCCATCGGGCGGCACCGGGCGGGTGAAGACGAACAGCGCCACGAACACCATCACGCCGGCCTGGACCAGCAACACGTTGCACGGGGCGCCGAAGGCGGCCGCGCCGACGATCGCGCCCAGCATGGCAAGGCCGGCCAGCATCTTGGCCTTGCGGGATATCGCGCCGTGTTCGCGCCATTCGCGGATCGGCACGCCGAGGCGGGGATGGGCGACGAGCCAGTCGTGCCAGGCCTGCGAGCCCCTGGAGAAACAGAAGGCGGCCAGCAGCAGGAACGGGGTGGTCGGCAGCAGCGGCAAAGCGATGCCGAGGATGCCGAGCAGCAGCGCGGTCGCCCCGGCGACCCGCCAGGCCAGCCGGTTGACGCTCCCCACCGCCACCTGAACCTTGTTGCGCACAGCCTCTCGTCCCGTTTCGGCTTCGATCATATAGGGCGGTCGCCGGCGGCTGCGATAGCGCCTTCGGTGACGCATGGCCGTGCGGAGGGCGACGGTCGAATGCCCGTTGCCAGCGTCAGGGAAATCGGTTACGCCGTCGCATAGTTACGTTATAACGTAACAATACGCCGAAAATCGCTCCCCCACAGCACTCAGCAAGGGTTCAGGATACATGCATACAACACTTACCAAATATGCCGGCGCACTGGCGATCGGCACCATGCTGCTCTTTTCGGCACAGGCTCAGGCGGAGGACAGCAAGTCCGCCACGGAAACCTCGTCGCACGATCATGCGCACGATCATGCGAGCGAGGCCGAAAAAGAGATCTACAAGGGCTATTTCGAGGACGACCAGATCAAGCCGCGCACGCTCGCGGACTGGCAGGGCGACTGGCAGTCGGTCTATCCGCACCTACAGGACGGCACCCTGGATCCGGTCATGGCCCACAAGGCGGAGCATGGCTCCATGAGCGCCCAGGAATACCGCGACTACTACGACATCGGGTACAAGACGGATGTGGACCGCATCGTCATCGATGGCGACGACTTCACGTTCTACAAGGACGGTGCAGCCGTCAAAGGCACCTATGCCACCGACGGATACGAGATCCTGACCTACAAAAAGGGCAATCGGGGCGTGCGCTTCATCTTCAAGAAGACCGGCGGCGACGAGGCGGCGCCGGCGTTCGTCCAGTTCAGCGATCACCGCATCGCGCCGGCCGAGGCCGATCACTACCACCTATACTGGGGCGACGATCGCGCCGCCCTGCTCGAGGAAGTGACCAACTGGCCGACCTACTATCCCTCCTCGATGAATGGCGACCAGATCGTCGACGCGATGATGGCTCACTGACGGCCATCTTACCGTTCGGCAGCGTACCCGCCGGACCTCGCAGGCCGCATCGCTCGGGCTTCCGGGCGGTGCGGTCCGTCATCGCACTCCTCGGCGCCACCCCGGGAGGCGAGGAGGCCGCCGGCGGCGCCGGCATTGCGTTTTTCCCGCGCGGGGGCTATATACCGCCCCGCAATCCGGATCGCCCGGCTAAATGGGCATGCCGTGGCGATCCCGAAAGCTCAACCGGACGCGGTCGAAATCCACCGGGCGATCTAGCGCACGGCGGGTTTTTTCGCGTTCTTTCTAGTTGTGAAGGAGACGAGCGAAATGCCCAAGATGAAAACCAAGAGCGGCGCCAAGAAGCGTTTCAAGGTGACCGCGTCTGGCAAGATCAAGGTCGGGGCCGCTGGTAAGCAGCACGGCATGATCAAGCGGACGACCAAATTCATTCGCAATGCACGCGGCACCATGGTGCTGGCCGAGTCCGATGCGGGCATCGTGCGCCAGTACATGCCGTACGCACGCAAGAAGCGGCGCGCCAAGCCCGCTTCGACCAAGACGGAGGGCTGATCCATGTCACGTGTGAAACGCGGCGTTACGGCTCACGCCCGCCATCGCAAGGTCATCAAGAAGGCGAAGGGCTATTACGGCCGTCGCAAGAACACCATCCGCGTCGCGATGCAGGCGGTCGAAAAGGCCGGCCAGTACGCCTATCGCGACCGCAAGGCGAAGAAGCGGACCTTCCGGGCGCTGTGGATCCAGCGGATCAACGCGGCGGCGCGCGAGAACGGTCTGACCTACGGTCGATTTATCGATGGCCTCGGAAAGGCCGGGGTCGAAGTCGACCGGAAGGTGCTCGCCGATCTCGCCGTGCACGAGCCGGCCGCCTTCAAGGCACTGGTCGAGCAGGCACGCGCCGCGCTCGGCTGAGGCCGCCGACGACCCACCTCGGACCTTTCCGGGGCCGGCCGCCCGCATATCCCCAGCGAAGGGACGACAGTGCGGGCGGCGCCGGGTCCGGGAGGCGAAAGCCTTTTCCTCGAGAGACGTCTCTCTTGAAAGTTCGTCTCGGACCCGTTTTCTCGCCAATGCCGACGAAAGACGGGAGATGACGTTATGGCCGAACTCGATCGGCTGGAATCCGACATTCAGAGCCAGATCACAGCCGCCGCCGATGAGGCGGCGCTGGAGACCGTGCGCGTGGCCGCGCTCGGCAAGAAGGGCTCGATCAGCGACCTATTGAAAACCCTCGGCTCGATGAGCCCGGACGAGCGCCGCACCATGGGGCCGGCGATCAACGGGCTCAAGGACCGGGTCAACGCCGCGATCCAGACGCGCCGCGCCGCGCTGCAGGAGGCCGCGCTGGAGCAGCGGCTGGCGACCGAGAAGGTCGACGTGACCCTGCCGGTGCGCGAGAGCGCGCTCGAAACCGGGCGTATCCATCCGGTCAGCCAGGTGATGGACGAGCTCACCGCGATCTTCGCCGACATGGGCTTCTCGATCGCGGAAGGCCCGCATATCGAGGACGACTTCCACAACTTCACCGCGCTGAACATGCCCGCCGACCATCCGGCCCGCGAGGAAATGGACACGTTCTATTTCCCGGAAGCCGAGAACGGGTCGCGGATGCTGCTGCGCACCCATACCAGCCCGGTGCAGATCCGCACGATGCTGAACACCGAGCCGCCGATCCGTATCATCGCGCCGGGCCGGGTGTTCCGCTGCGACTACGACCAGACCCACACGCCGATGTTCCACCAGGTCGAGGGCCTGGTCATCGACGAAGAAGCCCATCTGGGCCACCTGAAATGGGTGCTGCAGGAGTTCTGCAAGGCGTTCTTCGAGGTCGACGACGTGAAGATGCGCTTCCGCGCCTCGCACTTCCCGTTCACGGAGCCGTCGATGGAGGTCGACATCAACTGCTCGCGCGTCGGCAACGAGCTCAGGATCGGCGAAGGCGACGACTGGCTGGAGATCCTCGGCTGCGGCGTCGTGCACCCGAACGTGCTGAGGGCCTGCAACCTCGATCCCAAGCGCTACCAGGGCTTCGCCTGGGGCATGGGGATCGACCGCATCGCCATGCTGAAATACGGCATGCCGGACCTGCGCGCCTTCTTCTCCGCCGACCTGCGGTGGCTGAATCACTACGGCTTCGCGCCGCTTGACGTGCCGAGCCTGGCGGGAGGGCTGTCGCGATGAAATTCACCCTGTCCTGGCTCAAGGATCACCTGGAGACCGACGAGTCGCTCAAGACGATCGTCGACAAGCTCAGCCTGATCGGGCTCGAGGTCGAGGGCGTGCACAATCCGGCCGAGGAGCTGGCGGCGTTCAAGGTCGCCCACGTGATTTCCGCCGAGCAGCATCCCAACGCCGACAAGCTGAGGGTCTGCAAGGTCGACACCGGCGACGGCACGGTGCAGGTCGTGTGCGGCGCGCCGAACGCGCGCACCGGCATGAAGGGCGTGTTCGCCCCCTCCGGCACCCACATCCCGGGAACCGGGCTCGACCTGAAGCCGACCAAGATCCGCGGCGTCGAATCGAACGGCATGCTCGTCTCCGAGCGCGAAATGGGCCTCTCCGACGAGCATGCGGGCATCATCGAGGTCGCCGAGGACACGCCGATCGGCACGCCGCTGGCCGACGTGCTGGGCCTCGACGATCCGGTCATCGAGGTGGCGGTGACGCCGAACCGGCCGGATGCGCTGGGCATCGCCGGCATCGCCCGCGATCTGGCCGCCGCCGATCTCGGCAAGGTCGTCACCCCGGAGGTCGAGCGGATCGCCGGCGAAGGCCCCTGCCCGGTCTCGGTGACCCTCGACTTTCCGGACGACGAGGCGCATCTGTGCCCGGCCTTCGCGCTGCGGCTGGTGCGCGGGGTCAGGAACGGGCCGTCCCCGGCCTGGCTGCGGCAGCGGCTGGAGGCGATCGGGCTCAGGCCGATCAACGCGCTGGTCGATATCACCAACTACATCACCTACGACCGCAACCGGCCGCTGCATGTGTTCGACGCCAACAAGGTGAAGGGCAACCTCACGGTCCGCCATGCCAGGGCCGGCGAGGAGCTGCTGGCGCTTGACGGCAAGACCTACACGTTCGCGCCTGGCCAGGTGGTCATCTCCGACGACAACGGCGTCGAATCCATCGGCGGCATCATGGGCGGCGAGGCGTCGGGCTGCGACGAGACCACGACCGACGTGCTGATCGAGTCGGCCCTGTGGGACACGTCGACCACGGCCCGCACCGGCCGCACGCTCGGCGTCCAGTCGGACGCGCGCTACCGCTTCGAGCGCGGCGTCGATCCGGCGTTCTGCGTGCCCGGCCTCGACATGGCGACGCGGATGGTGCTCGACCTGTGCGGCGGCACCGCCAGCGAAATGGTGCTGGCCGGCGCGGTGCCCGAGCCGGTCAACATCATCGCCTTCGACCCGAAGGAGGTGAAGCGGCTGACGGGCCTGGCGCTGTCGTCCGTGGAGATGCGCTCGATCCTGACGCGGCTCGGCTTCTGGGTCGCCGGCGAGGGCGAGGAGCTGCGCGTCGCGGTGCCGACATGGCGGCCGGACGTCCACGAGGCGGCCGATCTCGTCGAGGAGATCACCCGCATCGTCGGCGTCGACCGCGTGGAGACCGTGCCGCTGTCGCGCGGCAGCGCCGTTCCCAAGCCGGTCCTGACGATCCGCCAGAACCGCTGCATCATGGCGCGGCGCACGCTGGCGGCGCGCGGCATGGTCGAGGCGGTGACCTGGTCGTTCATCCCGAAACCGCACGCCGAGGCGTTCGGCGGCGGCCAGCCGGAGATCGCGCTGTCCAATCCGATCTCCTCGGAAATGAGCGACATGCGGCCGAGCCTGCTGCCCGGCCTGATCACGGCGGCGCAGAAGAACGCCGACCGCGGCTTCTCCGACCTGGCCCTGTTCGAGATCGGCGCGACCTATCACGGCGACCGGCCGGAGCATCAGCAGGAGATCGTCGCCGGCGTCCGGCGCGGCACCGCCAAAGCCGGCGGCGCGGGCCGGCACTGGTCCGGCGCGGCCGAGCCCGTCGACGTGTTCGACGCCAAGGCCGACGCGATGGCCGCGCTCGCCGCGCTCGGGGCGCCGGTCGCCACGGCGCAGGTGCAGCCCGGCGGCGGCGACTGGTATCACCCGGGCCGCTCCGGACTGATCACGCTCGGGCCGAAGACCGTGCTCGCCCGCTTCGGCGAGCTGCATCCGCGCACGCTGTCGGCGCTCGACGCGGACGGGCCGATGGTCGCCTTCGAGATCCTGCTCGACGCGATCCCCGTGCCCAAGGCGAAGCCGACCAAGGCGCGCCCGGCGCTCGACGCCTCCGACCTGATGCCGGTGCGGCGCGACTTCGCCTTCGTGGTCGACAGCGACGTCAAGGCCGGCGCCATCGTCCGGGCCGCGCGCGGCGCCGACAAGGCGCTGATCACCGGGGTCTCGGTGTTCGACGTCTTCACCGGGGCGAGCCTCGGCGAGGGCCGCAAGTCGGTCGCCATCGAGGTGACGCTGCAGCCGCGCGACAAGACTCTGACCGACGAGGAAATCGATTCGGTCGGCAAGGCGATCGTCGCCGCCGTGGAGAAGGCGACCGGCGCGACCCTGCGCTAGGCGAACGGCCAGCCTCGACATCGCAGACCCGGATAAAACCCGGCGCTCCGCCACCGCGGGCGCCGGGTTTTCCACAGGCGGCGTTGTCGAGCGCCCAATTGTTCTAGTTTTGTTTCTTATTTGAACCTTTTTTGTTCTTGCCGATTCGGAAATCCACAGGCGCGGCGCGCGAATCCGCCGCCTCCGAACTCCTAACGAAAGGTGAAGCCCTGTCGGTCGTCGCGCGTTTTATCGCGGCGCCGAAACCGGCGTCGCGATGACGCTGCCGGGCACGACATCCGCCTCCCCGCCCGTCGACCGCGTGCCGCCGCACAGGGGCGCGCATCCCAGGTCGCAAACCGGGCCACATACCGGGCCAAACGCCCGATTCACGCGCCATTGGTTAGCGCGCGTTAACACCGTCCCGATACGGACCCGTTTTGTTCCCGATCCGTCTCATACGATTCGCGGACTTAACCAAAAATGCGTCGAATCCGGCAATATTGACATGTTAACGAAAGGTGAAGCGCGGAAAACGCGCTTAATACCAGACGCCCATCGTGTGAAAGCGCGGCCCGTGGACGATCGGCACCGACGCGATCGGGCGCCGGGGCCGGTGGTCGGGGGCGACGACATAGGGCCTGGCGCCAGGGCGCAGCGACAGAAGCCGGGCGATGCGGTCTTCCGTGCGCGGATGCGACCTGAGCAGGGAGGGATCGGGGATCCGCTGGCCCGGCAGCATCATCTCCCACATGCGGCCCTGCCGGCGCTCGAGCGTCGCCAGCGCGGCGGCCAGCCCTTCGGGATCACCGGTCAGGCCCACGGCGTCGAGATCGGCGTCGTATTCGCGCGCCCGCGACAGGGCGAGCTGCAGGATCGCGCCGATGGTGGGCGCGGCGAGCAGCAGCGCGATGCCGAGCCAGGGAACGGGCGCGCCATTGGCCAGGAAGAACGGCAGATTGACGAACAGGAGCAGGACGCCGACGGTCGACATCGCGCCGGTCAGGCGGCTGACGGTATCGGCGATCGCCATCACGCGGATGTCGCCGTTGCGGATATGGCTGACCTCGTGGGCGAGCACGCCGGCGAACTGGCGCAGGGTCAGGCCGCGCACCAGCCCGTCGGTGACGCAGATCGCCGATTGCGCGGCATTGCCGACGGCGAAGGCATTCATCATCCGGCTCGGCACGTAGTAGAGCCGCGGCATCGTCGGCAGGTCGGCGCGCAGCGCAAGCTCTTCGAGCAGACGGAAGCCTTCGGGAAATTCCTCGGGCCTGAGCGGGCGGGCGCGATAGAGCCTGAGCACCATCCAGGGCGCGGCCCGCAGCGAGACGGCCAAGACCACCGCGCCGCCCGCCACGGCGGCGATGATGCCGTCGACGCCGGCGAAGATCCAGGCGCACAGCACGAGAAGCCCGAGGCTGCCGCCGACGAGCAGCCAGGTCTGAACCTGGTTGCGCAGCTTGTGGCGCCAGCGCTCGGCATGGTCGAGTGGGGCAAGCGTCATGGCCCCTATATGGGAGCGGAGCGGGCGCGAGGCAAAGCCCGAACGACTTGCCGGGATACCCCGCCCTATTTTATAACGGCTACGAAACGAAGCTCCGTATTGCGTAACCGATGTCCTTCGACCTGCGCCCCGCACAGGCTCTCGAGCTCTGGCACGACGTGGCACTCGCCCTCGTTCATGCCGGCGAGGATGACCTGTCGCCCCGCCAGATGGCGATCCTGCTGACGATCTACCTGGAGACGCCGCCGCACACGGTGCGCGGGCTCGCCGCCAAGCTCGGCGTCACCAAGCCGGTCATCACCCGGGCGCTCGACACGATGGGCGCGAAGGGCCTCGTCAACCGGCGCCGCGACGAGACCGACCGGCGCAACGTGATCATCCAGCGCACCGTCGACGGCGCGCTCTATCTCGAGCGGCTCGGCGACCTGATCGCGGCCAAGGCGGCGGGGATCCACCGATGAACGACTTGCACCCGCGGCTCACCGCCGCGCGCCCCGACCTCGCCGACGCGCGACTTCGCGGCAAGGTGGAGGCCGCGCGCTTCGTCGCGGGAACGCCGAAGCAGGTGGTCGCCGGCGCGGCGCCGCTGCGCCGCGATCCGCGCGGCGACGCCGCTCTCGACACCGAACTGCTGCACGGCGAGACGGTCCTGGTCTTCGAGGAGACCGCCGAAGGCTGGGCCTGGGTGAAGCTCGACAGCGACGGCTATGTCGGCTGGTGCCCGAGCGAGGCGCTGGGAGACGTCGGCGCGGCGCCGACGCACCGGGTGCGGACGCTGCGCACCTTCGTCTACCCGGGACCGAGCATCAAACTGGCGCCGTCGATGCTCGTGTCGATGAACGCCCGCGTCGCGGTCACCGCCGCCGACGAGCATTTCGCGCGAACCGACGCCGGCTTCATCTATGCCCGCCATCTGGCCCCGCTCGATGTCGCCGAACCCGACTGGGTCGGCGTCGCCGAAGGCTTTCTCGGGACGCCCTATCTGTGGGGCGGCCGCACCTCGATCGGGCTCGACTGCTCGGCGCTGGTGCAGATGGCGATGACCGCCGCCGGCCTGCCCTGCCCGCGCGACACAGACATGCAGGAAGCGATCGTCGGCACGGATCTGGGCGTCAATGATCTGACCGGACTCCAGCGCGGCGACCTCCTGTTCTGGAAGGGGCATGTCGCGATTGCCCGCGGCGACGGCACCATGATCCACGCCAACGGCCATCACATGGATACGGTCGTCGAGCCGATCGACGGCGCGGTCGATCGCATCGCCCGGGCGGGGCTCGCGGTGACGTCGGTACGGCGGCCATGACCGGCCCGTCGCCGCGGCTGCGCCGGGCGCGGCTGGCGGATGTCGGCGCCATCGTCGCCCTGCTCGCCGACGACGATCTGGGCCGGGCGCGCGAGGATCTCTCCACGCCGCTGTCGCCGGCCTACACGGATGCCTTCCAGGCGATCGATTCGGACCCGAACCAGGTTCTCGCGGTCGCCGAGGTCGACGGTCAGGTGGTCGGCTGCCTGCAGCTCACCTTCCAGCCCGGCCTTTCGCGCAAGGGCATGTGGTGCGGGCTGATCGAGGGGGTGCGGGTCGCCCGTACGCGGCGGGGCGGCGGCCTCGGCCGCCAGATGATGGCCTGGGCGATCGAGGAATGCCGGAAGCGCGATTGCGGAATGGTGCAGCTCACCTCCGACACGTCGCGGAAGGACGCGCACCGCTTCTACGAAAGCCTCGGGTTCGCGGCGAGCCATGTCGGCATGAAGATGGCGCTGGACTAGCGGCGCGATCTCCGCATTCTTGGCGTCTGTAAAAGGAGCTTCAGCGATGGGCGACATGTCAATCCGGGAGCGCTGGCGCGCCGAGAAGACGGCGGCCTACCTGTCGCGCGCCGTGGCGGAGACGGAACCCGATCCGGCAAAGCAGGCCCTGTTCCGCTCGATGGCGGAGGCGGCCGAACGCCAGGCCGCGATCCTGGCAGCCGAAGCCGGGGGCGAGGCGACCTACCATCCGCCGCTGCGGGCGCGCGTCGTCGCCGGGGTCGCGCGGCTGGTCGGCCCCCGCGCCGCACGGCCGATACTGGCCGCCTCGAAGGTCCGGGGCATTTCCGTCTACGCCGGCCCGGCGACGGAGGCCGGGCACGCCATGCCGACCTCCGTCGAGCAGATCGGCGGGCGGCACAAAGGCGCGGGCGGCGGCGCACTGCGCGCCGCGGTGTTCGGCGTCAACGACGGGCTCGTTTCGAATACCAGCCTCGTCATGGGCGTCGCGGGTGCGGCGCTGGAGCCCGGCGCGATCGTTCTGACTGGCGTTGCCGGCCTGCTCGCCGGGGCGTTCTCGATGGCCGCCGGCGAATACATCTCGATGCGCTCGCAGCGCGAGATGTTCGAATACCAGATCGCCCAGGAACGCGACGAGCTGGAGCGCTATCCGGACGAGGAAGCCGAGGAGCTCGCCCTGATCTACAACGCGCGCGGCATACCGATGGAGGAGGCGCGCGCGCTCGGGCGGCGCCTCGTGGCCGACCCGGAGGTCGCGCTCGACACCCTGGCCCGCGAGGAGCTCGGGCTCAATCCGGACGACCTGGGGTCGCCCTGGGGCGCGGCGCTGTGGTCGTTTCTCGCCTTCGCGGCGGGCGCGATCCTGCCGCTCCTGCCCTTCTTCGCGGGCTTCGGCACGGAAGCGATCCCCATGGCCGCGGGACTCGCGGCCGTCGCGCTGTTCGGCGTCGGTGCCGCGTTGAGCCTGTTTTCCGGGCGCGGCGCGCTGGCCGGCGGCCTGCGCATGGTGACGATCGGCGCGCTGGCCGGCGCGGCCACCTATGCGATCGGCACGCTATTCGGGGTCGCGGCGGGCTGAGTTTTCGGGCAGCCTCGATAGAGCCCGGTCGAACACGGGCCAGTCAGGCACGGGCGGGTCACGCCGGCCCGGCGTTGCCGTATCGGGGAGATGCACCATGGACAAGGAACGGATTCGGTCGTTCGCAGACAAGGTCTACGACGACATGGCCGGCACCATGGCCGTGGCCATGGCCTATGTCGGGGTCAAGCACGGGCTGTTCCGCGGGATGGCCGGGCGCGGGGCGATGTCCCAAGCCGATGTCGTCGCGGCGTCCGGCCTGCAGCCGCGCTATGTCGAGGAATGGCTGAAGGGCATGGTGACGGCCGGCTATCTCGACTACGACGCCGCGGCGGAGACCTACGCGCTTGCCGACGAACACGCCTATCTGCTGGCGTCGGAAGGCACCGACCACTTCATGGGCGGCCTGTTCTACATGGCGACGTCGCTGATGGGCGTCGCGCCGAAGGTGGCCGAGGCGTTCCGGGCCGGCGGCGGGGTCGCCTTCTCCGAGTTCGGCGACGAGTGCATCCACGCGCTCGACATGCTGAACCAGGGCAGCTACGAGCAGCGCTTCACCGACTACTGGCTTCCGGCCATGCCCGATGTCGTCGCGCGCCTGCAAGACGGCGGCCGCGCGCTCGACTTCGGCTGCGGCGTCGGGCGGGCGAGCCTGGCGATCGCCAGGGCGTTTCCGGATGCCCATGTCGTCGGCCTCGACATCGACGCGGAGTCGATCTCAAAGGCGCGCGCGAAGGCGGAGGACGCCGGGCTCGCGGACCGGGTCGCGTTCGTCGCCCAGGATGTCGGCACCTACCGCCCCGAGGAGCGGTTCGACCTGATCACGGCCTGCGACTGCGTCCACGATCTCGCCGATCCCCGCGGCACGCTCGAGGCGATCCGCGCACTTCTGAAACCAGACGGGACGCTGTTCGTCGCCGAGCCCAAGGCGGCCGACCGTCTGGAAGACAACATCACCCCGCTCGGCACCGTGTTCTACGGCTTCTCGATCTTCCACTGCATGACGCAGTCGCTCGCCAATGGCGGGCCGGGGCTCGGCACCTGCATGGGGCCGAAGAAGACCGAGGCGCTGCTGCGGGCGGCGGGCTTCAGCCGCTTCGAGCCGCTCGATATCCGCAGCGCGACGAACCTGTTCTACGCCGCGCGGCCGTAGGCGGGCTCAGTAGCCCAGCGAGCGATCGACCACGTTCTCGAGCGGGCGTCCGGCCTCGAAGTTCTCGATCTGCCGCAGGATATAGGTGCACAGATAGTCCGGGTCGCTTTCGGCGGCGACATGCGGCGTCACCGTCACCTTCGGATGGGTCCAGAACGGGCTTTCCGGCGGCAGCGGCTCTTCGACGAAGACGTCCAGCGTCGCCCCCGACAGATTGCCCTCGGCAAGGGCGCGCAGGATATCGGCCTCGACCTGCAACCCGCCGCGCCCGGCATTGATCAGCACCGCGCCGCCCATGTGATTGTCGGTGCGCAGGCCGCCGAGCAGATCGAAGTCGATCATCGCCTGCGTGTCGGGCGTCAGCGGCAGCAGCACGACGAGAATGTCGGTGCGGGCGAGGAACGGGCGCAGGCCGTCCTCGCCGTGGAAACAGGTCACGCCCGCGATGTCCTTGGGCGTCCGGCTCCAGCCGGCGACGTCGAAGCCGAGCCCGATCAGCTTCTCCGCCGCGTCCCGGCCGAGGACGCCGAGCCCCATGATGCCGACGCCGACCGCGTCGGCCGCCGGCTGGGGGACGCGTCCCCACAGCTTGTCGCGCTGATGGGCGTCGTGGACCCGCTGCCGGCGATGATGCATCAGCACCTGCAGCACCACCCATTCGGTCATGCGGCCGGTGAGGCTCGGGTCGACGATGCGGACCAGCGGCACGTCGGGCAGCTCGGGATCGTGCATCATCGCGTCGACGCCGGCGCCGAGCGAGAACATCACCTCGAGATCGGGCAGCTTCGCCAGCAGCCCCTGCGGCGGCTTCCAGCACACCGCGTAGCGCACGCCCCTGTAGTCGGTCGCATCCGGCCACAGGCGGATCTCGCGGTCGGGCGCGTTCCGCTTGAACCGGGCGACCCAGCCGGCACTGTCCCAGTCCTGTACGGCAAGAAGGATCGACATCGTCTGCGTAGCCTCGTCTGCGGTGCAAGAGCGCGCCGCCCGATCGCCCTCCCCCGGTCCAGACCGAAGCAGGAGAATCGGCGGCGCCGGTTATCCGATGGGACTCCTGACCGATCGATCCGCGTCAATCAACCCGCGGCTGCCTATCGCGCGGCCTATTGCGCGACCACGCCCTCCGGCGCCGCCTCGATGTCGAAGGCGGCGGCCATCAGCGCCCGGGTGTAATCAGTCTCGGGGTGCTCGAATATCTTCTTGGCCGGGCCGTGCTCGACCACCTTGCCGGCGCGCAGGACGATAACGTCGTTGGCGAGCGCGCGGACCACCTTGAGGTCGTGGCTGATGAACATGTAGGCGAGGCCGTGGCGCTTCTGAAGATCGCGCAGCAGGTCGACGATCTGCGCCTGCACGCTCATGTCGAGGGCGCTTGTCGGCTCGTCCAGCATGACGAACTTCGGCTCCAGCACCATGGCGCGGGCGACCGCGATGCGCTGCCGCTGGCCGCCGGAGAATTCGTGCGGATAGCGGTCCATGGTGGCCGGGTCGATGCCGACCTCGGCGAGCGCCTCGGCGACACGGCGGCGGCGGTCCTCGTAGGAAAGGCCGGGCTCGTGCACCTTCAGCCCCTCGCCGACGATCTCGGCGATCGACATGCGCGGGCTCAGCGAGCCGTAGGGATCCTGGAACACGATCTGCATGCGATCACGCAGGCCGCGCATCTCGCCGAAGGAGAAGCGGTCGATCTCGTTACCGAGGCAGACGATCCGGCCTTCGCTCGAGATCATGCGAAGCAGCGCGAGCCCCAGCGTCGTCTTGCCAGACCCGGATTCGCCGACGACGCCCAGGGTCTGGCCCTCGCGCACCGTCACGTCGACGCCGTCGACCGCCTTGATGTGGCCGACGGTCTTGCGGAACAGGCCGCGCTTGATCGGGAACCACACCTTGATGTTGTCGCCCTTCATCACGACCGGAGCGGAGGGATCGGCCTGCGGCGGCTCGCCCTTCGGCTCGGCGGCCAGCAGGTGCCGGGTATAGTCGTGCTGCGGGTTGTCGTAGACGTCCCCGGTCACGCCCTGCTCGACGATCTGGCCCTGGGTCATGACGCAGACCCGGTCGGCGACCTTGCGCACGATGCCGAGGTCGTGGGTGATCAGCAGGATCGCCATGCCGTGCTTGTCCTGAAGCTCCTTGAGCAGCTTCAGGATCTGCGCCTGCACGGTGACATCGAGCGCCGTCGTCGGCTCGTCGGCGATCAGGAGGTCGGGATCGTTGGCGAGCGCCATGGCGATCATCACGCGCTGGCGCTGCCCGCCGGAAAGCTGATGGGGATAGCTGCCGAGCCGCGTCTCCGGCTCGCGGATGCCGACCTGGGTCAGAAGCTCGATCACGCGCTTGCGGGCGGCGGTATCCGACATACCCCGATGGATCTTCAGTATCTCGCCGATCTGCCGCTCGACCGTGTGCAGCGGATTGAGCGAGGACATCGGCTCCTGGAACACCATGGTGATGTCGTTGCCGCGGACGCGGCGCAGGTCGCGCTCGTCCTCGTCCATCAGGTTCTCGCCCTTGAACCAGATCTCGCCGGAGGGGTGCTCGGCGGGCGGATAGGGCAGGAGCTTCAGGATCGACAGCGCGGTGACCGACTTGCCGGAGCCGGACTCGCCGACGAGCGCGACGGTCTCGCCCCTTGCGATGTCAAACGAGACGCCCCGCACCGCATGCGTCACCCTGCCGGCCTGGCGGAAGTCGACGGCGAGACCTTTGACGGAGAGGAGAGGTTCGTCGGTGCTCATCGCGAGACCTGTTCGATCAACATTTCGATTGTTGGAACGTCCGGGCGGAGGACCTCAATTTTACGCGGCCCAATCCTGTGCCCGTCCCATTCATAGTCCAGTCGGTAGTCATCGGAGATTCGTTGATCCGCCGTTAGAATATGGCTGCATCGAGCGCCGATCGCGGTCGAAACATGAATTGCATCAGGCAGCTTCAAACCTAGATACGTTGCGCGCAACACTCCGGCATGCCAAAGATTCGAGTACTCGACCGGGACGACCTCCAGGTATGAGTTTGTCTGAGTCCAGTTCCGGTAAAGGCGCAGCATCCTGTCATCGTGCGATCTGAATGGCGCCACGACCAGCTCGGCGACCGTCAATTCGCTCGTTACGCGAAACGGACTTTGCCCTGCCGTTCCCGATATAAGGAGTTCGGTGAGCTTCTGACTTAACTCGTCCGCTCCCTCGAACAGGCGAATAAAGATATTGGTGTCGAGATAAAGGCGCTCCACCTCGACCATCAATCATCCCACTCATCACGCAGCTCCCGAATGCGAGCAACGGCTTCCTCTGTCGATACGCCTTTGGCATGCCGCCGAGCTTCGAGAAGCATCGCCTCCAACTGCTCGTGTGTCAGCGGCTCGCGTTCTTCCTCGATGGTGACCGTGACCTGGACGTTCTCCCCCGTCTCGAGGCCCTCCCGCAGATCCTCCGGCAGTTTCGAGGCGGGATAGTGCTTCTTCACGATCCTGTTCATCGCACGCCCTCCTTCGCCGCCGATCGTACCACGCCCCTCACCGGAACGTCTTTCTGGGATCGAAGGCGTCGCGCACCGCCTCGCCGACGAAGATCAGAAGGCTCAGCATGATGGCGATGACGAAGAAGCCGGTGAGGCCGAGCCAGGGCGCCTGCAGGTTCGACTTGCCCTGCGCCAGCAGCTCGCCGAGCGACGGCGAGCCCGGCGGCAGGCCGAAACCGAGGAAGTCGAGCGAGGTCAGCGTCGTGATCGAGCCGTTGAGAATGAACGGCATGAAGGTCAGCGTCGCCACCATGGCGTTGGGCAGCAGATGCCGCCACATGATCGTGGCGTTGCCCACGCCAAGCGCCCGGGCGGCGGCGATGTACTCGAAGTTGCGCCCGCGCAGGAATTCCGCGCGCACCACCCCGACCAGCGCCACCCAGGAGAACAGCAGGAGGATGCCGAGCAGGATCCAGAAGTTCGGCTCGATCACCGCGGCGATGATGATCAGCAGGTAGAGCGAGGGGATCGACGTCCAGATCTCCAGGAACCGCTGGAAGATCAGGTCGGTCCAGCCGCCGAAATAGCCCTGCACCGCACCGGCGGCGACGCCGACCACCGAGGACACGATGGTCAACACCAGGCCGAACAGCACCGAGATGCGGAACCCGTAGATCAGGCGGGCGACGACGTCGCGCGCCTGGTCGTCGGTGCCGAGCCAGTGCCAGTTGCCGATGGTGCAGTTGGGATCGTTCACCCCGTCGGGATAGCCCTGGCAGCGCTGCTCCAGATCCATCAGCCAGAACGGCGGCGCCGGCGCGGGAACCGGGATCTCGTTGTCGACGGTGCGGTAGCTGTAGCGGACCGGCGGCCACAGGATCCAGCCGCCCGACTCATGGATCAGTTCCTGCACGAAGGGATCGCGATAGTCGGCCTCGGTCTCGAAGTCGCCGCCGAACGCCGTCTCCGGATAGAAGGAGAAGATCGGCATGTAACTGGCGCCGTCGTAGCGGACGAGGATCGGCTTGTCGTTGGCGATGAACTCGGCGAACAGGCTCAGGACGAACAGGACCATGAAGGCCCAGAACGACCAGCAGCCGCGCCGGTGCGACTTGAAGTTCCGCCAGCGCCGCTCGTTGATCGGCGACAGGGTGAAGCGGCCGCGCTTCGGCGGCGCGGCGTCGGCCGTTGCGGCCTGCTGGTCGCGCGGCAGCGATTCCGGATTGACGAAGGCTTCCATGCTAGAGCCCTTCATGACCAAATCGAGCCATTCTGACGTGGCGATTTCGGGTCAAGGCCAAGCTGGCGACCGAAGGCCGTATCCGGATACGGTCGAGGACGACGGCGCCGGCATTGGCCCGAAAGCGCCCGTCCCCCCTGTCCAATATATTGGGGGTTCGCGAGCGGCGCGCGCCCGACGCCGAGCTCTCCTTGGCCGATACCCCGCATCGCCCTTCGTCGATCTCGACGCCGGATCGCCTCGCCGTTCGCAAACAGAATTGTCTCGATTTGGTCATGAAGGGCTCTAAACCTCCCGCGACTCGAAGTCGATGCGCGGATCGACCCAGGTGTAGGTGAGGTCGGAGACGAGGTTCACGATGAGCCCCATCAGCGAGAAGATGTAGAGCGTGGCGAAGACGACCGGATAGTCGCGGTTGACGATCGATTCAAACGATAGCAGGCCGAGCCCGTCGAGGGAGAAGATCGTCTCGATCAGGAGCGAGCCGGCGAAGAAAGCCGAGATGAAGGCCCCCGGGAACCCGGCGATGATGATCAGCATGGCGTTGCGGAAGACGTGGCCGTAGAGCACCTGGCGCTCGGTCAGGCCCTTCATCCGCGCCGTCATCACATATTGCTTGCGGATCTCGTCGAGGAACGAGTTCTTGGTCAGAAGCGTCGTCGTGGCGAAGGCGCCGAGCGCCATCGAGATGATCGGCAGCGTCAGGTGCCAGAAGTAGTCGGTGATCTTCTGGTACCAGGGCAGGCTGTCCCAATTGTCGGAGACGAGGCCGCGCAGCGGGAACCAGTCGAGGAAGCTGCCGCCGGCGAACAGCACGATCAGCAGCACGGCGAACAGGAAGCCGGGGATCGCGTAGCCGACGATGACGATCGCCGACGTCCAGGTGTCGAACCGGGTGCCGTCGCGCACCGCCTTGGCGATGCCAAGCGGGATCGAGATCATGTAGGAGATGAACATCATCCAGATGCCGAGCGAGATCGACACGGGCATCTTCTCGACGATCAGGTCGACGACGGATATGTCGCGGAAATAGCTCTCGCCGAAATCGAAGCGAATGTAGTTCCACAGCATCTGCAGGAAGCGTTCGTGCGCCGGCTTGTCGAAGCCGTATTGGCGCTCGAGCTCCTGGATGAATTCCGGATCGAGCCCCTGCGCGCCCCGGTATTTCGACTGGATCGGTTCGGAGGCGCCGGACGCGCCCGAGCCGGCGCCACCCACCTCGCCGCCGGCGCCGCCGCCGATGCGCGCGGTCGCCGAAACCTCGGTGCCCTGAAGCTGGGCGATCACCCGCTCGATCGGACCACCGGGGGCGAACTGCACGATCACGAAGGACACGAACATGATCCCGAGCAGCGTCGGGATCATCAGCAGCACGCGGCGGAGGATATAGGCACCCATCGCTTACACCCCCTTGCCGAGCTTCGCGGCCCTGTCGGCGTTCAGCCACCAGGTCTCGACGACGCCGCGGGCATAGCGCGGCTTCTCCTCCGGCCGGTCGTAGACGTCCCAGTAGGCCAGGTTGTGGACCGCCTTGTACCAGTGCGGCACCCAGTAGCGGCCGGCGCGCAGGAGGCGGTCCAGCGCGCGGGCGGCCGTCACCTGCTCGTCCCGGGTCTCGGCGTTGATGACGATGTCGGTCAGGGCGTCGATCGCCGGATCGGCGATTCCCGAGAGATTGTTGGAACCCGGCACCGTTGCCGACGGGCTCGTCCAGAACTGCTTGATCCCCTCGCCCGGCGTCGGCGACATGGAGTAGCGCCGGGTGATCAGGTCGTAGTCGAAATCGTTCAACCGGCTCTGGTACTGGGAGGCGTCGACGATGCGGAAGCTGGCCTCGATGCCGAGCACCTTCAGGTTGCGGATATAGGGCTGGACGACGCGCTCGAACGAGCCGTCGTTGTCGAGGAATTCGATCGTCAGCGTCTCGCCGGCCGCGTTCTTAAGGGCGCCGCCGTCGATCGACCAGCCGGCCTCCTTCAAAAGCCTCGTCGCGTGCCGCAGCAGCTTGCGGTCCTGACCGGAACCGTCGGACACCGGCGGGGTAAACGGCGCGCCGAACACCTCGTCCGGCACCTTGCCGCGCCAGGGCTCCAGCAGCGCCAGCTCGGCCTCGCTCGGCGGCCCCTCGGCCATCATGTCGGAATTCTGGAAGTAGGAATGGCTGCGCCGGTACAGGTCGTAGAACAGCGTGCGGTTGGTCCATTCGAAATCGAAGGCGTAGATCAGCGCTTCGCGCACGCGCGGGTCGGCGAACTTCTGCCGCCGCGTGTTCAGGAACCACCCCTGCGCGCCCGACGGCGTGTCGTCGGCGATCGTCGCCAGCGTGACCCGGCCGTCGTCGACGGCGGGGAAATCGTAGCCGGTGGCCCAGACCCGTGACGTGAATTCCTCGCGGAAGAAATAGCGGCCCGCCTTGAACGCCTCGAAGGCGACGTCGCGGTCGCGGTAGAACTCGTAGCGCAGCGTGTCGAAATTGTACTGGCCGCGAACGACGGGCAGGTCCCTGGCCCAATAGTCCGCGACCCGGTCGTAGTCGATGTAGCGGCCGGCGTCGAACTTGCCGACCCGGTAGGGACCGGAGGCGAGCGGCGGCTGCATCGTCGTCTGGTCGAACGGCTGCGTCTGGTAGTAGGCCCTGGAGATGATCGGCAGCGTGGCGACGGTCTGGGCGAGATCGCGCGCCTGCTTGCCGGTGAAGGTCACCGCGACCTCGTGGTCGCCAACGGCCCTGGCGCCGACCATCTCGCGGATCGTCTGCGAGATCAGCGGATGGCCCTGCTGCTTGAGGGTGTTGAGCGAGAACTCGACGTCGGCGGCGGTCAGCGCCGTGCCGTCGTGCCAGCGCGCCTCGGGCCGCAGGAAGAAGCGGTAGGTGTTGCGGTCGGCGGAGATCTCGACGCCCTCGGCGACGAGACCGTAGACCGCGTCCGGCTCGTCGAAGGCGCGCACCATCAGCGTGTCGAAGATGATGTGCAGCCCGACCGGCGCGTCGCCCTTGAGGATCAGGGTGTTGAGCGTGTTGAAGGTCTGCGGGTTCTGGTTGAAGGCCCAGGACGACGGCACCATCGCCAGCACCCCGCCCTTCGGCGCGTCGGGGACGACATAGTCGAACTGCGCGAACCCGGCGGGATATTTCAGGTTGCCGAAGACCGACAGGCCGTGCAGCCGCTCCGAGGCGACGGCCTGCGCCGTCGCCGGCCGGCCGCCAAGTCCCGCCACGCCGCCCAGCGCCGCGGCGCCGGCCAGCAGATCGCGTCGGGTGAGACCGCGGGCCGCCATCGCCGGCTCACGAGCCCTGCTTCACGCCGGCCGCCTTCTCGGCGTCCCACCACCACAGCGACGGCGACACGCCGTAGTCAGGCTGGATCTCGGGCAGGCCAAAGCGGTTCCAGCGCGCGGTGCGGATGACGGGGGTGTGGAACTCGGGCACCAGATAGTGGTTCCA
Organism: Microbaculum marinisediminis; assembly: GCF_025397915.1. Lineage (NCBI taxonomy): Bacteria > Pseudomonadati > Pseudomonadota > Alphaproteobacteria > Hyphomicrobiales > Tepidamorphaceae > Microbaculum > Microbaculum marinisediminis. The sequence goes on from NZ_JALIDZ010000001.1 coordinate 629,127, forward strand.
CAGCAGCACCCGGTCGAGCGCCTTCGAGGCGGCGACCAGCGTCTCGCGGTCCTTGGCGAAGATGATCTCGTCGACCAGCGCGTCGACTGCCGGGTTCTTGATGCCGATCACGTTGCGGCTGGCCGGCGCGTCGGCGGCGGCCGAGCCCCAGAAGTCGCGCTGCTCGTTGCCGGGCGACAGCGACTGGGCGAACATCGACGTGGTCATGTCGAAGTCGAAATTGTCCATGCGGTTGCGATACTGCGAGGTATCGACGGTGCGGATCGTGGCCTTGATGCCGAGCCGCTCGAGATTCTGGATGTAGGGCGAGAGCACGCGCTCGGAATCGGGCTGGTCGTTGAGGAACTCGACCGTGAACGGTTCCCCGGTCTCCACGTTGACCAGGGCGCCGTTTTTGACCTCCCAGCCGGCTTCCTTGAGCAGCCCGGCGGCCTCGCGCAGATTCTTGCGCACCTGGCGTGTATCGCCGCCGACCGGGTTCTCGTAGACCTTGGTGAAGACCTCGGGCGGCACCTGATCGCGCACCGTCTCGAGGATCTCCAGCTCCCTGCCCTCAGGCAGGCCCGTGGCGGCCAGCTCGGAGTTCTGGAAGAAGCTCGCGGTGCGCTGATACTGGTCGTAGAAGATGTTGGCGTTGAGCCATTCGAAGTCGAAGGCGTAGTTGAACGCCTGGCGCACCCGCGGGTCCTGGAACTTCGTCCGGCGCAGGTTGAACACGAAGGCCTGCATCGGCTCGGCGTTCTTGGTCTCGAACTCCTCGAGCACGACGTCGCCGCGCTTCATCGCCGGGAAATCGTAGCCGGTGGCCCAGCGCTTGGCGCTGTTTTCGACGCGGAAGTCGAACTGGTCGGCCTTGAACGCCTCCAGCGCGATCGTCATGTCGCGGAAATACTCGTAGCGCATCTCGTCGAAATTGTTCTGGCCGACATTCACGGCCAGGTCGGCGCCCCAGTAGTCGGGCACGCGCGCGTAGCTGATCGACCGGCCCGGCTTCACCTCCTTGATGCGATAGGGGCCGGAGCCGAGCGGCGGCTCCAGCGTGGAGGCGGCGAAATCGCGCTTGTTGCCCTTGGCGTCGGTGCCTTCCCAGTAGTGCTTCGGCAGCACGTAGAGCTGGCCGGTGATCTGCGGCAGCTCGCGATTGCCGGTCTGGTCGAAGGTGAAGGTCACCTCGTTGTCGCCGGTCTTCTCGGCGGAGACGATGTTGCGATAATAGGCGTTGTAGAAGGGATGGGTCTTCTTCAGCGCATCGAGGCTCCAGATCACGTCCTCGACGGTGATCGGCTCGCCGTCGTGCCAGCGCGCCTCCGGCCGAAGCCTGAAGGTGACGGAGGAATAGTCGGGCGGATAGGACATGGCCTCGGCGATCAGGCCGTACTCGCTGCTGGGCTCGTCCATCGAGTTCGTCATCAGCGAGTCGTATATCAGCGCCGACCCGGCCGCGGGCGTGCCCTTGATGTTGAAGGGGTTGAGCGTGTCGAAGGTGCCGGTCGCCGACTGACGAAAGGTTCCGCCCTTGGGCGCATCCGGGTTGACGTAGTCGAAATGGGCGAAATCGGCGGGATACTTGACGTCCCCGAACAGCGACGAGCCGTGCTTCCATTCGCCGTCCTGGGCCTGGACGCCCGCGGCGAAAGGCGTTGCAAACATGGCCAGCGCGGCCGCCATGGCGATCCGTCGGATCGGACTCGGCATCGCTCTCGTTCCCCTCTTGTCTTCGACGCTTGCCCCTAATCTAAACCGTTTCGGGTGCTTCGCACGTTTATGACGGAAATTTAATTCGGTTCGCAGCCGCGCCCGAGGAAATCGCCCGTAAACGAAAACGCCCGCCAACGAAAACGCCCGCCGGGGAGACCGCGGCGGGCGTCGTCGTCGTCGATACTGGCGATCGGTCGGCCCGATCTGCCCCGCCTTACTGCGTGGGCAGCGGCTCCGGGCTGTCGGACAGCGACTGCAGGTAGACCAGCAGGTCCGCCCGTTCCGTCGGCTTCCTGACGCCGGCGAAGGCCATCTTGGTCCCCGGAACGAAGCCCTTCGGGTCGGCCAGGAAATGGTCGAGATTGGCGAAGGTCCAGGTCGCGCCGTCGGCGTTGCCATGCTCCTTCATCGCGTCCGAATACGCGAAGCCGTCGTGCCCGCCGATCGTGCGGCCGACGACGCCCCAGAGATTCGGACCGACCTTGTCGGCGCCACCGTTGTCGAAGGTGTGGCAGGCCACGCACTTCTTGGCAGCCTTTTCGCCGGCGGCGACGTCGGCGGCGGCAAGCAGGACCGGAAGCTCGACCACTTCCTCGGTCTGGGCCTCGGCCTCGCCGGCCTCGCCCCCCTCGACGACGGCGACCTCGTAGCCCGGTTTCTCGGGCTGATGAGGGGTGAACAGCTCTTCGGCGAGGATGCCGACGCCCAGGGTCACCAGCAGGGTGAACAGGATCGCGCCAGCGAATTTGTTGAATTCGAAGCTGTCCATTCGCTCCGCACTCCAGGATCTAAGGTCTTGCGCAAGAACCGCACGACCGGCCGCAGCCGGACCGCGTGTCCGGAAAGTCGGGCAGAGAAATAGCCGCAATTGCCCCGGGAAGGCAACATGTATAAAGGACGCAGCCCAAGAATCCCGATGTTTTTGCGGAGGTGCCGATGGCGGCGCTCGTGCTGATTCCGGCCCGAATGGCCTCGACCCGGCTGCCAGGCAAACCGCTGGCCGATATCGCAGGCAAACCGATGATCGTCCGCGTCTACGAACGCGCCGTCGCCGCCGGCGTCGGTCCGGTCGCGGTCGCGACCGACACCGAGGCGGTCGCGCAGGCGATTCGCGCCGCCGGCGGCGAGGCCGTGCTGACGAGGGCCGATCATCCCTCCGGTTCGGACCGGATCAACGAGGCCCTGCAGACCAGGGACCCGGACGGCGCCTTCGACACGGTCATCAACCTGCAGGGCGATCTTCCCGATCTCGATCCGGAGGTCGTCCGCGCCGCCGCCGATCTGATCGGCGACAAACAGGTCGATATCGCCACCTTCGCCGCCGAGATCGTCGATGTCGACGAGCGCGAGGATCCGAACGTGGTCAAGGCGATCGGCACGCAGATCGCGCCGAAACGACTGCGGGCGCTCTACTTCACCCGCGCCACCGCGCCCTGGGGCGAGGGGCCGCTGTATCATCACATCGGCATCTATGCCTGGCGGCGCGCCGCGCTGACCCGCTTCGTCGCCCTGCCGCCCTCCCCGCTGGAAAAGCGCGAGCGCCTCGAGCAGCTGCGCGCGCTGGAAGCCGGGATGCGGATCGATATCGGGCTCGTTGACACGGTTCCGGTCGGCGTCGATACTCCGGCCGATCTTGAGCAGGCCCGTCGCCGTTTCGGCGGATGATCGCCGCTTTTTCCCAATCCGAACCTTTTTTCCCAATCCGAACAGGGATTTGAGAGATGATGACGACACGGCCGCGCCGGATCGTGTTCCAGGGTGAACCCGGCGCCAATTCGCACATGGCCTGCCGCGACGTCTATCCCGACTTCGAAGCGGTCGCCTGCGCAACCTTCGAGGACGCCTTCCAGTCGGTTTCCGAGGGCAATGCCGCGCTCGGCATGATTCCGATCGAGAATTCGGTCGCCGGCCGCGTCGCCGACATCCATCATCTGATGCCGACCTCGGATCTCAACATCATCGGCGAGTACTTCCTGCCGCTGCACCACTATCTGCTCGCGCCGCCCGGCGCGACGCTCGACACGATCAAGACCGTGCACAGCCACGTCATGGCGCTCGGCCAGTGCCGCAAGGCGATCCGCGAGTTCGGCCTGAAGGCGGAAGTCCATGCCGATACCGCCGGGGCGGCGCGCATGGTGGCGGAAGCCGGCGATCCCACCAGGGCCGCCATCGCCTCCCGTCTGGCCGCCGAGATCTACGGCCTCGAGGTTCTGGCCAACGACGTCGAGGACGAGGATCACAACACCACCCGCTTCGTGGTCCTGTCTAAGGACCCGGACTGGGCGGCAAACGGCATCGGGCCGATCGTCACCAGCTTCCTCTTCCGCGTGCGCAACGTGCCGGCCGCGCTCTACAAGGCGATGGGCGGGTTCGCCACGAACGGCGTCAACATGACGAAGCTCGAATCCTACCAGCTCGAGGGCGAGTTCTTCGCGACCCAGTTCTTCGCCGACATCGAAGGCCACCCGGACGATCAGAGCGTCAAGTTCGCCTTCGAGGAACTGGACTTCTTCACGCGCGAGTTCCGCATCCTCGGCGTCTACCGGGCCAGCCCCTTCCGCGCGCGTATCAAGGAACCGAAGCCGGCAGGGAAGTAGCGGCGCGTCCCTGCGTCCCCGGTCGTCTCCGGTCCACCCCCGGTCCGCCCCCAACTCGCCGCTCATCCCCGCGAAAGCGGGGATCGGGTGCGTGAGGCCCTGCCCCGATGCGGGGGATTCCCGCTTGCGCGGGAATGAGCGGACAAGGGGCACCCGCCCTGACGGGAGCAAAGGCGGCCGCCCCTGAAAGGAAAAAAGGCCGCCTGAGGTGAGGCCGATCCCTAGAGGATCGCCTCGCCGTCGATGAAGCTGCGCAGGAGCTGGTGCGCGATCGCCATGCGCGGCGGCGCGGCGACGCCTTCGGGATGCTCGCCGGCGAGGATCAGGCGCGCCTCCTGGCGGGAGAACCACCGGCCGGCTTCCAGCTCGGTGGGATCGAGCACGAGATCGCGGCCGCCGGCCGCAGCGAAGCAGCCGATCATCAGGGACGAGGGAAACGGCCAGGGCTGGCTGGAATGATAGGCCACGTCCAGCACCGGGATCCCGGCCTCCTCGGCAACCTCCCGCCTCACCGCCTCCTCGATGGTCTCGCCCGGCTCGACGAAGCCGGCCAGCGCGGAGAACATGTCGGGCAGGAAGCGCGGACTGCGCGCCAGCAGGCAATCGTCGCCGGAGATCACCAGCATGATGACGACCGGATCGGTGCGCGGGAAGTGCTGGGCCCCGCAGCCGGCGCAATCGCGCCGATAGCCGCCGTCGCGCATCCGCGTCGGCGCCCCGCAGCGGGCGCAGAAGCCGTTGCGGGCATGCCAGTCGAGCATGCTTTTCGCCTGGGCGATGGGGCCCAGCATTGCCGGCGCCACGATGCCCTGCACCGCGATCGAGCGTACGTCGATCGCCTTCAGGTTGCCGTCGCCGAACGGCGTCTCGCCCGCCTGCTCCTCGGCCGGCACCTCGGCAACCGGGACGGCGAACATCGCGCGGTCGCCCTCGAGCCCCAGGAACACCGCGCGGGACCGGTCGGCGTCGAGCGCTGCGGCCGCGGCCGCATCGAAGACCGGGTCCGGTTCGGCGCCGTCGGCAACGGCAAAGAGCGGCTTGTCGCCGGCAAACAGCAGATAGCGCGCGCCGGCCCGCGCGGCATCCAGCCAGGCGTCGTCGCCGCGCCTGTCTGCGGCGCGGTCGAGCAGGCTCCCGCTGTAGCCGGTGCGCAGGCTGCGTTCGAGCATGGAGAATTCCTTTCAGCCTGGCCCTTTCAAACGGGCCCTGTCAGCCCGGCCCTGTCAGGCTGGCGCGAACGGTCGCACGCGCGCCCCGGGGCGGGCAAGTCGCGTCGCGCCCTCACCGGCCCTGAAACGCGTCGGAGAGCTTTTCGATCAGGTCGACCCGGGCGTCCTTGTCGTAGGCCTTGCGCGGCACAGCGCCCCAGACCGGGCCGGGCCAGGCCTCGTCATCGCGAAACCGGGCGATGACATGGACGTGCAGTTGCGCGACCTGGTTGCCGAGCGCGGCGACATTGAGCTTCTCGGCGCCGGTCACGGACCGCAGCGCCGCGCTGGCCATCGCGATCTCGTCCATCAGCCGATGGCGGGTTTCCGGCTCCAGATCGACGATCTCGATGGCGTCCGGCGTCCGCGGCACCAGGACGAGCCACGGGAAGTTGGCGTCGTTCATCAGCCGCACCTCGCACAGGTCCAGCATGGCGACGGGAATCGTGTCGGCGGCGAGGCTCGAATGAAGGCTGAAGGTGACGCTCATCGGAATTCGGTCTCCGGATTTCGGGTGATTCCCCTGGAACCGCGTCCGGGATCATCGGTGGTGAGGCCGGTACCGGCAAGGATTTTCGGTGGAAAGCGGCGCAATCCGCACGGATCGGGCCAACGGGGTTGCGTCGGCGCGCGCCAAGTCTGATATAGTCGTGTCAGGGAGGTTGGCGGCGGACGAGCCGCTCGCCAACCGGGTCAGGTCCGGAAGGAAGCAGCCCTAACGAGTACTGGTTCGGGTTGTCGTCCAGCCTCCCACTTTAATCCTAAGCAAAACCGGCATCGCATGCCGGCGCCGCAGGCCCTTTTCGGCGCGAGCAGGGACGCTTCATGGATCAGCGAACACCGGACGATTCGACGGTCGCGCCCGCCGGATATCGTGTGCTCGCGCGCAAGTACCGGCCCTCCAGCTTCGACGACCTGATCGGCCAGGAGCCGATGGTGCGCACCCTGCGCAACGCCTTCGAGACCGGGCGGATCGCGCAGGCCTACATGCTCACCGGCGTGCGCGGGGTCGGCAAGACGACGACGGCGCGCATCCTGGCGCGCGCGCTCAACTACGAGCCGAAGGACGGCGGAGGCGCCGGCGACGCGAAGCCCGGGCCGACGCTCGACATGCCTGAGGAGGGCCGGCACTGCCGCGCGATCCTCGAATCGCGCCATGTCGACGTGATCGAGATGGACGCCGCCTCCCATACCGGCATCGACGACATCCGCGAGATCATCGAGGCGGTGCGCTACCGCCCGGCGGAAGCCCGCTACAAGATCTACATCATCGACGAGGTGCACATGCTCTCGAAGGCCGCCTTCAACGGTCTTCTGAAGACGCTCGAAGAGCCGCCGGAGCATGTGAAGTTCATCTTCGCGACGACGGAAATCCGGAAGGTTCCGATCACCGTTCTGTCGCGCTGCCAGCGCTTCGACCTGCGCCGCGTCGACGCCGACCAGCTGGTCAAGCACCTGGAGGGCATCGCCCGGGCCGAGGCCGTCGACGTGGACGACGAGGCCCTGCGCATGATCGCGCGGGCCAGCGAGGGCTCGGTGCGCGATTCGCTGTCCCTGCTAGACCAGGCCATCGCCCATGGCGGCGGCCAGGTGAAGGCGGAGGAAGTGCGCGGCATGCTCGGCGTCGCCGACCGCGCCCGCGTCGTCGACCTGTTCGACAAGGTGATGTCCGGCGACATCGCCGCGGCGCTGAACGAGCTCGACAGCCAGTACGCGGAGGGCGCGGCGCCGGAGATGGTGCTGACCGACCTCGCCGGCTTCGTGCACCTTGTCACCCGCATGCGCATCGTGCCGGCTTCCGCCGAGGACGCGTCGCTGTCCGAGGCCGAGCGCGAGCGCGGCAAGGAATTCGCGGCGCAGATCCCGGTCTCCGAGCTGAGCCGCGCCTGGCAGATCCTGCTGAAGGGCATCGGCGAGGTGGAGAGTTCGCCGCGCCCGCTGGCGGCCGCCGAGATGGTGCTGGTGCGGCTCGCCTACGCCTCGACCCTGCCGAGCCCGGAGGACGTCATCCGCCGGCTCGACGAGGGCGCGCCGGTGGGCAATACGCCGGCGGCTGGTTCGGGCGGCCCGGGCAATCCGGGCGGCGGCGGCGGGGCGAGCGCGGCGGCGCCCGGGCGGTCGGCCTTCAAGCCGACCCTTCCCACCTTCGTGCCGACCAAGGCGACGGCGGGGCCGACTGCCTTGCGCGTCGTGCCGAGCCCGCAGCCGCAGGCGCCGGCCGTCGACCTGCCGCTCCCGCGCACCTTCGAAGCCGTGGTGGCGCTGGCCGAGGAGAAGCGCGACGCCAGGCTGCGCTCGGCGCTGGAGCTGTTCGTGCGCATCGTCCGGTTCGAGCCGGGACGCATCGAAATGTCGCTCGCCGACAACGCGCCTGGCGATCTCGTCCACGATCTGCAGCAAAAACTGTCGGAATGGACCGGAAAGCGCTGGGTCGTCGCGGTTTCGCGCGAACAGGGCGCGCCGACCGTCCGCGAGCAGCGCGAGCAGACCCGCACGGCGCTGATCGATTCAATGCGCCGCGATCCGACCGTGTCGGCGGTGCTGAGCGCGTTTCCGGGCGCCGAGATCGTCGATGTCCGCGCCGAACCGGCCGACGACCCTGCCTCCGACATGCCGGATACCGGTACGGTCGAGACACTGGATTCGCCCGACGACGAAGACGATTGATCCGAAAGGACCGCAATGATGGACTTCATGAAGATGATGAAACAGGCCAAGGAGCTGCAGGCCCGCATGGGCGAGCTTCAGGCCGAGCTCGAGGCGCTGGAGGTCGAGGGCACCGCAGGCGGCGGCCTCGTCACCGTCACGCTGTCGGCCAAGGGCGGCATGCGCGGCCTGAAGGTCGATCCGAGCCTGATCAAGCCGGAAGAAGCCGAGATTCTGGAAGACCTTATCATCGCCGCCCATGCCGACGCGCGGCGCAAGGCCGAAGCGGCCATGGCCGAGAAGATGCAGGACGTCACCGGCGGCCTGCAGTTGCCGCCCGGCATGAACCTGCCCGGCATGTGAGCCGGCGGCCGCGTCGGCGTTACGTCCGTCCGTCGCCGGCTTCGAACAAGGCGTTCAGCCCGTCCCGATAGGTCGGGTACTGCAGTTCGACGCCCAGTTCCTGCTTGATCCTGTCGTTGCGCGCGCGGCGGTTCGCCGAATAGAAGCTCCGCGCCATCGGCGTCAGCTCGGCGTCGTCGAAGGCAATTTCCGGCGGCGGCGCGACCCCCATCAGGTCCGCGGCAAAGGCGATGACGTCCTGCGGCGGCCCGGGCTCGTCGTCGGACAGGTTGTAGACGCCGCCGGCGCGCGGACGCGCCATCGAGGCTTCCAGCACGCCGGCGATATCGGCGACATGGATGCGATTGAAGACCTGGCCGGGCTTCACCAGCCGCCGCGCCTTTCCGGCCTTCAGATTGACCAGCGCGTTGCGGCCCGGCCCGTAGATGCCGGCGATACGGAACAGCATGACCGGGATGCCGGCCTCCTCGCCGAACCGGAGCCAGTCCTGCTCGGCGACGACGCGGCGGGCGTTGCGCGGGCTCACAGGAGCGGTCGCCGCCGTCTCGTCGATCCAGGCGCCGCCGTGATCGCCATAGACGCCGAGCGTCGAGAGATAGCCGAGCCACCGGATCGTGCCCGACCGGGCGGCGAGATCCGCACGGTGGTGGATCAGCACCGGATCGCCCGCCTCTCCCGGCGGGATCGACTGGAGCACGTGCGTCGCGCCGTCGAGCGCCGTCGCCACCTCCGGTCCCGGCGCAGCGCCTTCGAAGACGACCGCCTCCACGCCTTCGGCCCTGAGCGCCTCGACCTTTTCGCGCGTGCGCACACTGCCCGCGACGCGCCAGCCGCCTGAGGTCAGGCGACGCGCGAGCGTCATCGCGGAAAAGCCGAGGCCGAAAATGAAAATCTTATTCATGACGTCCGTACCGAGGGATGATCGTGCCGAATGAAGACGATGCGGGGGGATCACATAGCGCCGGTCAGCGCGGCCTGCCACTCCTCGCGGACCGACGGGTCTTGCTCAGCCGCCTGCCGATGTTCGGCCAGTGCCGCGAACTCGGTCCCCGGCAACAGTCGCGACAACGCCCAGACCGCGGCGCCACGCACCACCGGCGCTTCGTCGTCGAGGCGGTCGCGGGCGCAGGCGGCGAGGCCCGTTTCGCCGGAATTGCCGATGGCGATCAGCACGTTGCGCAGGAACCGGTCGCGGCGGATACGCTTGACCGGCGACTTCGTGAACAGGGCGCGAAAGGCCGTGTCGTCGAGCCGGGACAGATCGGCAAGTGCCGGCAGGGACAGGTCTGGCCGCGCCTGCAGCTTCATCTCGTTCCCGGCGACGGCGAACTTGTTCCACGGACAGACGGCAAGGCAGTCGTCGCAGCCGTAAATGCGGTTGCCTATGCCCGGGCGCAGCTCGCGGGGGATCGGACCGGCGTGCTCTATGGTCAGGTAGGAGATGCAGCGCCGCGCATCGAGCCGGTAGGGAGCCGGGAAGGCGCCGGTCGGACAAATGTCGAGGCAGGCGCGGCAGGAGCCGCAATGGTCGGCCTCAGGTTCGTCTGCGGGAAGCTCGGCGGTGGTGAAGATCTCGCCCAGGAAAAGCCAGGAGCCGAGCTCGCGGGAGACGAGATTGGTGTGCTTTCCCTGCCAGCCCACGCCGGCGGCCTGCCCCAGCGGCTTTTCCATCACCGGCGCGGTATCGACGAAGACCTTCACGTCCGCGCCGGTGCGCGTGGCGAAGTCGCGGGCGACCGCCTTCAGCTTCTTCTTGACGATGTCGTGGTAGTCGTCGGCGCGCGCATAGACCGAGATCATCCCGCGGTCGCGGTGTTTCAGGTCGTCGAGCGGATCGTGGTCCGGACCGTAATTGAGGCCAAGCACGAGGATCGACCGGACATCGGGCCACAAGGCGCGGGGCGCGCGGCGCCGCTCGGCCGTCGTCGCCATCCACTCCATGGTGCCGTGATGGCCCGCCTCCAGGAAGGCATCGAACCGAGTACCGGTATCAGGGGCGGCGTCGGGGCGGGTTACGCGGGCAACATCGAAGCCTTCTTCCAGCGCACGCTCGATCGCCCACCGCTTGAGGCGGTCCGGCGAAACAGCGACATCAGAAGTCGAGGTCGACATAGGTGCGCGACGGCGCCACTCCCGCGATCTGATCCACCAGCAGAGGCCGGAACGACGGGCGCGACTTCACCCGCGCATACCAGGCCTTGGCCGGTTCGAACTCGTCCCACGGCACTTCGCCGAGATAGTCGATCGAGGACAGATGCGCGGCGGCGGACAGATCGGCGTAGGACAGATCGTCCCCTCCAAGCCAGTTCCGCCGTCCCGCAAGCCAGCCGATATAGTGCAGATGATAGCGGATATTGGCGCGGGCGGCGCGGATCGCCGCCGAATCGGGCGCTCCGCCGCCCTGTTCCGGCGTCATGAAGCGCTTGTAGACGCGCTCGGTCAGCAGATAGTTCGACACCTCCTCGTGGAAACGGATATCGAACCAGTCGAGCAGACGGCGCACCTCGGCGCGCCCGCGCGCGGTGTCGGGCAGCAGCCTGCGGGCGCCGGCCTCCGCACCGCGCGTCTCGTCGAGATATTCCAGAACCGGTCTCGGCCCGCAGATCGCCGGCCCCTCGCCGTCGAGCAGGACCGGCAGGGTCCCGGCCGGATTGACGATCAGGAACTCGCGGCGACGTTCCCAGATACGCTCCTCGACGAATTCGGCGCTAAGGCCGTATTCCCCCAGCGCGATCCGCACGCAACGCGAAAACGGGCAAAACGGGTGGTGATAAAGATTGAGCATACTCTGCCGTTGTTACGACGCACTGGACTGCGGCAACCATACGCAAAACCCGCGCGACAGCTTCGTTGGATGGCGCGGACGGTTCCGGTATAGAGGCCACGACCCCGGGGAACAACACGATTCGCCGATATCCGGGAGGTTAGCCCGACCCCGATCAGCGAGTCGATACGGGGTCAGCGGGGACGAAATATGACATCGGAAACGATTATTCAGGCGGCGTTCCTGGGGCTGATCGAAGGGTTGACCGAGTTCATCCCGGTATCGTCGACCGCGCATCTCCTGCTGGTCGGCCATTTCCTCGGTTTCGAAAATCCCGGCCGCGCCTTCGAGGTGCTGATCCAGCTCGGCGCAATCTTCGCCGTCGTCGGCGTCTATTTCACCCGGCTGCTGCGCATCGCGCTGGCGCTGCCGAGCGACCCGAAGGCGCGGAAATTCGTGATCGGCGTCGTACTGGCCTTCCTCCCGGCGGCGGTCGTCGGGGTGCTGCTCCACGATTTCATCAAGTCGGTCCTGTTCGAATCGCCGGTCGTGATCTGCGTGACGCTGATCGTCGGGGGCCTTCTGCTGATGTGGCTCGATTCGATGGACCTGCGCCCACGCTACACCGAAGCGACGGACTATCCGCTGTCGCTCTATTTCAAGATCGGCGTGTTCCAGTGCCTCGCCATGGTTCCCGGCGTTTCGCGCTCGGGCGCAACCATCGGCGGCGCGCTCCTGATGGGTGCCGACAAGCGCTCGGCGGCGGAATTCTCGTTCTTCCTGGCGATGCCGACCATGGCCGGCGCCTTCGCCTACGATCTCTACAAGAACATCGACGTGCTCGGTGCCGAGGACGCCAAGCTGATCGCCGTCGGCTTCGTGATGTCGATGATCTCCGGCGTGATCGTGGTGCGCACCCTGCTCGATTTCGTTTCGCGGCACGGTTTCGCACCGTTCGCCTGGTGGCGAATCATCGTCGGCTCGGCGGGACTTGCCGGTCTCTGGGTCTACGGCTGAGCGGCTGAGCCGCCGACCGGCGGTCAGGACTGCGAGACAGTGCGGTCCGGCGACGAGAACTGACCGGCCTTGCGATAGCGGGCGAGATAGGCGGGCACGACCGTCTCGATCGCGTTCGGATCGATACCGATGCCTTCCAGCGTCCGGCCTTCCTTGATCGCCTCTTCCGAAACCACGTTGTCGCGGGCGAGCAAGCGCACCTGATCGACGGTCAGCAGCGGCTTGGGAAACATCTGCAGGAACCAGGCTTTCAGCTTGGCGATCTCGAAGGGCAGCGGCGCCAGGATGCGGCGCCGGCCGGTCACCTTGAGGATGTATTCGAGAAGCTGCTTGAAGGTCCGGATTTCCGGGCCGCCGAGCTCATAGACCGTGCCGGACGTCAGCTTGCCGTCCACGCCCTGGGCGACGGCCTCGGCGACGTCGCCGACATAGACCGGCTGGAACCGGGTGTTGCCGCCACCGATCAGCGGCAGGACCGGCGCGATGCGCGCCATCGCGCCGAAGCGGTTGAAGAAATCATCCTCCGGACCGAACACGATCGATGGTCTCATGATCACGGCATCCGGGAACGCGGTCCGTACGGCGGCTTCGCCGGCGGCCTTGGTCCGGGCGTAGTTGGACTCGGAGTTCGCATCCGCCCCGATGGCCGAGATATGGACCAAGCGACCGACGCCGGCGTCCCGGGCCGCGGCGGCGACGGCGCCGGGGCCGACGGCCTGGACGACATCGAAGCTCTGACGGCCGGATTCATAGAGAATGCCGACGAGATTGACGACCGCATCGGAGCCGGCAATCGCGCGATCGATCGACTCGCGATTGCGGATGTTGGCCTGGACGGCGTGGATCTGGCCGACGCCGCCGAGCGGCTGCAGGAACCCGGCCAGATCGGGCCGGCGCACGGCAACGCGCACCCGATAGCCGCGCCGCGCCAGCGCGCGCACCACATGTCGGCCGACGAAACCCGAGCCGCCGAAGACCGTGACGAGCTCGCTCCTGACGTATCCGGTCGCCATCGCCTGAAAGGCCTCCCTTCCTGCTGCCCGCCGAACAAGCGCGGGCTTTCCGGCCCCTCAAATAGCCGACGGGTCGGCGGCTGTATAGGCCGTCGACCCGTGCGAAGTCCCGATCTTTTCGTCGCGTTTTTCGTCGCGCCGGCTCAGCCGGTCGCGCCGTCGATGTTTTTCAGCTTCTGCCAGGGATCGGGCGTCTTCATCATCTGCTTGAGGTACGCCATGTTCACCTTCACGTCCTCCGGCGACAGATCCCGGGCGGCGTAATCCTCGGCCTCGGCGAACTTGCCCTGCATGGCCAGCACGAGTGCGAGATTCTGCCGCACCTTCGGCGTCGCCGTGGGATTGGAGGCAGCCTTGCGCAAGGTCATCTCGGCATCGGCGATCTTGTTGGAGAGCGCGTAGGAAAGGCCGAGATTGGCGAGAATCGAGGAATTGTTCGGATCGAGCGACAGCGCCTGCTTGTAGCGCTCGCGCGCCTCGCCGTTGCGGCCGAGCTGGTCGAGCGCGGCCCCTTGCGCGGACAGGGTGGCGGCACTGCGGTCGCCCGCCGAACTCGCCTGCTCCAGCGCAGCGAGCGCCTCGTTCGGATTGCCGGCGCGCAAGGCGCGGCGGCCATAGGCCGACAGGATGCGCGGATCACTCGGATTCTTGTCCTTGGCCATCTTGAGAGCGCCGACGGCCTGTTCGGAGCGCCCGAGACCGTCCAGGGCATCGGCGAAGGCGAGCGCAACGTCGGCGTTGCCCGGATCGCGCTTGAACTGGTCCTGAAGCTTGGCAGCCTGCTTGAGCTGCTCCTGCGACCCGGGGGCCTGGGCGGTCTGGGTCGCAGCCTCCTTGGATATGGAGCCCGTGGTCAAGGTCTTCTGGCATCCGCCGAGGGCGAGACCCGCAGCGAGCAGGATGACAGGACACTTGAGATAGGCGGAAACGGAAATCGGCATTTGAAGTCCCCGTCCCAGGACGAACACAAAGCCGGCAAAGTCGATCCGGCGACAGTTCGTCAATAAACTGGTAACCCTAACAGCCGGTTAACCGAGCCCCCCCGGCCATTGGCGCCGGCCCACCCGCGCGGTTCCGTCTGGACTTGCGTCTTCGCACGGCACGTCCCACAAATCCCCGGTCACAAGACCCGCGTCTCGATATTCAGGTCGCACGACCCGGGGACACCGTCGCCAGAGGAGCCACCATGATCGACTGCCTGCTGCCCGCCGCGTCATCCGAGACCGCCGTTCCGATCCGCTTCGTCGAGCCGGGCGAGGACGACGCCCATCTGGACGGCCTGAGCGCGGCACAGCGGGCCTTCCTGGAGACGACCGGCTACAAGCCCAAGGCAGGCCGGACGGCGCTGCTTCCCGACGCCGACGGACGCCTGGCGCTGGTGCTGTTCGGGCTCGGGGCGAAGGACGACGCGGACCGAACCCCGCTGCTGCCCGGCAAGCTCGCGGACGCACTTCCCGCAGGCACCTATCGGTTCGACAACGCGCCGGACGATCCGACTCTGGCGATCCAGTCCTTCGCGCTTGGACGGTACCGGTTCACTGCCTATCGCGGCGGCGGCGACAGCAAGGACCAGTCCGGCAGCGACGTCAGACTGATCCTCCCGGCAGACGTCGACGAGGCCGAGATACGCCGCGTCGTGACCGGCGTGTCGCTCGCCCGTGACCTGATCAACACGCCGGCCAACGACATGGGACCGGACGAACTGGAGGCGACGGCACGCAGACTCGCCGAGACGCACGCAGCATCGGTCTCGGTGACCACCGGCGACGCGCTGCTCGAGGCCGGCTTCCCGATGATCCACGCCGTCGGCCGGGCCAGCCCGCGCGCGCCCCGGCTGATCGATCTGAGCTGGGGCGATCCCGCGGCGCCGAAGCTGACCCTCGTCGGCAAGGGCGTCTGCTTCGACACCGGCGGGCTCGATATCAAGCCGGCCGCGGGAATGCTGATGATGAAGAAGGACATGGGCGGCGCCGCCTGCGTTCTCGGCCTGGCCGCGATCCTCATGGACGCGAAGCTGCCGGTCCGTCTGCGCGTGCTGGTGCCGGCAGTGGAAAACGCGGTCGCGGGCAACGCCTTCCGGCCGGGCGACGTGCTGGAAAGCCGCAAGGGACTGGCCGTCGAGATCGGCAACACGGACGCGGAAGGCCGGCTGGTGCTGGGCGACGCGCTGGCGCTCGCCGACGAGGAATCCCCCGACCTCATCATCGACATGTCGACGCTTACGGGGGCGGCGCGCGTCGCCCTCGGGCCCGACCTGCCCGCCTTCTTCAGCCGCGACGACACGCTCGCCGCCGCGATCGCGGATCAGGCCATGGCCGCCCACGACCCGGCCTGGCGGCTGCCACTTTGGCAACCCTACATGAAGATGATCGACGGCAAGGTCGGCGACCTGAACAACGCCGGCAACTCACCGTTCGCCGGGGCCATTACCGCCGCGCTGTTCCTGTCGCGCTTCGTCGAGCCGGCGACGCCCTGGGCGCATTTCGACGCCTATTGCTGGAATCCGTCGAACCGGCCCGGCCGGCCGGAAGGCGGCGAGGCGCAGGCGATCCGCGGGCTCTACGCGATGCTCAAGGCGCGCTATGCGGGCTAGCTAGGCCGGCACGGCGTCAGGCGTTGCCTATCAATATCCCGGCGGCGAAGACCAGCGCGCCGCCCATCACGATCTGGAAAGCCGCCGACCAGAACGGCGTGTCCATGTAGCGGTAGCGGATCCACGAGATCGCCCAGAGTTCGATCACGACAATGATGATCGCGATCGTGGTGGCGATGCCGAAATGCGGGATCAGATAGGGCAGCGCGTGGCCCAAGCCGCCGATCGTCGTCATCAGGCCGCTGGCCAGGCCGCGAATCCAGGGGCTGCCGCGCCCGGTCAGCGCGCCGTCGTCGGACAGCGCTTCGGCGAAGCCCATCGAGATGCCGGCACCGATCGAGGCGGCGAGACCGACAAGGAACGTCTGCCAAGTGTCGTGAGTGGCGAAGGCGGCGGCGAACAGCGGCGCCAGGGTCGACACCGAACCGTCCATAAGCCCGGCAAGGCCGGGCTGGACGATCTGCAGCAGGAACAGCTTGTGCTCGACCTCCTTCTCGGATTTGACGGCCTCCTTGGTCAGATGCCGCTCGCCGAGCCGTTCGGCGACGGCCTCGTGATGGCGCTCCTCCTCGGCCAGATCACCGAGCAGCTTGCGGATGCCGGCATCGGTCGAGCGTTCGGCGGCGCGCAGATAGAACCGCCGCGCCTCCGCCTCCATCAACCCGACCTGCTCGCGCACCTTGTCGATGCCGAGCGGACGCGTCATCCAGTATGGCCGCCGCGTCAGGAAGCCGCGTATGTCCTCGCGGCGCACAAGCGGGATCGTCTCGCCGAAACGGGAGCGGAACAGCTCGATCAGCCGGCGGCGGTGCTCGTTCTCTTCCGCCGCCATGGCATCGAACATCTCCGCGGAAGCCGGAAAGTCGTCGCGCAGCGCATCGGCATAGGTGGCGTAGATGCGCCCGTCCTCCTCTTCCGCGGCGATGGCAAGCGCCAGAACCTCGCGCTCGGAGAGATCGGAAAAGCGACGTTTGGATAGGATCGGCATATCGGCCTCAGTTTATAATTATTCTAAATTATAACCTCAAAGCCAGAGGAATCAACGGGCGTTTGATCGCGTGCGGGCGGCCCACTGCCCGAGCGCGGTTCGTCATATCCGGAAAACCTCAGCCGTTGAATTTCCGCCTGATCGCGTCGACAGGCTGCGTCACGGTATCGTCCGCGGTGAGCGTATTGACCTCGTCTCCCGGCCGCACCGGATCATGCCTGAAAATATACCAGACGCCGTCGTTCTCGCGCTTCTGGTAGATCGTCCCGCCAGCCTCACGATGCAGGAAACAGGTGGTATTGGCCTGCGTGCCGCTGGAATCGGTCCACTTTCCGCGCAGGCAGAGCCGACCGGAATCCGAAAGCGTGAAACGGCCTTCGCCGTAAGACTCGCCCTTTTCGCCATTGACCCAGGCTAGGAACCGGCGGCCGTCGTCGATGAAGCGCACCGCCCCGTTATCCCACGTCCAGGTCTTGTCACGATAAAGCTTGTGCAGCTCGACCGCGCTCAACGGCTGTGCACCCGACGGCGGCGCTTCCTCGGCAAAGGCACTCGTCCCCAGCCCGCCACCGATCAGCAGTGCCACTCCGGCTGCGATCACTCTTCTCACTTTCGACACCAGCACCATCGCTCTCTCCAGACCGCCCTGTGGTCAATGCTATTGCGACACCGTAATCCGGCTCAAGGAAAAGGACGTCCTCGCGCCGACCACATCTCCTCTCGCACTTTCGGGGCGCCCTGTGAATCCGGTTCGAACCCGAAAACGTCAACAATGCGTCGCGGCACCTTAAGCGTAGCGGCCCGCGACACGCGCCGGCATGAAGCGCGCACGACGTGACGGCAGTCCATGGTTGGCCCGCCCTCGCGGAACCGGTAGTGAGGAATGGCGCCTTCAGACGGCATCCGTCCTGCGTTCGATCAATTTGCACGGACCGGCGGCGGCGCGGCATCAATTCGGTAGGTCGAGGGAGAACGATCGATGACGGAAAAAACGTTCGAATTGAACAGGCGCCGGCTTCTCGGCGCCGCAGGCGTCGGGGCGGCGGGCGCCCTCGCCGCGCCGGCGGTCGTCCAGGCGCAGGAGACGATCCAGTGGAAGATGCCGATCGCCTGGCCGAAGAACACGCCCGGCGTCGGCGTCAACGCGCAACGCGTCGCCGACATGATCGGCGTCATGTCCGACGGCCGGCTGACAGTCAAGCTATTCGGCGCCGGCGAACTGGTCCCGCCGTTCGAGGTCTTCGACGCGGTGTCGTCGGGCGCCGCGGAAATCGGGCACGGTACCTCCTACTTCTGGCAGGGCAAGAACCCCGTCTTCCACTTCTTCACCGGCGTCCCGTTCGGGCTGACCGCCCAGGAACATGCTGGCTGGCTCTACTACGGCGGGGCGCAGGCCCTGTGGGAGCGGGCCTATGAGCCGTTCGGGGTGCTGCCGTTCTATGCCGGTTCGTCGGGCCCGCAGGCCGGCGGCTGGTTCGGCAAGGAAATCAACACGCTTGACGACCTGAAGGGCTTCAAGATGCGCATCGCGGGCCTCGGCGGCGAGGTCATGCGTCGGCTCGGCGTCAACGTGGTGCTGCTGCCGCCGGGCGAGATCTTCGCCGCACTGCAGGGCGGCACGATCGATGCGGCCGAATGGATCGGACCCTGGAACGACCTCGCCTTCGGTCTCTACAAGGTGGTCAAGTACTACTACATGCCCGCCTTCCACGAGACCGGTCCGGCGCTCGAGGTGATCGTCAACAAGGAAGCCTACGACGCCTTGCCGGACGACCTGAAGGAGATCGTCAGACGCGCCGCAACGGCCTCGGCGATGGAGTCCTACGCCGACTTCGCCTACCACAACGCCGAGGCCTTCGGCCCGATCTTGGAGAAGGAGGGGGTCGAGCTGCGCACCTGGCCGGACGAGATCGTCATGGCGCTCGGCGCGGAGTCCGAAAAGGTGCTTGCCGAAATCGGCGACGCCAATCCGCTCGCCAAGGAGACCTACGAGTCCTTCGTCGGCTTCCGCAAGAAGGCGTCCGATTACGCCAAGGCGAGCGAGCAGCGCATGCTGGAAATGCGCTCCATGGTGCTCGGCTCCTGAGGCGCACCGGACGGGACGCCGTCTATCGCGGGGCGACCCTCCGGGTCGCTCCGCCC